>JAFXUD010000032.1 GCA_017535315.1 Victivallales bacterium | reverse complement strand
CTCGGCTGGCGGCTCCTTGTCGATGTTCGTGACCTCGTAGCTGGTGACCTCGGAGACGTTGCCCGCCTCGTCCATACTGCGGAACCAGACCGTGCAGTTTTCAGTGAGCACGATACCCTTCTTGTAGGTGTTCCACTTCTTATTGTTTAGCGAGTACTGCTTCTTGACGCTGTCGTCGCTGAAGGTCGCCGTGACCGTGACGCTCTGGTTGGTCGGGGCCGTCGTGCTCGCGGTGGCTACAGGCGCGTCGGGCGGCAAAATGTCGATGTTCGTCACCTCGTAGCCAGTGGTCTCCGAGATGTTTCCAGCGGCGTCGATGCCTCGGAAATAGACCCAGCCGTTGGCGGTCATCACGATTTGTTCGATATTGCCAACCCATTCCACGCCGCCGTCCAGCGACACCTGACGCTGGATCGAATCGTCACTGAAGACGGGCGTGACCGTCACAAAGCCATTCGTAGGCGTGGTGATGTCGGCGGAGACCGTCGGCGCGGCGGGCGGCACCTTGTCGATGTTCGCCACTTTGTAGCTGGTGACATCTGAGACGTTTCCAGCCGCGTCCGTGCCTCGGAACCAGACCGTGCCGTTGTCGGCCATCTTGACGCCTTTGGATGGATATGTCTTCCACGTATTGTTGTCCAGAGAGTATTCCTTTTTGACGCTGTCGTCGCTGAATGTCGCCGTGACCGTGACGCTCTGGTTGGTTGGTTTGTCCGTGCTGGCTGTGGCGAGAGGCGCGTTGGGCGGCGTCGTGTCGAGTTCGCCGACGGTGAAGAGCAGCTGGCCGTCGCTGACCACGAGCGAATAGACCTGTTCGCCGATTGAGACATTGGTGTCGCCGACGGTGATGGTGCCGAGCGTTTCTCCTTCGGCTGTGAAGACCGTGAGCGTCTTGTCGAAGCTCGCCGTGCCGCCCGCGAGGACATATTTTCCCTCCGCCTGCGATTCCGCGACCGTGATGGTGAATGATGGCGTCCCCTTGATTAGCGACAGGTCGTTGACGAGCGGCGCGTTGTCTGGCGACTGCGCCGATATGTCGAAGTCGATTACCGCGCCATTGGCTATGACGACTGCCCCTTCCTCGAACGTCATCTGCCCCGTCAGCCTTGCGTCTGGATAGAGCCATAATGACCCACCAGAGCCGACTGCGACGCTCTCCGCCGTGCCGCCTCTGACTTCAAGCCAGCCATTCTGGACGGTCGTGTCGATTGCGGTGCCGCCGTTGTAAACCTCCAGTTTGACGCCGCTTCCGTTCAGCGTTGTGTTGTTCGCGGTCGTGCCCGAGTGGACCGTGGCGGTGGTGTAGTTGGCCGTCATCTCCAGCCCGCTGAAGACGTTCGGCTTGAACGTCGCGTCCGCGTCGTCATTCACGAACACGCCGCCGCCGTTCTCCACGACGTCATGCGCCGTGCCGCCCTGATCGACCCTCAAATATCCTTCGTAGTTGACCGTGGCGCCGCTCGCGACGCCGTCAGCATAGACGATGGCCGAGCCCATCTGGTTGACGGTGGTTCCGTCCACACTCCCGCCGCCAGAGACATACAACCAGCCGCTGCTGTTGACCGTGGTGTTCTCCACTGAGCCGCCTGATTCGACAAAGATTTTGCCCCTTGAGTTGACCGTGGTCTCCTTCGCCGTGCCGCCATCGAAGACAGTCATTTCGCCGAGGTAGTTGACCGTGGTGCTGACCGCAGTCCCCCCTGAACGGACATTGAGATTGCCGCCGTCGTTGACCGTGGTGCTGACCGCAATGCCGCCAGACAGGAGATTGAGAATGCCGCCTTCGTTGACATTGACGCCGCTCGCGAGTATCTCGTCTGTGATGTTCTTTTCATAGTCCAGGTCGCCTGTGAAAGTGTTGACATCGACCGTGACCGTGAGGCTGTCGTCGCTCTTGGCAAGCGTGTATTCTGCTTTGCCTTTTTTCAATGTGCCGCCGACCGTGAGCGTCCCGAGTTCCGCGCCAAGAGTGTCCACGACGGTGACGGTCTTGTCGAAGTCCCCCGCGCCGTCGGCGAGCCTGTACACGCCCTTCGCCTGCCAGTCGGAGACCGTGAGCGTGAAGGAGAACGGCTGCCCCATGACAATATAAAAATTGTTCACAAGGGCGTTGTCGAACGGCGAGATGTCGGAGATGTCGAAGTCGAAAATCGCGCCTCCACTGACGAAGAAAGATGCCCAGTCCTCGAACGTCGTCCGTCCTGTTATCTTCCCGCCGCTGTAGACGTAAACCATTGCGTTGCCCTTGAACGTTGTCTGTCCTGTTATCGTCCCGCCGCTGTGAACCCACAACTGGCCGCCTAGGTTGACAGTTGTGTCGAACGCCCTTCCGGTGAGGAACAAGAAGCCCGAGTTGACCGTTGTGCCGATCGCCGTCCCGTCTCTATCGACGGCCAAGCTGCCTCCGCTGTTGACCGTTGTGCCGATCGCCGTCCCGCCGCTGGAGACCCACAAATGGGCTTGCCTGCTGTTGAGCGTTGTTCCGACCGCCGTCCCGCCGCTGGAGACGTTCAAATCGCCAAAGTAGTTGACCGTAGTTCCGATCGCCGTCCCGCCGCTGGAGACGTTCAAATAGCCCAAGTAGTTGACCGTAGTGCTGACCGCCGTCCCGCCGCTGAAGACCCACAATTCGCCATGTTCGTTGACCGTGGTGCTGACCGCCGTCCCGCCGCCATCGACGTTCAAAGTGCCGCCGCCGTTGACCGTATTTCCGACCGCCGTCCCGCCGCTATAGACAGTTAAATTGTCGTTCTCTATGGTCAGACCAGAACTGACCTGTCCTTTTTTTATAATTATATCTGCATACCGTGCGAGCCCCTCGCCGCCGTGGTCCATGCCGTGGACGATGTGCTCCGTCTCGTGGACGATGACAGAAACGACGAGTTCGGCGGTGGCGGAGGAGTCGAGGAGGACGAAGGCGTTGTCATCGTGGATTCGGTTGTCCGAATCGATGGTCTCGGCGAGGCCGAGGAAGTCGCCGTATTCGTCGAAGGCGGAGGCGACGCCAATATAAATGGTGGAGAATGCGCCGTCGGACGGGAGTTCGGTCGTGAAGACGACGTCGTCGAACATGCCGTTGAGGAACGCGGCGATGGTGGCGGTGACGTCGTCGCCGAAGCCCGACGGCTCGACCGTGATGCCGCCGATGGCGACGCCGAGGTCGGCGTTGACGTAGGAGGTCACCGCCCCGTCAAAATCGAGATAGACGATTTGCGGGGAGGCCGTGAAATCCGCCCTGGGAACAGTTTGGATGCCGCCGTGGGTGACGGTCAGGAGTTCGGGGTCATTTTGCATAGTTGCTCTCCTGTTGGTGGTATAGGCGATGCAGGGGAAGGAATTCTAGGGGCTAGATTTACTAGATTTATAGATAGACTAAATCCAGAATGCGTTCTCCAGTTCGCATAAATATAGCACATTCATCATCTTACTGCAAGGGAACCTGTCAAATAATGGGAATTATATACTTTAGTTGCCGATTGGACTTTACCCACAGATAAGAGCCGCGTAAGCGGCGACAAGAATTTAGCCGTGGGTGGAGTGAGCGCCTCTGGCGCGAGCGAAACCCACGGGCAGACAATACCCCCAGTCCCCGTGCGCCGTGCCGCATAGCGAAGCGGAGCGGCACGGCGCATAAAAACTTGCAGTCTGTGCCAATATGCCCCTTCTGAATAGTTACGTATGAGCAATTCATCCGAGCCAATTACGCACTCCCACGTTGCAAACAAGAGAAAGTGCATTATATTTATTAGCTGTTTTCTTCAGACAGTTCGCAATTCCATCCTGTCTTGGCGGAATACCCTCCGCCTGCATAAACAAAACTAGGAGCACATCACCATGAGCAGAAGCAAGGAAGAGCTGGCGCAGATTACCCAGCTCGGAAGCCAGACGACGCAGTATATCTGCGATTACAACCCGAAGTTGCTGGAGCGTTTTTCCAACCAGCACCCTGAAAACGACTACATGGTGATGCTCAACTGCCCCGAATTCACCACGCTTTGCCCGAAGACGGGACAGCCCGACTTCGCCGAAATCCGCATCGCCTACATTCCCGACCAATATCTCGTCGAGTCCAAGTCGCTGAAACTGTACCTGTTCAGCTTCCGCAACCACGGGGATTTCCATGAGGACTGCTGCAACATCATCCGCAAAGACCTGACCGCCCTTCTGGAGCCGCGCTACCTGGAGGTCATGGGCATCTTCGTGCCACGCGGAGGCATCTCCATCTACCCATTCGCCAACTACGCAAAACCTGGTTGCGGCTATGAAAACTATGCAAAGTCCCGTCTCTTCGCCGCCATCGACCGCCGCGAGTGGAAATAAGCCTGAGGTGGAGCCATGCGTAGGACAAACGAAAACCTCATCCTGCTGAACACGCTTTTCACGACGGCGCTCATTGTCTCCAATGTGGTGACGGCAAAGCTGTTCCGCACAGGTCTTCCCCTGTTTGGCACGGAAATCGTGTTGCCAAGCGCGGTGCTCTGCTATGCCTGCACCTTCCTCTTCACCGACGTCATTGGCGAAATCTGGGGACGCGCCGAGGCCTCAAAGAGCGTTCTCTACGGCTTTGCATCGCAGCTCTTCGCCTCCGCGCTCATCCTTATCGCGGGTTGGGTGCCAGCGGCGGACCCGACGATGCAGGAGGCCTACTCAAAGGTATTGGGACAGAACCTGCTCTTTGTCCTGGCAAGCCTCATCGCCTACTTTGCCTCGCAGCTGTGGGATGTCTGGTTCTTCCACAAAATCCGCGACTGGTATCTCCAAAAGCACGGTGGTACCACGGCGGCCCGTTGGCTCTGGAACAACGCCAGCACGGCTACCAGCCAAATCATCGACACCGTGCTTTTCATCGGCATCGCGTTCGGCATCGGTTTCAAATGGCTCTGGACGCCTGAGAAATGGCCTGTGCTGGCGGGAATCATCGTCGGCCAGTACCTCGTCAAGCTCCTGCTCGCCATCCTCGACACTCCGTTCTTCTACCTGCTGACAGCGCATGGAGAAGCCCAGGCTTCGTCCTGTGCGAATAACCCAACCAAAGGATATCTACAACATGAAAACTGATTTGCTCAAACGCTGGCATATTCACATCTGGACCGTCATCATCCTAACAGCGTTCTCCCTGACTGGCTGCGTCAGCAAGCCGCTTACGCTTTGGAACGATACCGCGCCTGCAAAGACGGCCCTGATCGGTTATGTCAAAGCCGTCACGTCAAAAGGCTCGCCCGATTACATACCCGTCGAGAAACGCATTGCCGTGTTTGATTTGGACGGCACGCTCTTCCTGGAGACCGACCCGACCTATTTCGACTGGTGCCTATTCGAACACCGTGTGCTGGACGACCCGAGCTACAAGGCGACCGAGGAACAGCTCGCCGCTGCAAAGGCCTCGCGAAACGGAACTTTCCCGACGCTAAGCAGCAACCGCGAGCGCATGGTCTCGGAAGCCTACAAAGGGCTGACCATCGCCGAGTTCGACGCCTTCATCCGAACGTTTATGGAGGAACACCAGCCTGGCTTCATCGGTCTGAAACGCGGTGACGCCTTCTATAAGCCGATGGTCGAGGTGGTACAGTACCTCGTCAAAAACCGCTTCACCGTCTATGTAATCAGCGGTACAGACAGGCTCACCGTGCGTCCGCTGGCAGAGAAGCTGAACCTTCCGCCAAGTCAGGTCATCGGTTCGGACAGCACCATCGTCGCCAGCGGACAAGGCGACAAGGACGGCTTGGAATATACTTTCAGCAAGGGCGACACCCTTCTGCTGGGTGGCAAGAATCTCATCAAGAACCTCCAGATGAACAAGGTCTCCATCATTGCGCGCGAAATTGGCGTGCAGCCCGTGCTGGCCTTCGGGAACGCCTTCTCCGATGCAAGCATGGTGAACTACGCTATCCAGGGGAACAAATACAAGGCCCTGGGCTTCATGTTGCTATGCGACGACACAACCCGCGAATACGGCAACCCCGCAAAAGCCGACAAGCTGCTCAAAGCCTGCGAACAGAACGGCTGGATACCCGTCTCCATGCGCGATGACTGGAAGACGATCTACGGTGATGGCGTCTTGAAGAAATAGGGCTTTAATACATCTTGGTAGAACGCTATCTTCCCCAGGTGGATCGGAAATGGCAAGTTTTTTGTTGCGCCCGATTTCGGGCGCGGGTATGTGGGAGGGCATCTCATCAGCCCGTTGCGCACACTCCGTGTGGTTGCGGGCGATTATGTAAATAGCACCCTCCGTGCGTTGGCTTGAATGCATTTTTTGGGGGAGGCCGTGGGCTGCGCTCGCCGCTTGCGCGGCTACGCTTGCCCACGGCTATACTCTGTCGCCGCTATCGCGGCTGAAATCATAAATACCCTTCGTACCGGGGGGCTGCGCTCGACGCTTGCGCGGCTACGCTTGCCCACGGCTATACTCTGTCGCCGCTATCGCGGCTGAAATCAAAAATACCCTTCGTACCGGGGGCTGCGCTCGACGCTACGCGTCTTCACTTGCCCACGGCTATACTCTGTCGCCGCTAACGCGGCTTGAAATCATAATTACCCTTCGTACCGTGGGCTGCGCTCGACGCTACGCGTCTTCACTTGCCCACGGCTATACTCTGTCGCCGCTATTGCGGCTTGAAATCATAAATACCCTTCGTACCGGGGGCTGCGCTCGCCGCTACGCGGCTACGCTTGCCCACGGCTATACTCTGTCGCCGCTATCGCGGCTGAAATCATAAATACCCTTCGTACCGTGGGCTGCGCTCGCCGCTTGCGCGGCTACGTTTGCCCACGGCTATACTCTGTCGCCGCTAACGCGGCGTTTTTTCTGTCGCCTCTTGTAATGTTTTTTCTAGTCAACGTCGATTTTGCCTTATTCTCCGACGTACCCTATGTTCAAGAAAAAGAGGCGAGCCTGTCCCGCGATGTTTCCCGATGCGTCGCCGACAAGCAAAAAGGGCTTCTCCCGTTCTGCACCCGCCTTAATGGTGCCGCTGATGGCCAACTGACCATTGCACCACAAAACGGCTTCGCCGCTCTGTGTATCGATCAGCAGCTTGAAATGATTGACCGCCTTGGGGTCGAAGCGTTTCACGGGCAACACTCCCATCAATGTGCTGATGGCTTTAGTGGAACTCCTGACCGAAAACTCCCAGACACCCTTTCCATCAGGCCGCGCAGGAGCCATGACAATCTGAAAGCAAGGCTCAACGTTTTCCCCATCTCGCAGGGCCTGCACCTTCCACTCGGCGGCCACAAAACGATGCTCCACCGCACTCTTCAAGGCAGACAGCATATTAAAATGCTGCGTCTTGTTGCGTAAATCATGCTCTAGAACTAGGCTGCCGCCATCTTCGGAAACACGGCACCCTTCGGGAAGGTAGGTACCCACAACACCATCCGACGCATTACAGGCTCCGTCGCGAACCTGCACCATACCCGATGAATGGATGGGCTCATCCTTGAGTTTAATCAATTGAGCGGCCGCTGCGTTCATATAGGATATTTTCACCGCAAAATCGGAGATGCTGACGCCGCTGTCATCCAGTTGAACATCCTTCCACAGCGCCGAGCCCATTCCTTTGCCTGCCAACGACCCGATTACCAGACCAGCCGTATGCAAGTTGGGGATGCCAATTCCAGGAGCCACATTCTCCAGCGCATATTGGCTGTCGGTGGCACGGGCGGGCAGCTCCGCCGTCAACAGCGTCCGTCCATCCGCCTCCAACGTTAGCTTCCCCTTATCGACGACAACGTTGTAGGTATGGAAGGCATCGTCGGTCACGAAGGGCACGCTCTGTCCAGCATACTTGAGGGAAATGCTCTTGGGCTGGAACTGGATAACCTCCACAAACTGCCCGTCGGCGATTCGGGCGACCACTGCGTCAGGCTCTTCTGTCTTCTTGACCTTCATGCTGAAACGCGCTCGGGTGGCCGTGCCCTTGACAGGGAAGAGCGGATGATATAAGGCTCCGCCAATCTCGTTTGAAATATCCTCCAGGCAATAGGCATTCTCCTCAATGCTTTCCTGCTGGCCATTGAAAATGGCGAAACGGCGCCAACGCCCCTGGTTCTTGCCATAGACCATCACCTGGTCTCCCTTGAGTACCGTGCGCATCTGGACTTCTTTTTGCAAATCCGCAGAGGAATTGGCTATCTGGAAATGATTCATGCCTGGCTGCAAAGAAGTCTTGTCCAACTCGAATTCCAGAATATCATCATCGGCGGTTCGGTCTGCATGATAGGCTTTGCCATTGACCGTGAGGATGAAATCCAATTGAGGCTGGTTGGTGCGCATCTGCGCGGTAACCTCCAGGCAGCGTGCGGCAATCTCCTTGTCTGAAAGATCGTCGCCTATCTCTATGTCGAAATCCAGCTTTCCATTCGCCTCCAAAGCGGCGGGTTCTTTGGGTTCGATACTGGTCATATTGCGATAGCTCTCGCCATTTCGCAGATACCCGCCAGGACGATAGCCGCCCGATCCGCGGACAGTCGCGTAATAGACTTTGTTTTTGAACGCCAATGCTTCAATGCTGCCAATCCCGCAGGCAGTCAGTCTGCTGCGCTCGCAGTTGAAAAGGTAGATGCCATCGGCTCCAGCGCGTCGGGCCGCCAGTGCACGTGCCGCATAGCAGGCTTGCGAATTGCGGTTGCCATAGGCTGGTAGATATTCGCGAATGCGCGATTCATCCAGAGACGCATAGAACTTGACGCCGTATTTGTGGGCCAATGCCGCAGAATAGTTCCAATGGTTCAACTGGAAATAGCTGGTAGTGATGAGCAAATCCACCAGTCCCTTCTGGAGCCATGTCTCCAAATCAATGCCGATAGCGCGGCAGTATTCCACCGAATCGGGAACGCGCACCGCAATCAGGATGGGGCGTTTCCGTTTGTATCCTTCCGCTTCGGTGATGGCGCGCAGTTTCGTCATCATCTCCGTCAACAAAGCCAGTTCTTCCGCAGAGGCCGTTCCTCCCAAGCCGACGCTCTTGAAAAGCTGCGCGTGCCGCATGAAATCGCACTCCACGCCATCCAGCTCATAGCGCTGGCAGGTCTCCTCAATCAACCCAAGAATACGCTGCCGAACAATGGGCTGGGCATAATCCACCGCAGTCCAGTTGCAGTATGAGGGCCTTTGCTTTTCGCTTCCAAAAAGCACCTCTGGATGCTCTTTCTTGAATGGAGGAAACAGCGGATAAGGCTTTTCCTCGCGTTGAGCGGCGTCATGGGTATCGTTCATGCGGAAAGAGGCAAATGCCTCCAAGTTATGCGCGCGTGAATACTCCACAGCCAGCTTCAGAGGGTCCGTGCCCAAGGCAAACAACTCGCTCGTGCAGTTGTGACTGGGACGCTCCACATCCATGGTCCTCAGCAGTTGGTCTCCAATCTGGGTGGGGAGCGTGACATGGCAGAATCCCGACGTCACGGGACAGTAGAGAAGAGAAGCAACCTCGGTCCCCTCCGTAAAAACCAGCCGACGCGACTTGAAGTTTTCGGGCGTGACAGCCAAATCATTCGGATAGTAAAGGGCATCGCAGCCATCCGTATTGTAGATGACCTCCCGCGGACGCTCACGCGCCGCACGCTTCATCGCTTCCCAATTGGCGTCCTCTGCCGAATGCAAACAAGCACAACTCAGTCCCAAACACATCATAAAAAACCTCAGTTTCATAATTCACTCCTGAATAGCCATGGGGTCTTTGCAATTCAACCATTATCGTATAATATAATTGCTTTTTCCATATTCGCTATCTAACAAGTCACCGCAAACTATTACGATAGATTTCGTTCTTTTGGGTTCTAATACGTTTTGGTAAAAAAAGTGGTCTTAATAAGAACGCTTTGTTCCCCAAAAGGAAGTAGTGTAAAGCTCCGTAGGAGCGACAGAGTATAGACGTGGGCAAGCGAAGCCCACGGAGGGAAGGCTTTTTTCAAGCCCCGTAGGGGCACCGATTTTTGCCAATTGCTTTTTTGGGGGGAATTATATACTTGAGTTTCCTGATGACATTGTTCCTCACTGGCCGATGGCCAGGATGCGCCTTGCCGCTTCGCTGCGCTACGCGGCACGGCGCACAGGGACTGGGGGGGCATCTGACCGTGGGTTTCGCTTCGCCGCTATCGCGGCTTCGCTCCACCCACGGCTATGCTCCTGCCGCCGCTATCGCGGCTTCGCTCCACCCACGGCTATGCTCCTGCCGCCGCTATCGCGGCTTCGCGCCACCCACGGCTATGCTCCTGCCGCCGCTATCGCGGCTTCGCTCCACCCACGGCTATGCTCCTGCCGCCGCTATCGCGGCTCTTCTCTGTTGGTGAAGTCTATTCGGCAACTAAAGTAAATAATTCCTTTTTTTTCCACACAATCCGTTTGACATAAGCGGGAAAAACTGCATATTATAGAGGTAATGTAACTGGGAGACGCTGGGCAATGCTCCCCTTGCTTTTCAAATGACCACAAACACTAGGAAGGAACAAGACAATGGCCATCAAAATCACAGTCAAAGCTGGCGCGCATGACCGCAAAAACGCGCCTATCGCAGTCGCCTTGGATGCAGACATCGCCACAGGAAGCTATGCATTGTACGACGGAATCGGTGAGATTCCCTGCCAGGTCATCGAATGCGACGGCAAAAAACAGGCCATCTTCGTCATAGCCAATCTCGCCGCCAACTCGGAAGCCACCTACACCCTTGGGGAGGCAAAGAGCTTCGAGAACGCGCTGGAACTCAAATACAATAGCTCCAAGAAACATGACCCCGATTGCATTGATATCTTCGCCCACGGCAAACTCTTCACGACCCTGCACTACGGCGATGCCTGGACCCGCCCATTCCTGCACCCCGTCATCGGCCCCAGCGGCGCCAACGTCACGCGCACCTACCCGCTGATTCTCGACCTTCCTGGCGAAACCAGGGACCACCACCACCAGAAGAGCTTCTGGACGGCGTGGGGCGACCTCTCCGTCAATGGCATCGAGCATGATGACAACTGGTCCGAAAGCTGGAACGGCCACGGCTCCATCCTCTGCAAATCCTGCGAAATCGTTGAGGCTGGCCCCGTACGCGGCAAAATCCTCATGCAGCTTGACTGGCTTTCCAAAGACGGCATCAAGGTCATGGAAGAGACCCGTACCTATACCTTCTACCTGCTGAATGACAATGAACAGGCTGTTGACCTGAAGGTCGCCTTCAAGGCAACCGAGGGCGACGTCACCTTCGGTGACACCAAGGAAGGCGGCATCTGCTCCATCCGCGTCGCCTCCTCCATGGATGCCACCAACAAGGGCACCATCGTCAACTCCTACGGCGCCGTCGGCGAAAACGAGACCTGGGGCAAACGCGCCGAATGGTGCGACTATTACGGCCCTGTGGCCGATGGCTCCATCGCGGGCATCACCATCATGGACAATCCAAGCAACTTCCGTTTCCCGACCTACTGGCACGTCCGTAACTACGGCCTTATGACCGCCAACCCCTTCGGCACCTCCTACTTCTACAACGACAAGAGCAAAGACGGCTCCTACACCATCAAGAAGGATTCCCTCTTCGTCTTCCAGTACCGTGTCTTCATCCACAGCGGCAGCACCGCCGAGGCAACCGTCGGCAACCGCTATCACGACTACATCAACCCCGCTGCGGCAACCGCCGTCGTCGAGGCATAACAAACAGATTACAAGATAGACGAATCCACCTTGCAATCACTCATCGATTGGGAGGCGTCTTCGCTTCCCCAAAATCCCAATGAAGGCGGGACAGTACTGCTGTCCCGCCTGTTCCCTATCCAATAACAGACCGTGGTATGATAATCATTGACACAAAGCCAACTTGGCGCAGCATGTTTTTGCTGCTTGTGACAACTGCCACGGTTTATCTTCTGGGACTTGGGATAAGCGAAATCCGTTTCAGCGACGAAGCCCTGCTCGGTGCTTTCGCGCAGGATTTCGCGGCGGGGCACTCCATTTTCAGGACCCTTATCTACGGCCACCACGTTCCTGGCTTCCCCTTGTATTCATGGTGTGCCGTAATTTGTTCGTTTTTCAGGCAGCCCAATCTCTTCACCTTTCGCCTGCCATCTGTGCTGTCGCTTTTTGTTTTGGCCATTTCCAGTGGAATCATGGCAAGAAAGGTGCAGTCGTCATATGCAGGGCTAATAGCCACCGCTGTCACCCTAACAAGCGTCCTGAGCTTTCGCACGGCATTGACGGCGCACAACGACATGGTGGTTTCCGCGCTTCTCTCGCTGGCATGGTACATCACCTATCTTCAGGGCTGGAAGGCGCATCGCTGGTGGCTTGCCTGGGGACTGGCGCTGCTTCTGGTGCTGCTGGCCTCCTTCGGCACTGGCGTCAAGGCCGTCATTATCTTCTATGCGCCCTATTTCTTCATGGGACACCGATTGCGAAGCGTTGACTTTCTCCAGTCCAGACCTCACCTTTTTCTCTGTTTTCTGCTGGCACTCTGCCTTTCGCTCTGGATATACTACATTCCAGAGCAGCCCTTCATGCCCTGGAACGCCCTGTCCGTCGTCAGGTCGCCAGAAAGTTTTGGAAGTTACTGCCGACATCTCGTCAGCATGTTGCCCAAAATACTCTGCTACCTCTTCCCCTGGACTTTTCTCGCTTGGGCGCCTTTCTGCCTTGCACTACGACAATTCGAAAACGAAACATACGCATGCCGCTTTCTCCGCGCCATAGTCGTAACCAATGCCGTCATCTTTTGGCTGATGCCTGGAGGTTCTCCGCTCCACTTGCTTCCCGTCTTCGGTCCAATGGCAGTGCTGATTGGCGTCTATTCTGAAATCGTCATCAGGCGCTACAAAGATTTCTTCGGCTGGCTTCTCACTATCAGCAACCGCCTTTGCTTCCTGGTTGCATGCGTTCTTTGTTTTTTCTGGGCCGCCACATTCGTCAATATCGTGCATTTTGACGACTTCAGCCAGACCAACAGCATCTTCTGCCTTATTTGCGCCTTGTCATCCGCCATTACAACAGCCATTCTGCTTTTCAACAAAAAGGAGTCCCGTTCCTTCCGCACTATGCTTCTGCTGTCGATTTTCGTATGGGCCATCCTTGGTGTCAGCACCCTCTCGGTCTTCAGGCACTGCTATAATATGGACCGTGAGATAAACGGGATGACCCTCGCCTGTCACGCAGAGGATATCCCAATGCTCGCTTCAAGTGCCTTCGGCTATTTGCATCCAGTCCCATTGAAAAAAAGCATGGAAAAGGAAAACATCTCCAAAATCTACATGGTGCTCTCAAACGGCAAACAGCGCAATGCCACTTTGGTCGAAACCTTCTATATGCAGGCTCCCATCCGTCAGATAAGCGACCTTGCTACAGAACTTCCCGACCAGGAAAAGGTGGTTTTCCTTCTCAGTCCATTCCTGCCAGCAGACACCAAGCGAGAATGGACCTCCCTCAGCAGGCACGCTCCTCTTGGAACACACCGCAATGTCAGCATTGCGATTCAGGGCACACGCCCCCTTCTTGAGTTTCATGCGGAAACTGTTCCTGCGCAAAAAACCTACCAGGGACTCCCCGAACTTAAACTCTACCGAGGCGAATTGAAAAAGTAATCGTAATTATTTCGAATGGAAAGCCGCGTAGCGGCGGAAAGAACATAGCCGTGGATGAAGCGAGCGCCTCTGGCGCGAGCGAAACCCACGGGCACCTACTCATCCTTTGCGCCGTGCCGCGTAGCGCAGCGGAGCGGCAAGGCGCAGAAAGAGCCGCGTTAGCGGCGACAAGAACATAGCCGTGGGTGAAGCGAGCGCCTCTGGCGCGAGCGAAACCCACGGGCAGGCGATACCCCCAGTTCCTTTGCGCCGTGCCGCGTAGCGCAGCGGAGCGGCAAGGCGCAGAAAACAAAGTGGATTATCCCCCTCCTGAGATGCCCCATCTGTATAGTTACAAGAAATCATTTTTCAACTCGATATCATTCCATATATTCAGGACGCCCTAAATCTTTTTCATTTTCAGTTTTATGCCAGCCACAAACAAAAAATCAATACGCGAGCTTGACGAACGTGAGCTTTCCGAATGGCTCAAGGCCCACAACCAGCCGCAATTCAGATTCCAGCAGATACACGACTGGTTCTTCAGCAAACTGGCCGTCACCTTCGATGACATGGCGAATGTACCCAAAAGCCTACGTGAAGAACTGGCGCAGGATTTCGCCCCGTCTTCCCTGAATCCCGCCACCACGCTTCATGCCGAAGACGGCACTGTCAAATGGGCCTCTGAACTCTTTGACGGTACCAAAGTCGAGACCGTTCTGATACGTGCCCCCGAACGCAGCACCGTCTGTATCAGCACGCAGGTTGGCTGCCCTGTGCGCTGTGCATTCTGTGAAAGCGGACGTCTTGGATTCGTGCGCAACTTGAAAACCATTGAAATCATCGACCAGGTCATCCTTGCCTCCCATGAACTCGGCAAGCGTGTCGATAACGTGGTCGTCATGGGCACAGGCGAACCCATGTTCAATCTGGACAACCTCATACCAGCATTGAACTTTTTATGCAGCGCAGAAAATGGGCTTAGCATCAGTGCACGAAATATCACCGTTTCAACCAGCGGCATCCCAAACGGCATCCGCCGCCTGGCCGACCAGAAACGTCCATGGAACCTGGCCCTTTCTCTGCATGCCCCCAATGACAGAATCCGTGCGCAACTCATCCCCGAAAAGAATCGGCACCCCATTCGCCAAATTCTGGAAGCGTGCGCTGCCTACAACGAGGCCACTGGGCGCATGATCACCTTTGAATACGTCCTCATCGACGGAATCAACTCATCCGAAACCAACGCAAGGGATCTGGCCAAACTGGCGCGTTTGACACACGCCAAGGTCAATCTGATTCCCCTTAACAGCAGTTCGACTACCTGGAAAGCACCTGCAAAGGAACAATGCCACAAGTTCCTGGACACCCTCACTTCATACGGCATCCAGGCCACCATCCGCCTGCGAAAAGGTGACAAAATCAAGGCGGCATGCGGACAGCTCGTCGCCCGAAAGGGCGAGGAAAAACACCAACCAGAGGCTGATACAAAGAAAAAACAGGAGTAACTATTCAAAAGGGTAAGCCGCGTAGCGGCGGCAAGAGCCTAGCCGTGGGTGGAGCGAGCGCCTCTGGCGCGAGCGAAACCCACGGACAGGCAATACTCACAATTCCTTTGCGCTGTACCGCGTAGCGCAGCGGAGTGGCACGGCGCAGAAAAATCTGGCAACCAGTGCCAATTTGCTCCTCTTCTGAATAGTTACAAACAGGAATCATAATCATGGCGGAAATTACCAACGATTTGACATGGTCCATCTCAAGGGCCTCCCTGTTTCAAAGTTGCCAGCGGGCCTACTACTACAAATACTACGGCTACTGGGGGGGCTGGAAAGCCGATGCCGACGACAAGGCAAAGCTTCTCCATATCTTGCGCAATGTGAAGCCGATGATTCTCTGGGCGGGAACCATTGTACACGACACCATCAAGGACGCCCTGCTGAAATATATGGCGACGGGAACAGCACCAACGTTGCCCGCCCTTCAGGAACATGCGACGCTCCTTCTTCGTTCAGGGTGGCTGGAGACCATCAACAAGGAATGGGTAGCACGCCCATCCAAGAAGACCAATCTCTTCGAACTCTACTATGGCGATGGCGAAAACTACGGCGAGTGCAAAAAACTCCCCCGCGAACAGACCGATGCCATCAAGGAGCGCGTCATGTCCGCCCTTGACGCCTTCATGCACACGCCTGTGCTCAAGGATATCCTTGCCACGCCATGCAATCAATGGCAGCCCGTTGACGAAAACCTCTTCTTCATGCTTGACGACATCAAGGTCTGGGCCTGCCCTGACTTCGCATACACTGATTCAGATTCCATCCTGCACATCATCGACTGGAAAACAGGCAAGGAGCATCCTGCGCAACTGCGCCTCCAACTCGCCTGCTATGCGCTCTATGCCATTAAAACCCTGCATTTCCCCATTGACAGAATCGCCATCCATGGCGTTTTTCTTAATGATGGAGGCAGACGCTCCGACTACCAGATAGACCAGACCCTCATTGACGGTGTGACGAACCAAATCAAGGTCAGCTTCAATGCCATGAAGGGAAAACTCCAGGACACGGAGAAAAACTTGGCGGACGAAGAGAACTTCCCCTGCAATCCCTCCGAGTACACCTGCTCCACCTGCCCATTCCTGCGGGTCTGCCCAGCCATACAGTAACTGACGCTCTCATGTCCGAGATGTTACCCAGCGAGAAATTCGAGAGCAATTTCACGGAGGAAACCCGCTCAAGCGGCACGCTTCTTCATGCCGTTCGCAATTGGGGGGCATTTGATCGAATATCCTGTTCGTTTCCAGAAGACGATGACACGGAATGCAGCCTAGAGTTGAAGGGACGTTTTCTTGTCCCCTCATGTTCCTGCGCCGCATTTGCGTCGGGGCAACTCTGCAAACACATCTGGGCCACATTACTGACAGCCGACAAGTTTGAAGACCTGGGAAAATCCCTCCAGAAGAATGTTCCAAGGAAACTCCAGGTTGCCAGTAAACCTTCGATTCCTCAAGAAGACCCCCGCTACGAACTTTTTGAAAAACAACGTCCTGCGCGTAGTAGAATCACCCAGGAGGAAGGAAGGATTCTCGACTACGGGCAAGTTTTCCGTTCCCCTCCCAAAACCACCGCCCCTTCGCATCCAGTCGATGACACGCTCAACCTGGAGATACTGTATGTCATTCGCGCCGATAAGCATACGCCGAATGACAACACTCTAATTATCGACCTTCGATGGCGCCCCAAAAACAATGGCGGTGAAAAACCGCCAGCCTCCAAGCCATTCATAGTGGAAGCCGACACTGCTCTTCCATCCACGCTGGATGCCGACCTACTGCGTTTGCTCTCCCCATGCCACAAGCCAGAAGACGAGCCGAACCGCTATCGTTTTCCCCTGGGCGATGCCTCGCTCATCGAAAAACTGTCCAAATGCCCTGTTCTCCGTTGGATGGACAATAGCAGCGGCTCGCTGGTCATGCGCCCTCTCGTCATTGACGAGGGGCTGCCCGCTGATTCCATAATCCGCTTCATCCCCCAGCCTGGCTCTCCCCTCTCCACCTATCTCGTCCAGGCAGAATTGCTTCATGGCGGCGAACATATCCCCTTTTCAGAGGTGCAGATGCTATTGCAAGGGAACTCCTCGCAGGAAGGCAAACTTGTGGCGGTTGCACTGGCACGCGGCACATTGTTGTATGCAGACGCACGACGTGCAGGTTCCCTGTTGGAGGCACGATTTGTGAACAAGCCGTCTCTCCACATCACATTTCCAGAAGCCCTCTCCCTGGCCAGAACCCTTGCGGCGGAAACAGACATCGACACGGAGGATTTTCCGCCTGGAATTGCCTTGAAAAACCTGGAGGCCAAACCCGTCGGCGAACTCTTCGTCCGCACAGCGAAGTTCAAATACCGCGAACACGAACAGCTCCACGCAGACCTGACATTCCTGTACAATGGCGTATCCTGCCCAGACGACGGCGGGGACAGGCTTATACAGGGGCATTGCATCATACGACGCGACGCACTGGAAGAGGAACGCCTCCACGCACGCCTACTCTCCCTTGGCTTTCGCTATAACGAAAAAGCCTATATTGAGGAACCTGGCTGGAAACTACATCCATCCCAACTGGACGAGGTGGTTAGGACGCTTGTCCAGGAAGACTGGATTGTCACGGCAGAAGGCAAAACCTACCGCAAACCCATTACCAAGCAGCCAGTTGTCAAATCTGGCGTCGATTGGTTTGAAGTGGATGGGGGAGTGGCGTATGAAGGCGTAACGGTTGGACTACCCGTATTGCTGAACGCCTTTTCCAAAGGAGAAAAGGCAGTGCGACTGGATGACGGCACCTATGGTCTGCTCCCTCTGGAGTGGCTCTCCAACTTCACCGCTCTAACGGAACTGGGCGATGTGCAGGATGACAAGCTGCGTTTCCGCATGGAGCAAGCCGCCATGGTCGCCGCCATTCTGGGCGACCGCGCATCAGAGGCAACTGGCAAATATGGCGAAGCCCTTCGAAGATTTGAGTCCCTGGGTACTCCCAATCCCGTTTCTCCCCCCGATGGTTTTAAGGCCACTCTGCGCCACTATCAGGCCATCGGATTCGGCTGGCTTCTGAACATGCAAAAGGCTGGCCTTGGTGCTTGCCTGGCGGACGACATGGGCCTCGGCAAAACTATCCAGGTACTGGCGGTGCTGGCCGAACGCTCAAGACTGCCGCAACGCAGACCTTCTCTGATTGTCCTCCCGCGTTCCCTTATTTTCAACTGGCAAGTGGAGGCGGCAAGATTCGCTCCGTGGATGCGGCTTCTCGTTCATTTGGGCACAGAGCGCAGTTGCTCCCCTACTCTGCTCTCACAATACGACCTGGTGCTCACCACATACGGCACACTGCGGAACGATGCAACCAAACTTGCCAAAGTCATGTTCGATTACTGCGTCCTGGATGAATCGCAGGCCATCAAAAACCACGACAGCGCCACGGCCCAGGCGGCACGATGCATCCATGCATCCTACAGAATTGCCATGACGGGCACTCCCATCGAAAACAACTTGGGTGAACTCTACAGCCAGCTCGATTTTCTCAATCCAGGGTTGTTTGGGCGATCCAGCCTCTGCCTGGCTCCGTCGCCAGGCAACACAAGCGAAAACTCCGTCATCAACCGCATCAGAAAAGGCGTCCGTCCCTTTATCCTCCGACGGACGAAGGCTGAAGTTGCCAAGGACCTGCCCCCCAAGTCGGAACAGCTGCTCTTCTGCGAGATGCTGCCAGAGGAACAGGAGGAGTACGACGATCTTCTCCATTACTATCAGAAGCAGCTCTCAGACGAAAAGACTGGCTCCTCCATGCTGATACTGGCAGCCCTCACCAAACTTAGGCAGGCCGCCTGCCATCCAGGCTTGCTGAAACCGCAACGTGCCAACGAGCCTTCGCCAAAGCTGGAACTGCTGGCAACCAGGCTGGAAACCATCATCCTTGCAGGCCATAAGGCGCTGGTCTTTTCACAGTTCACCTCGTTTTTGAAAATCATCCAGGCAAGGTTGGAGGAAGCGGGATGGGACTTCTGCTACCTGGATGGCGAGACAAAGGACCGCGCTTCTGTCGTGGAACGTTTTCAAAACGACGAGACAAAGAAGGTCTTCCTCATCTCACTAAAAGCAGGCGGCGTCGGCCTGAACTTGACGGCGGCAGATTATGTGTTCATCATGGATCCCTGGTGGAACCCTGCCGCAGAGGCGCAGGCCATCGACCGAGCTTATCGCATCGGACAGCGAAATCCCGTCATGGCCTATCGCCTCGTGACGAAAAACACCGTCGAGGAGAAGGTGATTCTGCTTCAAAACGCCAAACGCGAACTGGCTTCCGCCGTCATAGACCAAGATACAGGTTCTCCATCTGCTTTTTCCCGCAAGGATTTGGAGAACCTCCTCAAAAGATAAGCCTATTCCTGCTTTTCCTTCAAACTCCCTTTCTGTATATTCTCCTGAATGATGCGGTCAATCACTTCGAAGAGTTTTTCCGAGCCCAATCGCGTTTTGCATTGACGAGCGTACACCTTCTCTGCTGAGACGCCATGTTCCTTCCAGTCGCTTCCACCATTGCTGTTGTTTAAAAGAATTGGTTGAAGATTGTCCATCGCATGGGCATATTTTGCCTCAGGAGTTTGAAACTCTTCAAATTCGTCAAACAGCGCAGTCAACTCCTGTTTCTGATCATCAGGGAGGAGGGAGAAAATCTGCTCCTTGGCTGCCTCCTCCCTCTCCTTTTGGCTTTGCAGACTCTTCTCGTCGTATGCGTACGTATCGCCTGCATCGATTTCCACGATGTCATGAATCAGGCACATCAGCATGACCTTTGCGATATCAACCTTCTCATTGGCGTATTCGCGCAGAAGATATGCCATGATGGCCATATGCCAGGCATGCTCCGCATCATTTTCCTTGCGTCCATGCCCCGACAGGCTTGTCTGCCTGAAAATACTCTTTTCCTTGTCTATCTCCAGCGAAAACGCCAGTTGTCTTTCCAGTCGCTCTTCCATCTTTTACTCCCCTCTCCTCCAGCCCATGTTCAGATTTTTTTCCGAAAGACAAATCCGAAGACGATACCAATGACAACTCCCCAAAGAAGCGAGTTCACAACCATTACAATCACAAAAGCCGCACCAGACGCATCAAGCGTGGCCAGCGGGAAACCAAGCCATTTCACAAGGGAAGCCCAGATGCTACCCGATTTGGAAATCCCCTGCCAGATGCCCTTCAGAGAATCGTGGGAACCGCCACACTGGAAATAGGAAACCCAGAACAAAATGGCGTGAAGCACGGCAAACCCCAGGCCACCGCCAATGATTTTTACCAACATTCCCTTGATTGCCAACGATTTCATGCCCATACGTCACTCCTGTTGTTATTGCCTTTTTATTCTATTTAATGCCGATTTGCCATCAATCGATCAACCGCCTGACGAGAAATCTTGACAGCCATCAATCCGTCCACGCCAGTCGGCAGCAGCTCGGAACCACCCTGCTCAAGGGCATCGCGATAGTGGACGTATAATGCTTTAAAGTTCTTTTCGGGCGAGTAATCAAATGTAAAAAGACCTTTGTCATTGCGCATCTCAAACAGCTTTGCGCCACGATCATAACGGATGATTCCCTTTGTGCCAATCAAATCGTATGTGAACAGATTGATAGGGTTCTGACAGGTATGGCAGTACGAGTAGCTCATTTCCACCATGGAATGCGCGCCATTGGCATGCTCCATGTGCAGGTACATGTGGTCTGGCGCTTCGTACTCGTCAACCCAGGCGCCCGCCTCCGACCATGAGACGACCTCGCTCCCCGTCCAGAAGCGCGCCAGGTCAATCTGGTGAACGCCGCAGTCAACCATCGGGCCGCCTTCCAGCATACGTCCTTTGCGACGCTCATTCTCCACCCACTTGCCGTTTTCGTCAAAACTGCCTTTGCCGTGGCAGTTCCAAATGTAGATCAGGCGCAACGATTTCAGTTCGCCGATAGCCCCTTCGCGAATCAGTTCGTAGATTTTGAGGGATGCAGGGCTGAAACGATAGTCGAAGCCTGTAAAAAGCATGACGTTTGCCTTTTTCGCTAGTTCAATTATCTCGGTGCATTCCTCCACGCTCATGCCAAGGGGCTTCTCGCAGAGGACATGCTTGCCATATTTGCAGGCAGAGCGGATGTTTGCCAAGTGGCATGGCGCAGGCGAGGTTATGCTGATCGCGTCGATACCGCTTTCAAAGAACGCCTTTTCATCCGTGAATCCCAATGCGATACCATGCTTCTCCTGCATCTGGCGCAGACGCTCTGGATTGGGTTCAAAAACCGCGTGCAGCTCCAATCCATCCGTTGATTGCAGCACAGGAATATGTCCGTAATCGGCAACCGTGCCACATCCCATCAAACCTATTTTCTTCATGGCAAACTCCTAGTTTTAGCTTTATTTTGCCCCCTCCAAAAGCTTTCTCTGCCCTTTTCCCCCAATATAACCGAATATCCATGCAAATCAACTCAAACACCGTTTTTTCCTTCTAGCTCCAAACGCATCCCGCCAAGATTAGCAGAAGAGATTTTTCCCGTCCCTCAAGTCCCTCAAGTCCCTCAAGTCCCTCAAGTTCCTCAAGTCCCTCAAGTCCCTCAAGTCCCTCAAGTCCCTCAAGTCCCTCAAGTCCCTCAAGTCCCTCAAGTCCCTTTTCTTGTTTGCACTAATCATGCAAATATCGGCTTCTTTGCCTCGTTTCTATAGAGGTAATTTCAAAACTGGCGCGAAATGCGCTAAGAGATGGGCGCAGTGGCTAAGGCGACGGCTCGAAGCCGCACTTTCGTGCGGCGAGAGGCGTCGCCAACGCCAATGTGTTCATATCGACGCGCATTTCGCGCCAGTTTTGAAATTACCTCTATAGAGGCAATTATATGAAAAAGCTACTTACCATCCAAGACATCTCCTGCTACGGCCAATGCTCCCTGACTGTCGCCCTGCCCATCATCTCCGCCTGCGGCATAGAGACAGTCGTTTTACCTTCGGCAGTGCTTTCCGCGCACACAGGCGGATTCAAGAACATCACGTTCAGGGATTTGACCGATGACATGCCTGCCATCATGAAGAGCTGGTTAGACAATGGCATCTGCTTTGATGCCTTCTATACTGGCTATGTCTGCGAAAAGCAGATTAACCCGATTCTTGAAATCATGAAATCATGCGCACAACCTGGTGCGCTCCGCATCGTGGACCCTGTCATGGGAGACGATGGCCTGCTCTATGCAGGTTTTGAAGAGGATTTCCCAATGAAATTGCGCAGACTCTGCGATGGAGCCGATTTCATTCTCCCTAATCTGACGGAAGCCGCTCTACTACTTGGACAAAAACCTCGCCTGGAAAACTATGGCCAGGACTATATTGAGGAACTGCTGCACAATCTGCACAGCCTGGGAGCCGCCAATGTTATCCTGACAGGCGTTTCATTTGAACCAGACAAGCTGGGAGTCGCCATTTACAACGGGCAGGAAATCCATTACAGATTCAACCAACGCCTCTCCCGCTCGTCTCCTGGCACAGGTGACGTCTTCGCCTCCGTTTTCACAGGAGCCATTTTGCGTGGAAAAAACATTCTTGAAGCCACCTCGCTGGCAGCAGACATCGTCTGCCTGAGCCTGCAACAAACACCCTCCGACCATTGGTACGGTGTCTCCTTTGAACTGGCCTTGCCTACACTTGTCAGCAGACTGCAATCGTGAGCCAAAGCTGCTCTTGACTAAAAAAGGACAGGAGGGACGGGAGAGACGGGAGGGACAAAATAAAGAAGAACTTCTTGTACTCTGTCCCTCCCGTCTCTCCCGTCCCTCCCGTCCCTTTAGGCTTTATTTTAGGTTCAGGGGGGTCACCCGTTCTTTCTGGCGAACTCGTTCATGAAGGAAATCAGGGTCTCCACGCCAGAGAGCGGCATGGCGTTGTAGATGCTGGCACGGAGCCCGCCAACGGCGCGATGGCCTTTCAGACCAACCAGACCTGCCGCCTTTGCCTCGGCAACAAACTTCTTCTCAAGCTCTTCATTGCCATCACCGATGCGGAAGCAGACGTTCATCTTGGAGCGATCAGCCTTGTCGCAGGTGCCGCGGAAGAAGCCCGAATTGTCAATGGCCGCATACAGCTTGGCTGCCTTCTCCTCGTTCTTCTTCTGGATGGCGGGCACACCGCCCTGCGCCAGCATCCACTCGGAAACCAGGCGGATAATGTAGATGCCAAAGGTATTGGGGGTATTGAAGAGCGACTTAGCCTTGATGTGCGTGCTGAAGCGGAGCATGGTGGGAACTGTCTCGGGGCAGCGCTCCGCCAAATCCTTGCGAATGACAACCAGCGTGACGCCCGCAGGCCCCATGTTCTTCTGCGCACCAGCAAAAACCAGGGCAAACTTGTTCATGTCAAATGTACGGGACATGATGTCGCTGGACATGTCTGCAATCAGAGGAATGTCACCTGTTTCTGGATAGCTCTGGTATTCTGTACCGAAGATGGTGTTGTTGACGCAGATATGCACGTATGCGTCCTGCGGATCAACCTTCCAGCTGGCCGCATTGCCGATGGTCTTGAACCCATTGGCGGAACCATCGTAAATCATATCGATATCATTGCCCAGAATCTTGGCCTCCTTCAGGGCCTTGTGCGACCATTCGCCTGTGTCGCAGAAGCCAATCTTTTTGCCAGGAATCGCCAAGTTCATGGGAATCATGGCAAACTGAAGGCTGGCGCCACCCTGCAGGAAAAGGACCTCATAGTCGTCGCTGATGTCCATCAGCTTGCGGAGATTCGCCTCGGCGGACTGGATGATTTCATCAAACAGAGGCGCACGATGGCTCTCCTCCACCACGCCGTATCCACAGCCATGGTAGTTGACAAACTCCTCCTGCGCCTTGATCATCACTTCTTTCGGCAACACGGCTGGTCCCGCATTGAAATTGTAAACTTCGTTCGCCATTTTCTGTCCTTATGTTTTTGAGAGGTAATGGAGGCTTTAACGCCTCTTCTTTGTTTTTTTACCATAATGAATATAATGCATGATGCTCATAATCACAAATTGAATTGTCGCAAATTGTCCATTATTCTTCTCGGCTTTTTTATTCTTGCCAGATGAAATCTGACATTGATGGATTATCTTATGAGGTAATTTCAAAACTATCATCAAAATGCGCTAGTTTTGAAATTACCTCTTATAGCTTAATCGCTATCCCATCCTCCTCGCATTTTGCAGTCACATCCAGAAACAGGAGCACACATGCCAGAAGAAAACTCATTCCTCACCGCTATTGATGCAGCCAGCGATAAAATAAACAAGCTTGCAGACACCATCTGGGACAATCCAGAAACGGCCTTCAGGGAGTATAAATCATCGGAGGCTCTCATCTCGTTCCTGCGTTCAGAGGGATTCACTGTCGAAGTCGGTGTCGCAGGGCTCCCGACGGCTTTCATCGCGTCCTTTGGCTCAGGTCACCCTGAAATCGGTTTCATCGCCGAATTCGACGCTTTGCCAGGCATCAGCCAACAAGCATTGAAACCACTGCCAGTTAAGCTGGAAGGAATTGAAAACGGTCATGGTTGCGGACACCACATTTACGCTGGCGATGCGGTTGCCGCCGCGCTGGCTGTAAAAGCATATCTGCTTTCAAGCGGCGCAAAAGGCACGGTGAAGGTCCTCGGTTGCCCAGGCGAAGAGGGAGGCAGCGGCAAGGCGTTCATGGCGCGAGAAGGTGCCTTCAACTCACTGGATGCCACATTCGGCGGACATCCTGAGCGCTTCTGGGCGGTGCGCACACGCCCTTCCCTCGCCTGCTGCAACATCCTGTATAAATTCGACGGGAGGGCATCCCATGCTGGCGCAGCCCCGCACCTAGGTCGAAGCGCACTTGATGCCGTGGAACTGATGAATGTCGCCGTCAACTTCCTGCGCGAGCACATTCCGTATGACCATCGCGTCCACTACGCAATTACGGATTCAGGGGGCGATGCCCCGAACATCGTCCAGCCCCATGCGGAGGTCATGTACATGATGCGCGCAAAGGACAATGCCGATTTGAACGCCCTATGCCGCAGGGTTGATTTGTGCGCACAGGGTGCCGCACTTGCCACCGAAACCACTTTCACCAGTGATTTCCGCTCAGCAAGCTCAAATCTCATCACGATTCCAACGCTCCAGCGGACGCTCCACCAGGCGATGCTCGACGTGCAGCTGCCACGGCCAGACGACAAGGACATCGCATTCGCCAATGAATTGGCAAAGATACTCATAGACCGCACGCCCGACATGCCACTATATCCAGACAAAATCCTCCCGCTTCCCGACCACGTTGCGCCGCATTTCGGCTCCACAGACACAGGCGACGTCAGTTGGAATTGCCCCACCGTCCAGATGCATGTTGGATGCTGGATTCCTGGCACGCCTAACCACAGTTGGCAAGTTGTCTCGCAGGGCAAGAACGGCTTCGCACGCCGTGCCATGCTCTATGCTGGCAAAGCGATGGCACTGGCAGCCGTGAGGCTGATGCAGCATCCAGAGCTTCTCGCCGCCGCAAAGCGTGAACACCTAGAGCGTACTGGTGGTAAATACGAGCCCGCCATGCCCAAAGACGTCATGCCACATCTGTAGGCCTAGGCTTCACTCGTTAAGTCCCTCATGTCCCTCATGTCCCTCAAGTCTCTTCAATCTTTTTCTAAACAAGATACTTGAATAATACTATTCTGTGTGATAAAATGATAATGTGATATATTGTTGTTATAATGTTTGTTACTAAAGGATAAGGAATTTTACCCATGAAGAAAATTGTCGTTGTCACAACCATGGCCGCGTTCCAGCAAACCTTCTGGTGCGAAGAGGTTGAAAAGAAGTTGAAAGAGTATGGCTATGAGCTTTCCTTCATCCAGCAGCCAAAACTGACCATCGCGGATTTGCCATACGATGAAAGCGTGGATATCGTCGTCACCTCTTGGGGGTCGCCGCGCTGCACCGAGGAGATATTCAGCAAGTTCCCGAACATGAAGATACTGGGTCACTGCGCAGGTTCGGCGGCAGCCGTCAGCTCGCCCGAGCTGTACGACCACGGCGTGAGGGTCTTCGCCGCCAACTGGATGATGTCGCGCTCCGTCGCCGAATGGTGCACGCTCATGACCCTCCTGCACTCCCGCAACTTCTTCCACGCCACCTGCATCCGCCATGGTGACAGGATGAACTGGAAAGATCACTTCGCCATGCAGGACCTCCACGAGATGACCATCGGCTGCTGGGGCTATGGTGACGTCACCAAGCACTTTCTCCGCCAGATCAGCGTCTTCGAGCCAAAACGAATTCTCATCTGCTCGGGGCACGCCAGCCAGGAAGAACTGGCAGCGGCAGGCGGTACGAAAGCCACACTGGAAGAGGTTCTGGCGCAGTCGGATGTCGTACACTGCCTCGTCGGAGTCACCCCTGAAACCCTGCATCGCATCGGCGAAAAGGAACTTGCAATGATGAAAGACGGAGCCGCCATTTTGAACTGCGGACGCGCTGGCCTCATCTGCGAAGAGCCGCTCATCGCAGAACTTGCCAAACGTAGGCTCTATGCCTACCTGGACGTCTTCTACCAGGAGCCACTCTCCGAGGATTCCCCGCTCTACGACCTGCCCAACCTCATCATGACACCCCACAATGCTGGTTTCCCTGGCCGCAAGACCTTCCTCACCTTCCTGCTGGACGAGTTCCACCGCGCCGAACTCGGCGAAAAGTGCCTCGGAGAAATCACCCGTGACCGCCTCGGCAAAATGACTGTCGAAGGCCTCGGCAAGAAAAAAGCATAAACTCCATCAAATACTTAATATACCACACTCCATGGACATCAAAGCACAAATCCAAGATAATATCCTTCTTCTGACTCGCGGTGCCGAAACCATCCGTCTCGCCTGGCCAGGCGTCTGCGTGGTCCTCCACGGCACGCCATTCATTCCCGAGCCTGTTGGAAAGCCCGATGGCCTGGCACAATGCTTCACGGCTGGCGACATGCATTTCAAGGTCACCGTGGAGTGCAACGGCTTCTTTGTGCGCAAGACAGCAGAAATCACCACTGACAAGGAACTCCCAACACCTGACTACGTGGAGATGGACCACCAGAAGCTGGATGACGAAACCCTGCGCGTTTGCGGCTACATGCAGACCTGGGCGGTCAAAGGACGCGCGGGAGCCGAGGAGGAAGGAGGCGGCATCATGCCTGGCTGCGGTTACCCCATCATCGGCAGACGCTTCTTCACAGCCATTGAACACCAGGCCGCCTTCAACAAATTGCTTGCGCCTGACGAGATTTCCCTCGTGCAACACCCCGTCTGGCAAGATGGCCGCCTTGCCACCGCGCCAGTCGTCTTCGGCTGGGCAGACGATGCCTCCAAGGCCTTCGCCGACTACATCGACTTGATGCGCAACCCGCCCCTTCAGGCACCGCTATTCTGCTTCTGCTCCTTCTGGTCTGACCCTTACAAGGGCAACTTCGAATATGATGTCTCCACGGAGAACTACACCAGCTTCATCAACGCCTTCAGCCGTCTAGGCCTCACGCCCGACCTCTACACGCTTGATGCTGGCTGGCAGAACAGGCAAACCATTTTCCACGCAAAAGACACTTTCGGCGGCGACGAGGGGCTCAAAGCCCTCACGGCGGAGGCAAACAAACACGGCAGCGGCCTCTCCCTCTGGATAGCCCACAACGGCCCCATGGGCATTGCCCCTGAATACCTGCAATCGCTTGGCATTAAAATCGGCGGAGGTGAAAGCGCAGCCTACTGTGGTCCCAACTACGCCGTACTCATGCAGCCACAGTTGGAAAAACTGTTAGGCGACCGCTTCACCGAGCTGGCAGGCCCCGAGTTCAAGGCGCGTCACTTCAAGATCGACTGGGACAACGAGTGCGCAACATCGCCTGATTTCAAAGAGAAATACCCCACGCGCGACCATGTCCGCGAGGCCTCCATCAACGTAATGAATCGCATCCAGATGCGCGTCAGGCAGGCGAATCCCGCCATCGTCACGCGGTATGGCTGCGGGCAATGGGCCTCGCCATGGTGGCTGAAATACGGCAACCATCTCTTCCTGGCAGATTCAGGCGACTCCGAATACTCCTCGCTCCCCGCCAAAGACCAGCGCAACTCCGCCATCACTCACCGCGACTTGATGTACTACTGCTCGCTTGTGCGCGACAGAAGCCAGATACCCCTGGACTGCTTCGACAACCACGAGTTCCCGCATGCACTGCGCAACCCGTTCACGGAGACGCCAGCCGTCTGGAGCGACCTGGTCATGCATTCCATCATGCGCGGCTCCACCTACCTCACATGGATGCTTCAGCCCGAAGCCCTTGAGGATTGGCAAGCCGCCACCATGCGCCATGCAATGGCGTTCGCCCGCACCTACAAAAAACACATCTTCGTGCGACGCGGACACATGGTGCTCGGCAACCCTGGCCACGGCGAAATCTACGGTTTCATCCAACCAGGTGCGGATTCCACGTGGTGTACCCTGCGCAACCCGCTGCCCTTCCCACAGGAAATTGAGCTGGACTACGCAAAGCTCTGCGACTACCAGGAGGCCACCGCCCTCCAGTTCTACCCCACCTTCCAGCAGCTTCCGCACAAGGTCGCCTTCCTCCCGCACGAAGTCAAGCTTCTCATCGTGCGGTCTGATGCCAACACGACAGAAACCACGACGCCTGTGCAGCTTTTCGAAACTGCCAATGGCGCCATTGAAGCCCGCTACCCTGCCTCGTTGACAATCTCGGAGTCTATCCGCCCGATGGTCTGCGAGACCTACCAGATTCACGCATTAGAATTCGGGGCCGTCAGCCAGGACGGCAACCGCCTCTTCTTCAAGCTGCGCTCACCCTATCGAATGCGCAACCTGGAGATCAACATCTGCCTCAACGGTGATTTGGAGCGGAACGCCACGCTGAAGATGTACTCCTCTCGCTACCAGGGAGCCATGGGCGCCTGCTATGCCATGCCCGTGGCAGAACTCATGCCAAACAAGCCTGGCTGCGGCGAACGCAAAAACCCCGACGCCTCCCCGAAGGACGGTCGCCGCTTCTTCTGCGTCCCTGCCCCAGAAGGCGGAGAGGCCTTCTTCAATATTGAGTTGAACGGTGCCTCGCTCGACCAGCTTGACATCTGGGCCAGCGGCTACGAGGCCCCTTCACGCGAAGCGGCTCCCGCCCAGAATCCCATCGAATTCCCCACCCTCCTGCCCCCACAGCACCCGCTCGGTTTCCCCCTCTGCTGCAAGCTGGAGAAGTAATTTTCATGCAATTAGCAATTAGCTATTAGCTATTAGCAATTTAGTAATTAGTATTTCCAATTTCAAATTTCAAATTTCCAATTAGCAATTTCCTATTTTCAATTGCTAATTGCTAATTACTACAGGAGCCAACCATGTATCAAAGACTGCTGACACTTGCGCTCTTTCTCTCTCTGGGTCTCGTCGCCCAGGAAACCAGCCTTCTCCACTCCTTTGACACGCTGGACCGCCTCTCTGTGGATAAGGACTATGCAAAAAAGCAACAGATTAGCCTCGTTCAGGAAGGGCAGACAGAGGGGAAGGCGTGCCTCAAAATCGACATCACAAACGGCGAAGATAAAAAGAAAAACCACTATGGTGGACTGCGCATCCACCTCCCAGAGCCCATCGACCTGGAGGGGAAGGCACTGCTACTCGACGTTAAAACCACCACCCCCGACACTGCACAGGGCTTCTATGTCCGTTGCCATAATAAGAATACCTACAAGCCCTCCTGGAGCTTCCTCACCTGGGAAAGACCTGTCAAGAAGGAGTGGACGACTGTCCGTGTCCAGCGAGGCTACGCGGAACCGCGCACGCTGAAATGGGAACCCGATTTTACAGACGGTAAAAAGGCAGACAATGTCACCACGGTTCTCCTCCACTTCGGCTCTGGCTCGTCGCTTTTCGGGAAAAAGCAGAGCTATCTGGTTGACAACCTCCGCCTGGTTCCCGCGATTACTCCCCCGCCCTCCCCTGCTCAACCAGTTCCCCAGGCGGCCAAGAAGACTCTCTCTCTGAAAAATCTTCCGCCTGCCCCCTTCGAGGGCCTAATCCACCCGCTGGACAGCCTTGATGGTGTCAAGTCATCGCGCATTTCAGACAAATATCACCCCACAACCATGGCTCTTGTCGAGGATGGGGACGACAAGGTGGTCTCCATCTCCGCTCCCCTTGTCCCCGATTTTGAACGAAACCAGTACCACAATATCATTGTGACCTTCAAGGAGCCGCTGAACCTTGAGAATGGTGCGCTGGCCATCGATGTTCGCTCGGACTTGCCGCAAGACACCAAGGGCTTCTATGTCCGTGTTTACAATGTGGGCAGTTCCACTCCCTCCTGGAGTTTCGTCACCTGGACAAGCCCGCTGAAAAAGGAGTGGACCACTTTCGTATTTCAGCGAGCAATCAACGAGCAGGGCTTGTCCTTCGAGCCCAAGGTAGTCGATGGCAAGCCATTGGACCATGCAGGACGAATCGAGCTGATTATCGGGGCCTGTCCTCCCGTCGAAAAGGTGGGAGCTTGCTTCCGCAATCTGCGTCTGGCCAAACCAGGCGTCTCCGCACATCTCGCCGACACCTACCCAAAACGGCTTCAAGAGACGGTTTTGGTCAAGGATGGCAAGCCGAGTTCAGTCATCCTGCACCCAGATTCAGCGGCTGGCCTGGCCGCAGCCCAAAAGGTGGCGGAGGCTTTAAAAGCCGCCACAGGCACCGACGTACCCTGCAAGCCTGGCACGCTGGCCGACAGTACCCCCGACTGCAATGCCATCATGCTTGGCAATATGCAGAGTAACCCTGCCATGCGGCTTCTCTATGCCCGCAAGTTCTCGTATGCGGACTGGTACTTCCCTGGCGCGGGCAAAGACGGTCACTATTTCCTCCATATCGCGCACAATCCCCACGGCGGCAACCACAACATCGTCCTGGCAGAGGCTTCCGACGACACTGGCCTGGAGGCGGCGGCAAACGCTCTTGCCAAGCACATCTCCACACAGCCGAAAGGTAGTTCACTGGTTCTGCCTATCATCCATGAGTTGAAGCCGAACGCGCACATAGCAAGTCGCTACAAGGGCTATATTGCTAAAAAGGACGACAAATACATCGCCAACGGTATTGAAAGCGGAAAAGACATCCTGAAGAACGGCGTCCACTGCTCCATAGCGGGGCAGCTTTCAGGTCTGGGGCTGGTCTATATGATGAGCAACGACCCCAAGGTGGCAAAGCTCTATGTCGAGCTGTGGAAGCTCTACCTTCACCACTCGGAAAACACCCATGACATCTTCGGCATCTGGGGCTTTGACAGCGACTTCCCATCCGTAACCGTTCTCTCCTCATGGGACCTGATCGAAGAGGAACCGTCCCTGACCGACGAGGAGCGCGTTTTTGTCAAGAACGCCATGCTGAAATGGATGAAAGACATCGTCATCCCAAGTTGCGACGGCGGCCACAGAGGCAAAGTCACCCACAACCACGGCACCTTCCCCTCCCTGGGTGCTCTCCGTTGCGCCGTCTGGCTGGAGGCAAACTACCCTGAATGCATTGAGGCAAAGGCATTCCTCAAACGCGCGGACGCGGTTTTCCGCGAGCAGTCCAGGCATCCGAAGCCAATGGAGGACTGCGACGGCTACCAATGGCTTACCCTTGGACACACCCTCCAATACGCCATGGCACGCCCCGATGATTCCATCTTCACATCAGGCGTGGCGGAAAAAATAGCCGACTTCTGCCTACAGAGCATGGACAACTTCACCATCCAGGTCCCTTACGGCGACACAGGCACTTGGCTCTGCTGGGAATCCGAACAGGTCTGCCTGGACATCATTGCTCTCGCCACAGGTAACGAGATCGCCCGCTGGGCTGCCAATGCAAAACGCAAAAGCCCATACAGGAAAGGCAATACTCCGATTGGGGGCTTCACGCAGCCGCCGCTCGATGACGCACCCGTCCCCACGAAATACGATGGTCTGATGACCTGGCCCGTTTGCGAAGCGTTCTACGACACGTTCCCACCCAACAAGAACACCTGGTGCCCCCTTCTCGAAAACTGCGTCGATAAGGTCACCTTCCGCGAAAAGCTCGACAAGGAGGCCTTCTATCTCCTGCTGGACGGCATCTCCACGGGTACCCACAAGCACGAGGACGGCAACAGCATCCCGCGTATCACTCAGTTCGGACGCATCTGGCTGGCCGACAACGACTACTTCAAGGCCCCTCTCAAGTACCACAACTCCATCGCCGTCCTTGCCAACGGCGAGTCGGGCAAGGTGCTCCCCTACGTCGAGCTCCTGGCCGCAGAGGAGGACGATGACTATGCGTGCGTCGTCACCACCTTCAGACAGTATGTGAAAAGCGACTGGCGCCGCGCCCTTGTCTGGCTCAAGAAGCAGAAGGCGGTGCTTGTCCTGGACGTGCTCACGGCATTGCAGGATGCCGACTATCAGTTCAAGATGAACTGGCACGGCATTGGCGAGCCATTGCTGGACGAAGACGGTCTCCTTCTCACTCAGCGGGGTCCATCCATGCGCATTCAGATTGCCAGAGGCCCACATCTCTCACTGCTGAATGATAGGGAACTTGGAAGCGCAAACTGGAACGGCTACCCCTTCGCCGCGTCAATCGTGCGCTCGATGTCGGCCTTGGCGAATGTTCCGCTGAAGGCGGGTGAATCCTATACGTTCGCCACTGTCTTCCACGGGCGCAAAGAGGGCGAAGAGCCCACCTGGAAGCTCGCCGTGCTGGATGGACAGAACGGTGTCCTCCTCGACGACGGCAACGGTCCGCTGGCCATTGCACTGGATAGCCTCAAGCTAAACGGTCTCTTCACTAAGGAGATGAAGGGAGCCGTAAACATCGCCTCAGGTAAGGAGTTCCGCAAATCCTATAGTGAGCGTCCAAGCGTGCAGCCTGTGGGCACCAAGCCTGGCAGGCCCGCCGCCAAGTACGTTCCCGAATGGGCCGCCAAGGAGAAAGCTCTTGCCCTGAAGTGCCGTCCGCCCCAAAAAGAGCAGGCAGAGACTGCACCTCTACCTGCCCAGAGTACCCTCTGGAAGTTTGCGGCCACAACCAACACACAGTACCTCACGCCAAACCAACAGGGAATACAGACCATCCCTGACTTCTGCACTATGTTCTCCTCTCCTGAGAAACCAGGCCCGAATGTCCTCACGGGCGGCAACAATGTGCCTGAAAACCTGCTCGACGGCAATATCTTCCACGCAGGTCAAAACACGATGTACCCCGTTGACGAAACGGTTGTCCTGACCTTCAAGTTCAACTCATCCGCCACTCTCACCAATGCGCATTTCGCCATATGGCATTCAACCACCTCCAGCAAGAAGACCTCCTATCTCCTTGAAAAGGCGATTGTTGAAGCAAGTGCAGACGGCACGTTCAACGATGCGGTGAAGGTGGGCGAATACGTTGAGGAGCGCAAGCTCCCCAACTGGGGAAAGCCTGCCATCTGCCAAATCAAGGTGGATGATATCCAATGCAAGGGAGTACGCCTTACCTTCATCCCCAAGAAGGGTTCCTCCATCTACCTCGCCGAAGTCGCCCTCGAAGGCGACAGCACCATGGGCAGAAAGGAAATCCCGCAGCAGATCAGCAGCATTGCCTCTGGCAAGGCAAATAGCAAGCTGTTCGAGGCTGTCGGTACTCGATATGGCGACCTCTTCATCCTAGACGCGAATGGAACGCAAATCGCGAAGCAGAACCTATCTTCACGCGTCAATGCCATGGTATGCGCTGATTTGGATAAGGACGGCAACGACGAGATTGCTGTTGCCCTTGAAAACGGCGTCGTCACCGTCCTTACCCCCGAGTTGAAGACGGTTTGGAGCTATTCTCTCGACCACTACCGCGTCTTCCCCAGTGCCAACGTGATTTTCACGGGCGAACTGGACGGCGACGGTTTCCCCGAAGTGGTCGTCGGCGGAAACAACTGGCGATTCTACGCCTTCGACCGCACAGGCAAGTTCCTCTGGCACTACGAGGCAGTCCATCCGTCACGTTCGGGAGCCGTCGCCGACCTGGATGGCGATGGATTGGACGAGGTCATCTGCGGCACTCACTACTACACGATGCCTGTGCTCAACGGCAAGGGGCAACGGATCTGGCGCTCTAGCTTCGGTCCTATCTGCTGGGCTATCGCCACGGGCAATTTCGACGGGGACAAGACACGAGGTGTCATTGCTGGCAGCGGCAATGGCTTCGCCTATATGATGAACAGCAAGGGCAATAGGCTGATGGAGTTCAACACGGGCGAGGAGGTTCATTCCGTCCTCACCGCCGACCTGGACGCGGGCACGCCCGAAGCCGACGGCAAAGACGAGGCCATCGCGGGCAGTTACTCGCAGTTCATCTATGCGTGGAACGGCGATGGTTCTCTACGCTGGAGCCGCGACCTCGGCTCCCCCATCATGGCTGTTGCCGCCACCACCACGCCGCAGACCTTCCTTCATGTCGGCCTGCGTGATGGCCGTCTCTTGACTCTCAACGCCAAGGGCGAGACCATCAAAACCACCAACCTCGGCTCCTGCGTCAACATCCTCCTGCGCCGCCCCGACACCGCTCAGCTCCTCGTAGCCACCGAAGAAGGCAAACTTTTCCTCATCGCGCCATGACAGGAGGGGTGTGGCGACGGCGTTTGCATTGCCACAGAAAGGGTGTGGCGACGACGTCCTCGCCGTCGAAAACCCTGCCCACTCCCAAACACCCTTGCATTGCCACAGAAAGGGAGTGGCGACGACGTCTCGTTGTCGAAAACCCTGCCCACTCCCCAGCGCCTTTGCATTGCCACAGAAAGGGAGTGGCGACGGCGTCCTCGCCGTCGAAAACCCTGCCCACTCCCCAGCGCCTTTGCAATGCCACAGAAAGGGAGTGGCGACGGCGTCCTCGCCGTCGGCCCCCTTGCCCCCTCCCCAACGCCCATACATTGCCACAGAAAGGGAGTGGCGACGGCGCCGCCGTCGAAAACCCTGCCCACTCCCCATCCCCCTTGCAATGCCACAACGGATGTAACGACGACGAGATATCGCCTTTTAGGCTATCGTTTCTTGTGGCATAAAAACTCTTCTTGTTTGCTAAATCTATGCAAAAAGCAATTATGGACCATAAATTTGTGGAAGATTTTGAAGCATTCCTATTTGACTTCAACTTATTGTTAGGTAGATTATTTATTGGATGCTCTATTCCCTATGTAGGTCGATAATGGCACGTTTTTTGTTGCGCACGAGATGTGTGCGGGATTTCGCTGGGAATGTCTTCCGCAGGCTATGCCTCCTGCGGGTGCTTGTCAGCGTTTTCTGGCGTTTACTCCGAGCGTTGTCAGCTTCGCGGTCTTCGGCCCTCTTGGGAAACATAGCGTTATTGGATTATTCTTTTTGTATGCTACTTGGAATCAAGTTAACATATCATCAGATTGAATTTTCAAACATAATCGTCTTTTGTTAATTCGTCCTTTGCCCAATAGTTTTTGAAATTAACCTTTATGGGAACAATAAAACGCATTTTTGTTGATGGCTTCAAATCCCTGAAAGAGCTTAAGGGCTTTGAGCTCAACGCACTCAATGTCATTATTGGGGCCAATGGTGCAGGCAAGAGTAATTTCATTCAGATTTTCAAAATGTTGCTTGCCATGTCTAAGGGAGCTTTTCAGCATTTTATCAAAATGAATGGTGGAGCAGATGCTTTCCCGTATCTTGGACTAAAGGAAACCCCTGTTATCAATATAGGATTTGAGTTCACATCCAATAGCATCAATTCTTCTGGCTCAAATTTCTATCGTTTCACGATGTCCCCAACTATCTCCGAAGACATGTTGCTGACAGAGGAAAGAAAATATAAAGATTTTAACTGGAGATCATACGGAAGTCCATCCTTGGAAAGCAGACTTGCAGAACAGAAGAATGAATGCTCTAGTGATGGTCAATGGAATGGGGTCGGTTTTTTCGTCTATGACGCCATATCCAAGTGGATGGTTTATCATTTTCACGATTCCAGCTCCACTGCGCCAATGCGCCGTTCTGAAATAGTTGAAGATTGTATGGTTTTACGTGATGATGGAGGCAATATCGCTCCATTCTTGTTGAACTTACGCGATAATTACACGGATTATTACGAAAAAATCAGAAATGCTGTAAAATTGGTCATTCCTTTTTTCGATGACTTTTCCCTTGATATTATTCCAATGGGTGAGGCTCAAAAAGTTAAATTGACTTGGAAGCAAAAAGGCACCAGCTATCCTATGCAACCATATCATTTTTCAGATGGCTCTATTCGCTTTATTTGCCTGGCAACTGCTTTGTTGCAACCTAATCCACCGACAACGATTGTCATCGATGAACCAGAATTGGGCCTGCATCCAGAAGCAATTCATATTCTTGCAGAATTGATCATTTTGGCAGCAAAGCGGACACAGGTCATCATTGCGACTCAATCTCCAATGTTGTTAGACAATTTTTCAATCGATGACATCATCGTTGCAAAGCGCCAACAAGGAACAACAACTCTTGAACATTTGAAAGAAGAGGATTACAAAGTTTGGCTTGAGGATTATTCAGTTGGAGAACTCTGGTCTCATGATATTATTCATGGAGGGACAATCTATGAATAAGAATCTTACTGTTGAAGTTGTTGTTGAAGGTCCGACTGAAAACCTATTTGTCAAGAATGTTCTTGCGCCCTACTGGGCCTTACGTGGAATATTTGTCACCTCTCCAAAAGTACGTACGCGCATTGACAAACATTCTGGAACAGTCTATGCAGGCGGTGACATCCGTTTCCCAAGAGTTGCCAAACAAGTTGTAAACTTTTTAAAACAACGGCGGGATATTATCGTTGCTAGTTTTGTTGATTATTATGGTCTGAAAGAATGGCCATCTCTTGATACAATCAATGAGCAACATTCGCCACGTGACATAGCAAGAATCCTCAATCAGGCAGCTATGGATTCTATTCAGCATTCATATCCAGAAACACACTCACAAAATCGTTATTTCCCTTTTACGGCAGTCCATGAGTTTGAAGCTTTGTTGTTTTGTGACACATCAGTTATGAGCAAACATCTTCATATCCCTGTTTGTACAATTGATGCAGTCCTTCAAGAATGTGGAAGTCCAGAAGAAATTAACAATGGTCCTGAAACAGCTCCATCTAAACGGCTTGATCAATGGACGTCTGGACAATACGGGAAAACTACTACTGGCATTTCAATTGCCCAGGAAATAGGCATTGATACAATGCGCCAGCGGTGTCCTTTATTTGATGATTGGTTGACAGCGATAGAGCAACTCCAGGAGGAAATCTAATGGGCATAAACAAGAAGAATAGAGGATTGACCACGATGCGTTATGTTTTGATAGTCAGCCAGTTCATTGCCTGTGTGCTTTTTGCGGAAGAACTGCTTAATAAGGAGACCATCGCCATTTCGTACCAGTCTGGCTGCAAGGCGGAGTTTGTGGAAAAGGATGGGCGGCTCCAGCTGGTCATACAGGGGACGACGCCAGCTGTCAACAAAGATCCCAACAGAAACATGTATCTAGAAGTGGGACTCAGCCTTCGGAAGCCCATTTCGCTCGTTGACAAGTCCCTACTGTTGCAGGCGGATTTTCAGTCGCCGTCGCCATACGTTGCCTTCTATGTGCGGGGATTCAACAAAGATGAGAAAGTGACGCCGTGGAGCTACCTCCTGCGCAAAGCCTCAAGCCTCTACGACCTAAAGGACAACACCTTGATCATGACCACAGGCATGCACGGCGCGGCAAAGTCGGAAAAAGATATTCTAAGCGGGAACGAACCCGACAAAATCTCCACGTTCAGGCTCTACCTTGGTACAATGGCAACAAACAACACCATCATATTAACCATCAAATCATTCAGAACGGAGAACGCCATGCAAACAAAGGAGTCACAGGAAATCGGTTTTTCCAGGCTAAAGGAGAACTGGGAGAATGTCAAGAAGGTCACCGACCTGCCAACGGAAACAGTGCTGTTCAAAAACGGCATTCCGCAGTTCGACATCATCTACCCCGACACCGAAGCAGGACGCAAGGCAGCCAACAAGTTAGCCGCTGCCTTCGCACCCTTCGCCAAGGAGGACAAGCAGCCCAAGCTGATTCCTGGCACCCTGAAAGAGCGCGTCCCCTCCCGCACTGCCATCATGCTTGGCAACATCTTTGACAACCCCGCAATGCTCACCATCTACGCGCGCTGTGCCATCATCGCCGACAAGAGGTGGCCAGGCGCAGGCGGCCACGTCGTTCGCACCGTCTTCGAACCCTTCAAAAAAGGAGCGGACGTGATTGCCCTGGAAGCCAGCGACGAAGCAGGGCTCGACAAGGCAGTCGCCGCCTTCCTGAAGCACCTCAAATCCTCCGTCAAGGAGACAGGCGGCACCGTCGCCATCCAGCGTCTCTATGAGATGAAGCTCCCCAAGAACATCATTGTCGAGAAGTTCAACAAATCCCACGTGGAAGACGGACTGGCAAAAGCGCAGCAAATCCTCGACAACGGCAACCACACCAGCCTGGGCGGCTACCTTGCCACCATCGGCAAGCGCTACCTCACGTGGCAAAACCCGTTGGATGCAAGGCTCTACGTTGAGACCTGCCGCCTCTACCGCAAAAGTGCCGTGGCCGACCCGCGTAAATATGGCGGACCGTGGGGGTTCGACAGCGACTTCCCGTCCGTCTATGCCATCGCGGGCTGGGACTTGATCGAGCACGACCCCACGCTCACCGAGCAGGACAGGCTCGACGTCACGCAAACCATCCTCGCCTGGCTGAACATGCAGATTGTTCCCGAGGCGGCTGGTGGCACCACGGGAAATGGCGTCACCTCCAACCACCTGACCTTCTGCTCGATGGGCACGATGATGGGCGGCCTCTACTTCTCCAAATACTATCCCAAGATGGCAACGCCGAAGGACTGGCTGGCCATCATCAAGCACAACTTCATGAGGCAGATTCCCGCTGCCAAAGTGTTCGACGACTGCGACAGCTACCAATGGCTCACCTGGAACCACTGCACCATCTACTCGCTTGTCATGCCTGACGACACCTTCTTCACCAACACTTATAACGCCAAGGGAAGTAGCGTCCGCCAGGGCATCTACGTCTGCGGGCAGACGATGGACAACCTCTGGACGCAGGCTCCCTACGGCGACGACGGGGCCTGGTCCTCCAGCGGTTCCGACCTCCCCTTCCTCCGCAAGGCATACGCGGCCACCAGGGAGCCACTGGCTGGGCTGCTTCTTCACCTCAAGTACCAGCGTATCGGGCAACCCGTGAATCCCTTGGCACCGACCGAGACCGAGCAACCCGTTTCCAACATCGGCGAGTTCAATGGCGAGTACTGGGACAAGCAAGCCGAATCCAACGGTGTTTTCAATGCAGCTGCTGGCAAAGAGATCGTCGGGTTGTTAATCAATCCGTTGGACCAGATGTACTACGACACCATGCAGTGCCCGATGCCCGTCCCGCCAATTGAGAAATGCTATGACAAGATGGCATATCGTAGCGCATTGGAACCCAATGGCTTCTATGCACTTGTGGATGGCGTGAACAACGGCGGCCACCGTCATGAGGACGCCAACAGCGTTCTTCGCCTCACCTATATGAACCGCGAATGGCTCATGGAGAACTCCTACCCCAAGCCGCAGCAGAAATTCCACAACTCCTTGTTGCTCCTTGCCAACGGAGAGGCATTCAGCCTTCCCGACTACATGGAGCTGCTCACCAGCGGCGAAAACGACGACCTCTGCTGGGCCTTCTCCCGCGCCAACGGTTTCGGCCCCTCCGACTGGACGCGCTTCTTCTTCTGGCTCAAGAAGGAAAACGCCATGGTGGTTGTCGATGAACTGTTGGTCAAGAAGGCAGCCTCCTTCCAAGTGCGCCAGCGCTGGAACGGACTGGGCGAATACGCCCCCAGAAACGACGGAATGCAGCTGACCCAGCAGGGTCCATCCCTCCGTATCCAGTGCTGGGACAACACCCAACTCACCATCAAGGAGAACAGAAGTCTGGGCGAAGGCTGGGAAAGCTACAAGTTCGCAAAACCGCTGGCGCATGTTCTCGACCAGAACATCGACGATACGTTCAAGAAGGGGACAACGCTCACGATGGGTGCGTTGCTCCACGGCAGTGCCGAGGGCGATGTCGTACCCTGGGGCTTTAAGCGCACCACCAAAGGCTTTTCCGTTGACACGGGCAAAACCCTCTACGCCATTGATTTCAACGCAGGCGGTCTGCTGAAGTGCGACACCAAGAAGAGCAGCGCCAAGCTGGCGGAGCCACCGAAACCAGCCGCATCCGTTGCAAAGGCGATTCCAGGCAAACTCCTGAAGGCTCTGCATACACAACAGTTCTACGGTCCATTCAGCATGCTCTCCAAAGAACAAGGCAACCTCTGGCTGACTGCACCCGAATACCAGGACACCATCAAGTTCACCCTTTCGGGAGACGCGCCTGACATCGACAACATCTTCGCTCCCGCCCGCCCGAACGATTTGCCAGACGCGAAAAACGCCCAACGCAAATCCGTCAATTCCCTAGGGCTTCCCAACCACCCGAACGGATTGCAAAACCTGACGGATGGCAGGGGAAAAGGAACACAAGACTCCACCATGTACGCGGTTGGGAAGGAGCCTGAAATCACCATCACCTTCGACGAGCCGCAGCAAGTCAACAAGGTCGAAAACCTGATGTGGTGGGCCACCCAGAACCGCAAGGGCGTGAAGTTCAGGCCAGGCCTCATCACCGCATACGTCTCCGAAGACGGCAAGCACTTCAAGAAGGCGGGCAGTTATGACGCGACGGGCGAAAAGCACAAGGACTTCGGCGAGCCCATCTCCATGCCCATCGAGCTCACCCACAAGCCTATCAAGGCTCTGCGTCTGAAATACGTACCGCAGGAGGATTCCGCCATCTACATCAACGAAATCCGCGTCATCGGCCTGCCCACATCCGCAGCGATCAAGGAGCGGATGAAGTCGCATATCACCTGCGTCATGCCCTTCACGGAAAAGGACAAGCAATTCACTGCCCTCTCGACCAAAACGGGCGAGCTCTTCATCTGCGACAGCAAGGCCAACATCGTCGCCTCCATCAACGTCGGGTCCAAAATCAACGACATCGCAGCCGCCGACATCGACGGCGACGACGTCATGGAACTACTTCTCGCCTGTGAAGACACCACCCTCAAGGCCTACAAGACCGACGGCAAGTTGCTCTGGTCGCACCAATTCCCCTTCTACCGCCTCCGTGCCGTCTGCACACTCGTACGAGTCGCCGACCTGGAGCAGAACGGGAAACTGACCATCCTGGCAGGCTGCGACAACTGGACGGTCTATGCCCTTGACACCAAGGGCAATGAAATCTGGAACTTCGAGGTCGTCCACCCGACGCGCGCGCTGGAGGTTGCCGACATCAACGGCGACGGCAAGATGGAAATCCTCTGTGGCACACGCTATTACTACGCCACGGTGCTGGACTACCAGGGCCGCAAGATGTGGGGCGCTTACTTCGCGCGTGGCAACAAGGGCGTCGCGGGCGTGCTTTCTGGCGAGAAGGACAGCACCTTCGTCGTCGGCGAGGACAAGGGGCTCATCTGCTTCTACCGCCCACTGGTCACAGGCCGTCCGCTTGGCAACCTCATCGCCTCCTTCGCCACGGGCGACGAGGTGATGCGCACTGTCCCTGTCAAACGCTCAGACACAGTCAAGAAGGAGGACCTGCTGGCCGTCTCCCTCAACGGCTTCGCATACCGTTTCGACTGCAACGGCAAGCTGCTCTGGAGCAAGAGCCTCGCCTCGCCTGTGCTCATCTGCCGTGCCCTGCCTGACTGCTCGGGCGTTTTCGGCACTGAGAACGGTACACTGGTCGTCATCGACGAGGGCGGCACCATCATCGCAAACCACAACTTCGGGGCAATCATCACCGACATCCGCGCCATTCCTGCGGACAAGGGCTACACCATCGCCGTCTCAACCGCCGATGGACAGTTCACCATCCTGAAGCCCTGATTGATGAAGCCCGCCTATCGCATATCCATCCTATTTGCCGCAGCCCTGCTGGTGCTTGCCGTCGCGCCGTTTTTCGGTTCGTCCAGCCTGCTCAAGCTGTCGGATATGCTGGAAAGCGGCTCAACTGGCTATGGCATCTTCTGGCGGCTGCGCGTACCTCGTGTGCTGACGGCGTTTCTGGCGGGGGCTTCGCTCTCCCTGGGCGGAGCCTGTTTCCAGACTCTCTTCCGCAACAACCTCGCCACCCCCTACACGCTGGGGGTTTCGGGGGGGGCCTCCCTGGGTGTCGCCATCGCAGCGCGCCTGGGACTGGCCATGACATTCATCGGCCAGAGCACACTCAGCCTCTTCGCCTTCGCTGGTGCCCTGCTCTCTGCGCTGCTGGTCTTCACCATCAGCCGCTTCAGAGGACGGCGCACCACGGAAACCACTCTGTTGGCGGGCGTGGCCGTCAGCTTCCTCTTCTCAAGCCTCATCATGTTCATGCAGTACATCGGAAGGGAGGCGGATTTGTTCAGAGTGGTCCGCTGGATGGTCGGCAACCTGGCCATCACGGGCTATCGCGAACTGTGCGCCATGCTCCCGTTCTGCCTGGTCTCCGCCATCGTCCTTTTCATGCATCAACGCGAGCTGGACACCCTGTCGGTGGGTGACGATTTCGCGGCCACGCGCGGCGTCAATATCCGCCGTTGCTTTCTCGCCGTATTCATGGCGGTCTCCCTGATGGTCGGCTCCGTGGCAGCCTTCTGCGGTCCAATCGGCTTTGTCGGCATGGTCTGCCCGCACATCTGCCGACGTCTTGTAGGCGCCCCGCACCGCCTCCTTCTGCCCGCCTCCCTGCTTTTCGGCGGTGCCTTTCTCGTCCTGTGCGATACCTTCGGACGAACCATCATCGCCCCCTCCGAAATGCCTGTCGGCATCATCACCGCCCTCCTCGGCGCCCCCTTCTTCCTTTGGTTACTATTCAAGAAGAGAGTGGTAAGTGGTTAGTGTTCATAAGGGTAAGCCGCGTAGCGGCAGCAAGAACATAGCCGTGGGTGAAGCGAGCACCTTTGGTGCGAGCGAAACCCACGGACATGCGATACACCAAGTTCCTTTGCGCCGTGCCGCGTAGCATAGCGAAGCGGTACGGCGCAGAAAATCTGGCAAACCATGGCTGTGTGCCCCTCCTTCTGAATTATTACATAGTGTGATTAGGGGCTATTATCCCTTCAAGAACTGTCGATATTCGCAGGCAAGGAGATAGCGTGGAGGCTCGTCTTCGATAACAGGCACGAAGCGGATGGCGCCATCGACGAAGCAGTTGTCGTTGACATCGTCGTTCACCATGGAAACTTCGCCGATCATCGACGGCCCCGAACCAGGCTCGCCATAGAACTTATGGGCGTGGATGGGTTCAAGGGCAACGCTTTCGCCTGGGGTTAGAATCAGCTTTTCCCCCGAGTTCATCTGACGGCGTATGCCATTCACGCTAATGCTGAAGGGGCCTCCGCACACCCTGTTGGCGGACGGATCAGCACGGAACAGTTCGATGACCAAGTTGCCGCCGCCTCGGTTGATGATGTCCTCGCGCTTGTGCCAGTGGAAATGCCGTGGGGTGACCTGCCCCTCGCGCACCATCATAATCTTTTCAGCATACGGCTTGGGGTATTGCACAGAACCCAGCTTGCCGTTGCGCAGTGTGTAAAGAAGCAGTCCACATTTCAGGAAATCCTCTTCGCCAAATGAGGTGACATCCCAGCCGATGCCCAAATCGAAAATCTCGGTCCAGTCATCACAGCAGGCCCGCCATGCATCCAAATCCCATACTGCATACGGTGGCAGAAGAAACCCTAGACTACCCCAGAATTCGCGCGCCTCGTCAATGACACGGTTGATTTCAGAACGTTTCATTGTTTCGTCTTCTTGGATTTAAAAGTAAAGAACTCGCCGAATGTCAAAGCGATGGGATAGTCGGCAAGGGGAATGTTTCGGAAGAGACGCGCACCTTTATGGTCTTCGATACGCTCGTCAGGGATGTCATAGACGTCTCCAGTGAGGAGATCGATGATATGCACCTTGCCAGGTAGATAGGTTTCAAGACTGAGAGAGGATTCGTATGTTTCGCGAATCAGTTGGGAGGGATGCCAATAGACCAGGGCGCAGGAACCGTTCTTGCGGCGGAAGCCGATTGACTTCTGCATGTAGAGGTAGTCTTCGTCGATGAGGCACAGACGCGGATTTGGCTGCCTGTATCTGTCGGTGCTCTTGATGGGAAGGTCGCAGACTTCTGGAGAATCGCGGAAGACGGATGCGATGGTCTGGTAGGTGTAGTAGGATGGCTTCGGCGTGTATATGCCTGAGGCGCGTCCATTTTCATCAAAATCGGCCCGCAGCAGGCCGAAGTATCCATAATCAAGGTAGGTGGCGACATCACCGACGGTGCCATGGAGAGCCTCGATCATATCGAGGCTGGAGAAATAGCTCGTGAAAAGTGCCCCAAGACTGAGGTGGAGGAAAGCGGAGCGTGCTAGATAGCGAGCCTGCTTATCCTCACTCCAAGCCATAATTTTCATGGCGCCCGCGCCACCCTCGCGGGACTGGCAGCCCGTCTCGCCCTGGATGATAGGCAACCCAGGACGGTACTGTTCGATGACCGCCTTGAGGAAACGCACCTGCCCAGCACACCAGTCGTCGTCGGGCATGTAGCAGTGATAGGTAACAGCATCGTAGTAGTCGAGGCACCCCGTCCCGAAGCAGTTGTATATCCACTCGGGGTGGAAGCCGCAGATGCAGGCCCCCATGATTTTTGCCTTAGGCGCGGCCTTGCGGATGGCCTTTGCAGTCAGAATCGAAAACTCCCCATACTCTTTGCCGCTGACGACTGGCCGCCAGCACCATTCGGGCTCGTTCCAAATTTCAAACCATTCCACACGGTCCGCATAGCGCTTTACGCAGGCCGTGACATACTTCACCCAGGCGTCGCGCTCCTTTTTCGTACGCATGGGACCATAACCGACCGCGCCGAAACTCGTCTGCGCCTCCTTGGTATAAAGCGAATTGCCATAGCAGAGGCAAATCCATGGTTCCAGGCCGCGTGAAATCAGGTTGTCCACGATGGAATCCAGCCACTCGAAGTGGTAATGGCCCTTTTCCGTCTCCGTGCGCTGCCAGCCCGACTGCAAGCGTATCTTCTTCACGCCTAGTGCAGCAACCTTGTCATACGCCTTTTCAGGGTCAAAGACATTCCTGTCCAGTTTCTCGAAGCCAACACCAAAAAGTGAGTTCTTCACCGCCCGCGAATGAACAGGCGTCACTTTGCCTATTTTGGGAAGTCCAAAATTCATTTGTCACACTCCATATTTCTCTGTTCAACTATTTTCGAAACGCTAGATTTGGTAAGTTGTTTGCAATCGACGATTTGTTGCGTTTGAGTACTTATATATTTGTTGCGTTTGAGTACTTATATATTTGTTGCGTTTGAGTACTTATATATTTGTTGCGTTTGAGTACTTATATATTTGTTGCGTTTGAGTACTTATATTGCGTTACAGGATTCTACACACTTTGTGCATTACCGTTCGCAATCTCAGTAACCAACCCATGGGGATATAGCGATGTCTTATAGCTTAATATCCCAACCATTTCGGTAATAAGGTCGTTTGAGCCAGGCTGGGTCGCCAGTTCCGTTGGCGAATGTGCATTTCACGGGATCCCAGTCGAAACTGGCGTCATAGACGTAGCTAATGTTGCAGAGCTGGCAAAGGATGGAAGCACGGGCGCCTGTTTCGGCTGGCGAAATCGTGGGCTTGCGCGAAATACAGCAGTCGATGAAGTTCTGTTCCTGTTGTTTGCTCTTGTAAAGTTGGAGAGGAGCCTCCTCAAGTTTGAAATAGCTGTCCAGGGTGTCAAGGCAACTGGCAAGCCGATCATCGCTCTTCTGTGATGGGTCAAAACCATAGTCCTCGCCGATCGACGACACAATTTTCTTCATCTTGCTGAATGAAGCGTCACCCAGTTCCTTGCGGATTTGCGGCGTCGGCTTCACTCCCCTGCCCTGCCACACGGCTATCCGTCCGCGGTTGACGGCGACGATTCCCTTGGTGCCATAGAAAACCGTGCCCCACGGACCGAATGGATTGTGGAAGATGATGGTTCCATCCTCCAGGATGAACTTCATGCCAAACTGGCGGCGTCCGCCATGAAGCGGATTCACGGAATAAGGCTCCTCTGAGCAGACAACCTTCACGGGGCCCGACTTGTCAAGGTCAAGCCCCCACTGCGCGATGTCCAGATGGTGCGCGCCCCAGTCGCCATTGAAGCCAGTGCCGTAGTTGTCGTCAAAGCGCCAGAACATCGGATAATATTTGTTGATGCCCCGTGGAGCGCACTGGTCCGAATAGGGAGACCAGGGGGCTGGTCCCAGCCACATGTCCCAATCCACATCTGGATTCGGAGCGGATTCCGTCGCGACATCCTGAGCCTTCTTCTCCGCCCCATTCCACTGGCAGAAGAAGCGATGCGGATGGGAAGGCCCGCCCAGGTTTGCGGGGAAGTTGGCAATCTCGCTGTTGTCCTGTGCAGAGGCGTTTCCGTAATTGCAATCAACGTACTTGACTTTCCCGATAAGACCATTGCGAACAATCATGCAGGCGGTCCTGAACTCGCGCCAGGAACGCTGCATGGCCCCCGTCTGAAACACCCGTTTGAACTTTTTCTGCGCCTTCATGACCAGCACCGCCTCCTCCACTGAATAGGTGAGCGGCTTCTCGCAATAGACATCCTTCCCCGCCTTCATGGCTGCGCAAGCAATATAGGCATGCCAATGGTCTGGCGTGGCGATGCAGACCGCGTCAATTTCCTTGTCGTTGATAATGTCGCGGAAATCGGCAACAGCCTTGCATTTGGCCAGCCGTGCTTTCTTGTTCTCACGATAATAGTCATTGACAAACTTCACGGCAGCCTCCCGACGGATCCTGTCGCAATCGCATACCGATTTCACAATGACATTATCCTGCTTGATGAAACGCGGCACCAGAACCGTGCGTCCCTGAATGCCATAGCCGATGAATCCCATGCGGACAATTTTAGCAGCGGCCTTGCTTGTCTCCTTTGTTGCCATGAAATCAATTCCTCCAATTTGGTGAATAATCAAGCTGCCTCCAGGCATCCGCCTGGATATTTTTGCTATAATAATATATTCCCAAATCCATAAAGCAAACCTAAATCGGTGAAAAAACGTCTTGTTTGCTCCACAAAGTGTTTTTTTCACAAATGCGGATTGAGTTATCTGAATCCTCAACTACATTACTTCTGAGGAAACACCCCCCAAATTACCAACGATGATAACCGACTCCTTCGACGACAAAACTCCTTCCATCACCTCACGCGAGGCATTCTACGGCCCCCAGAAACATCAATGCGACATCTGCATTGTCACTTTCTCCCAAAACATACTGGAAGCCCTTCTGGAGCGTTTTGACTGCCGAAAACTTGCGGAGATAACCGCCTGCAACGGCAACATCCCCATTTACGGCTTCGATCTGCATGGCACAACCATTGCCATCTACCTGTCAGGACAGGGAGCGTCACTGGCTGGAGGGCACATCGAGGAATCCAACTGGCTTGTCGGCGCACGCCATTACATCACTTTTGGCTCCGCAGGCTCCCTCTGCCATAAGGCAACGCACGGGAGAATCGTTGTCCCGACAGAGGCCTATCGGGATGAGGGCATGTCCTATCACTACGCCCCAAAATCGGACTACATCACGATGCGAAACGCCGCCAAGGTCGCCGCATGGCTGAAGGAAGCAGGCGCACCCGTTGTGACTGGACGCTGCTGGACGACAGACGCCTTTTTCCGCGAAACGCAGGGGCTTTACGCCAAGCGTGTCGCCGAAGGCTGCATCGCCGTCGATATGGAACTTGCTGGCCTCCAGGCAGTCTGCGACTTCTATGGTTTGGAGCTATATTCCTTCCTCCAGACGGGGGATGTTCTGGAGAAGGACGGATACGACACCGCAGAACTTGGCAAGGCCAACCACGAATACGCCAATTTCGAGCTGGCCCTGAAAATCGCGGAGAAACTGGCGGAGGAATCCAGCAGCATGGAAAAGGAACCGTCTTCTTTGCCTGACAAGGCCCAGGTCACATTCAGGACGATGCTTCCTGACGACTATGACGCCGTATATGCACTATGGACTTCCTGTGATGGAATCGGACTGAACGACGTTGATGATTCACGCGAGGGCATCACACGCTATCTTCTGCGAAACCCGCAAACCTGCTTCGTCGCAAACCAAGATAACAACATCGTGGGCGTCATTCTGGCAGGGCATGACGGGCGGCGCGGTTTCATCTACCACCTGGCCATCCGCCCCGATTGCAGGCGCATGGGCATCGCGCGAGCATTGGTTGGAATGGCGACGGATGCGTTGCGGGATTGCGGCATCAGCAAGGTTGCCCTTCTGGCGTTCGTCCACAATACTGGCGGCAATATCTTTTGGGAGGGAATGGGGTTCACCTCGCGAGACGACCTAGTCTATCGAAATTACCCACTTAGAACGCTAAACTATTTGAAACGCTCTATACCCCCAAAATGAATGTAAAAAATACTCTTTATCTTGTAATGCCCCTTTTGGGTTGTATATTATTTGTATCATACAATCTGAGCTTCGCAAGATGAAGCACAGAGGAATCCAGTGAGAATCTGGAACTGTCGCGCAACTGTGTGCGGATACAAAGGGCACTATGGTCACTGGACGTATTGCGTCTGGGAAGGCCGCCCCAAGGTTTGAATCCGCGTAGCCAGGATACTCTGTACAGAACGGCCGTCCTCGCGATTTGGGACTGACCGCACCTGCATTCTGCCTTGAATAGGGCGGAAACAACGGCGTCTTGCATTTGTAAGACGCCGTTTCTATTTCCGCGGTTCTGGGCGGCTCGGATTACAGCTAATTCCAAATTATTGTCCAAAGTGACAGCAAATCCAGCCCTTGGACTGAATAGCGTCAAGGGGGACAATATTTGGAATAACATCGAGGAGAAAGCGATGAAGAAACTGAATCCAATCCTTGCCCTGACGATGGCGTCGGCGGCAACCCTGTTCGCCCAGGAGGCGAAAGTCGAAAATGCGTCTGAGCAGTCTGCTGCAGAACTCCCCCCCCTCACGGTCACGGCCACTCGCGTTGTCGTGCCGACTGCGCAACTAGCCCAATCATTCAACCTCATCACCAGTTCAGATCTGGAAGATAGCCGTTTTCAAAGTGTGATGGAGGCTCTGCGTGACGATGTTAGCATTACGCTGAAATCCTACGGCCCCTATGATTCAAACGCCCAGATATCCATTCGAGGCATGGATTCCTACCACGCAAAAGTTCTGGTGGACGGCATCCCCTACATGGACAACTCCTCCACGGAATCCTTCCCCATCCTTGGAAATCTATCCATATATGACATCGACCGTATCGAAATCGTGAAAGGGGCAACCAGTCTGCAGGGGTCCTCAGCCATGGGGGGTGTCATCAACATCATCACAAAACGTCCCACGGAGGATGGCATACACGGGCGCATCGCACTGGAAGCAGGCAGTCATGAACGCTTCAACACTAGCGCCCTCATTTTCGGCAAATACGACATCGTCGATTTCAAACTGGGAATCGGTAGAGACGCAGAGCGCGGCATCTCGGTTGTCGCATCTGATCAATATGGTAACGTCAACGACGACAACGACGTTTATCGCAGTATGTCATATACAGGCGGAATCGGCATCCAGTTTACCCCCGAATGGCGTCTGGAACTCAACAGTGTCTTCCAGGATATCGATGAGGAATACGATGCAGGTTATACCTACGACGACTGGTTTACAGGGGATACCATCGTAGTGCCAGACGATGACAATATCTGGGTGCGGCGCAATATCGCATCGGGCAAGCTCATCGGGAAGGAGCTCTTCGATGGCAAGTTAGACCTTAGCTTGGCATATGCCTTCACACGCTCCGACAGGGCATACCGCAACCGTAAAAACACCGAGACACTCTATCGTTATACGGGCGATACACAGTTTCTGAACGGTCAAGCAACCTACCATATCAACGACTGGAACACTCTCACCGCTGGTATTGAATACATCGATGAGTGTGCCGAGAACATCACAACGCACAAGAGTACCTTGAAACGCTCCCACTACACCACGGCTGGTTTTGTGGGCTACCAAGTGGAACCTGTACAAAACCTCTTCATTGCCCTTAATGGACGATACACCGACCACTCTGAATTCGGTGACGAATGGACAGGCGACGCCTCCGCCAAATACTATCTGGAACAAACGGGCACCACCCTCCGCGCAAGCATGGGCAAGGGTTACCGTTCCCCCAGCGTTTATGAGCTCTATGCGCCCCCAAATGGATGGGGATTCCTAGGCGGCAACCCCGACCTCAAACCAGAGACCAACAAAACCTGGGAAATTGGATTTGACCAGGAAATCTGGGAGAAAAAGATGCTCGTCGGAGCCACCTACTTTGAGAACCGCGTGCAGAATTACATTGTCTCAGCCGCAACAGATGATGGTACAACCTACGGCCAGATCAGCGGTGTCGCCATTTTAGGTGCGGAGGCATATACTGAGTTCAAACCTGTTGAACAGTTCTCCTTGAAACTCGCCTACACTTATCAACATGCACGCGACCGCCAGGCAACAGTGAACAAACATCTCATCGCCTATATCCCAAGTCATAAGGCCACCCTCAACGCCACATGGTATCCTTTAGAAAACAAAAAACTGGCCATCAATCTCGGTGGTGCATGGACGGGAACACGCTGGAATCAGATGAATGCAGATTATGTGACCCGCTCAAAGCTTGGCGACTACATGCTGCTCCATACTGCTATCTCATACAAAATCCTTGATAATTTGCAGATTTACGGACGCATCGAAAACCTATTGAACACCAACTACACCCTCTCCGATGACTACGGTACACGCTACAACACCTACGGACGCTGCTACTACATCGGAGCAGTCTTCACATTCTAATGAGGCTTTTTATTTTCATTAGTGTGCTTGTTTTCCTGTTGTGGGGATGTTCCCCCCGACAGGATGGGCAACAGCGTTTCGATAATAGCAGGATTGTCTCCTTTGCACCTGCCACTACTGAAACGCTGTTTGCCATAGGCCTCGGCAAAAACGTGGTAGGTGTATCCAAATTCTGCACCTACCCACCCGAAGTCGTTTCTTTGCCAAAAGTTGGAGGCCTCATTGACCCTGATATCGAAGGCGTTGTCGCCTTGAAGCCAACTTGTGTCGTCCTCCAGCGTAGCGGCGCCGACATCGGACACCGTCTGGAGGCACTAGACCTCCCTGTCCTCTACGTTGATGGAAACACCCTTGATGAGGTGCTCGATTCCTTCGAGATCATCGGCAATGCCCTTGGACGTAACGCAGAGGGGAAGGCCCTAAAAGACAATACGCTGAAAGCATTGGCACCAAGTAAGCCGACTGTATCGAAACAGCGCATCCTGATGGTAATATGGCGCGATGTCGGTAGCGGAATCCAGAGTCTCACGGTTGCATCAAACGATGGATATTTCAGCAGACTGGTTGAATCCCTCGGCTGTGAACTGGTACCCGAAAAGGCCATCGCCGCCTTTCCCACTCTCAATGCAGAAAGCATCATTCAACTGAATCCCGACCGCATCATCGAGTTGCGGCACGATTTGGACGAATCGCAGATTGAGGCCGCCATTGCAGATTGGAGACGAACGCTCCCAGATCTGCCTGCCGTCCGCGACAACCACATCTCCATCATCACCGATCAGTGTGCCGTTGTCCCAGGCCCTCGCATCCCTCAATTTGTGGAACTGTTGAAAAAAACGCTCCTTGAAACACAAGGTTTGTAAATTCTCCTTTTCATCTCATCGGGTCTTATTAGTGTTTTTCTATTACGCCTTCAATCTGTGGTGACATGTTACCCCCATTCCCAAGATTTCACTCTTTTTCAACCTGATGGACTTGTATTTTTCCCCCTCCTGCTTATATTAGTAAAAAACGGGGCGTAGCGCAGCCTGGTTTAGCGCGACTGCTTTGGGAGCAGTAGGTCGAGAGTTCGAATCTCTCCGCCCCGACCAGCTGCAATTGCTGCGACTTTCGGTACAGACCTTGCGGTCCCTTCCCGAAAGTCGCTTTTTGGTATCACCCCATCATTCAGCATCTTTCGCCTCCCGCCTTGAATATTCCAGTTCACATTGGTCGGGAGTCCGCAATTTCAGTTTTCGGTGCGGGCGTTTATGGTTGTAGAAGTCGATATAATCCGCCACGGTCTTTTCAAGTTCCTCAAGGCTATGGTAGCAGTTATGGGACAGTTCCTCGCGCTTGAAGGTGCTGAAGAAGGATTCCGCGACCGCGTTGTCATGGGGAGTCCCCGGATTTGACAATGACTGGCGCACGTTCAGGTCCCTCAGCAGTTTTCTGAAATCATACGCAGTGTATTGTGCCCCCTGGTCGCTGTGGAATGTCAGTCCTTCCGGATGTCCGCGATCTTCAAATGCCTGCTGGAACGTTCTGGACACCAGTTCGCAGTTGTTCTCCGACGCTATTCCCCAGCCAACTGTTTTTCGGGAGAAGAGGTCGAGAATCGTGCAGATGGCATAGAACTCCTTGTTGACGCGGGCGTAGGTGATGTCGCTGACCCAGAAAGCATTTGGCTTTGACTGTGTAAAGTTGCGTCTCAGCCTGTTGCGTCTGTAATTGTATTTCCTGCATGTCGTGTTCCCATGGCAGCGAGGCCTGAATTGCTTGCTGACCAGACCCTCCTGTTTCATCAGCCTGCGGACATGCTCTTTGGAGACGATGATTCCCTTTTCCTTCAACTTGAGGGCGATCATCGGCGCGGCAAAGCGTTCACCGCTTTCCTTGAACTCGTAGTGGATGCGCGGAATCAGATTCTGGTCGTTGATTTCAAATTGCGTTTTGCTTTCTTCTCGCAACGATGCGGAAATGCGATAGTATGATTCGTGTGAGACTTTAAGAACCTTGCAAAGGGAATAGATTGTGAAGCGGTCCTTCAGCCGTTCAATTTCAAGGACACGCTCTTTCATCGGCGACGAGGGCAGGCAATTGCAGGCCTCGACTATTTGCCTGTAAACCGTGTCGCTTTTGATCTGCCGTTTCATCTTCTGGATGTCCGCCGCGGTGTATTTCAATCCGGAATGAGTTCTGGCGACAACTGTGCGATTCTTCTTCCAACGGTACAATGTCGTCTTGCCGATTCCGTACTTTTCCTTGATTGCCTTCGGTGAATGGCTTTCAAGATACTCGTTGACGATGGCTTTTTGTTCTTCCTCTGTACGCCACTTCCCCTTGGGAAGGCGATTTATCTCTTCCTCCCTGAACCATTCCTTCAAGGTTGTCATGCCGATTCCTGTCTGGGATGATATTTCCCTTGCAGTCTTTCCCGATCTTCTGAGTTGAATGGCCTCATCTCTTTTTTCTATTGAATGTTTCATTACCTTGATCTCCTGAAAAATCTTTTGGGGAATCACTAGCCAAAGAACTCCGCAGACTCCAATTGGGCATCGAATGAGCAGGCGTTTTGCAAAGTGCTTCCCGATTCGTTATTTGGACAAACAATCATCTCATTTGACGTAGGATGTCGGATCCATTCCAGGAGAACAGGACGTTTTCGCAAATCAACGATTAATCCGCTGAATCGTCATTGCGGACATAGAAGGTGGCTCGGCCAACGCCTTCCTTTCGTATGACACCTTCCTCCGCCAGTTTCTTCAGGCTAGCCAGAACGGCGGAACGTCCAGCGGACGAACAGGCCTCAATGGCGTCAGTGCCGCGGAAACGCCCGACCTTGGACTTGACATACGCGAGAACGACATCATACGCGGAGTGGTCAGCTCCCCCGATAATGTCGGCTCGCGACTCAAACTCAACATAGCAGGACAATATGACCTGGAGCATATATCTGATGAAGGGCTTCACGTCGTTCCGTCCGACCTGCCAGCCTTCACTGACGGCCTGGAGCGCATCATAATAAGCGTCTTTGGCTTTGGCAATCTGCGCTTCTATGCTGACGTACTTCCCGACATCGTATCCATTCTGGTAGAGCATCAGCAGAGTCAGCAGACGGCTCATCCTGCCGTTGCCGTCGTTGAAGGGATGGATGCACAGGAAGTCGCAGACGAAGACGGGAATCAGAATTAGCGGATCGACAGTCTCCATTGCCAGGGTTCGCCTGTAGCTGGCGCATATCGCCTCAATGGCGCTCTCCGTCTCGTATGGCGCAACAGGGGTGAATCTGGTCACGACAGTCCCGTCCTCCCTCGTCTCGCTGATGTAGTTCTGGACATTCTTGAAATGCCCGCCGTATGAAAGGCCTGCAGGCTTCATCAGGTCACGGTGCAGCTGCAGGATGTACGACGGCCTGATGGGAATGTATTCGTGGCTCTCGTGGATGGTGTTCAGGACATCCCTGTATCCCACGATTTCGCGCTCGCTTCTGCTGCGCGGGACAGTTTTCTGCTGAACAAGCTGCCGCAGTCTTGTCGAGGTCGTGACAATCCCCTCCAGCCGATTGGAGGATTCCGTGCTCTGTATCTTCGCGATTTCCACCAGACGCAATGCCTCTTTCGAATTGCGGTCGGCAAACGCAGTAAGCCGTCCCTTGTATTCGTGGATTTTCGCGACGTGCCTGAGCTCCTCGTTGTCCCAATGGAGTTCGGCCAGTTTTTCGTAGTCGAAGGTTCTCATGATGCGTTTCCTTTTCGTCCACTCAATCTTGTTTCCGTCCATAATGTAGCATATTTTGGACGAAAAACCATTCGATTTGACGATTTTTAAGAATTATAGATGCGTAAACATTGGAGAACCTCTGCATTTGCTGTAATTTGGACTGTTTCTCCACAATGATCATCTTGAAGCCGTGTTTTTCGACTTCATCATTCTCTTGACGGGGGATGGTGGAATCAGGATTTAATAACACTTGGAAATACTGCTACATCTTGAAATACAGTGAGTTGGAACTAAAATAGAATCGTGAAAACAGGTCGATTTAGGGGTAGGACTTCCGCTTAGCAGGTGAGAATGATTTGTAAAAATCCCCGCCACCTCGACCATCGTTTTTCCCATAGCCCGTCAATGGCTTACCCATTGGCGGGCTGTTTCGTTTCTGCCAACCTCCTCAAACTGCGGCACTTGTGCGGATTCTCCGTTTCCAGTGATTCCCCTGCGGAGAAGGGAGAAAAGGCCGTTTCGGACGCTTCTCCAGACGTTTTCCCGCCGATTTTCTCCGTTTGAAAAGACCGCCGACTTTTCCCCTAACTCGACATTTTCCGCCTCAAGACGCCGCTATTCTCCGCTTTTTTCTTGAATAGCGTTGCATGGATATCAAGAGAAAGGCGATAAAAATCTTCTCCGCAGAAGAACAGCCGATGATTTTGAGGTGCAGTCGGAGAAGATTTCAAACCTCAAATTAGAGATATGAGATGTAAAACGCGGTCTTTTACAAATCGGCGGTTGGGGGCAAAAATTGAGCCGCCGAATATCACATCCGGCGGCCCGTGTTCGACCTATTCGTTCTCCAGCAGCATCGTGCGCTGTTCTTCCCAGAGGCCAAGGAGCGGCGCACGGAAACATTCGGCTGGTTGATTGCCCTTGCCTGAGCAAACTCCTTTAATGGTTCATTTCTTCATGAGTGCGGCTCCGGCATTCCAGGCCTTGCCGACCTTCTCGCCCACGACATAGTAGCCGTGCTGGAACTGGTCGAAAACCAGTGCTTCCAGCCTGTCGGGGGCCACTTTCCCCTTCTCGTCGAGAACGGCCTCCTCGACCGCCGTGTTCACGATCTTGCCGACAATGCAGTAGAAGCTGTCGTTCTGCACGACCTCGGCCAGTTCGCATTCCATCACCACGGGGAATTCTTCGATGACAGGGGCGTTCACGAAGGCGCTTCTGGTCGCGGTGTAGCCAGTCCGCTCGAACTTGTCGGGCATCTTGTTCCCCGACGCGATGCCGAAGAAATCGGCCACGTCCATGTGTGCGCGGTCTGCGAGGCTCACGGTGAACGCCTTGCTTTTCAGCAGGTTCTGCGTGGTCTTATGATCCTCGTCGATGAACAGCGCGATGCGGTCCGAATTGCAGATCATCCCCCAGGCGGCGTTCATGACATTGACCTTTCCCGCCTCATCGTATGCGGCGACCATCAGCACCGGCATCGGAAAGACCGCCTGGACCACTCCAAGATTCTTCTTCATTTTCAATTGCTCCTTGTAGTTTGCTTTCTGTTACTGCGGAAGATGGCCAAGTCCATCACCGCCAAAAATCCCGTTGAGCCAGGCGACCACGTCGTTCTCAGTATGGTGTGCCTCCACCCCGCTGCCCAGACGACGCTCAATCTGGTTGGAGCCGCGTGCGGCAAAACCTGGCAGCACCTTGGCCTCGGGACAGGCGACCCTCACATCCTGTTCGAAATGCCCCGCGCCGCCACCGCCATGCGTGCAGAACGGCACGACGGTCCTGCCTGATAGCGGATTGCCCTTGAGGAATGTGGCGACAGGCGGCGCAAATGTGCCGTACCAGATTGGCGAGCCGATAAAGACCACCTCGCAGTCTTCTGGAATGGAAACAGGCTTGATTTCCCTTTCAACGCCGTCCGCATGTTCCTTGTCGGCAACTTTCAAAGTCTGCGAATATGCCTCAGGATAAGGTTCCACAGGCTCGATGGCAACCAGCTCGCCTCCGACATGCTTCTGTATCCATTTGGCGACAAGAGCCGTGTTCTGGACTTTGGACTGCGAATAATAGACCACAGCCGCCTTGCCGGGCACTATGCCTGCGAAGGCAATTGTGGCAGGTTCGCGACGTCTGGAAAACAATCTGCACCCTGCAAGCGCGACAAGCAGGACGGTGACGATGGATGTGGCGATGATGATGGCTTTCATGGTTTACCTCCATGCGATGAACGGGAATGGCCCGCCTTCCAAAGCAAGTAGAAAATGGCTCGATATTTCGTTTCGCGTATTAATTTAACCACTATTTGCAAAACATCAAGTAAGTTTATAAAAAAATTATAGTTACAATCATGTATTATATATACTAAAAAGTAAGTATATTACTGTCTGGTTTGAAAAAAACGTTTAGAACAGTATATTATATTTTGATTCAAATTAGAAAGGCAATTACCTTGGGCTTCAACGGGAACATAAAGACATGGACAAGCAAAAGGCAATGAAATGGCACTGCTCTGTCGAGGCAACCCTCGGGGTGCTCGGCGGAAAATACAAGGCGATCATCGTCTGGCATCTGAAGAGGGCGGGTGTCATGCGCTTCAGCGAACTCCAGAAGGCCATTCCGCAGGCGACCGCGAAAATGCTCAGCCAGCAGCTGCGCGAAATGGAGGCCGATGGTGTGGTGAACCGACAGCTTTTCCCCGTGATTCCGCCAAAGACAGAGTACTCGCTGACGGAACTTGGGCAGTCAAGTGCCTCGATGATTGACGCCATGAGCGACTGGGGGCATCTATACTTTAAATATCTCGGACTTCCTGATCCCTGCCCAGAGGAATAGCCCACAACGTTGCGATGTTCGGGATATGCGGCTGGTGATGTAAAGCTGGATGACCATTCAAGTTGCACTGGACTTGTAGCAAATAGGCCGCCGAACATCACTGTCCGACGGCCTGCGATCCGACCTGATTATTCTCCGAACAGCATCGCGCGCTGTTCTTCCCAGAGATCTGGAATCGGCACTCGCAGCCTCTCCAGCGTGAGGTTCTGGGGGATGTTGCCCGAGAGAATCCGGTGGATGATGTCGGGCGCGAGAATCGCCAACCGCATCGTCCAGGCCACCTTGCCCGGCTCCCGCCCGATGGCATGGGCCAGTTCCGTGCCGTTCTTGAACCGCCCTTCGTCGATGTACCGCTGCCACCGCCGCCCCCTGGCAATCGCCAGCATCAGCGTGTCGGAGGTCGCCATCTGGACGTCCTCTCCGTCGCCCGACACGATCTTGCGGCTGTTGCTGCGGTTGCGGAAGCAGAACCCCACTGTCACCCGCAGGTTGCCGTTCTCGAGTCTCTCAATTTTGCGTCTCATCCAGAGCCTCCTTTATCTGAATATTTTCACGCTTGAGAGCCACCCTTTTCACGCTTGAGAGCCACCTTGAAATTTTCAGGTTTCAGAGCCAATGGCACACTATATGTGGATTCAAATAAAGTTGCCTAAGCCGTGAAATTGGAAAGGAATTTTCCTTTTCGAAGCCACGGCATGAAAACCTCCGGCTTTTCCCAGGACTCTGTCAATGTCGGTCATGGAATAAATAGTATTTGAGCATTGAGCGAAGCGTTCGCACGCATGTGCGACAATGCTCAAATACGCTTTTATG
>JAFXUD010000031.1 GCA_017535315.1 Victivallales bacterium | reverse complement strand
GCCTGCTGGAGTCCAGCCGTTGGGGTCCTCTCCCAACTTCAAATGCCGCAGATTCCGCCGGACCTGGCCGCCGGAAATGGTAACGCTTCCGCCCCTCGCCACCCTGTCGATCGCGATTTCGTCCAGATCTTTGGAGGCGAGCAGCCCGGTCAATCTCTGAGTCCCCGAACCCGCGCCCTCTCCTGGTGTGAAATAGACGTAGCCGCCGTCAGTGAAGGTGATGTCATTGGCAAGCGTGTTGCTGCCCGCGAATTCGATCTCGCCATTCGAATCGAAGGTGATATTCCCGGCGGAGGTATTGTCGGCGAGCGTGAGTCCGTTCGGGATGTAGCCGTGCGAGGCCAATCCGGCCGCGGCCGCGGAGCTCCGCAAATCGGCGAAGTTGATTCCCGTGGCCAACGTGAAGTTTTCGTAGTGATGGTAAGTCGAGTTGGTAGGCGCCGGATCCAGCGGCTCCTCCGTTTCCTCCTCATAGTGATAGCTGGTGTCGTGCCGTTTCTCGCGGTCGGCAGGCCAGTGGAAGAGACCCGTTCCGGCCAAAGAGTACATTTGCGTATCTCTGCCGCTGGAATCCAGCATATCGTCGAGTTCTTTTTTTATCAGATCCGTGGTCAGCGTCTGATCGTAGTAATACTTCGAAGTGACTGTCCAACTGTACTTGTGAGACATCTTGTTTCTCCTTTCTGTTGTGGGGAACTCTATATGTTTTTTTCTAGTTCTGATTTAATCTGAAGCAATTTTTGCCGCAATGGCTCCATCTCCTTGATCACAGCATCCCAGATAAATTCCTTATCTGTTTTGTCGTAATCGTGAGCGATTATGTTTCTCATTCCTTTGATGCTCTGCCATGGAATACTGGGATACTTGAGTTTTAGTTCTTCAGAAATCGAAGCAGCATCCTCTCCAAGCATCACAAAAGCAAACTTCATTGCATATTGTTTCTCCACAGACGAAGCATATTCCGCTTCCGTGATATCAGTGGAAAAGCTCAATAGCAATTCAGCATTTTCAATCATGTGCTCTATTCTTTGCAGGTCTGTCAGCATAATTCAAGCATCTCCCTCTTAACGTTTCTGCTGAATTCATCATTATTATTCAGACGACGCAGTGTAACCACGTCAACAGAGCAGCCAAGCAATTCAGCCAACTCAACTTCTAGACCAGCATGGTCGAAAAGATTAGCATGGTCATTGAATTCGGCGACAAAATCCACATCGCTGTCAGGCGTCTCCTCCTTGCGAGCACAAGAGCCGAACACAAAAATCCGACGCGCATGGTTCTTTTCGGCAATGCGGTGGATTTCGTCCTTCAGTTGTTGTAGTCTGTCAAGCTGGCACATGTTCGTCTTCATAAAGATACCAACACTATAAATTAATATACTATAAGGAGTAGAATAGCGATGTCAAATGCTTTTTTTTTTTTTTTTTTGCTTTTCCCCCAAGAGTAGATATCTGTTTTGTGACCATCGCGTTTGGAACTTATTCTCCAGTTAACCGCTACTCCAGCATAAAAAAAGGGAATTATATACTTGAATTTCCTGACAATAATTATCTAGCAAACCGACTCTAGAATCATCTAAAGCATCTAGACTATCTAGGAAACCCAAGGATATAATTCCCAAAAAAAGTGCCCTTGACAAGATTGGGAAGAGAGGGAGGAGGGAAGGGGGATAATCTCATCAAGGGCAGAGCAAGCAAGCCAACGGTCAATTCCCGCTGGTTTAAAGAAGACGAACTTCTATTTGCTTAAAAGGATTGACCCTCGAAAGGTATGGGAAGAGAGGAGGAGGAGGAAGGAGAGGGTATAAGTGTCCCCTCGAGGGTCAAATGATTAAACGAGGAGAATCTAATATTTTTCAACTTTCGTATTTGCAAAAGCCGAATATCACATTCTGCCTCTATGTCAAAAAGCTGTGAATGTCAAACCAGAAATCTGCTGAATCTTTGTAAGGCCCGACATAGCTGTAAAATAGGAAAACTTCGCAGTCTTCCAATTTTTAACGTCCTATTACTATACTTGCCTTTTTTTTTTTGTCAAGTTTGTAGGTTAAAAAAAAGATTTTTAGCACATATTATTGGGAAAAAAGTTAACAAAAAATGAAAAAAGAAGACCTATTGTCGCGGATTGTCGTGGATTGTCGTGGTGTCCAGAAAAAAAGGTCTGAGAATGGATGCGAAAAACTGGAAAAATATTTGCAAGTTTTTATTTTATATGGTGTTAGAGGGAACTGTTTTTTTTGAGGGACTTGAGGGACGGGAGGGACATGAGGGACTGTGAAAAATGCTATTCCCCGTCCCTCAAGTCCCTCCCGTCCCTCAAGTCCCTGAATGCCCTCAATTTCCTCCCGTCCCTCAAGTCCCTGAAAGCCCTCAGTTTTCTCTCGTCCCTCAATTCCCTCCCGTCCCTCAAGTCCCTCAAAGCCCTCAGTTTGCTCTCGTCCCTCAAGTCCCTGAAAGCCCTTAGTTTTCTCTCGTCCCTCAAGTCCTTCCTGTCCCTCAAGTCCCTTAGAGCCCTCAATCAATGCCAGGTCAGATTCCGCCAGAGACTTCCAGGACGGTCCCCGTGATGTATTCGGATTCCTCCGAGGCGAGGAAAAGGACAGCGTTAGCGACATCCTGCGGGGTGCCGAAGCGCTTGAGGGGAACGCTGTTCTTGTAGGAGGTCGCCTGCTCCTCGGGTAGGCCGCTGATGAACTCCGTGTCGATGAAGCCAGGCGAGACGCAGTTCACGGTGATATGGCGTTTGGCGACCTCCTTGGACATCGATTTCATCATCGCAACCTGGCCTGCCTTGGAGGCTGCGTAGTTGGCCTGCCCCTCGATGCCGATGCGGCCCGACGGGGAGGTGATGCCGATGATGCGCCCCCAGCGTTTGCGGAGCATCCGCTGAGAGGCCAGTTTGAACATCGTGAAGCTGCCGTTCAAGTTGACATTGATGACCTTGTCCCAGTTTTCCTTGGGAAGCATGGCGACCACGCCATCCATCCGAATGCCCGCGCAATGGACGAGGATGTCCAGATGGTCGTTCTCCTTGTCAAAGAAATTGAAGAATCCTTCAACTGCGCTGTAATCTCCTACATTGCACTGGACTGCAAATATTTTTCCCTTGTATTCGGGAAGGCTTTCGACAAAATCGGAGGCCGCCTGTCCATTGGAGGCATAGAGGGCATAGATGCGGGCCCCTGCTTGAAGAAGACTCTTGGTGACGGCGGCGCCAATGCCGCGTGTTCCGCCCGTGACGACGGCTATTCGATTGGAGAAGTCGTAGGTGATCATGGTGTCGATTGAGGATTACTGTGCTGATTTCTTAATGAGAATATAGCATGTTGGAGTGCCGATTAGTTTTAGGTCGGCGGCCAGGGCAGTGGCAGTTTTATCCTCTGGGTTGTCCGCCAGAAGGAGCACCTTTGCCCAGGTATCGATGGCCGAGGTGACGGATGCGTCTTGGAAGGTGGTTGCGTGCATGGCGTCGCATGCCTTGCAGGCGCGTCCTGAGAAGACGAGCAGCAAGGGGACCTGGTTTTCCAATGCCTTCTGGCAGGCCATCTCATAGGAGGGGGACCAGCCTGGCAGGTGGCCTTCAACGCTTCCCTTGCGGAGAAGACGGTAGGAAACCGTCCCATAATATATGGCGAAGAGGAAAATAAGCAAAGCGAAAAGCCGCCGAATGGTGACCATCCAGGTGCCAGGGCGTGGAATGCGGGCGAGTCCAACGGCAAGAATCGGCCAGGGGAGGGCCATGCCGACACCAAGCACAAAGGGGATGAAAAGCCCCGCTGGATTTCCTTGAGCATATTGGCTGGTTGCCAGAAGCAGCGCCCAGATTAGTACAGGGGCTACGCAAGCGCCCGCTAGAATGGCGGAAAGGCAGCCCATCAGAAATGCACCGACAGGACCGCCAAATCGGACCGTGCCCCTGAAGCGGGTCAAATCCAGATGGAAGATGTCCAGCATCGCCAAGGCGAGGAGAAGAAAGAGCAGGGCGATGAAGAGGTTGAAAAGCGGGGAGTGGTTAAGTGAACCGAACTGCGCCCCTGTGAGCACGGTGACGAGTCCGAGAAGACCATACGAAAGGGCCATGCCAAGACCGTATAACCCGCTGTTCAGCAACCCTTTGGTTCTGGTGATGCCATCGCCAGTGGCCCCGATGATGGCCAGGTTGATGGGAAGCATCGGGAGGACGCAGGGGGTCAGGTTCAGCATTGCACCAAGCGGAAGAAGCAGGAGAAGAGCCAGCCAGATGCCATATTTGCGTGTGGCGGCAAGAAGCGGGTTGTCGTCGTTTGGGAACTCCGTCTTTTTGCAGAAATCAAGAAACTGCCTGGGAGAGAGGTAGCCCGTGGCTGTGGCTACGACCTTGAAGCCCTGGAGGGCGTCGGAGGGTGTCGCGTCCATTTGGGCCGATGGACTGGCTGCCTGTGTGCCTCCTGCCCCATTGACCGTCAGTATGGTGGTCTGCGGTAGGAGGCAGACCTCACCGCTGCATCCTTGCCAGTTGATGGAGATGTCAAACGCGCCTTTGGGAACTGGCGGCGACAGAATGTAGGAGATGGTCAGGCTGCCTTGCAGCACCTGGCTCTCCGTCTCCTTGTCGAGTTGAGTTGGAAGCGGCTGGGCCAGCGATGCATCGATGCCGTCGGGGAGATGGAGTTCAAAGGAATCCGCGAAGATATGCGCGCCTGGCGCAACCTCTACGTGCAAATCCAGATAGGTGACGGCATCCTCCTCTCTGATGACAGGCCTGAAGGTTGCCATCTCCGCAAGAAGAAACACGGGAAGAAAGAATATGGTGAGGAGAAATGTGCGCATGGTTCGGAAGACTTAATAGACAAATTAAAAGACCTACCCCCTAGAAGACTTAACAAACCCAATATAGTTGGTATTTGGCAGGATTGCAATTGCAAACGGCAAAATTGCTTTTTGGGGCTCAAATACATTTTGGTAAAAAGTTGTCTAAATTTGAACACAAAATCTTACAGGGGTAAGTAGTAAAAAGCCCCGTAGGGGCGGCAGAGAATAGACGTGGGCGAGCGTGGCCGCGCAGCGGCAAGCGCATCCCACGGTCCGTGTCCCCAGATTTTTACAAGCCCCGTAGGGGCGGCAGAGAATAGACATGGGCAAGCGTGGCCGCGCAGCGGCAAGCGCATCCCACGGTCCGTGTCCCCAGATTTTTACAAGCCCCGTAGGGGCGGCAGAGAATAGACGTGGGCGAGCGTGGCCGCGCAGCGGCAAGCGCATCCCACGGTCCGTGTTCCCAGCAGATTTCCACCCTTGGGGAACAAAGTATTGGGAATTATATTCTTTAGTTGCCGATTGGACTTTCCTACAGAGAAGAGCCGCGTAAGCGGCGGCAAGAGTATAGCCGTGGGTAGAGCGAAGCAGCGACAGCGGCGAAGCGAAACCCACGGTCAGATGCCCACCCCAGTCCTCTTGCGCCTTGCCGCGTAGCGTAGCGAAGCGGCAAGGCGCATCCAGGCCATTGACCAATGAGGGATAATGTCATCAGAACACTCAAGTATATAATTCCCCTTTTTTCATTTAGGGTAAGTATTGTATTTAAGTTAAACAATATTACATTATAGAGGGTGTTGGGTAGGTCTGCTCGGGTAGGTCTGCTCGGGTAGGTCTGCTAGGGGGTAGGTCTGCTAGGGGGTAGGTCTGCTAGGG
>JAFXUD010000030.1 GCA_017535315.1 Victivallales bacterium | reverse complement strand
CTGCCGCGGCTACGCCGCTTGAAATCATAATTGTCGTTTTCCCCGTGGGCTGCGCGTGTTCCGTGGGTTACGCTTGCGGCTACGCCGCTGCGCTTACCCACGTCTATAATCTGTCGCGGCTACGCCGCTTGAAATCATAAATATTTTACCTGCCGTGGGCAACGCTCGCCCTTACAGGGCTTCGCTTGCCCACGTCTATACTCTGTCGCGGCTACGCCGCTTGAACCCAACTGGGTGATGTAAACTGTGGGCTGCGCGTGTTCCGTGGGTTACGCTTGCGGCTACGCCGCTGCGCTTACCCACGTCTATAATCTGTCGCGGCTACGCCGCTTGAAATTATAAATATTTTACCTGCCGTGGGCTACGCTCGCCCTTACAGGGCTTCGCTTACCCACGTCTATAATCTGTCGCGGCTACGCCGCTTGAAAACATAATTGTCGTTTTTCCCGTGGGCTGCGCTCGCCCTTACGGGGCTTCGCTTGCCCACGGCTATACTCTGCCGCGGCTACGCCGCTTGAAAACATAATTGTCGTTTGTCCCGTGGGCTGCGCTCGCCCTTACGGGGCTTCGCTTGCCCACGGCTATACTCTGCCGCGGCTACGCCGCTTGAAAACATAATTGTCGTTTGTCCCGTGGGCAACGCTCGCCCTTACAGGGCTTCGCTTGCCCACGTCTATACTCTGTCGCGGCTACGCCGCTGCGCTTGCCCACGGCTATACTCTGCCGCGGCTACGCCGCTTGTCTTTTGCGGCTAACGCCGCTTGTCTTTTGCGGCTAACGCCGCTTGTCTGCTACTGCTTGATTATCATGCAAAATGCGCAAATGATTTTTCTCTTTCAAATAAACTGATTGTTAAGAGCGTTAACGCGTATGTATAGGGGTAGTGTTGCCCTGAAAATCATTTTAATATTTTTAAGGGAGGAGGTTGTGATGTTGTCGTTTGTAAGGGGGATGTGTCATTTCATCATTATCTTTGTGCTGGTTGTTTCATTGATGTGCAACTTTCTGTTCATCAAACAGATTGCGCATCTGAAACAGGAAGAACGAGTTGAACGTGCGGAGGACAGGAAAGGGGAGGGGAGCCCAAAGACCGTCGGTAATGTGAATGTCCCCCCTCCTCCCGTAATGCCAGTGAACGAGGGTATGCTGCGCCTGCGGAAAGTCGAGTTTCGGGGAGCAGACGAGTGCAACGGTCGTGAGCTGACGGGAGCCATTTTTGCCTCGATTGACGGTCTTGGACAGGAGGCGGAGCATTATAAGATTTCAGTATCTCCCGAGCCAGTACGCCTTTCGGGAATCTATGCAAGTTACTATGGCGACTATGTCAGAATCAATGGCACATTTGAGATAGGCAAGACCTATACGGTCACCATCAAGGCGGGTGCCGTCTTGGAACGCGGTGCTGTCCTGAAAAACGACTTTGCTTACGTCCTTACGGTGGAAGGGCCAAAACCATCCGTCAAATGCCTGACCGAAGGTCCCTATTTCCCTGTGAAAATCCAGGACGGCAAGGTGACCGATTGGCAACTGCCTGTCAGGGTGACCAATGCGGAGTTGCTCAAGGTCGTTCTCTGGAAGCAGAACAACCGCAACCTGGACATCATCACTGAGACCGTCATGGGGTATTGGAACAATGCGGAGACGGTGTACAGGATGATGAACAAACAGGCGGAAAAATCAGTTCCTGTGACTGTCGTGCGGAATGTCAGCAGGGATGTTCTGCTGGACCTGGGGAGCATCTTCCCTGGGCTTACGCCTGGTCTCTATGGTGTGGAGGTGTTTTGCGAAAAAGGGAATGAAAAGAACTATGAGATAGAGTCTTATTCTTTCCAGAAGGGGCAGAGCAGCCGCCTGGTCATTTTGAGCAGTCTTGGCATCTCCGCTGTAGAGGACGGGGATGAAAAGGTCGCCGTCTGCGTCAGGGACTTGAACACTTTTGAACCTGTAAAGGAGGCGGAGGTGTCGCTTGTCACCGCCAAACGCAATATCGTCGCCACAGGGAAGACAGGGGAGGACGGGACGCTCCTCTTGACGCCTGGTGCCGATGGTTTCCTTGAACACGAGCCCCCCTGCATAGTGTTGGTGAGCAAGGGCAGCGACATCTCCTACATTAAGTTGGACAACAACTATCTCAATAGCGATCATGAATACCCCGATGCTGACAATGGGTTCAAGGAACGCTACTATGCGTTCGGCTATACAGAACGCGGCATCTACCGCATGGGGGACAGCGTCTTCATCGGGGCCTTTGTGCGCGAGCGGGACGATGCGGAACTGAAGGCGGCTGCCATCCCCCTGGAGGTCGAGGTGTCTGACCCGAAGGGGACAATGGTTTTCAAGCAGACAAAGATGACCGACGCCAATGGCTTCACGCAAATGGAGTACCGCCTTTCGAAACAGGCCTTCCACGGCAGTTATTCCGTTCAGTTTACCTGTGGAAAAGACAAGAGTTGGACGCATTTCCAGGTCGGGGCGTTTGAACCAGACCGCATCCGCGCCAAGGCAGCATTTGACAAGGATATCTATTTACAGGATGATTCCGCCATACTCACCTATTCTGGAGAGTATTTCTTCGGCGGAACAGTGCGTGGTGCGAAATACAGCCTGGATGTCTCGCTTACCGAGACGCAGCCACCTCACTGGAAGGGGTATTCCGTGGGGCAAGGCAGTCTTGTCAGGGCAGTTCCCATATATAAAAAGGAAGGGCTGTTGGAGAACACCCACAGCCTTCCCCCTTTCAGGAAGCTGCTGGAGGATTTGAAGAAGGCAGGCAAAATCAGTGGTTGGAGCAGGCCATTGGCCATCTCAGCCCAAGTCGGCGTGACGGACAGCGGTACGCACACGGTTACCGCCCGCACATCCGCCGTCATCCTGCCGACAACATGCTTCCTTGGAATGAAGCATGTCGGAGCAAAGGGGGATTCCGCGCTCTTCGACTGCCGTCTTCTTGCCTGGGAGAGCAGCTCGAAGCCGACATTGGACGCGTACAAACAAGCGTTTGCCCTGACGCTGACGCGTCTGACCTGGGAACATGTCCTGGTGCAGGAGAACGGAGTTAGGCGCATGAAGTGGGAGCTTACGAAGCATCCAGTACGCCTGAACCGAATCCTGCTGATGGACTCCGACCATGTCCAACTGGAGCTGCCTGAAATGGAGGATGGTCATTACAGCCTCCATGCCTCCAACGGCAGCGGCATCGAAACTTCGATTGAGTTCTGGCATGAGAAGGGAGAGGCGGGGAGTATTCACAGCGAACATCCCTATATTCTGACGGTGCAATCTGACAAGGAGAAATACCTGCCTGGCGATACAGCGGTCATCACCTTCCACGCAACGGGTGAAGGAAACTGTTTCGTTGCCGCTGGCGAGAACGGGTTGGACTACCAGGCTGCCTCTACTGTGAAAAAGGGACAAAACAGCCTCTCTATCGTGGTTCCGAAAGGCATTCAGACTGCCCGCTACTATGCGACTGTCACAGTGGTGACGCAGGTTGGCGACAACCTCAGCCGTTCATTTGGGCTGGTATCGTTGCCAGTCGAGCAGGAGGCGCATCGTATGAAGCTGACGATGGAGGTGCCCGAACTGGCGGAACCCTCCAGCCGCCTGAAAGTCAAGCTATCTGCAGCCACACAGGATGGCAAGCCCATGGCGGCGACCGTTCACCTCTTCGCGGTCGATGAGGGGATACTCGCTCTGACTGGCTACAAGACTCCAGATATCTTTAGTTTCTTCCATGGCAGCTATGGTTGCACCTTGAATAGTTACGATCTCTACGGGATGCTCTTCCCACATTTGACCATCAAGGGAATGGAGAAGATTGGCGGCGACGCCTCTGCAATGGGCGAGCGTGTAGCGCGTCTAGGGGACATCAAGCACGACAAAGATGCTGTGGTCGTTTTGGCCGCCGTCTCCGTGCCTGCAATCGGCACGGCGGAGGTTGAGCTTGAGCTCCCCGAACACACGGGTGCCATGCGCATTATGGCGGTGGCGGCTGGTGAGGAGGCCGTCGGCTCCGAATCCGCGTGCATCAGGATGCGACATAAGGCGTCGGCCCTTCCGATGGTGCCCCTTTTTGTCTCCAAGGGCGACCGTTTCAGTGGTATCTATAAGCTGATCAACCACGAGCTTGATGCGACGGAGGCGGTATTGAAGCTGGAGATACCCAAGGAGCTTCAGGCAGAAGGGAGCCAGGCCGAATACAAGGTGTCGTTGCCGAAGGGCGAGCAGCTGTCGGTAAGAGTACCACTGGAAGGCAAGGTAAATGGGGCGTTCACCATCCGCCACGAACTGCTGATTGGCGGCAAACGCTATGCTGGTAGTTGCATCATCAATTGCCGTTCCAGGTTCCAGTATGTGAACCAGTCGCGCAGCTTCATCCTGAAGCCTGGTGAAAGCGTTGAACTTCAGCCCAATGCGGATGACTGGGATGAACTGAAATCCTGCGAGGTGAAGCTCGCTTCATCGCCCGCCATCGCTGTGGCGGATGCACTGGATTGGCTGAACAAATATCCGTATGGCTGCCTGGAGCAGACTGTCTCCACCGCCTTCCCGTTCCTGTATGTGGATGAACTGATTGCTGCGAATCTTGTCGATAAGGCCTTCGCGGCGCAGACCGAGGCGAAAATCAAGGAAGCGGTTGCGCGTGTGCTAATGATGAAGCGTGGCAAAAACGGTTTTAGCATGTGGCCTGAATCCACCTGGATTTGGGAGGAGGTGGGGCCATACGCGGCTCACTTCCTCTTTGCTGCCAACCCATCGGAATTGAACACGGAGAGCAAGAAGGAGATTTTGCAATATCTTGAGGAGGTGGCGCGTAATTCAAACGGCAATAACTGGACACAGGCCGCCTACGCGCTTTATGTTCAGAGTCTTGCATCGCGTCGTTCAGAGGCAATCTTCCGTCAGGCAAAGGCCCTGCTGGCCATTCTGACAAAACAACCTGCTTCAACGGTAACGACCACGGTGCGCAACAACGACTTGCCGCTTCCGCTGATTCCGCCACAGGAACAGGTTGTTCCCGCAGTTCCATCTACGGTACCTGCGCCCGCGACAAAATCAGCGGTGTCAGCTCCAAAGCCGAAACAGTATTTTCTGGCCGAGTTCTTTCTGGGGGCCGCCATGTTCCAGGCGGGACATGCCGCCGATGGGGCGGACGTCATCTCAAAGGCATTGGACGACAGATGCTGGCAATCGTCAAGCGAGGCCTGGTTCCTGTCAGCGGACTGCACACGTATCGGCATGATTCTCTCCATCGCCATGAAGACCGTCCCAAAACATGCGGCGACGCTCGAGATGGCTTTCCTGCTGGCGCAGAAGATACGCGAGGACGGAAATGGCTGGGGAAGCACGCGCGACAATGCCTGGGCTGCAATGGGATTAGGGGCTTTTGCCAGCGGCCACCCCGTCGGGGAATCATCCTATTCGTTGCTGGTAGGTGAGAAAAACAGCGAAGGAAAGTTCCTTGGTACACGCGTCCTGCCCGTTGATGAAAAGCAAAATGCGATGCTGAAGAATACGGGCAAGACGGATCTCTTTGTCCGTCTGCTTACAAAGGGAATGCCGAAAAAACTGGAAAACGACACTTCGAAGATGCGTCTGCGCAAGGAGTTGTATGACAGTGAAGGGAAGCCCGTCACAACCGTCTCAACGGGCGATTTGCTGACCGTCCGCATTTATGCGGAAAATACCCTTGCCATTGATTCCTTCGTGCTACTGGACCTTCTGCCTGGTGGCTTTGCCATCGAGGAAGGCACGCTCGCTACACGGCAAAGCGACACGACGGCCTCCTCAAAGGAGAGCAGAAGTGTTATTGTGCGCCACAAGGAACGCCACGATGACCGATTCCTGGTGATGGGAGCCTTGACCACCCAGGAACCGTTTTACATCTCATACCGCATACGCGCCATCGCGCCTGGGCACTTCGCAGTCCCCCCAGTGCGTCTGGAAGATATGTACAACCCCGACTTAACTGGTACTTTTGTGCCAGAAGAGATACTTGAGGTGAAATAACCTGTTCTGGCGCCGCGCTTCAGCGCGGCGAAAAGCCTGCCGTTGCGCGCACCCCAGAATAGGCTAAACGAGAGGGAGTGGAAGAGAATGGAAAGGATTGATTTGAAAGGAGTAATAAAAAAACACAGAGGGCTTTTGGGGCGGGTGTGCTTTGTTGCAAGCATACTTGCCCTGGTGCCCTTTCTGCTGACACGCGTTTTCATCTATGCGTTTGACGATGAGGTAGAGCTTTTGCGTGAAACGCAGCCACCCTCCGTCCGTTTCTACGACAGCGAGGGGCGTCTGATGAAATACCAGCGCGCCAGCGATTACGGGTGGCGCGTGCCAGTGAAGCTGGAGGAGGTTTCCCCGCACTTCATCGACGCAATTCTTGCGATTGAGGACAGGGATTTCTACCAGCATGGCGCGGTTTCCTACAAGTCGGTTGTGCGGGCGGCGATAGGGAACATCGCAAGTGGCAGGATACTTTCTGGGGCATCGACCATCACGATGCAGCTAGCCTATCTTTCCAAGTGCGGGCGCCGCAAGAACTACATCCAGAAGATAGAGCAGGTTTTCAAGGCCTATCTGCTGGAGCGAAAATACACGAAGAAGGAGATACTGGAGGAGTATGTCAACCGCATCAACTTCGGGGATTGTTTCTATGGTGTTGAGGCGGCTTCCCTTTTCTATTTTGACAAGCACGCATCGGAGTTGTCCATTGAGGAGGCTGCGGTGCTGGCGGGAATACCACAGCGTCCCAACAAACAGAACCCCAGGAGCGATTTCAACGCGACTAAACGCCGCCAGCTGATGGTGCTTCAGGCGATGGAGAAGTACGGCTTTCTGGAGGAGGGTGGGGCGGCCCACTATTATTGGATGCCTCTGGCGTTGCGGGATTACACGCAGGCCTCCATCTTCAAGCGACATTCCACTCTCAAATACGACATGTTTTTGTTTGATGCGGATTTTGCAGGTGGAAATGAGCAGGACGGAACAGATCGCCGCACCTACATGAACACCGATTATCACAGGGAGATCGAGCGCGTCCTCAACGAGACGCTAAGTCAGCTGGACCTGTATGGCATGGATGCCTCTGCAGTCCTAATTGATTCGCGCACAAATCGTTTGCTTGCGCTGGTGGGGACCTTGGATTACAGTGACGAATTTGACGGCTGGGTGAACGGCGCCTTGGCTCTGCGTGATGCAGGTTCGACGATGAAGCCGTTTATCTATGCAAAGGCGATGGAGGGCGGACGCATCACAGAAAGCACCATATTAAAGGATGCGCCCGTGCGTTTTGCCGATTACTCCCCAGGGAATTTCGACGGCAGATACTACGGGGATGTGTCGGTGGCAGAGGCCTTGAGCCTTTCCTTGAACACCCCTGTCGTGAGGCTACTTTCCCAACTGGGGGTGTCCAACACATACTCCTATCTTGGCTGCTATGGCCTGGTCGATATGGTGGAGTTCAGGTACGATATTCAGCATTATTCACAAGACAATAATGAACGATGCTATGGTCTGCCCATGGCTCTTGGCACCACTGGCACCACCTTGTACCAACTGACTCGCGCCTATAATGCCTTCGCCAATGGCGGGATTTACACCGAGCCCATCCTGAACATGGAGGAGACGCAGGAGACTGTTACCAATAGACGCCTCTGCACGGAAGGAACGGCCTGCATGATCAGCAGCATCCTTCGTCGCCGCCAGCTTCCTGGATGCGTCGTGGATGTGGCCTGGAAGACGGGCACCTCCAACGGCTGTCGCGATGCCTGGTGCATCGCCTACACGCCTGACTTTACGTTGGGGGTCTGGTTTGGGGACAAGAGTGGTTCAGAAGGCAACAACAAGTTGGTTGGGGCCAAGGTTGCCGCGCCCGCCGCAGGACACATCTTCTCCGCACTGTATGCCACGCACGAGCCGCCTGTGTGGCCAGTGAAGGAGGGGCTTCTGGACAAAGTTCCCCTTTGCAGGCGCACAGGCCTTCAGCCAGGCCCCCATTGTACGGAGACGAGTCCTGGCTTTGTCCTGAAGGATTTTGCGCTGGCGCGCTGCGAGAGTTGCGGTGTACAAAAAAGAACGAAATCCATTCAGATATTTTCCCCACGGTCAACGGTTTACCTCTCACAGGACGGACGCGGCGTCGAGCTACCTATTCATGCGGATATGAGCGAAGCCACCTGGTTTGTCGATAACAAATACATGGGACGGTTCAACCAGGAGGAGAGGATGAGGTTTACCCCTGGGAGGCATCACATCATTGCCGTCTCCCCCAATGGCGAGGCAGAGAGCTCCTCCGTTTCCTTCACGGTAAAAAACGCACTGTGAGGGATGGAATATGACCTCTAATACATTTGGGTGAAAAAAGTGCTCTAAATTTGAACTCTATATTCCCCAAGGGTTGGTTGTATAAAGCCCTGCGGGGGCGGTAGAAAAAATAAGCTTCGTAGCGGCGTTTCGCTTGCCCAAGGCTATTGTTTGTTCGCGGTTACGCCGCTTTTTTGGGGGAATTATATACTTAAGTTTCCTGATGACATTATCTCTCATCCAGGATGCGCCTTGCCGCTTCGCTGCGCTACGCGGCAAGGCGCACGGGGACTGGGGTGGGCATCTGACCGTGGGTTTCGCTTCGCCGCTGTCGCGGCTTCGCTTCACCCACGGCTATGCTCTTGCCGTCGCTTACGCGGCTTCGCTCTTCCCACGGCTATGCTCTTGCCGCCGCGGCTCATATCAATCGCTGAGGTATTACAACGTTGGAAGCGAAGGGGGAAAGATTAAGGAAAAATAGCTTGTAAAATAGAATAGTTGTATTAGGTTATTTCTTGGGAAGAAAACTGAGTGGTAATATAGTTTTCAGGTGATGACAATGAAAAGAATTGGCATAGTTTGGTTGATGGCAAGTGTGTGCATGGTGATGGCGCAGGAGTTCAAGCTACTGGACAGCGGCAAGCTGAAGGTTGAGCAGGGGGGCAAGGTGATTGTCTCTGGCGAGCGTCATAGCCTGTTCCCCGACGGTGGTTTCCCTGGACAGCAGACGCGCGAGGAAGAGACGGCGGATGCCAAGGTCTTTAACGTGTTTGGCGAAAAGGACGGCTTCAAGTTCCGCCGCGAAATCGCCATGAAGAAGGATGGCAGCGAGATAGAGATCAACGTGCAGACCCACTGCCCTGCCTATTCGGAGAAGGTTCCTGAGGAGGGGATGAATTACCAGATTGAATTGCCATACGCGACCTTTGACGGCAGCTCTTATACAGCGCTCAGGGGACGCGCCTCCAAGCTGACGCAGTTCAGCGGTGCACTGAAGCCGAATGAGGTCGGCGCGTTGTTCAGCGACAAGGTGCGCTGCCTGTTTTTGTCTGGCGGCGACTATGGCGAGTTGTGCATCGACTGCGACCCGAAGGGCGTCAATTCGCATGGCGACTACGGCCCGACGGGGGTTGTGGGCCAGTGGGAGATTAAGCGCGTGGAGGACAAGATTGTTCTCAGGTTGCTATACACACCGCGCTTCTTCGGCGGCAGCATCAACGGCAAGCTGGTGTTGTACAAGGGGAATGCCAAGGACTTTGACATGCGGCATTCCCATCGTTCCTTCCGCTACTTCTCAGTCCTGGAGGCGGAGCGCAACTATGTCTTTGGCGCTCAAACCTTTGGCAAGGATTTCAAGGCGGCGCATGACGCTTTGTTTAGCGAAAAAGCGAGATTTGGCTGGCGGGATGCAACGGGGCTGAAGGCGGTCAACTATGCGCCGAGCGGCTCCCTCTACTCCGCCATCTTTGGCAGCGGCAAGAAACTCTTTGCGATGTCGGGGATGCGGAAAGGGCTGCATATTGTCACCGTCGCATCTGCTTCGGGCGAGGAGGCCGTGCCAGCCTTTGACATCAGCTGCAATGGCGTCAAGATGGCGACGGCTCCTGTGCTGAAAACGAACAGCGTGCAGACCGTCACCTTCTGCGCATGGATAGAGGATGGCGTGGCGGAGATTGGTTTCGAGGGACCGCAGTGGTGTGTTTCCACCATCGGCGACCAGCTGCTCCAGACGAGTTACGAGGACTACTCCTTCCGCCGTGGCTTCTGGGTTAGCGAGAAGGGGCCGCACCCAGCCGTCATGCTTCGCAGCGAGAACTTCAAGCCCTCGCCCAGGCCAGCGGTGAAAATCGAGAGCTATGAGCGGCCTGTGCCTGGGCAGGAGATGGCGGCTCCGCTGAAGAAGATGGAGTATCCGCAGAGCCATGCGGAGTTCGACAATCCCGAAGAGGATTGGCGCTGGGGCAAGATGGTTTCCTCGCTGGGGCCAGGCAACACAGGAACCTTCGACGAATTCAGCAATCCTGAACATCTGGAGAAACGCCTCCAGGAGATGAAGAATGACCGCACGGACGTCATCATGCTCAGCGGCTTCCTCAGCCGCCACACCTATCCTGCCCACAAGGAGCGCATCAAAAAGGCGATTGTGAACATCGTCAGCGAAGCGCACAAGAAGGGCTTCATCGTGATGGACCACATCGACTACTCGATACTTTGGAACTGCGAGGATGGCTTCCGCGCGCTGGTGGAGCGGCTGCCGCACCTGGAGATGTCCATTGTTGACCATCTGCCAAACCGCGGTTTCTGCGTTGGCAACAGCGATTCCATTGAGCACTTCCTCAACAACTTGGAAGAGAAGGTGGTGACTGCCAAGCTGGATGGTATCATGATTGACGAAGCGTGCTACCAGGGCGGCACCTTCTGCGGCTGCGCGGAGTGCCGCCAGCGGTTCCACGAAGACACGGGGTGGTATCTGCCCGTCGATGAGACCTCGCCCGAGCTTTTCAACGAGAACTCGGCGCTGTGGCATGTCTGGATTGCGTGGCGCCAGAAGCACATCGGCGACTTCTGGTTCAAGATGAAATCGCGCATGAAGGCACACAACAAGAAGTTTGTGGCGATGGGGTACACCACCCACTACGGCATGACCTCCACCTACGCCACGAAGGAGCATGGCGCGGCTCTGGAGCAGTCGGCGCGCGGCTGGGACTACATCGGCACGGAAATCATGAGCCGAAACGGCTTTGCGTGCTACCGCGCGATGCAGGCCTACCGCAAGATGAAGAACCATATCAAAAACAGCTTTGACATCCCCACCTTCGGGCTGGTCTATTCAAGCACGCGCAACTGGGACGTGATGTATTTCGGTTGGGCGCTGAACAGCATGAACGGGCAATCGACCTGGGGCATCAGCGGCATTCAGTGCCCCGAGGGCAAGACCAACTACTGCAAGTTCGTGAAGGAGGTGGGCAACATGGACCACCGCATCGCGAAGCCTGCGGGCAAGACCGCCATCGTCTTCTCTACCATCTCGCGCGACTGGCCGCGCTTCATCAGCTTCACCGCCGAGGTGCTTGGCACGTCGCTTTTGATGAGCAACCGCCACATCGAGCACGAGTTCATTGCGGAGCGGAGCCTGACGGCGGAGGGACTGGCTGGCTACAAGGTGCTGATGTTGGACTGCACGCAGAACCTCTCCGACGAGCACGTGGCCGCCTCGCTGGAGTTCGCGCGGAATGGCGGGACGCTCTTCCTGACGCACCGCGTCGCACAGGGGGATAGCACATGCATGCTGCGCCAGGAATGGCCCTATTCGGAGGTCTTCGGCGGACTATCGCCTGTCATGACGAAGAGCGAGAAGGGCGTGCGCTTCAACTTGGGCGGCGATGAGGTTGAGACCGAGGAGCCCGTCATCCTGGTCAATGTGAAAAATGCGCCGAAGGAACTCAAGACGCACGGAACGGTGACGCTGGCTGGCGGCAAGGTGACAATGCCCGCCGCCTACGAAGTCGCCTACGGCAAGGGGCGCATCGTCTATACGCCTGTGGATTTTGGCGCGCCAAATAGACAGGTGGAAGTGGGACCTGGGACCAAGATTTCTTTCGAACGGAAGCCGAACTGCGAGGCGCTTGGCAATTATCTGCTGGATTTGGTGCTGAACGGGGAGAACGCCTGGGAGCCAGGAAATACGCCTGAGGCGGTGCTGACCAGCGTCTTCGACGTGAACGGCAGCAAGGTCATCCACTTCCTGAACTGCACGGGTTCCAACTTGAAAGTCGGCGACGTAGTGCCAGGCGACCCCGCTGAGCCCATGTTCCCGCAGGTGGCGGAGGACATTGTGTTCAGCGTGGCGCGTGACAGCGTCAAGCAAGTCTATGCGGTCTCGCCTGACTATGAGGGGCGCATTCCGCTGGCATACAAACTGGATAGTGGCAAGGTGACGGTGACGCTGCCGAAAACCGCGCTGAAGACCTATACGCTGGTCTATGTGGAGTAATACGATGGACAGACGCGAGTTTATCAAGTTGATGGCATCTGCGGCGGTTGTCGCCGCAGGAAGTAGATTGTTTGCGGATGAAGCAAAGGGCAACAAGGAGGCAAAAGTGAACGTTCCAGAACGCAACCGAAGACCATATGGCAACGTGGATTGGGGACACTCCTTCCAGGTACACACGACAACACATGGGCACTGCACCAACCAGACGAGGTTGAACGCCTTTCTTGAGCGCGGCTTTGGTCTGCTAACCATCTCCAACTACTATCCATCGGCTCCGTATTGCCCTGCCAGCAAGATGACGGTCAACTACTACCGTGTTCACCATGATTTCCCCGTAATGGTCAATGGCGTTCGCACGGACGGGCCGTTCGACTGGAACAAGATTCTTGCGCCGTGGGTTGACGAGTTGGAGGAGAAATACCGCAGCCAGTATCCCTTCGTGGAGGGCGGTCCCCTCTTCAAGCCGCTACCCGAAGGCGTGCTGGAGGCACCGAACGCGGAACACCACAGCTTTGTTGGAAGCCCCACGCATATGTGCGCGCCTGGTTCCGCATACGCTTCAGGTACTTTTGATGCACGGGACTTCTTCAAGACCAAGTCACACGGCTATCATTTCGGCACAGGCGAGCCTTGGCGTAAAGCCATCGACCGTATGCTCGACGGACTGATTTTTGCGGATGGCGGCGGTGTCACCATCAACCATCCGACGTGGACGAGGCTGAATATGGACCACATGATGGAGATACTGGACTATGATCCGCGAGTGCTGGGCATCGAGGTCTTCAACGAGAGCGCAGGCAACAAGGAGAAGTACCCTTGGAGCGATTCCTACAGCGAGGACTACTGGGACCACGCGCTTGGACTGGGACGCCAGTGCTTTGGATTCTTTGTGCCAGACTGGAGCCTCAAGCAGGGGACGAATGTGCTGATTGTGAAGGAGAAGAGCGTCCATGAGTGCCTGAAGGCCTACCGCCAGGGCAACTGGTTCGGGGCCATCAAGGGGCGCGGCATCCTCAACTTCACCTACATCGGCTTCGATGGCGCGAAACTGCTGGCCACGACCGACAAGCCTGCGCGCTTCCAGGTCATCTCCAAGGAGGGTGTGATCTCCGAGACAACTGGCGACAAGCTGGCGTTCACAGTCGCCAAGGCTGATTACCCTAAGCACATCTTCCTGCGTATCAAGGCGTTCGCCACGGACGACAGCGGCGAGATCATCTTCTCGCAGCCCTTCATGCTGGATTGAGGCTTTATTAGCAATATGCTCTGTCTCACAAATGGCTGGAAAACAATGTTTTCCTTTAATGGTGTACCATGAATAAAAGTTTTTTTGTTTTGGCGATGGTTTTAGTTGCCTGTGTTGGTGCCGCCGAACACATTTTTATTCCTAGAGACAAGAATACATCCATAAAGATTGACGGTGTTGTTGGGGAGGAGGAATACACCCGTGCCTCGCTCCTTGAAGGAATGGTGCATGCGATTAACCACCGTCTGGTCAATCGCAACGTATCAGTGTATGTCACCAGCACTGAGGAGGCACTTTACATGACCATGAGCACCCCAGTGGAGGAGGCGGATGCCCTTGGCGGTTTCATCGTCCAGGCAAAGAGTGGCGGTCGTGTTTTTGCCGATGATTGCGTCGAATTTTATGTTATCAACAAGGATGTAAACAAGGGTTATCAGTTTGTTGTGAATGTCACCAATGCGGTTGTAACATTTATTCGCAATGATGGTAGGGCATCAAAGTTTGATATTCCGTTTCAAAGCGCGTCGCAGGTTCATGATGGCAGATGGGATGTGGAGGTTGCCATTCCTTGGTCGGGCATGCCTGATATAGATCCGCTGGATTTCTATTGCAATGTGGCAAGGAATTTTGTGCGAGCCAACATTGGATATGCTAATTTGACGGGGACGGATTCGCCGCTGGATGCAAAAAGGCTGATACAGGTCAAGGCGCTGGAGGGATTTCCAGGTGTGAAGGTACGCGGTGCGGACACAACTCTTATTTCAGGTCGGGTTTGCCTTCGCATGGAATATGAGGGCGGCACGCTAAGTGGCGCTGTACGCGAAAATGGTAGCGATGATGTGCCCATAGCTGATGGCAAGGTTGTCGAATTGCCTGAGCCAAAATTCCCTTATAAATCGCTGGTTTTTTCTGTACGCGACCCAAAACTAGGGGTGGTTCTAAGGCGTGGGGGAGTCCCATTTGAGATGGGGGGCACATTGACGGATGGTCCTGTGACCGACAAGCGTAAGATTGAGGGACTTGGGTATTGCTTCCTGCGTTATTATCCTAGCTATGACAAGATTTCCGTGCTGCTGGATTCTGTGGACAAGATTGTCTCTGGCAATGCCGAGGTGAAGTCGCCAGATGGGGCTTCATATAGCGGAGAGTTCAAGGCTATGTCGGGCGGAACCTGGCTTGCAATGGTGAATTTGCCTGAAAAGCGTGCCCTTGGCGATTGGATTGGCAGGATTGCTGTCGTGGATGCGGATGGCAAGAGCCGCGAGTATGACAATGCCTTTGGCTTCACGGAAAAGAGCTTCCCCTTTATGGAAAAGAGTCTTGGCGTTTCCTCCAGAATACTCCCGCCCTTTGAGCCGATTGTAGTTACAAATGGCACGGAGCTAAAGACAGTCCTGCGCAATCACTCCCTTGCACAGAATGGGCTGTTGAAGCAGGTTACCAGCAAGGGCATGGAGCTATTGTCAAAGCCATTGCAGTTTAATCTTGTGGTTGATGGAAAGCGTTTGGAGGAGAGCGATGCGTCCCTGACAATTACGGATGCAAGGCCCAACATAGTTCGCACCAAGGCAGTTGCCCGCTATGGCAAGTGGCGTTATCAGGCGCACACCATTTGGGAGTACGATGGTTTTGCTCGAGTGATTGTCAGGTTTGTCCCCCCTGCCAATGAGGTGGCGGAGAAGCTGACACTTTGCGCTCATTTCAAAAAAGAGGAAGCGCCATTTTTCAATTCACTGGTGGATATGGGGCGTGACAATCCAGCTGGTGCCATACCAGAGGGCATAGGCAAGGTTTGGGATTCCTCCACGCTGCCAAGGCGCATAAACAACAAGGGGCTGCCTGTTGTGCCAGGTGAGTTCACCCCGTATATCTGGGTTGGGGGTGATGAACGTGGGCTTTCGCTGACATTTAATTCTCCCAGGGGATTTGATCTGCTGGATGGAGTGCCGATGATTAGGCTTAATAGGGAGGGAGATACGGTGCTGGCGGAATGCGACATAGTCAGTCGCAAGGGCACGCCAGGCAAGCCAGTGGAATTTGAATTCTGCTTCCAGGCGACGCCAGTGAAGCCTAGGCATGCGGGGTGGAAGAGGTGGGCATTCAACTTTGGTGAACGTTTCCCTGGTCTGCTTCATATCCTGCCATTGGAACATGATAGCGCAGCTGGGCTTTGGACGCGGTTTGCCAAGGTGCCGCCCAATGGTGATTATTCATACGTCAAGGCATTTAAGGAGACGATGAAAACCCGCATTCCACAATTTAATTTGTGCAAGCATTTTGAGGAGGTGGAAAGCGGGCAGATGCGGGAGTACTATCTCTCTCATGCTGGCTTTATGAAGCAGCGCTTTGGCAGGGATGTGGATGGATACATTGCGTTGCATCGCTGGCGCATGCTGGATATGTCGCTGGGGCAGCATGCCATGACGGGGGACAGGTTTGTTCCCTATTCCTGCCCATCCATTATCCCAATAGAGGATGAGGCATATCAGTATCATAAGGCTGAATGGGCAACTGTGAAGCAGTATTGGGTGGGGGTGGCAGACAGGTGCTTCCTTTCAAAACGCTACATAGATTACCTGCTATGGTGCTATGACAAGCAGTTGGATGCAGGCATAGATGGCTTCTATGTTGATGAGGCATACGTATTTCCACAGACCAATCCCGAGCTTTCGCTCGTCCGCGACTATAAGGACCGCGTCATACCAGAGATGAATATTCTGGAGACACGCGAGCTTATCAAGAGAATGGCATATCTTCTGGATTCGCGAAAGCGTCCTGAGCAGCTTTTGGTCATTCACTTTACCAATACGAATATAGTGCCTATATTGGCATTTGCCACGATCGGTCTGGACTGGGAGTATAATATTGAGACGAATATGTTGGATTATGTCCCCCTGGACCACATACGCGCCCATTCCACAGGTCTTCAGGCTGGCTTTGTTCCAATGACGATTGTCAGGCCAAGGCTTCCCAAGAAGCCACCGCAAATCTCAAACCAGGAGTATCTTACGGAGTATCAACGGATATACCGTACAGGTCTGGCATTGATGTATCAGCATGAAATCTCAAGTTTCCAGCAGATATTTGGCGATTACACCGAGGCTTGGAAGGGACGGTATGTTCTATGGGCATTTGGCACCCACAAGGAGAACTGTGATTTCATACCTTATTATTCGAAGGACAAGAAGTTCTCCGTATCTGGCGATTTTATCGTGGGGGCATACAAGCGTGGAAACAGCATGCTGTTTATTGTGACAAATCTGGGCGATGAGGCGGAAACTGTCTTAACCATTGACAGAAGCTCCCTTTCCATTGATAAAAATGCCGCCATTATGGATGCAATGACTGGGGAAAAGTTGTCCTGGGAACCCGAATGCAGGCTTAAAGTGGCGCAGCGCGAATACCGCTTTGTATTCGTCGGCTCGCAGGATTACGGCGAAATGCTAACCCCTCCACCAGTGGATAGGCGGTTTATCAAGTAGCATGACATCTTAAGGCGCAACAAAAACTTACCAATACCTACCCTCTGGTTTGAGAAGAGAGAAATTGGTGAGTCTGAGGCTCCAACTACACCATTTATATCAGTTTTGCTTGACTAAAAGAAATCTTAGGTGTATTTTAATGGAACACTAGTGATTTAGGATACGCTATGTTCCCCGAGAGGGTAGGTAACGTTTTTTGTTGCGCCCTTGCGGGCGCTAAGTTCAGGAGGGGCATCCTTCCCCCGAGCAAGCAAGGCTACGCGCCCTTGCGGGCGCTTGCGTGGGGTTACGCATGGTTGCGCCCTACGGGCGCTGCCGCTTCGCGGCTTCCATAAACAACCCTCTTGAGGAACAGAGCATTTACACAAGGAGTGAACAATGTATTCCAAGTTTGATTTTCATTTGCACACGCAGTGGAGCTATGATGCTCTGTCGAAGGTGGAGGACTATTTCAAGCTGGCGAAGGAGCGTGGTGTCAAGTACATCGCCATCACGGAGCATCACCACATGGATTCCTATCCCGAGGTGAAGGAAGTTGCGGCAAGGTACCCCGAAGTGAAGCACATCCCTGCCGCTGAAATGACGGTGTGGTGCCCGCTGGGAACCTACGACCTGGTCTGTCTGGGAATGCCCGAGGTGCCAACGCCCGAGTTGCAGGCTGTCTTTGACGAATACCACCAGTGGCAGCGGGACGCTGGCGACGGCTTCTGCAAGGCAGTCCAGATGGCTGGCTTCCCCTACACACGCGAAGTGCGCATGGAGCTTCTGAAGAGTTATCGTCCGCAGCATATTATCGACGTGCAAGGATGCACGCATGTCCGTGCCTGCGTCCAGAGGGAATATCTCGTGGACAAGATGCACTACTTCAAGGATGCGCAGGAGATGAGCGCGGCGATTTCCAAAGCAAAGACCGTTCCGCACTATCCAGAAGCTGCGAAGGTCATCCCCGTGTTCAAGAAGGCTGGCGCCCTGGTGCTCATCGCCCATCCAAGGTCCTATTTCCGTGAGAAGGACGTGGAGCGGATGGATGCCCTGCGCGAGATGCTCCAACTGGATGGCGCGGAGTGCAACCAGACGGACATGACGCCCGAACTGACCGCCTTTTACCGTGAGTACTGCGTGAAGTATGGAATGCTCTCCTCCAGCGGCTGCGATGCCCATACCTGTGGGCCAGAGTGCAAACTGGGTACTATTATCGGCGACGATGTCTGGCTGGAAGAGATACTTGACCGTCTGCCGCAATATCGCTGACTTTTATGCAGAAGCGAATCCTCATCAACATCGGGAACACGCACACGCAGATTGCGCTGGCCGACGATGGACAGGTGCGCCTGCTGGAGCAGGTGGATACCGCCGACATCAAGGTGCTGGCGCAGTTGCCTATCCTTGAGAAGATGCCGGTTGCTTGGCGTGCATCGGCTGTCTGCGTTGTGCCACTAGTGCGTGAACTGCTTCACAAACGGTATGGCGAGGCCATTCGCTTCCTGAGTTGCGAGGATTTTCCGCAAATTGACTTTTCTGCGGTCGATACCACGACGCTGGGGATGGACCGCATCGCCAATGCCGCTGCCGCATACGCGCTGGCTGGCGGGGCGGTTGCGGTCATCGACTTCGGCACCTGTATCAACACCGTCGTCATAGACGGTAAAGGGCGTTTTTTGGGCGGAGCCATTCTGCCTGGGCGGATGCTGCTGCGGAAGGCACTGTCCACCTATACAGCGCAACTGCCTTTCCTGCCGATGCGCAATGAGCTTCCTGCTGCCATTGGAGCCAACACGATGGATGCGATGGCTGCGGGTGTTGATCTTGGCTGCATTGGGACGGTGCGTGAATTGGTGATCTCCACGCGTAAAATCGTGGGCGGAAGCTGTCGTTTCATCACAGCTGGGGGGGATGCTCCGTATTTTCTAGCCAATCTTCCCGAATTGGAGAAGGGGCCAGACCTTCTGACGCTGAGAGGTGTTGCGCTTGCAAGGAGCGAGTAATGGCTGTGCCACGCACATACTACCAGATACTCAATGTGCATCACAATGCGTCGTTTGACGAGTTGAAGAGCGCATATCGAAATCTGGCGAAGCTATGCCACCCCGACCTGTTTGCCAACGATCCTGCAAAGACAGCCGAGTTTCAGACGCTTGTGCAGGCCTTCAGTATTCTCTCCGACCCCGACAGCCGCGCGGAATACGACCGTCGGCTCTCCTTTGAGAGCATAACCGTCTCGGATGTGGAGCTGCGGACGCAGTCCGTCATGGACACCATCGCGGATGACATCCTGGAGGAGATGGTGGTTGGCAACAACGTGGAGAAGCATACCACGCTGATGACGCTGATGCTCGATTTGGAGCATACAGAGAAGTTCATCATGTTTCGCCAGGCCAAGACCTGCTTCTTCAACGGCGTCTATCATCAATGCATGAAGTTGTGTGAGAAGCTGGTTGATGCCAGTCCGCAGAACATCCTCTACCACTACTACTTGGGTGAGTCGGCGCGGCTTATGGGCAAGTACTCCAAGGCGGTGCGCCATTTTCGGATTTGCCTGAAGTTGGGCTATGGCCGTACGCCACCGCAGCGTCTCTCCAAGGTGCGCCGCCATTACTGCGCGGCGCAACGGCACAAGGGGATTTTCGGGAAATTCATGGTCTGGCTGATTGGCGAGGAAGCGGCACCAGAACTTACGGAAGAGGAGAAGATGCGCCGTGCCCTGGAGGATGTCTTCAACAGGGAGCAGAACAAGCACAACAGGCGGTTGAACGGCAGGAAGCCGCCACGACTTTTAAAGTGAGCTAATATGCATCGGATAATTAGCATAGACATCGGCACCAGCCGCGTCAAATGTGCTCTGTTCGATGAAACGGGGACGATGAGCGTGCTGGAGAGCCTGCGCCTGAAGCGGACGGAGTCGCCCGATGTGCAGGATGCGGAGGAGTGGTTTGCCGTTGTGTGCAAGCTGTTGCAGGAGGTTACGGCAAAGACAGGCGGACAGGTAGAGGCTGTTGCACTGACTGGCAACATGCATGCACTTCTGGGCGTCGATGCGACGGGAACTCCTGTTGCTCCTGCGCGTTTATGGAGCGACAACCGTGCGCAACGGGAGTCTGACGAGCTGAACAACCGTTTTGGAGAATTGCTGCTGGAGAAGTATGGCAACAGTTCCATACCCGTTTTCACGCTTCCGAAGATCATACAGATGAAGCGCGAGCAACCTGAACTCTATCGCAAAAGCGTGAAGTTCCTCCAGAGCAAAGAGTTCATCGCGTATCGTATAACGGGGGAGATGGTGACTGAGCCGACAGATGCATCAGGCGTGCTTGGAATGGAATTGTTCACGCGGCAGTGGGATGGTGATTTTTTCCACGAGTTGGGACTTGATGTCGGGAAAATGCCCGACATAGTGCCTAGCAGTTCTATTTGTGGCAAGGTGGCGCCAGAAGCGGCTGCCTTGACGGGGCTTCGAACGGGTACGCCCGTGGTCATTGGGTGCGGCGATTTGGCGAGTGCGGCTTTGGGAAGTGGCGTCGATGACGAGACGATTTCCCTGACGTTGGGCACGGCTGGACAGCTGCTTGCCACAGGAGCGCCTGGTGATGGAAAGAAGCTAGCGGGGCAGCTCTTTGTCTTTGCGCACGCCGATCCGACGCGTGAGCTCTATCTTGGCTCTGTGCCTGCGGGAGGCTTTGCGTTGGAATGGTTTGCCAATCTGCATCAGTTGTCGATGGAGCAGTTTTTTAAGATGGCGGAGCAGGGAGGTGTCGGCGATGACTCGCCTGTGTTTCTGCCATATATTTTAGGGCGCGGGGCTCCTTCCATGGATTATAGACCAGCGGGGGCTTGGTTTGGATTGAGTGCCGAGCATACGCTTTCAAAACTTTGTACCGCAGCGGTTTTCGGTGTGCTTTGTCCTTTGCGGCAATGTGCGGATTTGCTTGAACAACTTACTTGGAAGCGTCAAAAGGTGACTCTGCAGGCGTTGGCTTGCCGTGAAACAGCGGTGCGTCACTTGGCAAGTGCATTGTTCCATCAGCAAAAGCTCATTCCAGAAAATTCTGAAGCTTCCCTATTGGGAGCCGCAATGCTTGGTTTTACGGGGCTTGGTGTGTATCCCGATGTTAGGGGAGCGCTTATGGCAATGGCGCGTGCACAGAGTGTGGCAAACCCGTCCGACAAAGCCGCGGAACAGGCCTATCGCCGTTTTTTGCAGTGGGCAGTGCAAATAGAATGCCTATATAAGTAGTTTGTTGCCAACCGACGGTCTCAAGTCAGGTAAGGCCTACTGGATACTTGACGAGTAGAGTATGGCTATGACAAATGGGGGACGAGAAAGATGGGAGGGACAGTGAATTGTTTTAGAACTTCAGTTCCGTCTCTCTCGTCTCTCCCGTCCCATTAGTCATTAATTTTTGGGATTGCCGTCGGTATAGAGAAAAACATCTCAAAAAATACTATTTTCCGAATAAAATCTTGAACTGTGCCCAATGTCGTATATATTAGAGCCTTGCATTTAAATCATCAAACAAGATAAGGCTAATAAATGACAGCAAAAAGTGAATGGTTGGAACTGAAGCAACGCTCTATGGTTATGTCGCAGGAGGCGCAGATAGAGCCTTTTTGCGCCTGGACAGAGACGTTTGTGCTTGAAGAGAAAGGGCGCACTGGTGCCTTTGACAAATGGCTTGAGGTGCCCGAGGGGATGCGCAAGAAGATGCTTCGCCAGCTAATTGCGGGAGAGATTGTTTGTTTTGGTGATGGCCCGCAGGTGGAGGGTGTTTTTCTTGCATCACTGTTCCATGTCCTGACCTTTGGTCGTTGCCTGATCATGAACATGATGCGTGTCGATGCGGCGCTTGTCCGTAACATCGGTCGCAGCATTGAGGGGATACTGGACGAGCCGCTCACCCATGTCGGCAGCTTCTGCGGCGTCAGTTCGCAGTTGAAGTTCAATGACATCGGCAAATGCAAACTGGCCATCTGCGATTACTACATGTTTGCCACTGCCATGAACTCGACCCCAGATCTGTTCGAGGAAGGTTTGCCTATGCTGTTCCTGGAAATCGACTCGATTCTCTACAGCAACCGCCTCATCTTCTATGACCGTGGCATTCCGCAGTCGTCTGGCATGATTTACAATACAAATGAGAAGTTGATTCCGCTGTGGCGTGGGAACCGAAGCATTTATGATGTTTCAGAGGGACTTCGTCAGCGAAAAATCCTGATTGGCGGAAGTTCAAGCTATATGAACAAGCAGTCTGCCGAGCAGCTGAACAAACAGTATCCCTATCTCATAGCCAAGCCAGTGGTGCCGAACTACAGGTTGAAGTACAGTGCATTTGCCTTCAAGACCAGCGATGAAAGAATCGCGGCCCTGCTGTCGGACATCATGAAGACGCCTGACGATGCCATTGTCTTCTGCAACGATGACGAAATCTGCAACAAACTCATGGAGGAGTTGCGGAAGAGCGGGCAGGACTATGTTCTGGTGAGAGATACGGAGGAGATGGTCACCGCTCTTGCCTCTGGGTCAGGCAAGCATGTGGTTCTGGAGATAAAGATGACTTCGACCATGTTCTCCCCACCGCTGGAGAAGCATCCCGCCACGTTGTTTGTGGCGGATCCGTTCCTGTCTGAAATCTCCTATACGAAGATGAATGCAGCAGTAAACCGCATGGCGATAATGAAGCATGACATGCGAATCTATTTCTCCCTGGAGGATTCTCTGATAAAGCTCTACGAGGAGCAGGGCGGCTTTGCCAGATTCTTTTCCTTGATGGACTTTACGGAGAAATACGATCCCTGGCGGCAGATTCGGCGTGTGCTTGCTAAGACGCTGCTGAACAGGCTTGCCTCCATGCGAAAGCAGGTGATGAATGATAACATGCCATTGCCAGTGGTTTCCCTGCGGGACCGCCAGACCTCTGACACTGCAAACCGCCCCGCGCGAAGTGCAGCAAAGGTTCACAAGATGGTGGATGGGCTTTGTTTCTGCGGAAGCGGAAAGCCCTTCAAGGAGTGCCACGGCAAACCACGTAACTGAATTGGTGGGCACAAAGTACGCACGCGAAGTGCGCAACGAGTACGCCCGAACATCAAAAACGCGAGAAAACAACTATGTTCATGACACTGGGGCTCGGCAGCACGGACACCCCCTCGACGGTTGCCAAGTTTGTTGAATATGGGGCAAAGGAATTCTTCATGGGCTATGTCCCGCGTGCTTGGTTGGACAAGTTCGGTTGGGAGGTGGGCCCCAACCGCAGAACCATGGGACCCGCCTACAACTACTCAAATGTTTCTGAACTTCGGGACATCGTCAAGGGAATCCACGACTGCGGCGGAACCGTCAATTTGGCCGTAAATGCCCATGACAACGGCGCAGACCGCATGGGGATGGTCCATGACATGTTCGACCTCTTCGAGACCCTGAATCCTGACGGATACATTGTCGCCGACCCCGCTATCATGTACTGCATGGAGAAATGGGGAATCAAACGCGACCTGCATATCAGCACGGGTGTCGGCTGCTTCAACAGCGAGGCTGTGCGCTTCTTTTGCGAACAGTTCAGCAACATCACGCGACTGGTCATCCCAAGGAAGCTGACCATCAACGAGATGAAGTCGATCATCGACGACCTCAAGGATTTGAAGCTTGAATATGAGGTGATGATCATCGGTTATCGCTGTTACTTCAACGACGAGGACTGTCATTCCATCCACAGCGGCAAACGTAGAAACCTCTGCGGGGATGTCATCAGCTCCCATTTCATGAGTGCCAACCGTTTCCCCTCCAACTGGAAGGATGTTGTGGAATATATGATTGAACACCCCAAGGAATCGCTTTTTGAAGGCAGCCCCGTCGATAAGTTCCGCAAGGAATGGCTGGGGACCAAGCCGCCAGAATATCCCAAGTTTGAGTACAAATGTGCGGGCTGCCAGGGTGTCGATGGGGAATTAGCGCATCTGATGTTCCAGACATGCGGTCTTTGCGCCATCAAGTATCTGCGAAAAATCGGCGTGGAGGCCTTGAAGGTACCTCTGCGAGGCGATGAAGACACGAAGCTGAATGTGGTCAAGATTGTCAGCCAGGTCATGAATGCGGAGAATCCCAGCAGGGAGTTCTGTCGCAGTCTCATTGGGAGCGAAGCCTTCTGCGACGCCAAGTTTTCCTGCTACTATGAGATTCCAGAGGAGGACAAATAATGGAGCTTGAACTCGCCGTCTATTTCCCGAATATGAAGCGCCTGGACGAGATGGAGGAATCTCTGCGCTATGTGGATATCCAGAAGATCCAGTCTGGTCTGGCCGCTGTGATTTTTCCGATGAACCCCAATCTAGCCGAGTATGTCGCTAATTCCAATGCCTTGACCTGGCTGGACAAGCTTTACAGGGAGGGGCATGAGTTTTCCCGCCTCTATTTCGGGCAGGAGTTCTGCCAGAACCTGATTCCAGGCCCGAATGAGATCGAGCAGTCCTATTTTTACTCCAAGCAGTTGGGGTGGAACTACACCTATGTCACGGGCGGCTACCTGACCAATGCAGGCATCGACAAGGTACGGAAGAATCTTGAGAGGCTCAAGGAGATTGGTGCGGAGGCAGATGGTGTTGAGGTGGTTTTCAATGACTGGGGTGTATTGCGCATCCTGCGCAGGGATTACCCCGGTTTCAAACCAGTGCTGGGGCGAATCCTCAACAAGCAGACCCGCTTGAACATCTTTGTCTATTCCCCGAATGAAATGCCGACCCTCTACACCGATATCCAGACGCCATTCGAGGAGGTTCAGAAGAATCAGGTCAATGCCTACGCGGACATCAGTCTGAACAATCCTGAATATGTGGAGAAACTCCATTCCATGGGAGTTAAAAATGTGGATATGGACATTGTGCCGCAGGGTACCAAGCGTCCTGCGGACGGATGGGGAATGACGCTGGGCTACTACTATCCCTGGGGATTCATTGCCACTGGGCGCAACTGTGCAACATCAGGAACCACCAATCCCTACCGTGCCTATCAGGTCACAGAGGAGCCTTGCCCGAGGCCCTGTCAGAAATACAACTGCAGTCCCTCCATTCCGCCGAGCGACATTCCCATTATCCAGCGTGGTCCAGCGCTGATGATTTTCCATACGGAGTATAGCGAACCCTATTTCGAGGGTAAAATTCCCTACGAGAGATTCATTTTTGAACCTTATATTCCGTTGTAATATTTGCACTGCCTTTGTAGCCATGGAAGTGGACGCATTGGATTTTGTCGATACATGATACGTTTTTACATAAAGACATACGGCTGCCAGATGAATGAGCGGGAGAGCGAGGCCTTAGCTTGCCTCCTGGATTCGCTGGGATATATGGAATGTTTTCGGGAAGAGGATGCCGACATCATCATTCTGAATACCTGCAGTGTGCGTGAGCAGGCCGAGCGCAAGGCCATTGGAAAGGCGGGGCTGCTCAAGCGGTTGATGAACGACAAGCCGAATCTGGTCATCGGGATAATCGGCTGCATGGCGCAGAACCGTGGGAAGGCGCTGTTTGAGATGATTCCGCATCTCAGTTTTGTCGCAGGGACGGAGCAATTGCATCAGGTGCCTGACATGATAGAAAAGGCACTTGGCGGAAAACGTCATCTGGCGGAACTGGGGCAAGGCGAACCCGTTTACCACGAGTGTCCTGGGCACAAGCCTGGTGGAGTCTGCGCAATGACCTCCGTCATGCGTGGATGTAACCAATTCTGCACCTATTGCATTGTGCCATACACCCGCGGGCGCGAGCGCAGCCGTGAAATCCCCGCCATTGTGGATGAAATTACGATGCTGGCCGAACAGGGAACGAAGGAGATACTTCTTCTCGGGCAGAACATCACGGCATACGGTCTGGTTGAAGCACGTGAAAAAGGCACCTACACTCCAGAAATCAGCCCGTTTGCGGAGCTTCTAGAGGCGGTCAACGGGATTCCAGGCATAGAGCGCATTCGTTTTACATCCCCTCATGTGCGGTTTATGAACGAACGGTATATTGAGGCAATTTGTTCGTTGCCGAAGGTCTGCAAGTCGTTTCATGTTCCGCTTCAATCTGGCTCGGATCGAATGCTTCGGCTGATGCACAGGGGATACACGGCGGATGAGTATCTCAGGCGGATTGATGCCATCAAATCCAGATTGCCTGAAGTGGCCTTCTCAACCGATGTTATTGTCGGCTTTTCAGGAGAGACGCAGGAGGATTTCAATGCGACACGCGAGCTGATGAAGACCGTGGGATTTGACATGGCCTATATTTTCCGCTATTCGCCACGCGCTGGTACGCGCTCGGCGGAAACAATGGCGGACGATGTGCCCGATGAGGTCAAGCACGAGCGCAACCAGATCCTTCTGGGTGATTTGGAGGAGTTTGCCGAGAAACGCAACCAGCTGTTCAAGGGGAGGGTTTTGCAGGTGTTGGTTGAAGGTGTCAGCAAGCGGAACAAAGAGAGATGGACGGGGCGTAGCGATCTGAACAAGACCTGCAATTTCACTCCTGTTCCTGGCTTGAAGGAAGGGGATATGGTGAATCTGAGGATCACTAGATGCTCTGCCAACTCGCTTTCAGGGGAAGTTGTAATGTGAAATGCCTCCTTTGTTGAGTTAAATATGCCAACTTTGAGTGAAGAAATACAGCAGGAAACACTGGTTTTGCTATCGCTGAACAGGTATCCGATTGAACGGAACGCCGTTTTGAATCTGATGAAGAATCCTGTCATGGCGAAGGCTTTTGGGAAGTTGCACAAGTCACAATATCCTGATTTTCTCATGCCAGCCCGTCTATTGCATTTGATGGGAAGTTCGATTGACTATTCCGTTTCCGATAAAACCTTTTGCCTTAAAGACCCAGGGGAGTGCGAACGCCTCGCATTTGAGGCTATTCAGAAAGAGCCAAGGCTTGCGAAGGCCATTGCAAGAGAAATCAACCGTATGTCGATGCCAGAGCCGATTGGATTGAAACGGGATATACGCAATTTCATCTACGCGGACAATTGGGATGCGCTTGTTCCTTGTTTTGGCGAAGCCAACGTCATTTATGCAGAAAAGAAGGCTTTCACCAATCCGGGGCAGATTTTCGACTTCATGTTCTACCATTTGGATACTCCTTGGCTTGAGCAAATGGACAGTCGTATTCTCAATGTCCTGTGCAGTAATTTTATCCCATACGCCATGTTGAATCTTTCACCCATCAGAGGGGGGGTTGAGCGAATCATGCGGAGGGTCGAGGAGCTTTCTCCCAATTCAATGGCTGCATTGGCGGATTATTTTCTGCTGAATGGGGAGCGGGAACGTGCTGAAGAATTAATAAAGGGGCTACAGGATGAGCTTCGGGTTCCCAGGGAAGCATGGTGCCAGTACCAAATTGGCAACTACGAGGAATCTGCAAAAACATATCTTTCCCTGTTGGATGGTTTAAAGTGGGAGAAGGCCACGGCTCTACTGAATTCCTTTCCTGGCGTTTATGCTGTTTTCGCCTTGCTGTCCACGGGAAAGGTAGAGCATCGTTTGAAAGTTTTCCAGTTTTTGAAAAAAGTGACACGCCTCAATCTGCTGGGTGATGCCTTCAAGGATGTAAAATATAGCCTGAGACGGATTTTCCCTGCGGACATCATGGAATCCAGGGAAACGGCGGAAGAGGAGATATATCAGGATGAGATCTGTGATTTCGGGCAGTATTTGAGTGTCGTGGCCTCCTTCTGGACAGAGGGGGAGCACAAGGAGACGCTTGCCGTCCTGCTAAAGAAATGCCAGGGAGAATATCCTGTCCTGTTTAAGGAGTGCAGTTTCATCGAGAGCTATTATGAGAATCGCACTCCGCTTCATCATGCACCCGTTGAAGGGATTGTGCATTGCTGCCATGTGCGTCCTGTCTGGGAGCGTGCCATGGAGAACATTTTGAAAATCATGACAGGGCAGAATGCTGAGAACTCTTATCGACGCCTTTGCTGGTTTTGCACTTACAATCCCAACACCGAGGATTTTCCGATCGCCATGCGCCCAGTGGAGCAGAAGATGGGCAAGCATGGAGAATGGAGCAAAGGCAGGCAATTCAATCTTCGAGGGAATGCCCAGACCCGTCAGTGGCCCTCCTTCTTCACGCTTCAAGACCAACTCATCTGCAATATCATCGTCGATGAGCTGAAACTTGCACAGGGAGTTGGAAAAGAAACTAGCTTCGTTTCTCGGCACGCCTTTGAGACGGCGGTAGGCCATCCGCTTCTTTTCTGGGAGAATGGCGCACAGCACTTTGAATGTTTTCGGGAAAAACCAGCTCTTTTTCTTCAAATGGATGGGGAAAATGCCTGTGTTTCTTTTTTGCCAGCAATCAAGCCGAGCGGCATTGTGGCAAAGCGGAGCGCACAGGCCGACGTTCTGCTTTATTCCTTTGGAGAACAGCAGGCGCTGATGGCTGCTGAGATAGGCGATGGATTGCGCGTACCAGAAAAGTATTTGAACAGCATGACCCATTTTCTACGGGCAATGGCGTTAGAAGTGAATGTCTTTTCGGAAATGCCATTACTGTTCACGGGCATACGTAGCAGGAATGCATCAACGGAGTTGCATGTTCGGCTTGAACCAATGGACACGCGCATGAAAGTGGAGCTGTTCCTGATGCCCTTTCCCAATAGCAAAGAGCTGCTCGTGCCTGGTCAAGGTCCATTGGAGAGCATAGTCTGTGAGGAAGGCAACCCTGTGAGGATTGTGCGTGACTTTGCGCAGGAACACCAGGTAGTGGAGGAGTTTATTGCCCATTGCATGCCGTTGGGCGATGCCGCCCCATTGGGAGACTATTCCTGGGAGCTTCAAAGCATGGAAAGCTGCTATGATTTTTCCATTTCCTTGCAGGAGATGGTTGACAAGGTCCGTGTCCACTGGCCTGACAACAAGCGATTCAAGACATCGCGCCGCCTGACCAAGAATGACTTTGCACTCCATTGCCATCCAGAAGGCGACTGGCTTTTTTCTTTGGAAGGCAGCGTGACGTTGGACGATGGCCAGGTGATTGCCATGAAGGAGATGCTGAAGGCCATGAAGCAACGCCGTGGCAACTACATCCTGCTGGATAACGGGCAGGTGCTTGCGCTTGCGGAATCCTTCCGCAAGCAGTTGGAGGATATTGCCGCCTCTGTCTCCATTGCCGATGATGGAGTTCATTTCAGCAAGGTAATGACCCCTTTCATGCGTTCTCTCCTTGCAGACAGCATTTCAGGAAAGGAGCTTTCCGTCCTTGATGCCAAAGTGGACGAGATAGAGGAGGCCATGAAGCTGAAGCCAGAGGTGCCGAAGAAACTCAAGGCAGTCCTTCGTCCCTATCAGAAAGAGGGGTTTGAATGGCTATGTCGTCTTGACGCCTGGGGTGTGGGGGCTTGTCTGGCGGATGACATGGGGCTGGGCAAGACAGTTCAGGTGATAGCCTTCATGTTGCGTTACGCGTCCGAGGGGCCTGCGCTGGTTGTCGCCCCTACTTCTGTCTGTAACAACTGGGTGTCGGAGCTTCAGCGTTTTGCACCCTCTTTGTCTGTAATTGTCTTTGGTGGGCTTCACCGTGAAGAGCTTTTCAAGGAGCTTGGAGCGAATACGGTTATGATATGCAGCTATGGGCTGTTGCAAAGCGAGGACAAGGCGTTTCGCTCCGTGAAATGGCGCGTTGTCGTCCTTGATGAAGCGCAGGCCATCAAGAACCACAACACAAAGCGGGCACAGGCGGTCATCGACTTGAAGGCGAAGTTTCGTATGGCGACCACAGGTACTCCTTTGGAGAACAATCTGAATGAATTGTGGTCGCTGTTCAATTTCATCAATCCAGGCCTTCTGGATACCCATGCAAGATTTCAGGCGCGTTTTGCGATGCCGATTGAGAATGACAAAGACAAAGAGGCGCTGGAACGGCTTTCAAACATCGTCAAGCCATTTGTTCTTCGACGTCTGAAAAAGGATGTGTTGAATGAGCTACCATCAAAGACAGAGATACCGATGCTCATCTCTCTTTCTCCTGAGGAAAGCCATTTCTATGAGGCATTGAGACTTGAGTTGCTGGAGGAGATTCATCGGATTGACGCAGAGAATGGACGTCTGCCGATGCGCGTCATCACCGCCATCACCAAACTGCGTCTGGCGGTTTGTAATCCCAAGCTGGTTGCGCCTGATTCGAGCATTGCCAGTTCCAAGATGGAAGCGTTCTTCGAACTGTTGAGTGAACTGCTGCAATCACATCACAAGATACTTGTCTTCAGTCAATTTGTCAAGCATCTTGCCTTGATAGAGAAGGAGATACAAAAACGTGGCATTTCCTATCAATATCTGGACGGCGACATGTCCGCCAAAGAGCGTACCGCTGCCGTTGAAGCCTTTCAAAACGGGGAAGGGGATGTCTTTCTTATCAGCCTGAGGGCGGGTGGCATGGGCATCAACTTGACGGCAGCCGACTATGTCATCCATCTGGACCCCTGGTGGAATCCAGCCGTCGAGGACCAAGCGTCTGACAGGGTTTACCGAATCGGACAGGACAAGCCCGTCACCATCTATCGGTTGATAGCCAAGAACACCATTGAAGATAAGATCATTGAACTACATAAAAGCAAGCGAAAACTGGCTGAAGACCTGCTGGATGGCACGGATGTCTTCAACCAAATCACAAAAGAAGAGCTTATCAGGCTTCTTAAAAACTAGTGCTTCGTACCTAGATGGCAAATGACGACATATAGCTTAGACGGAACATGGGATTTCTTCTACTCCCCGCAGCCATTCATTCCAGGGAAGTCCAATCTTCCTGATTCAGGACTGTTTACAGGCAAGATGGTCACACCTGGCTACTGGGATGACCACTATGACCTCTTCGACGAGGAGGATTTCTTCGGGCTGACGGCACGTTTCAATCCCGACTACCGCAAGCCGCATTTTCCCATGGGGGCGACATTGACACCGCATGCTGCCAGTTCGTTTCTCATCGGCACTGGCTTTTACCGCAAGGTGATACATCCAAAAATTCCGCAAAATCCCATCGCCATTATCACTGTCGGTCCTGCTGTGTGGGGGTGTGCACTCTATTGCAACCGCACTTTTGTTGGTGCTTTCACGGGTTATTCCACTGCGACGGATTTTGACGTTTCTCAGTTCTTGAAAACAGACGAAGAGAATGAGATACTCCTGGTGATCTGCAATTGCCATGACGATGGCGGAGCCTATCATCGGGTCGATGGTAGTCATGATGGACAGGCTGTTGGCGCGCGTCCAGGTCAGCATCGTGGGCTTGCTGTTCAGGGTTACCAGTCCGAGCGGGCTGGTGTGGCCTGTGGTGTCTCACTGAAAGTCACCCGCAAAGCCTGCCTGTTCGACTGGTTTGTCTCCTGCGAGAAAACAACTCCACACTGGCATGTTGAAACAAAAAACGGGACAGGTTGCCATCTTTGCTGGAGAGTGTTAGACGGAGACAAGGTTATCGATGCTGGGACTATTTGCCTTGCAAGGGATTGCATTGATTTTTTAACATCTGGCCTGCCTTGTAGTTGGAGCGATGATTCCCCCAAACTATATACGCTTGAACTCTCTCTGAAAGAAGGGAATGCAGAGCTGGATGCCGAATCGCGCAAGTGGGGATGGAGAGGACTTGCCATTACCGACAAACGCATCCTCGTCAACGGCATCCCACGTTACTTCTGTGGCGTAACGGAACACTGCTACTTTGCGGAGACCACCAATCCGCATTGGGACAAAGCCAAGTATTTGCATGATTTGGGTGTGCTACGACGTGCCAATTTCAATTTCATCCGCTGCCACACCTGGTGTCCGCCTGAACCCTTCTATGAAGCCTGCGATGAACTGGGCATATATGTCCAGACGGAACTGCCTTCGGTCTGGAGCTTTGAGGAGGCAAAGGCCATCATTCGCCAGATTCGCCGCCATCCCTGTGCTGTATTGCTCTGCGAGGGCAATGAGAAGATTATCGATGAGCCTGCCATAGAGCGTCTGCGCAAGTTGGCTGATATGCTTCATGCAATGGCGCCAGGCGTGCTTTTCAACCCGCAGGAGGCGATGCGCGGGATTGAATATGAATTCAAGCCAGAGCAGAAAATCTTACGTGAACCTGTCACCTACGATCCAGAGCGGCTTGCGAAAGTCAGGGCATTTTCGGATGCATTCGGCTGTATTGGTGGCAGCTTCAGCTACAGTCACGACCAATTTCCTGGCGCGGAGGTGATTGACCGCCAGAGAGCCATCTATGGACGACCGTGCCTTTCGCATGAGGCAGGTATCCTGGGGGGCTACCTAGATTTCTCTCTTGAAGCGCGCTATCGTGGTACCTTCATCGGCACCGACATGTTTGAGGCGGCGCGAGACAATATGAAACGCCATGGGGTTTACCAGTATGCAAACAAATACTACAAAAACAACTGCCGTTTCATCTCTTCAGTGCGAAAGCAACTTTTTGAGAACATACGAAGCTGTGACAGCATAACTGGCTATGATTTTCTGGGCGGAATTGATACCCATTGGCATCTCATCGGCTATCCATGTGGCATCTTCAATGAGTTCTATGAGGAGAAATATGACGAGACCATCGCGGATGTCCGCCGATACAATGGTCCGTCAATTTTGCTCTGTTCTGCTGGAAAATACCGCAACCGCATGGCGGGCACTCGCTTTACGGAAAACATTTTGCTTTCACATTTTGGAACGGAGCAAATAGTGCAGGGCACGCTTCACTGGAGTTTCATACTGGGGAATGGCAAAGTCCTCGCAGAGGAGACATGCTCCTTCGGAAATGTCGAATTGGGCACCATCGCGAAGGTGGCCATCATTGAATGCCAGTTGCCTGACATCTCGGAATCCTGTTGTGCAACGCTGTACGTGACCGCCGAGTTCAACGGGCAGACCATTGATAACAAGTGGAAAATCTGGTTGTTCCCAAAGGCAGACAACTCCCTGCCTGTGGGCGTGCGGATAGCCAATAGCCTGACAAAGGAGAATCTGGATTTTGTTACCCAAGGTGGTGCGATGCTTCTTATGGGTGGTTTTCCAGCAGCGACGGAGCATGAGAACTTCCGCACGCACACGTCAGGGCGCTCGCTGGGGCATGCAGGCACGGTTTTCCACTCCCATCCAATCTGGAACCATTTCTCAAATAACGGCTATGCGGACTGGCAGTTCTTCCCGATGATGGATGGCTGCACCTCGCTGGTCAACGATGTTGAGATGCCGCCGTTTTCGCCAATCATCGAGCTGATTCCCTCCTTCAAGCTCGTGCGACGCAAGTCGCTCCTCTCTGAGTTTGCTGTCGGACATGGACGCCTGATGGTCTGCGGACTGAAGCTCGACGCCGACGATCCAGCCGCAGCCTACATGAAACGCCTGCTGCTCGACTACCTTGGACGTAGAAAATACGCGCCAGCCCCAGAGTGGAAAACAGAGCTGCTTGCCAAACGCATCGGCATGACCATCACCGAAAAGGAACGCAAGGCCATCGATGCAGGCGGGAGGCCAGTTTAGCATTTGGAACAAATCAAACCTAACAAGGAACAATATGGAAATACGAACCGAGTTTCGTCCAGTTCCCTTCTGGAGCTGGAATGACGTTCTAGTCCCCGAAGAGCTGCGCCACCAGGTGCGCGAGATGCACGACAAGGGAATTGGCGGCTTCTTCATGCACGCACGTGGCGGACTTCTCACCAAGTACTTTTCAAAGGAGTGGTTTGATGCAGTCGAGGCGACTGTCGATGAGGCGATTAAGGTTGGTTCCGAGCCTTGGCTCTACGACGAGAACGGCTGGCCAAGCGGCTTTGGCAACGGTATGGTCAACGGCCTTGGCGAAAAATACCAGCAGAAATACCTGCGAATGACAACCGAAGAGAAGGCAGCCGACATTCCTGTGAACCGTGTTATCGCCAAAATTGACGGCATGCTCTTCTATTACGATGTAAACCCTTATTACGTTGATAATTTGGATGCAGATGTCACGAGCGAGTTCATCCGCCAAGTCTATGAGGTTTACAAGGAAAGGCTATCGCCGAGGGCGTGGAAGGCCGTCAAAGGCTTCTTTACGGATGAACCCCAGCTCTCCCGCAATGGCGTTCCATGGTCGCTGACGTTGCCAGCGGAATACCGTGCCGCCTATGGACGTGATCTTCTGACTGAACTGCCCGCCATCTTCACGCAGTGCGAGGGGTATCGCGCCGTGCGTGTCCGCTACTGGTCTTTATTGACACGTCTTTTCCGTGACAATTTTCTCCGCCAGATTCACGACTGGTGCGAGGCAAACGGCAAGCTGCTTACAGGACATCACGTCCTGGAGGAGACCTACGAGGCGCAGTTGTATTCCAACGGCGCCATTATGCCTCAGTACGAGTTCTACCACATACCAGGCGTTGACTGGCTTGGCAGAAACACACCAAACGCAGTTGGGCTGAATCAGCTTCAATCAGTTGCAGCGCAGACGGGAAAGGAGAGACTTCTCGTAGAGACTTTTGCACTCTGCGGATGGAACGTCAATTTCCAGGATATGCGTTGGATGTACCAGTTGCAGATGGCACGCGGCATCAATCTTCTCTGCCAGCACTTGGAGAGCTACTCCTTGCGCGGCGCCCGCAAACGTGACTACCCCGCCTCGCTCTTCCAGCACCAGCCTTGGTGGGACAACTACCGCCTCTTCAACGACTACGTCTCCCGCATTGGCCAGCTTCTAGCCAGCGGAAGCTCTTCGACACCCGTTTTAGTACTGCATGGGCAATCGACTGCCTGGACGGAGTACAACTGCGGCGGCAATGGTCTCTTGAACATGTATTACAGCTCCTTTGCCAGCCTGACTGCTCTGCTGGAGGCGCACCAGGTTCCATTCCACTATGGCGACGAGACCATCATCGCGGAAAAAGGCAGGGTGGATGGTGCCCACTTCATCATCGGCCAGCAGAGCTATGAACTGATTGTTTTGCCGAAGCTGAACAACATCTCTGCAACAGAAAAACTACTTCTGGAAGAGTTTGTGCAGAACGGCGGGCGCATCATCGGCGTACAGCCACCCATCAACGTCACCTATACTGTTGATGGCGAACAAGACAATACCCTTCAGGAGCTTCTCGACAAGGTCTATTGGTGCCATGACGAAGGGGAGGTCGCCTTGCTGTGCTCAAAGCAATACCAGCTTTGCGACATCTCGGGCGACCGTGGCAAGATCATTGCCACCAGAAGATTTGTCAAGGATTTCCAGGGTTCCCCCGCCGAACTGCTGTTCTTCGTAAACAGTAGCAATGCCGAGGCGGCTGAGGTGAGATTCGATTTCACTGGACAGCCAATTGCGCGATTCATGCCAGAAACTGGCGATTACGTCTCCGTAGAAGCGGGACAGTTTGACATGCCTTATCGTTTCGAGCCAGGCGGAAGTCTGATGCTGGTGGTGCGTCCTGCAGCTATGGCTGTTTGCACCAAGCCTGTGTCAAATTACCAGATGGAGCTTCTGACGCCCAACACGCTCACCCTGGACACCTGCCGCTGCTACGTTGATGGCAAGTTGCTGGCCGAGCGGATTGAAACCATCTCCCTGATGGCGGAAGTACTGAAGTACGAAAAAGATGTGAATCTGCGCCTTGAGTTCGAATTCCAGGTTGCGGAAGGCTTTGATCTCTCCAAGTCCTTGACGCTTCTCGTGGAATCGCCTGAGAAATATGCGATTTCCTTCAATGGGGAGAGGATTGCTTCACAAGCCGAGGGCTTCCTCTTCGACCAAGCCTTTGCCACCATCCCATTGCCGCCTTGCAAGCATGGTGTGAACACCATCACTTTAGAGACGGTTTTCCATCAGGAGCCAGAGGTCTATGCGAACATACGGGCTGCGCGCATCTTCGAGGCGGAACGCAACAAGCTGAGCTTCAACATGGAACTGGAATCCATCTATATCGCGGGCGATTTTGCAGTACGCAATCTTGGAAAACGCGAACTTATCGGTCGAGATGCAGAACGGCTGGATGGTCCGTTCGTCATTGACACATTGGGACACGAATCCGATGGCACCAACCTGCAGAATGACGGGCTTCCCTTCTTTGCTGGCAAGGTCAAGCTGACCCGACGCTTTGATGCAGCTGATTGCGATTGCAAGGTCTTGCGTTTTGCGCAGCTCTTTGCGAACGTAGCAGAAGTTCGCCTGAATGGAGTGGAACTGGGCACCATTGTCTGGCGTCCTTACGAATTGGGCATCCCGCAGGGTGTTCTGCGTGCAAAGGACAATCTCCTTGAAATCACGTTGACCAACAACCTGCGCAATCTACTGGGGCCGCATCACCTCAAAGAGGGCGAGTCTTGGGGCGTTTCCCCCGCCAGTTTCTTCAAGGACAAGCACTATTGTTTAAAGCTACAACCCCAGTGGAACGACAAAACCTGCATCGTCCGTTTCGGTTTCGAGCTTTAGCCCCTATCGCATTTATCTCTTTCATCCCTTATTCATCGCTTTTTCATCATGTCAGGCGTCATTAAGATAATCGGTGCCACGCAGCACAATTTGCAGAACATCACACTGGAGATACCGCGGGACAAGCTGGTAGTCATTACTGGCTTGAGCGGCTCAGGCAAATCCTCTCTGGCCTTTGATACGTTGTACGCAGAAGGGCAGAGGCGCTACGTCGAGAGCCTTTCCGCATATGCCAGGCAGTTTTTGGACCGTCTTCAAAAACCGCATGTCGAGCATATCGACGGGCTTTCCCCCGCCATTGCCATCGAGCAGCGTACCGCAGGCAGCTCACCGCGTTCCATCGTCGCCACGACGACGGAGATTTACGACTATCTGCGCTTGCTCTACGCGCATATAGGTATTCCGCATTGTCCGCAATGCGGGCGTGAAATACATAGCCAGAGTCCGCAGAGCATCTGCGAGCAGATTTCCGCCATGCCTGATGGGGTGAAAATCATGCTGCTGGCGCCATACGTCAATGGACGGAAGGGGGAGCACAAGGAAATCATCGAAAAGATGCGTCGCGACGGTTTCTCCCGTGTGCGCATCGATGGGGAAATCAAATCGCTGGAAGAGGATATCACCTTGGCGAAGACAAAGCGCCATACTCTTGAAGCCGTGGTGGATCGTCTGGTCACAGGTCATACAGAGGCAAGTCGTCTCGCGGATTCCGTGGAACTAGCCTTGAAGAAAGGGGATGGCATCCTGACGCTTCTCAGTGAGGACAAGAACGAGAAGAGCGGCTGGAAGGAGGAGCAGATGAGCGAACACCTTGCGTGTGTCCACTGCAACTTGAGCTTCAGCAAGCCGTTGCCGCGCAACTTCTCCTTCAACACCCCGTATGGAGCCTGTCCCACCTGTGATGGTCTTGGCGTACACCTTATTTTCACGCCTGAGGCGGTGGTGCCCGACCCGACACTGTCCATCAAGAAAGGCGCGATTCCACTGTGGCGGAAGGGAGGGCATCGTACCATCATTCTTTACAACCATTACTTGCGATGTCTTGCCGAACAGTATAAGTTCAGTTTGACAACGCCCTGGAAGGATCTGCCTGACAACATCAAGCAGATTCTGCTCTATGGCACAGGCGATGAAATAGTGGTCTTCGACTACTGGATGCGCGGGAAGATGAACCCCTGGCGCAAACCCTTCGAAGGGATCATTCCGAATCTCATCAGGCGTCACCGAGAGACGGAAAACGAGGAATTGCGCAACAAGCTTCAGGAGCTGATGAGCTATGAAGAATGTCCCGACTGCCATGGCAAGCGTTTGAAGCCTGAATATCTGGCGGTGACCGTCAATGGGCTGAACATCTACGAGTTCTGTTCCCAGAGCATTGACAACGCTTTGAAGTTCATGGAAAACCTGAAACTGACCAAGATGGAAACTGCCATTGCAGCGGAAATCTGCAAGGAGATCAAGGCGCGCCTGGGTTTCCTGAAATCTGTCGGACTCAATTACCTGACGCTCAACCGTGAATCTGGTTCGCTTTCTGGCGGTGAATCCCAGCGAATCCGTCTTGCAAGCCAGATTGGAAGCGGCCTGGTCGGAGTGCTGTATATCCTAGATGAACCCAGCATCGGCCTCCACCAGAGGGACAATGACAAACTGCTCGACACCCTTCGAAAACTGCGCGACGTCGGAAACACGGTCATAGTTGTCGAGCATGATCTTGATACCATGCGTGCGGCGGATTTTCTTGTCGATCTGGGGCCTGGTGCAGGGCGAAACGGAGGACAGGTCATCTGTGCAGGCACGCCCCAGGAGGTGATGAAATGCAAGGAATCGCTTACGGGCCAATTCCTTTTGGGAAAACGCCGTATTGAGGTACCGCCAGAAAGGCATCCTGGCAATGGAAATTTCATCGTTATCCACAAGGCAGAGGAACACAACCTGAGGAAAATTGATGTGCGCATCCCATTGGGCACATTCTGCTGCGTGACGGGCGTTTCTGGCTCTGGCAAATCCACGCTCGTCAACCGTATTCTTGTGCGTGCAATCTTTGAACGCATGAAAATCAAGACGGACGCACCAGGAAAACATCAAAGTATCGACGGTCTGGAACATGTCGATAAGATGATTGTCATCGACCAGAGTCCAATTGGTCGCACTCCACGATCCAATCCAGCCACTTACACAGGGCTTTTTGACATCATACGCGTGCTCTATTCCGAAACGAATGATGCCAAGGTGCGCGGCTATACGCCTGGAAGATTCAGCTTCAACATCAAAGGCGGACGTTGCGAATCCTGCAAAGGAGACGGCATACGAAAAATAGAGATGCAGTTTCTGCCCGATGTCTATGTCCAGTGCGAGCAGTGTGGCGGACAGCGCTACAATACGGAGACACTGAATGTGCGTTTCAAGGGTCGCAACATCGCAGAGGTCCTGGAGATGACGGTTGACGAGGCACTGGAGTTTTTTGAGGCCATTCCCCGCATCAAGAACAAATTGAAGACATTAAGCGAAGTCGGACTGGGCTATATCAAGCTGGGACAACCAGCCACGACCTTGTCGGGCGGCGAGGCGCAACGGATCAAACTGGCGACGGAACTCTCCAGGCGGCCCCAGGGACATACCCTCTATGTGCTTGATGAACCGACAACAGGTTTGCATCTAGCTGACATTGAACACCTTCTGCAGGTACTGAACGCCTTGCGCGACCAGGGCAATACCGTGCTTGTAATCGAGCACAACCTGGATGTCATCAAGGTGGCCGACCATATCATTGACCTGGGACCAGAAGGAGGTGACCAGGGAGGCATGATTATCGCGGAAGGAACGCCGGAAGAGGTTGCAAAGAATTCAAAATCCTACACTGGAAAATATCTTAAACCATTGCTGAAGAAATGAAAAGAGAGATTCCCGAAAATGTGCTTCGCCAATGGGGCTTAGAAGATGCTGAACTGTTGGAAGTACCTGTGAACGAAGGCAGTCCTGCTCGCGTGACCTTTCGGCAGGCATTGCGTGCCTCCAATGGTGAAAGCTATATCCTGGAGTGTCTTCTCCCTGAAAAACTCACGTCGCGCCTGAAACAGGCACAGATGCTTCTAATGCTTCAAGTGCATCATTTCAAGGAAGTTCCAGCATGGTTGCCAACTTTGGATGGCAACTTGGGTTTTCAGTATGCAAATGCCTTCTGGCAACTTCGCAAATGGATTCCAGGGGTGCCTTTGCCCCGCGAAACCTACGCCAATGACGATTGGCGTGGCAAGGCCTGTGCTGCTCTACTTTTGGAACTTAAGGAAAAATCATCAGGCATTCCTGCGATCGAGCATTTTGAATTGGGGCATTACATCAGTCATCTCATGCGACATATCAGATCTCATAATCCTGCTTTATTCAGCGATTTGCAGCCGATTTTGGAGGCATTGGGACCGTTTTTCAATGTTGAGGCAAGCCTTCCTGTCCATTTCTGCCACGGAGATTTTCATCCGTTGAACATCATCTGGGGCAACCAGCAGATCAATGCGCTAATAGACTGGGAGTTCTGCGGTTTCAAGATAGAGGCGTACGACCTAGCCAATTTGCTGGGATGCATTGGGATGGATGCACCAGAATATCTGACGAATGGAATGGCAATGGAGTTGGTACGTACCCTTCGTGGAAAAGATTTTCTGTCGAAGGATTCTTGGCAGTGGCTTCCAGAAACCATCGCGGCACAGCGATTTGCCTGGATGAGGGAGTGGTGCTTTGCTAATGACCGTGAAATGATGGTACAGGAACTGGATTTCATCTGGCTGCTTCTAGACAATGCAGAGCTGCTGCGGGAAAAATGGAATTGAAATTCGAGGTTCACCTCGAATTTCCATAAAAATCGTAGGTTTCACCTTGCGAGAGTCAGGTTTTAGGTTACATTGTTATAGGATGCATATTCAGAGGTAATTTCAGTTTGAAAATATCAATGGAAGAGGGAACCATTGTTGACGGAGGGAACACAAGATGACAGAAGATATTGCGACAAATAAACAATTTACCATCATTGACCTTGGGACAGAGGCAATACGCGTGATAATTGCCCGTCTGGAAAATGATGGTAACCTCAAGATATTGGGTTGCTCCGACACGCTTTCCAACCGCAGCGGCAATTCTGCGCAGCTTGCGGGGAACATTCGAAAAGGCATTGTCTGCAACGTTCAGGATGTGACCAAGCTGCTTCATCAGGCTCTTGGCGAGGCCATGCTGAAGGCAGGAACGATGACCAGCGGCGGGAACGTCTATTTGGGTATCACCGCTGGTGTACAGTCTCAGAACGCCTCCATGACCCTGAAAACAGTCCATTCAAAGAGCCTTATCACACAGGATGACATGACCGTCCTGACAAGAAAGGTCCGTGAGCACTATGATTTTCTGGCCACATCTGAGAACAGGACGCTTCAGACTTATACGCGTTTTTTCCAGCTTGATGACAAGCGGGAGGTCTATGATGTCGTCAATATGGCGTCCCATGAAATCACTGCAAATGTGCAGGGGGCGTTATGCTCCTGCACCATGTTGGCTACATTGGAGGGGATGGTCAAGGAGGTTGTTGGCGTGACACCGATTACGCTTTATTTGCCGATGGCAATAGGCTATGCTCTTGATCTGGAAGAGGACCTTGCCAATGGGGTGCTGCTGATTGATATAGGCGCTGGGGTGACATCGTTCGTGGTGTCACGTGGGGTGTGCTTTGTCCATGCTGGTCACATTCCAGTCGGCTGCAATCATATTGAGAATGATTTAATGCAGGCGTTTGACATCGAATGGAACACGGCAAGGAATATCATGCGCAAGATGGGAAGTGAGCTGAACGCCAACATTGTGAACAAGAATGATGGTCGCAAGCGCAAGGCGACCGTGGAGAATCGCTGGTCCAGCGATTCGCGTGGGATGCAGCGTCAACGCACGGTTCCTGTCTCCAGTATTGAACGTGTCGCGTATCTTCGGGTGCATGAAATACTTTCCATGGTGAAGGAGCAATTGATGAAGAATGATTCCTGGCACCATTTGGGAGGAGGTGTGATTCTGTCGGGCGGTGGTGCGTTGATTCCAGGGATATGCGAGACGGCGGAGCAAATCTTTGGGAGGAAAGTACGCGTCGCAGAGACTCCAAAATGCAATGACAGGAAGTTCATCTACAATGACGCGCGGGATATCGTCCCCTATGGACTTCTCAAAATGTCTGTTTACGATTACCAGATACGCGAGGCAAGCGCCAATGAGGAGAATCGTAAGAAGACACCACGTCAGTTCCTGGCAGATATTATGCACGCGCTTGTCAACTGGTAGGGGGAGAGAATTATGGATAGCAGACAAAGCAAAAACAAGGCGACGGCCCCCTGCCTGATTTTGGGACTTGGACATACTGGATGTGATGTGCTTGCTTCGCTCCCATACCTGAAACAATATGCGGAAATAGATTTGCTTGGCATCGATACTGATGCGGCGGAGATACAAAACCTTAAAAAAAATGATATCAATTCCCTGCTTTTGGGGGAGGAGGCTGTCAATGGCAACGGCACTTCCGCCGATAGCGAGCAGGCTGTCCTCGTTCTGAGGGATGCAAGCAGTGAAATATCCAAGCACCTGGAAAACCGCAGGCTTCTCATTGTCGTGGCGGCATTAGGTGGCGGGACTGGTGCCGCTGTTGAGGAGATACTCAGTCTGGCTGATGATATGGGTGTTTCCGCTGTCCTGCTGGCGGTGATGCCTTTTTCCTTTGAAAGTGCGGAGCGGAAAGCGGCGGCTCAGCAGCTTCTCTCGCAGATGGATGTGCACTGCCAGGCGTTGGTGGTCATCCCCAATGAAAAGCTGCTGGCTCATTATCAGCAGAATACGGCAGCAGACGCCTTCAGCAATGCCTCTGCCTACTTGGCCATGGCGGCAACAGGGATTGCAACACCTTTTTCCTGCAAGAACCTTTTCAATGTCACGCCTGGAATATTGGCGAGTCTGGCAAGCGTAGATGGCAACCCGCGTTGCCATTTCATACAATGTGCCTGCGAGACATCGGATAAGATATCCGAGATAGCCGATCGAATTCAGCAGGATCCGATATACAAGGAATTGCAGTCGCATACCGTGATTGACAGGGGTATTGCGCTTTTGCGTGTCAACGCGAACTGCCGTGAAGAGGAGATGGAATATGTGCTGAACACGGTTTCCAATATCTTTCCTGATGCCAATATGGAAGTAGCTGCTTGTATGGATGAGGCCATTCCTTCATATTTTTCCATGACTCTGCTGCTTCATACGATACAGCAAAGCGGCGAGGAGGCTGAGCTTGAAGAACCAGAAGATGAAGAGGAGACTTATCCTGATGATCCCGCAGTTCCTGTTGCGCCTGTCCCCCAATACCCCGTTGTCAAGTCACGCAAGGGAGGGCGTAAGGGCAGCAAGCAGGATAATGGTCAGCTGACATTCGCGTTTGTTGAAAACGATGTCGGGATTTTTGCAGGCGATCCAGAGAATATGTGGAACGGTGTCAATGTCGATATCCCCACATTCCGCAGGAAAAAGGAGATGATAGACAAGGGAACCTGAGGAGAGAACGAGAGAATTTAGGAACGGTTCTGCCGAAAAAGTCAATTATCTAACACACAACCATATACAAGGAACCCAACATGCAACAGAAACTAGAGACAATCGCCGCACTTTCGCGTTTTTACGGCAACAACAGTCTGTATGTGTTTCTCGGTGGGGGCAACACCTCCGTCAAATCCGAGAAGGAGCTTTACATCAAGCCAAGCGGCAAGGCCCTGGCAACCATCCATCCACAGGATTTCTTGCGGATTGACCGTGCAACACTGCGGAATGTCTTTAAATACGCTCTCCCCCAAAAGCCATCTGACGAGATGCCAGAGACGCAGCGCCGTTCCATAGAGAATGCACGCGAGGCGATTGCAGGGACTTTGCTCCAAGCATCCGTCCATCCTTCCACCCCTGGGCGTCCATCAGTGGAAACGCCTGTTCATGAAGTGTTTGACTGGACTTACGTTGTACATCTGCACCCCGCATACATCAATGGCATGACCTGTGCAAAACAGGGAAAAGAAGCCTGCGCAAAACTCTTCCCCGATGCGCTCTGGCTGGACTACTGCGATCCTGGCATCACATTGGCCTTGACAGTGAAGGCTGCACTTGATGAATACAAGGCTGCCAAGGGCGCACAACCCCATGTTTTCTTCCTTGAAAACCACGGCGTCTTCGTGGGCGCTGACACAGGCGAGGAGATTGAAGCCATCTATGCGGAGATTATCGAAAAGTTGTCGACCTGCTACAAAGAGGCTGGAGTTCTTTCCGAAGAGGTTGAACTGCCTCAGATTGCCGAAGAGGAGCTTCTGGAACTTGCTCCCAAGCTGCGCACACTTTTGGCTGCGGACGAGAAATCCCGTGCGGTTGTGGCCGCAATCGGCGTGGGCAAGGCATTTGCAGGTCCTTTGACGCCCGACCACATTGTCTATGCCAAATCCTTCGCATATGCAGGTGAGGCGACTGCAGAGGGCTTTGCCGCGTTCAAGACAGAGAAGGGTTATCTGCCAAAAGTCGTTGAAGTTTCAGGCAAGGGTGTTTTTGCCGTTGGCGACACTTTGAAATCCGCCAATGCCGCTGCCACAGCTCTCAAGAATGCTTTGCTGGTCGAGAAACTCTCCACTGCGTTTGGGGGGCCGAAGTACCTGTCCACCAAGAGCTACGGCTTTATTGAAAACTGGGAGGTGGAATCCTACCGCAGCAAGGTCAGTCTGGCTGGTGCCCAAGGACGTTTGAACAACAGAATCTGCGTTGTGACGGGCGGTGCCCAGGGCTTTGGCCTTGGCATTGCCGAATACCTGGCAGCAAATGGTGGCATTCTGGTCATCGCCGACATGAACCTGGCAGGTGCGCAGGCCGCTGCTGATGGTCTGAACGCCAAGTATGGACAGGACAGGGCCTTCGCCGTCGAGGTCAATATCGCAGACGAGGCGTCCGTTGCAGCCATGATGACCGCCATTACCCGCAAATGCGGCGGCATAGACCTCTTTGTGGCAAATGCGGGAGTTGCGAAGGCAGGCTCCGTCATGGAGATGGAGAAGAAGACCTGGGATTTTGTCACCAACATCAACTACACGGGCTATTTCCTCTGCTGCAAGTACGCCTCCAGGGTCATGGCGAAACAGATTGTCGATGGCAAGGGCCTCTGGTCTGATATTGTTCAGGTCAACTCCAAGAGCGGACTGGAAGGTTCCGACAAAAACGGCGCGTACGCTGGCTCCAAGTTCGGTACCATCGGTCTGACACAGAGCTTTGCAAAAGAGCTGGTCGCACATAACATCAAGGTCAACAGTGTCTGCCCTGGCAACTATTTGGATGGGCCGCTGTGGAGCGATCCTGTCAAGGGGCTTTTCGTACAGTATCTGAACGCGGGCAAGGTGCCTGGTGCCACCTGCGTGGAGGATGTGAGACGCTTCTACATGAACAAGGTTCCGATGCGCCGCGGTTGTCTGCCGCCCGACGTGGCAAAGGCCATTATCTACTGTGTTGAGCAGGAGTATGAAACAGGACAGGCCATCCCTGTCACTGGTGGACAGGTCATGCTGAACTGACACGCACGGGTTTTGCTGGTGCACGCTCCGCGTGTACCAGGACCGCTGCACGGCTCAAAGGGCAAAGCCTGTTCTGTGCCTGGCGCGTTAGCGCCAGGGTAATTGAAGTATGAAAAGAATAATATGCTAGGTGAACGCGATTACATGCAAAGGGGATATGAGAAGCCGTTTTCGGTCATCATGCCCTTGATAATCCTCAATGTCCTGGTATTTCTGGTATGCCAGTTTGGCAACAGTGGGGAAGAACTTTACAATCTTTGTGCGCTTCATCCCTATTTCATCAAAAAATACCAGATTTGGCGCCTGGTGACATATACGTTTCTCCATGGTGGCTTCTGGCATATCGTGTGCAATATGTGGGGGGTGTTTTTGTTTGGCAAACCAGTGGAACGGCTTTTGGGCTACAAGCGCTTCCTTGTTCTGTACTTCATGAGCGGTGTAATCGGTGCGCTGGTATGGCTTCTTTTCAACTGGCACAGTCGGATTGGATGTGTGGGGGCCAGCGGTGCTCTGTTCGGTGTCATGACTGCCTGCGCCATGGCGTTTCCAGATGCAAGAATCATGTTGCTGTTTCCGCCAATCCCCATGAAGATGCGGACATTCGTCATCTGCTATATGGTTTTGGAGGTTCTAAGTTCCTTCAATATCAACAGTTCCATTGCGCATATAGCCCACTTGGGTGGTGCTTTGGGCGGCTTTCTTTATATGCGGCGAATCGCGCCAGACAACCGTTTCTCGCAATGGCTTTCTGGGCTTTTCAAACGAAGACCGAGTCCTACACGACCAAGCGATTCCTATGCGCCTCCCGACATGACACCGTATGTCAATGATGACGATGAAATATTGGACAGCGACGCTCTGAAGCAGGTACTTTCCAAAATCGCCAAAGAAGGTTATGATAACCTCTCTGGCGATGAACTTGCCCTGCTGAAGCGTGCCACCGATGCAATCAAACGCAAAAATCAAAAGCATTAATGAATTATGTCAGAGAAAATCTTCTTTTCCTGGAGTGAGATACAGAGTGTGACCCGTGGCAAGTGGCTTCTTGAAACCACTACATCTGGTGCAACATGCGTGCAGGACGACAGCCGCAAAATCACTTCTGGCGCGTTGTTCATGGCGATTGTGGGAGAGATTGCCGATGGACACAATTATGTTAAGCAGGCTGCCAAGGCAGGGGCAGGGTGCGTCTGTGTTCAGCGTGAACCTGATGGGGAGACTATGTCGCTTCTCCGCACCGCTTCCTGTGGCTGCCTTCTGGTTGAAAACACCTTGATGGCATTTCAGCTTATTGCGAACGCCAACCGCAGACGCTACCCGAAACTTCCTCTTTTAGCCGTCACGGGGAGTTGTGGCAAGACAAGCACCAAGGAGATGTGCGCCGCTGTGCTTTCGGCACGCTGGCCAGGCCAGGTACTGAAGACGGAGGGCAACACCAACAATCACTTCGGAGTACCGCGCAACCTGCTCCGCATTGATGAAAATACAGCCGCTGCCGTCATCGAGGCTGGTAGCAATCACCCAGGTGAGATTGCGGCCTTGGGGAAAATCATTGAGCCAGTTTCATCGGTTATCACCTGCATTGGTGCCGCTCATCTGGAGTTCTTCAAAGACTTGCAGGGGGTTGCGGAAGAAAAGGGTGATATACTGGAAGCGGCTTCGCCAAACGGTGTCGCAGTCATCCCTGCAGAGTGCGTCGGCCTTGATATTCTGAAACGCCATGCAGGAAAACGCCGCATCATAACTTTCGGCCTTTCGGACAAGGCGGATGTGCAGTCCGTTTATGGCGGAATGGTGGATGGGGGGTATGCGTTGACCATCATCCGACACGACACCAATGAACGAATTGATTTCACCTGGTCCATTGGCGGCGAAGCGCAGGCTGGGAACGCCGCTGCCGCTGCCGCCGCTGGAATCGCTTTTGGACTCTCCTTGAAGGAGATTGCGGAAGGCTTGAAGAACTGCTCGCTTCCAGGAGCGCGCATGGCTCAGACAGAGATCAACGGCGTCCACTGGGTGAACGATGCCTATAACGCGAATCCAAGTTCCATGGCTGCCAGCCTTAAATGGTTCCATGAGGTCAGCAAGGATGCTCCTCGCAGGTATGTCGTCATCGGCGACATGCTGGAGCTGGGGGAATCAAGCGACATGAACCACAGGGAAACCTTGCAGGTTGCCTTACAAATGTTTGCGAAGCCAACGGACAAGGTCATCACCATCGGCCAGAAGTTTGCCGTCCATTCCAAGAAAATGGGTGTCGAATGCTATGGAGATGTGCAGGAGGCCGCCAGTCGCAAGTACGAGGAGGGAAGCTGGGTATTCCTGAAGGCTTCATGCGGGACTGGACTATTCAAGCTGGTTCCTTCCAAATAGACCCTTTATGACAATTCATTGCTTCTACTGTCCCGACTTACGTTCAGGAAGCGTCACTCTTCCTGAAAACGAAGCTCTGCACGCATCCAAGGTGCTGCGTCTCTCAGTAGGAGACAGGCTGACACTGATGGATGGTCTTGGGCATACTGCAAATGCCGTTGTCGAAACAATTTCCAGACGCGGCAGCGAACTGGTCTGCAATGTCGATGAGGTTTTGCAGAATCCAAAGCCCCGATATGCTATTCGGCTTTATCTTGCTCCGCCTCGCTCCAAGATCATGGAGCTGGTGGTGCGCTTTGCGACGGAACTCGGCGTTGCGCGAATCACCCCGATTCTGTGCAGGTATGGCGTCTCCAAACCAGACGAAAGCAAGGAGAGCTGGATGCAGACGGCAATTGTTGCAATGAAGCAGTCTCGCAATCCATGGTTGCCCATTCTGGATGAGCCAGTTGCGTTCAATGTGGCTCTTGCCTCCGCTACAGAGTGCAGTTTCCTCGGAGCTGTCCCAAATACCGCACTGCAAAGGAGCTTTCCCGAATCAACAGAGTGCCAGGAAAAGGGTGTTGCCTTATGGATTGGCCCAGAAGGTGGTTTCTCATCAGAAGAGGAAAACGCAATTCTGGGGCAGGGGGCAACTCCCTTGACCGTCGGTACTTGTATCCTGCGTGTGGAAACCGCTGTTCCTGCATTGCTCGGCGCACTTTATGCGTTGATTGATAAATGAGAAGAGCCCCATCGGGGCGGTTTTTGACTCCTGCCGTCCTAATGGGGCTTGAAAACGCTTTCCGTGGGCTGCGCTTGCCGCTAACGCGGCTTCGCTTGCCCACGTCTTTACTCTGTCGCGGCTACGCCGCTTGTCAAGTTATACCCTCTATCCGTTTTGTCTCTTTCTATGAAAATTGCATTATTCAAACGAGTTATCTCCCCCGAAGTTGGTGCGCGTCTATCAGGCTACCAGATGGAGGATGTCTCCTTTTCCAAGTTAGACGACCTCTATATGACAGGTCTCCTGGCGGACGACGGTGAACGCAAAGTACTTCTTATCAGCTTTGACTTGCAGTGCTTTGACGAGGCCTATATCCGCAAAATCCGCAGGGAGTGCGGCGAGCTTCTGGGCATACCAGAGTTTCATGTGATGCTGACCTGCACGCACACGCATGGTGGTCCCCAGACCAATGCGGAGGCGATGTACGATGACCACGTCCAATGGCCCTACTTGAACAACTTGGAGGCAGCCATCCTTGAGGAGTGCAAGCAGTTGCCAGACAAACTGGAGGAGGTGGATACCTTCTTCTACTCCATCAAGGCCGACGAAAACCTTAATCGACGTGTTGTCACGGCGGACAACTACGCATGCTTCCTGCCGCACCGTGCCGAGCTTCGACGGCTGGCCGACGGTTTCACCGACCAGGAGCTTGGAAGCCTGTTTTTCATGAAGCCAGGCACGCGTTTCCCCGTGATGATCATCGGAAACTATGCGGCACATCCCTTGGCGGGCCATACCATGGGAACTGGTGGACGGCGTATATCCGCAGACTTTCCAGGAGCCTTTTGCGAGTACGTGAAGCAGGAACTGGGCGGGGAATGCATGTTCATCAATGGAGCCTGTGGAGACTTGATACCCAAGGAGGACGAGCTGGGCACCGATGCCTTCAGGTCAATGGGCATCCGTCTTGGCAAGGGCGTCTTGCGCAGCATCTTGGATGCCCTTCGCAACCCCGATCGCTTCCAGATGAAATCCCCGAAGGTAGGCGCACTTTCCAGAACTTTGAGCGTCCCTCTGCGTCCCATTTACCGAAACAATCCCAATATCCTTCCAACCCATTATCTTGGAATGGATACTTTCGATTTGGAGATGCAATGCCTGGTGATTGGCAATGTCTGTTTCGTTGGTGTGCCTGGTGAGCTTTGTGCAGAGATGGGCGTTGAAATCAAGTGGCATTCTCCCTTCAGAAAGGCTCTCATTGCCTACAATGCCACCGCCTGTCATGACTACATTTGCCCTGCTAGTTTCTTGCTACAAGGTGGATATGAGGCCAAAAAACACCAGTTCTCACCACGGAAATCTATCGAACTAGTCAAAACGGCTGTCGATGCCATGTTCGACCTGCACGATGAACTATACGGTCCAACCGATGACTATGAGACCGTCAATAACCATGTCACCCTTCAGGTACCTTCAAACAAATAGTATTCCCCTGGGACCAACGAAATATGACAGACTATCTAGAACGCTTCAAAGAGTTGAGCAAAGTTGTCACGACCGATAACTACTCAGACTACTACAAGGAGATTGTGGACCTCACCAACTATGACGAGGCGAAGGTTCCTGCGTATTCCTTGCCATCGGCACTGGATGTGCTGCCTGGGAAAAAGGTTAAGACCGCGACGGACTGGATGAACTGGGGGCGGCCCGCCGTTTTCAAGATGCTCCAAAAGGAGATGTACGGCAAAGTTGTTCCACGGCCCGACCACCTCTCCTTTGAACTACTCTCGTGCAAACATGGTGCCTTGGACGGGACTGCCATCCGAAAGGAGATACGCGTCCATTGCGGTATGCGGAATGGACGCTGCTTTAAGTTCGACATTCTCTTCTATGCACCGCTTTCCGCGTTGGAGAAGCCTGTTCCCGCCTTCGTCGGACTGAACTTCAAGGGTAACGAGGCGACGACCGAGGAGAATGACGTCCGCATGACCAGTCCCAAGGCCAACGGGCGCTATCGCGACACTGAAAACGGCGTGGATGAAAGCCAGCGGGGCGTCCAGGTTGAACGTTGGTGCTTCAAGGAACTGGTCGCCAGAGGGTTTGCCTCTGCGACGGTCTGCTATGAAGAGATTTTTCCCGACCGCAGGGATGGCTGGGAGAACAGTGCTCTGACGCTTTTTGTGGATGGTTTGAAGGGGTTCAAGGGGGCACACGAAGACTACACCTCCATCGGCGTCTGGTCCTGGGGACTTTCACGCATGATGGACTATATGGAAACGGAGCCGTTGGTGGATGCGACGCGAGTCGGGGTGCACGGACATTCACGACTTGGAAAGACCGCCTTGTGGGCAGGAGCCTGTGACCAGCGATTCTGCGCCGTCTTCTCCAATTGTTCTGGTTGCGGTGGAGCATCATTGGCACGTCGCAAGTTTGGTGAAACCTATCTTTTCATCGACAATGTCATGCCCCATTGGTTCACAAAGTCGTTGCATAAGTACAACGGCTGCGAGGAGACGATGCCGTTTGACCAGCATTGGCTGATTGCCTTGGCGGCCCCGCGCAAGGTTTCCGTCGCTAGTGCCACGGAGGATTTGTGGGCAGACCCCAAAGGCGAGTTCCTGGCCGCCAAAGGAGCAGAGGAGATTTACAGGCTCTTTGGCTCCAAGGGACTGCCAGCCGAGGAACCGCCAGTCCCAGGCATCTATCTCGATGGGGACATCAACTACCATTGCCGTATCGGCAAGCACAACCAATTGCTTTTCGACTGGGATCACTATATGCAGATACTCCAGCCTTGATTTCCATTTCTTTAGAGGTAATATCAAACCTAGCGCATTTCGCGCTAGGTTTGATATTACCTCTATAAAGAGTTTATTAGTAGCGAATGTTTTTTCTTAGCTTGACTGGATACTCAGGGTACTGGTCAATGACGGCCTCGGTTTCTGAAGGGCAATCAACCTGAAGCTGAATGGTGCCGTTCAACAGCTTCCAACTGACTTGTATGGGGCCGTGGGGTGTGGGGACGGTACCACATGCATGGGTAAGGTTGCCAGGATAGGGCTTCACCTGGAAACGGCGGAATCCAGGCTCCAATGGCTTGACACCCAACACATAACGATGGCAGTAATAGACGGGGAGGCTGCTCCACGCATGGCAGAGGCTGCCTGCGTATGAGAACGCATCGCCACCGTCGTCGGTCTCCCAGAAGGTGGTTGCTCCCTTCAGCACCATCGCGTCATAGTTGTCTTGGATGCATTTATTCATGGCGAAGCGTGACTGGGGCGAGACCTCCATCCAGGCTCGCAAATAATAGGGCATGGCACTGAAGCTGACAGGCACCAGTAACGCATCCTTGTAGGCTTCAAAGAACTGGGCGGAGGAGCCTTTAGCCTCCTTAGGGTTAACCACGCCAGCGGCCAGCATCAGTGCTTGCGTGTGCTGGTGGAGGAGCTCGGTGAGGTCGTCTGTTCGGAAATAGCCTGTCTCCTTGAGGCGGAAATATTTGCGGATGGCTTTGGCAAGTGAGGTGGCTTCCTGGTTGTACTTTCCGTTGAACATCTTGTTGACGCAGGTGAGCACCTCCAGGAAGTAGCCGTTGAAGCAGGCGCTCAGGCGCAGCTTTTCGGCAAGTTTTTTGTTGTCTTTGGTGTCTTCAGGCACACGTCCCGTAAGGCCAGGAACCCACTCATAGAAGCGCCAGATGCGCGGATTGTTGGTCTGGACATAGAGGCCTGTTTTGGCGTCAAATCGCTTCAAGACGGTGTCGATGATGCGGAAGATGCCCTCCTTGTTCTGTTCAATCAAACTGAAGTCCCCGCTGAAGAGATAGTACTCATAAAGCTCTGCAATCCACACGAGGGTAAAGACCTCGATGGCAAATTTCGGTTCGCGCGGGGAAGTGATTGCGAGCTGTCCTTCTTCCATTGGCACCTTGCCCAACAGGTTGAGGCAGGCTCTGGCAAAGGCGTAGTTGCCCCAGACATAGTAGCCGAACAGTGCTTGGTTGCGTGAATCGTAGGCGTACAAAGCTTGTTCGCGCCATGGGCAGTCTTCATAATGCTCGTGCATACAGCACCTTAGAGTGTAGATGCCTACATCGCGGCTCTTTAGCAGAAGACGGTCTTCGCAGTAAAAGTTGGATTCTTGTGGCAGCGGCAGGTTCTGCTCCAGAACTTGCGTGTAGCCGAGGACGATGTTGCCTGTATAGTTGGTGATGTGCAGCTCCAGATAGCGTGCACCCAGGCGGCGGAAGCGGTGGATGAAGTGCTCCATCCCGTTGCCGCTGCAGATGTAGCGGTCGGCGAAATTGCGTCCGCCCACGTAGCAACGAACGCGTCCGTCATCAAGGTGCTCCCCATGCGCGATATCAACGATGGTGTCTTTGGGGGCGGAGAGCCTGAGATCGAGGAAGCCGATGGTTTCGCGTCCAAGGTCAATTGTCACATAGACACCGTCGGTGCCTTTGGGACGGGGGAGGATAGTCCACTGGTCGTCTGGGCGCATCGTGCGGTGGATGCCTGAGGCGAGGTGGTTGAACTCCACGCCCTTCATGTCGAAGAAGCTGTGCTGCGCGAACTGCGGGCAGAGGTAGTCTGCCTGGCAGAGTTCCGCAAATGTCCCCTGTGCAAGGGTGCGTTTCAGGTAGCCGAACTGCACAAGACGCACGGAGGGGAGGTCCTGGGGGAGAAGCGGCGGCACTTCACGTGCGAAGTAACGTGGGTGGTAGTCGGTGGCGGTGGCAAGGTCGCCGCCTGCGTCAATGCCTTGCCAGTCGGAGGCTGTGCGGGCATCGTAGCAGAAGCACTTGCCGAGCTGGGGGCTGACATTCGCATCGACGGAGGCGTATGCGTTGTTGCGCCAGATGTGCCAGGTACTGTCCGTCATGCACAGGATGGTGCTGCGGGCATAAATAACGCAGGCGAAGCCATGGACGCAGTTGTTGTCGTAGTTGGCAAACTGCGCGTTAAGGTTGAAAAGCTCAACATTGATGACATTTACACCTTGGCGAAGCGACACCTTCCAGGTGGTGACGCTCTTTTCTCCAGGCACATCGGCTAGTTGCGAGAAGGGCTGGCAAACACCGTTTATATAGACGACAACATCCTTGTCGCCTGCTATTTCCAGCGTGGCTTTCTTGGTCTTGTCACATTGAAACACCTTGCTGTAAATCCAGACACTGTTCTTGTCCTCTGGAACCGAAAGCCATTTTGCATTGTCAATCTTCATAATTAAATCTCATCAAAGTTGCCAGGAAGCTGTGTGCCTCACACCAGTGAGCACATCGGTGATGACGGCGGTCCATTTGCCGCCCATGCGGTTGAGGCCGATTGGGATAGTGGTTTTACCGATACCCTCATCGGCGACCAGGTTGAAAGTCAGGTTGCGGGTGGAAGTGCCATCGGGGCGCGTAATGGCGATGTGCAGGACATGCTTGCCAGGCTTTTTGCTGGCCTGGACGGCGGACTCAATGGAGAGCATGCCTGGCTTTTTCTCCGCAAAGCTGGCGGTGATGCCATTGACGGTGTAGGGCAGGGCAGTGAAGACAAACGCCTGCCCAGGAGCGATATCCAGCTTGTCCACAACATTGCAAAAACCATAGTAGTGGCGACTTCGTGACTCGTAGATGTGCGATTCTTTGTCAAAAAGCAGGTTGATTGTCTGCGTAGATTTTATACGTCTGAAATCGCAGATGATGCCATAGACGCTGTTGTCACCAGATTGGAAGGTGTTGAGCTCAATGGCCTTAGGGAATGGGGTGCCTTTGGATAAGTCAATGGGCCAGTTTGCTGCGCTCCCATGGGGATCAACAGGCCATTTTGCCTCAACATGGGGGGCGATGCCTGCAATCTTGGTCAGCATTTGGAGGAAAACGAGCGAGATTGCATCATAATCAGCCAGACGGAAGTTCAGGTAGCAGGTCATGCCTTTGCCGTAGTCGCGGATAAAGATGGCAGGCGTGCCATTGGAATGCTCTGCCAGAGGCTTCGCACCAGCGGCAACAACGGTCTCCCAGTCTAGGCAGGAGAGCTTGGTATTCTGCAAATCAATTCTGTTCTCTTGGCCTTTGATGGTGACGGAGCTTTGCGTGTAGGTGGCGGTGGTTTCAGGCGTGCGTTTGACACCGAAGAGCTTGGCGAGCGGCTGATTGTCATCCAGCGGGAAGGGGGTGCCGTGTTCGTCGGTGCGCAGAGCGCGCATGTCGGCAATAAGGACACCGCCCTCTTCGACGAAGTTCAACAGAGGGGCTTCCAGTGCGCGGTCGAAGGCGATGGTGAAGGGGAGGAAGAGAAGCTTGCGCCCTTTAAGTCCATCGCCAGCAAGAATCTGCTCCTTGGCAACATAGTCGGCGTCCAACTGCAGGTTGTCGATGTGCTGGCGGAAGTCGAGAGCGGAGCGGAAGTAGGAGCCGTAGCTGTCTGTATCTGGCCCCTCCTTTGGCTCGGGCAAGTCGGTTGTCGATTCACACCAGGCGACCAGGGCGGAAGGATGCGAGTAGAGCAGGGCGACCTGGGGACGCTCGCGCTTGTACTCCATCAACAGCTTGCCGATGCCGTTTCGTAGGTCTGCGGCGGAGGCTGCTACGCAGTCGCCGAAGCCAGTGTGTGCGAGGGTTGGATGGGAGAGTGCCCAGGAAGTCATACGGTCCATGTCAACGGAGTTGATGGCGAAATAACTGACGCCGCGGGAGCGGTGGAAGGCGAGCCACCAGCACTCGTAGTTGGCGGCTTCCACGGAATGGTGGTAGCCGAGCCAGCCATAGTTCGGATAGTCCTCGGGCGTAAAGGAGCGCCAAATCTCGAAGATGGCCTTGTGGGCGGTGACCTTGATGGCTTCGGAGTATTCCTGCTGCCAGCCAAAGCCCGCCTGGGTGGCGAGCTTCCAGTAGTCGTTTCCGCAGAAGGGGGTGATGCCGAAGGTGTTGGTGTGGCCGATGAGCACCCCAGGCTGCACGCTGCGGTAGGTGTCGGAGACGAGGCGGCAGGATTCAATCCAGACATCGGTCATGAAGGTGCGGAAATCGACGAAGGGGGCGTAGTTTGCCTTGCCTCGCACATCGTCGGAACGTGCGGGTTGAATCTCCTCCCAACTGGTGAAAGCGGTACCCCACTGGCGGTTCAACGCTTCCAGGCTCTTGTAGTTCTTCTGCAGCCACTGGCGGTATTTTGCCTTGCAGATGTCGCAGAAGCAGTATTCGGTCTGCTTGTGGTGCGAGGAGAGGAAGGCCTCGTCTGTGATGCCGATGGCAAATGGACCGAATGGCTTGTGTTCTTCGGCATTTTTGCGCGTGGTTTCGACAAGCAGCTCACGCACGGCAGGATCGTTCAGGCATTGCTTGCGAATGCCGTCTGCGGGGGAGGCTTTGTCGCGGAACGGGCCCATGTCTCCCACATATCCAGCAGCGGGCATACCTGATTCGGCAAGCTGGATGCCGTTGCTGGCACCGATGGGGAAGTCTGCATTAAAGCCCAAATCCTGTGATAGCTCCGTGAACCCCGCCATGACAGACGGGAACATGTTATTGGTACGCCATGGCAGCATGACAAAGTCGTCAAACACCCTCTTGTTCAGCTCGGGTATCATTACGGGCTTCCAGATACGCTCCAGCTCGACAGCATTTTTCAGCAGGATGACTTCGATGCGGTTGAAAGCCGTAGTGGCCTTGCTTGTGGGGAGAGGCATCTCAAACGCCATATTGGGTGTGATGTTCGGGAACGACAACTCCTTCTGCTCCAGCACCTGCTTGTACGGGTCGATGAGCCTAATGCGGAGTATTGCGTTTTCCAAGTGGCATTTGGCGGTTGCACTGAAGCGCACCGTGAGGGTTTCATTGGGCTGGCAGACCTCTGTCGCTGGGTTGTCAAATGCGAGAAGCGGCGAGACATCGCCAAACTCTATCACCTTCCATGTCAGCGTCTTGTCGTTTTCATCCAAGGCGGATAGTACGGCATAGCCGCTTTGATTATCTCTTGGTGGCAATAGAATCACTTCGCCATTGGAGACCTCCCGAATGGCTGGCTTTGAGCGCCTAGTTGGTTCGCCGTCGAAACGAAGCTCGTTCTTGTACTGGAAGACAACTTGGAGCTTCTTGACATCGGGAGAGAACGTAAGGTTTCTACCATTCGCTTGGATAGTTGTTTTGGATTCACCGCGTGCAGAACGGCGGATTAACTCGCCTAAAAGGGCGTACCAGTTTTCCCAGTAGGCCTCCTGACGTTTGAGCCAGACGGTTTGCCCGTCGCGGCGGCATGGGAGAAGCGAGAAGACGATGGCGGCCTCCTTATTGAAGACAATTTTGAAGACGCGTCCTTCGCCGTAGCTGGTCGTCCAGATGCCCTCTAGGAGGTCCTTATCGGGGAAGCTCTCCATTGGGAAGAGTTGCCAGATCGGGTCAAACTTGGGAATCTCTTGCCATTCTGTGAGCTCCTTCCAGTTTTCGGGGGCGGCACTGCCGCAGATGAAGACCAGTCCCGCGCCTGCTTTCACCTTGGCAAGGACGCTGCGCTGGAGTTTTTCGCTAGCCCTGGCAGAGAAGACAAATGTCTCGTAGAAGTTTTCCTTGAGGCGCGAGTTGGCGCGGTTGCCCGTGAAGCTGGCCATTTCGGTGCAGGAGGCATTGCCCGTACCGACGACATCGCAGTCCATTTCGATTCGCTCGGTCAGTTCATTGACTTCGCGCTGTACTCGCATGGTTGGGATGAAGAAGAGAGCGCGGAGCGGGCCGCCCGCGAGTTTCGATGCAAACTCAATGTGCTCGGAGACGGGGGGAGGCGTCAGTGGCTTGTCTATCTCGCGAAGACCGAATTGGCGGATGACGATCTCATCAGGTTCGCCTTCACGGAGGGAGACGAAGTCGTAGGAGACGTTGCCTGTCTTCGAGATGTCGTAGATGTAGATGCGGCACTGCGGGTTGGGGGCATTGAAGGTGCGCGTTATCGTGATATACTGCCCCTCAGTGTCGATGTTCCAAATCAGGGGCATTTCACGGGTTGGTCTCTTCTCGCCGTGAAGCAGCAGAACGCCGCCGCGCCCGCTACCAGTGCTGCGGAGCCTCGCTGTGACGGTGTATTGCTTCCCTGGGACAAGCGTTATATTTTGCGTAGCGATGGTGTAGGCAGTCGGCTTTGCGTCCACGACGTAGTTGCCGCCGAAATCGGCCAGCTCATGGCGGCTCAGACCCGCGTCGTCGCAAGTCCAGGCGGCGGGTAGTCCGTTGGCGTCTCCCTCCTCAAAGCCTGAGTTTTTCAGCAATTCAGGCCCAAATTCAGCGAATGCCGTCATACAGGCAGCCAACAGACAAATAAGGTGTTTTTTCATGGAGATTCTCCAGTATGGTGATAATGACTAAATAGTTGGTGCTGAAGTATAAACACACACAACAGTGGCCTTGAGGACAGGCTTGGAGAGCTTGATGCCAAAGCGCGTGGGGGAGATGCGGTTGGGGTTCTCAATGTACTCTTGCTCTAGCGTCCAGTCTGCGCCTGTGACCGAGATGCCGGCGGTTACGCTGGCGTTCTGGTCGTAAAGCTGCACCTGGGAGCTGGAGTTGATGCGATAGGAGACACTGGTGACAATGGCATCCTCGAAGGTCTGCGGTGTTGTGAACTCCACGTTGTCCGTGATGATGATTTTGCGGTTGACGCGGTCGAAGGTGAAACGGCGCGTGAGGGAGACCAGCTCCTTGACATCGTAGCAGGAGGTCATGTCGATAAGGATGGAGCTTGTCTCGTCTGTGAAGACTGGTTCTAAAACAATGCCCTTGGCATCGGCCCCCGTCCGTTGCAGATGTCCTGCGACGACAGGGACGTCATGTCCATAGGAATTGAGGACCTTGCTGGTATAACGTTCAGGGCCGAAGGTGCGACGCGAATAGATTTCGCCGCCTGGGTCGCAGACGAGCGGGGACTTGTTGGCGACAATCAGGTAGGAACCGACGTCATTGTGGTTGTGCGCCTCGCCGTTGTGGCCGCCCTTGATGGCGGAGCCGAAGGTGTTTCCCTTTTTGTCCTTCGAACGGCAAATCAGGATGCCTGCCTGGTCGAAGAAAGAGACTGGTGGAATGGGTGGAGTGTGCTTGGAATCAACAGACTTGCCATCGGTGAAGGCAAAGATGATGAAGTTCAGCAAACTGATAGGATAAATTGGGCTGACGGTGAGGATTGGCTTTTGAACAGGCTTCAGGAGGAGTTCGGGAAAATGGCGTTGGATGATGGCCAGGTTGTAGTCTCCAGGACTGGCTTTGAAGCCGCAGTCGGCGTAGGCAGGTGCCACGCCGTCTTCAATCATGATATTGCGGGCGTATTCGCAGCATTTGGGGATGATGGGGTCGTCATCGAAAATGTTGAGCCTTCCGTTTGTGGAGGCGAAGACGATTTCCCCCATGGTGAGAAAGTGACCGAAGCCATACGACCAGTAGCCAAGCCCCTCAGAACAGTAGCCGTCGGAGGTGAAGCCGCGGTAGAAGTATGAGTTTGAGGTCTCCATAGCGGCCAGGGCCTCGGCACGGTCGTGGCGGGAATCCATTAATATCAGACTGGCGCTGAGCATGTGGCATGTGCAGACGGGGTTCCAGTTGAAGGGGCTGTTCATCCACTTCATCCAGATGAGATCATCTGTGAACTGGCCAGAGCGATAGATGTTCTGCCATGGAGTGATGGAGCGTCGGTAGACCTCCTGTCGGATTTTCAGGCGGGTTTGAGGCTTCAGCTTGTCCTGTAGGAACCAGTCGATGTAGGCAATCATGGCTGTCACGCTGGAGCCCGTCAAGTCTGGGTAGAGGGTGGTGCCGTTGAAGACAGCCAGCCGAGGGTCGTGTGCGGGGAGGACCCAGCTTTTCTGGGTGAGGAACTGTTCGAGGAACTCCTCCATTTTCGGCAGAAAGCGTCCCTGGTACTCTAGACACTCTGCAAGGGCCAGCGTGATTATCCAGGAGTTGCGCCTACCAAATACAGCTTCATAGTTGGTGCGGTTTCCGTTGCGGGAGAATTGCAGATAGAGGTCGTCGGGCAGCGCGGGGAAGTTCTCGTTTAAAAGCGGCACTGCGGCGTTTATGATGGCGTGCCCTTCGTCAGTGGCAGCGAGCTTGTCCCAGGGAACGCGATTGGAGGCGGGGGGCGCGATGCCCTGCGGTTTTTCAGGGAGCATCTCCTCCAACTCGCGGATTCGTGTCTGGGAAAGGGGTGGATAGGTATTGCTCAAAGGTGGAGGAGTGTTTTTCATGTCATTTCGTTCTCATTAAGGTAGTTGGGACTGGGGCGCACAATACTAGCGCGCCCCAGTCCATCCGCCTTTGTAAGTGTCAATTTACCGCTGTCGTGACTTCTCTTTGGGAATTATATACTTTAGTTTCCTGATGACATTGTCCCTCACTGGTCGATGACCAAAATGCGCCTTGCCGCTTCGCTGCGCTACGCGGCACGGCGCACATAGACTAGGGTGGTCATCTGACCGTGGATTTCGCTTCGCCGCTATTGCGGCTTCGCTCCACCCACGGCTATGCTCCTGCCGCCGCTTACGCGGCTCTTCTCTGTGGTGAAGTCTAATCGGCAACTAAAGTACATAATTCCCTTCTCTTTCCCTAGTGGTGTCTGGATGCAACTATTTCAGCGGTATGAGGGAGATTTGGTCAAAGTTCAACCCGCAACCGTCGATGTTCTTCAGGTAGATGGTGTGTGTCCCCTTGGCGAGCTTGAGGGTAATGGGTTGTCCCTTGCTGGAGAGGGTGGTCATCTTCCAGTCATCCTTGTTGTTGCTCCAGCCACCCGTACCAGGGAAGTTGCAGACGAACTTATCAGGGGCAGTGTCATAGCGGAACTCGCGCTGCACCATCCTGGCAATGTCGTGGCAGTAGCGCACGCGGATGATGTAGCTGCCGTCCTTTGGCACCTCGAATGTCCAGCCAAGTTCGTGGTTCCTGCCGTCCCACAGATAGATGGACTTGCCGTCCTTGGCTGGATTCGCGGCGATTTTGGAGAGGACGCCAGCTTTGCCACCCTGCTCAAAGGAGTAGGCTTCGCCTTCCACGGTGATGGCGGCCTTTTCGTCAAGGGAGAGTTTGGAGAGGTCTGGTTCCTTGTAGTAGGTGTCGAAGCTCTCGTCAACGAGTGCGGCTGTATAGACGCATTCGACGGTGGCCTTGAGGACAGGCTTGTCCAGCTTGATGCCGAAGCGCGTGGGGGAGACGCGGTTGGGGTTCTCGATGAACTCATCGTCAAGCGTCCAGTCCGCTCCCGTGACAGAGATATTGGCGGTGACGACGGACTTCTGGTCGTAGAGCTGCACCTGTGATTTGGAGTTGATGCGGTAGGAGGAGCTGGTGATGATGGCGTCTTCGAAGGTCTGTGGTGTCTTGAACTCGACGTTGTCCGTGATGATGATTTTGCGGTTGACGCGGTCGAAGGTGAAACGGCGCGTGAGGGAGACAAGTTCATCCACCTCGTAACAGGAGGTCATGTCGATGAGGATGGAGTTCTTCTCGTCCGTAAAGACAGGCTCTGTGATGACACCCTTGGCATCTGGCCCCGTCAGTTGCAGCTTCCCCGCGACGACAGGCACGTCATGCCCGTAGGAGTTGAGAACCTTGCTGGTGTAGCGCTCCGCGCTGAAGGTGCGGCGCGAATAGACCTCGCCGCCTGGGTCGCAGACGAGCGGAGACTTGTTGGCGACAATCAGGTAGGAGCCGACGTCGTTGTGGTTGTGCGATTCGTTGTTGTGGCCGCCTTTGATGGCTGCGCCAAAGGTGAAGCCCTTATCGTCCTTCGAACGGCAAATCAGGATGCCCGCCTGGTCGAAGAAGGAGACGGGCGGCATGGGCGGAATGATGCTGGGGTCGATGGGCTTGCCGTCGGAGAAGGCGAAGATGGCGAAGTAGAGCATGCTGATGGGCATTTCAGGTTCTTTGACGGGCTTGAGCAGGAGCTCGGGGTAGTGGCGCTGGATGATGGAGAGGTTGTATTGCCCTGGATTGGCGTTGAAGCCGCAGTCGGCGTAGGCGGGGGCCACGCCGTCCTCAACCATGATGTTGCGGGCGTATTCGCAGCATTTGAGGATGATGGGGTCGTCGTCGAAGATGTTGAGCTTGCCATTGGTGGAGGCGAGGACGATTTCGCCCATGGTGAGGAAGTGGCCGAAGCCGTATGACCAGTAGCCGAGGCCCTCAGAGCAGTAGCCGTCGGAGGTGAAGCCGCGGTAGAAGTATGAGTTTGAGGTCTCCATGGCGGCCAGCGCCTCGGCGCGGTCATGGCGCGATTCCATCAATATCAGACTGGCGCTGAGCATGTTGCAGGTGCAGACGGCGTTCCAGTTGAAGGGGCTGACCATCCACCAGCGCCCGCTGGCGAGCTGACCTGTACGATAGACCTCCTGCCAGGGAGTGATGGCGCGGCGGTAGGCCTCGTGGCGGATTCTCTGGCGCGTCTCTGGCTTCAGCTTGTCCTGCAGGAACCAGTCGATGTAGGCAATCATGGCTGTGACGGAGGAACCAGTCAAGTCGGGGTAGAGAAGTGTGTTGTTGAAGACGGTCAGCTTGGAGTCATGCGCGGGGAGAACCCAGCTTTTCTGTGAGAGGAACTGGTTGAGGAACTCCTCCAGCTTGGGGAGGAAGCGCCCCTTGTATTCGAGGCATTCAGCAAGGGCGAGCCTGACAATCCAGGAATTGCGTTTGTTATAGACACCTTCGTAGTTGGAGCGGTTTCCGATGCGTGTGAACTGCAGGTAGAGGTCGTCGGGGAGCTCGGGGAAGGTTTGGTCCAGGAGGGGCACGGCGGACTTGACGATGTTCTTGCCTTCGGTCGTGGCGGCCATCTTGTCCCACACGTCGCGATAGGAGGCGGGGATGCCGACGCCTTGGGGCTTTTCGGGCAGCATCTCTTCCAGTTCGCGGATTCTCTCCTGTGAGAGGGCGGGATAGCTGTTTGTAGCGTTTTGGCTTGTTGTTTTCATTGTTTTTTCCTCGTCTTCTGTAAGTTCAAGTATTTCAATGTCATCGATATCAACATCGGCGAAGCTGGTCGAGAAGGAGTGTATCCAGATGGAGATGGCGCGTGCCTCTGCAGTGGCCTTTGTGATAAAGATGTTCTCCTTCCATCTGCGCGATTCTTTCAAGCAGTAGATGAGTTGGTTGCCGAGGTGCTCCGTATTGAGTGCTTTTCCCTGCTCGTTGTAGTATGTTATGTAGATGCCGCAGCCGAGATTGTTTCCCCTGGAGCGTGTCCAGAAGCGGATGGCGTGGGACTTGCCAGGCGTGACGCGGACTCTTCTGCAATCGATATTGCTGCCATTCACGGGATCCTTGTCCAGAACGCGCAGACCATATTTGCCGTTTCTGGCGGCCTCTTCGGTGATGAAGGCCAGCTTATTTCTATTGTTCCAGTGGCTTTCCGCTTCTTCGAAGTCGCCGTTTTTCAAGTCCAGCTTTGTCCAGGCAAAAAGGGAGGCGGCTGCAAGGAGCAAGGTACATGCAAGTCTTTTTGTCATCGTGGGGTCCTTTTTTGTGGGTAGAGATGATTATCGTTGCAGGACGAGTCGTCCACTATCGGGGTAAACCTCTTTGATGGTGATTTGGATATGTTCGCCAGGCATGGGCTTGTCGCGCGTGATGACCACGCCGCGTTCGCAGTAGAAGTCCAGTTCGGCCAGGACCATGGGGCCTTCGACTTTCATCACGGTGGCTCCCATCTTCTGCCCGATGCAGTTTCGCTTCAGGTACTCCAGTATCCAGTATTTGTTGGCCTCCTTTTCCAGTGCCCTGTTCTGGGAGGCGGTGCTCTCGACGTTGTTCAGCACCACAAAGAGTTCTTCTTGCGTGTAGGGGATTGGTTTGCCCAGCGAATGGGCAGCAAGCTGGCGGTGCATCACCAAGTCTGCATAGCGGCGTAACGGGGAGCTTATCTGGATATACAAATCCAGGCCGAGGCCGAAGTGGGGTTGGGGATAGGTCGAGAGGCGTGTCCGCTTCATCTTGCGCACTTGCTGATCGAAGAAGTAGGGTTCGTATTCGTGGACCGAGGTGACTGGGCCAGAGGGCGGATCCTGCACACGGTAGATTACGGGAATCTCGTTGCGAAGCGCATATTTGGCGGCCAGGCTGTTTGCAAGCACCATGAATTCTGCGACCAGACGGTGGGAGGGAGAATTCTGGTCTTCGGATTCCACGGAGACCTCGCCGTTCTTGACACGTACATGAAGCTCAGGACGGTTCAACACCACGGCACCGTCTGCTTCGCGGAAGGCACGCGAGTTGTCCGCGATGAACAGCAGGCTCTTGAGGGCCTGGGCGAGTGATGCGTCGTCAGGAGCAGGAGCCTCCATGATGACATCCGCCTCGATGTAGGTCAAACGACGGGTGACGGTCACGATGGCGGAGCGAATCTCCCAGTCGAGAATTTCCCCCTCCTTGGTCATTGTCATGGTGAAGGCGAGGGTGGGGCGTTCTTTTCCCTGGTTCAGACTGGCGATGTCGCAGCTTAGGTGATCGGGGAACATCTTGACTGTGGTTGTTGGGAGGTAAAGGGAGAGCGGACGGTCCTCTGCCGTCTCGTCAAGCGGGTCACCCTTTGAGACATAGCAGGCAGGATCGGCGATGTAAACCCCAACGATGTAGTTGTCTCCCTCGCTTCGGCAGGACAGCGCGTCGTCGATTTCTCGCGTCTCGGCGTCGTCAATGCTGAAGACGAGTTCCTCCGTGACAACGGAGCGCTCAGAGCGATCGAACTCCTCTTTCAAGTTGTTGGCGTATTCCATGACGTTTCGGGAGAAGGCGGCGTGGATGCCGTTTGCAAGGAGGAACTCATCGGCGCCTTCAGGCATTCTGTGCGTTTTCTTGAGGAGTGCAATGGCGTTGTCGCGGGCGTTTTTCTTGTCCAGAACGACGGTTCTGGAGAGGAGGTTGACCGCCTCGCTGTTGGTGCCGCACATGATGTAGTCGATGGTATTGTCGACAAGGTTTTCGTATTCAGGAGGTACGGGGAAAGGGGCCTCTCCCTTATAGCCGATGGCCTCTGTAATCCAGGCGATGGCCTTGTCACGTTGCGCCGCCTTTTCCGCGCGCATTTTCATCATGTTCATGTATTCCTCATATTCTTCTCGGCTACGCACCTGGATGGAAGAAAAGGAGTTCTGGATGCGGCGGAAGTGGTCGGTATCCTTGAAGAGGGCGCGGGCGATAGTGGAAAGGTGCAACGGCTCCTTGTCCCCATAGTAGTTTTCCGCAAGCTCATCAAAGGTGTGCTCGCCAGGGGAATCCACAAATATCTCCCAGATAAAGGCTGTATCGACCTTGGCGCATTCAGATTCAATGGATACCTGAATCTCCGCTATGGCCTGTTTTCCAGAAGGTTGGCCATAGGAGGCAACAACCTGCTTGTTCGGGATTTTGGTCGAAACGTCTGTTTTGACAGCCTTGACCTGGATGCGTCCTCCGTCGCCGTCTTTGACAACCGTGCCCAGGGAAAAATCATTGCCTGAGAAATAGTCGAGAAGTGTTCCTGAAGAATATGCCATAAAGGATTGATATTAGGAAAAGAGGCAATGGAAACCCTATGCCTCGAATGTCGGGATGACCCAGAACATGATGCATACCCATTGGCAGACGATGCCCCCCAGGACGAAAATGTGCCAAATCGTATGCATATAGGGAGTATAATCCATGAGATAGAAAATCACGCCCAAGGTGTAAAGAAGCCCCCCGACGGTCAGCATGACAAGCCCGCCTGTCGGGATATTTGCCAGAAAGCCCTTGAGGTTGATCACCAGAAGCCAGCCCATTATCAGATAGATGGGCAGGGAGGCATATTTGACGATTTTCGGGAAAAGTGTCTCCACAAGAACCCCACAGAAGGCCAGTCCCCATTCGATGCCGAATATGGTCCACCCCATCGCGTTATGGTTCATTGTGATGAAGGTGAAGGGCATGTAGGTGCCCGCTATGAGCAGATAGATGGTGCAGTGATCGAATATCTGGAAGACACGCTTTGCACGAAAACCTTTTAACAGATGGTAGAGGCCAGAGCAAAGCGTCAAAAGAATCAAGGTGGCCCCGTAGATGGAACAGCTCACCACATGCCAGACCGTCCCGTGAATGGCAGACGAGACGACCATCAACACTAACGCTGTGATACTGAAGATGGTTCCAACCAGATGGGTGATGCCGTTGGCCCATTCCTCGCCTCTGGAACGGTGGAACTCCTCCCTGCACAAGCGCAGGAAGGCAACCGCTTTTTTCCATTTCGTTGACTTGCTTCGCGACATTTCTGAATCCTCTGCTTGAAACTAAAATAGCCTTTATATAAGCCTTGTCAAATCACAAAGTGGTTAATTTTCGCAACGCTATTTGCCGCCAGAGGAATTGCACCAAGAGTATAACAAGATTATATTATTATGGAAATGACAACACCATTCAAGGAGACAGAATGAACACCAATGAAATCAAACGCCGCAGGACGTTTGCCATCATATCGCACCCCGACGCAGGCAAGACCACGCTGACGGAAAAACTGCTGCTCTACGGCGGCGCCTTGCAGGCTGCAGGCTCGGTTCGCGCCAAGAAAAACCAGCGCAACACCACATCCGACTGGATGGACATCGAGCGAGAGCGCGGCATCTCCATCTCCTCCACGGTCCTCCAATTTGAATACAAGGGGTATTGTGTCAACCTGCTGGACACGCCTGGACACCGTGATTTCTCCGAAGACACATACCGCGTCTTGACCGCCGTCGATAGCGTCATCATGGTCATCGACGCAGGCAAGGGTATTGAGGAGCGCACTAAGAAGCTTTTTGAGATTTGCAGCACAAGGCATATCCCCATCTTCACTTTCATGAACAAGATGGACCGTCCTGCCATCAATCCCCTTGACCTTCTGGGGGAACTGGAGCATGTTCTTGGCATCTCTGCGCTTCCCATCACCTGGCCGCTAGGTGATGGGCCCGACTTCAAGGGCGTCTATGACCGCCAGACGAAGCGGCTTCACCTCTATTCCAACCAAGGCAAGGGCAGCGCACGCGCAGCGGAAGAAGTGACGGGGGCGAATGACCCGAAAATCAAGGAACTGATTCATCCAGCCATGTATAAAGACTGGCTGGAGCAGACGGAACTCCTGGACATGGCTGGCGAGGAGTACAGTGAGGAAAAGCTTGTCAGGGGCGAGATGACGCCCGTCTTCTTTGGCAGCGCCATCAACAACTTCGGCGTCCAATTGCTATTGGACTTCTTCATCGAACACGCCTTGCCTCCGATGCCGCGCAACTCCAATCTGGGGAATATCGCCCCCGAAGACGACCGTTTTAGTTCGTTTGTGTTCAAGATTCAGGCAAACATGGACCCGAATCATCGCGACAGTCTTTCCTTCATCCGCATCTGCTCTGGCGTTTTCACGAAGGACATGACAGTGCCGAATCCCCGTGGCGGCACAAAGCCCCTGCGCCTCTCCTATCCGCAGCGCTTGTTTGGTCAGGACCGCGAAACTGTCGAGACAGCCTATCCAGGTGACATCGTCGGTCTGGTCAGCCACGGGAACTTCCGCATCGGCGACACCCTCACCAACATCCCTGGGCTAGAGTTCAACGAGATACCAAGATTCCCGCCAGAGGTTTTCAGTTATCTGCATAACTCCGCCCCCTCCAAGTTCAAGCAGTTCCAGGAGGGAATTGAGGAGCTGCGGGAAGAGGGGGTCATACAGGTCTTCAGAATGTTCGGCTCCATCCAGAAGACTGTGCTTCTTGGCGCAGTCGGTCAGCTCCAGTTCGAAGTTGCAAAGCACCGTCTGGAGACGGAATATGGCGCAGAGGTTCGCCTGGAGGCAGCTCCATTCACGGAGATTCGCTGGCTGCCAGAGGATGCAGATCCATCGGAGTTCATCGGCACCTACATGGGTTCCAACGTGCGCGTGGCGACCGACTACAAGGATGCACCCGTACTTCTTTTCCCTGATAAGTGGAGCGTCGATTACTTCGTCGAAAAGAACCCGAAGATTGTACTGAGGAGCCTCTGACATGCCATTTGTCAAACCGCAAGCAAGAGACTCAGCCGACTTCTCGCCAGCCAGCTATCCTGTGATTCCCTTCGCGGAGGAGGAGTGGAATTGGTTCGAGTGCGCCTGCAGAGACATCGGCATTGAGGACGCTGCGGCCAAAAAGGAGGCTTTGAGCCGCATCTACAGCCACCTGATGGGTGTCAACGAATGGCTGAACCTGACGCGGATTCTTTCGCAGAAGGATTACCTTAAATACCATGTGTTTGATTCTTTGACCGTTTTGAGCCTGGTGGAATCCTATACGGAACCCGATGACCTGGTGGTCGATCTGGGGTCTGGCGGCGGCTATCCAGGTTTGCCGCTGATGCTCTGGCTCAACGATCGCGTCTGGCGTCTGGTTGACAGCCGTGCCAAAAAGGTGAGTTTTCTCAAGGAAGCCATTAAGTTGACGGGATGCCGTCGAGCGGAAGCTCGCGCCTTTCGCGGACGCGAGGCGGCCACGGCGGCCAAAGACATGGCGCACAAGGCAAAACTGGTGACAGCCAGGGCCGTCGGCAGAATCGTTGATTTGCTTCCTGATGCATCTGCGCTTTTGGCGCACAACGGCGTTTTTATGGTGATGAAGGGGCAGGCCTATCCCACTGAAGAGCGTGAAGAGACTTTGAAGGCTCTTCCCAAGGCGGGCTTTACCCTGATGGAGGAACAGCATATCGCACTGGATGAAGAAGATCCCGACCGCTGGATTGTCTCTGTGATGAAGACATCCTGATTCTCCATTTGGCGTTCTTTGATTCTTTTTGCACATTTTATCGCCACAAAAACCATGAAATCGCGTTTTTTTGCAATAGATAGATTTGCAAAACGCAAAATAACTACTATTTTAAAATGTTGTTTATTTAATCGTTGTGCCTATGGTTTCCATGGGCAAGACAAATCAAAACAAAAGCAGGTGTCACGATGGGGTCAGTAAAAAAGAAAAGACGTAAGAAGATTGCAAAGCATAAACGCCGTAAGCAGTTGAAGGCGATGCGCCATAAGAAGAAGTAATTTTCTAGGCTTTACTTCTGAATCTTGGAGTTGGTATGACGTTCAGAAAACACAAAAGGTTGACCTTGATAATTCTGGCGGCTGCGGCTCTCGGTTCTGGCTGTATCACCTGCAACGTCGAAGAAAAGGACGCGGATTCCAATTATGTGAGTTCGCGTCCTTTGTCGTTAGAGGAGACGCTGACACCAGACGAGAAGGCCCAGGCGGACGCCATGTCGAGCTATGCCCAGGCGGTCTATCTGCGCTCAGTTGGAAAAGAGGAGCCATGCCGTGAGCTTCTTCTCAAGGCGCTTGCGCAGTATCCTGATTCGGAGACCATACTGAAGGAACTGCTAGGTCCATTCTTTGTTGCGAAAGACCACAAAGGAGCCTTGGAGTTGATGGAAGAGATTCTAAAGACCATTCCCAACTCCTGCTCCTGCAATCTGGTTTACTCGGAACTGCTCTATGCAAAGGGAGACAAGGAAAAGGCCATTTTCTTTCTGCAAGGCTGTTTTGAAAAATCCCCAGAAGAAAGATATGCATCCCAACTCGTCAAATACCTGCTTGACCAGAATAGATTTGGCGAAATGGACGAATTGCTTGCCCGCCTTTTCAAAGAGGACAAGTATCAAAACAGCATCAAATGGATTTGCCTTTATTTGAGAGTTCTCACGACCGCCTATCGGCAGTTTGATGAAAATGGTCAGAGTGCTCCGTCGGAAGCCCCTGATTTTTCGGATGACGAAAATAATGACGAGACCGAGGAAGAAGAGGAGACAGAAGAAGATGACTCGGAGGGAGCGACTGGTGAAGCGGCTTTCATGGATGCTTTCAGGCGAAAATACACTAAGTCGGAATTGAAAAAACGCATCGACAGCCTGATGACATTGCTTCTTAAGCAGACAATCACCTCGCCTGAGGAGCTTTCGGATGTCGGCGGAGCCCTTGCAAGTCAGGAAAAATGGCAGGAGATGCTGGAGCTTCTCCAGATAATCGAAGGGCAGGGGGGGAAGCTCTCTAAATCCGTCCCCTTCTTCAAGATGAAGCTGGATGCCCTTGACAAGTGCGGCAGGCAGGAGGAGCTGAAGCGTTGCATGGAGGAACTGGTCTCGAAAAAGGAGCTTTCCTTCTCCCTCGCAGGAAAATTGTCGGATTTATTCGCCGACCAGAATAACTATCCAATGGCCATTCAGATGATGGAGATATGCCTTTCGTATGACAAGGACAACTTCAACATAGTCTGGCGCCTTGCAACGTTGCTTATGTCCAACAAGGAGTATGACAAGGCGATGCTGCTTCTCAGCCTACGGCAATCTCTTCCTCCATCGGGAAGCTACTTGCTAGGATTGATTTGGAAGCATAAGGGCGACTTCAAAAATGCCTATAAAAGCATGAAAGTCGCAGAAGCGGACAAGCAGCTTCTGCAGCCATCCTTTTTCTTCAACATGTCCATAATCTGCGAGAAATGCGGAAAGATCGACGAGGCGGTGGAAAACGCTCGGAAGGCATATGATTCGGATCCAGATGATGTTTCAAACTGCAATTTCTATGGATATCTGCTTGCCGACCATAACCGCGAGCTGCCAACGGCCTTGAAGATTCTTCAGAAGGCTGTCGCCAAAGAACCTGAAAACGCTGCATTTCTAGATAGCCTCGCCTGGGTCTATTATCGTCTGAAAGAGTACGACAAGGCAATGGAGTATATCTTCAAGGCATTGGAGCACAATGGACTGGAGGAAGACTCCGAAGGCGTCATCGCCGATCACGCTGGCGACATCTGCCATGCCAAAGGACTTCACGACCTTGCCCGCTTCTACTGGAATGTTTCCATCCACTCCCAAAACTCAGCCGAAGACAGGGCACGCATTGCCAAGAAATTGGGAAACTAACATATAAGGAGAAATCAATAATGCTAGAGCAGTGGGATGCAGATAGAAAGGTTGCCTTGGATTTGCTCAAGCCTTCGCAGAAGGAACTGGAACACGGATTGGAGCTTCATCGAAACTCCTTTGTTTTTGACGCATACGGGTTCATGCCTGCTGGTGGGGGACGGGATTTTAATATCGACAGGCTCATCGCCGCCAATGCAAGCCGCGACCAGTTGAAGGATGCACGGGAGGAGTTTTTCAAGGATACCTCTTTCAAAGCACCAGAGCAGTTGGAACTGCTGAAGGCGGGATGGGAGTATGCTGGCGTTGATTGCATCTTCCAAAACTCGGGCGTGGAGGGTAACGATGTGGAACGGATGCTGAAAAGGCTCAGCTTCTTCACGCATCTCATCGATCGCGTGCCGTCCCTTTTTGAACGTGCGGCCTTTCCTGACAGGCTGGAAGCGATACGTGCCAACGGCCACAAGGCCCTCTACCTCACCACAAATGGTGTGCCGATTCCGCGCAAGCTGGATTCCCAGGAAGAGGCGCTTGAACAGATCGCCGTCTTTTTCCGTCTTGGTGTCAGGATGATGCACTTGACCTACAATCGACGCAATCTTATTGGAGACGGCTGCGCGGAGACGGCTGACGCTGGCTTGAGCTTCTTCGGACGAGCGGTCATCGAGGAGATGAACCGCCTGGGCGTGATTCCAGATGTTGCGCACAGCGGACAGAGAACCAGCCTTGAAGCAGCACTTTGCTCCAAGAAACCTGTTGTTGCCAGCCATACGGTTGCTGGCAAACTCTCCCCGCACTATCGCGGCAAGAGCGATGAGGTCATCGACGCGATTTGCAAGTCTGGCGGCTATGTTGGCATCTGTGGAATACCCAAATTTCTGCAAGGCACCTCCGACATTCGCTCCATGATGGACCACATCGAATACGTGGCACGTACATTTGGGGTGGATCATGTGGCCATCGGCACGGATCGCTCCGCAACGTTGTCTCCAGTGGTGACTGAAAGGCAGATTCCTCCATCTATGGCTATCTGGGAGAATTTCTGGTCCCCCTCCAAGTGCGATGATTTCAAGGTGACGAAGGAGCAGTTCGCCTCACTTTCCTGGAGCAACTGGCCATTGTTCACCGTAGGGCTGGTGCAGCGTGGTTTCTCCGATGAGGACATACGCAAGATTATCGGTGGAAACGTGCTGCGCGTGGCAAAGGAAACCATTGGGTAGTTTTTCTAGTTAGCCTACTAGATTGTCTAGCCTCTAGAAATTTACACTCGGCGATTTGCCTTTTTGGTATTATGCATTAAGGTTATTATGTGTTTATACTTGCCATCTGGCAAGACTCTTTAAGATGTTTAATATGGAGATGCAAACTATGTCACTTCTTATTACAAACGCCCATCTAATTTCTCCCGATGTTGATGAAAAAAACTGCGCCATTCTTTTGGATGGCAAGAAGATAGCCAAGGTGTTCAAGGCTGGTGAAGCACTGCCAAAGGCAGATAAGAGCTTTGACGCGGCTGGCAAGATGGTGATGCCTGGCTTCATCGATGTTCACATCCATGGCGGAATGGGCTATGAAACCACCAGCGGAAAGCCAGAGGCGATGAATGCCATCGCCGAAGGCAAGCTTAAGGAAGGCGTCACTTCTTTCTGCCCCACCACGCTCACCCTTTCCCAGGAACAACTCTCCAAGAGCCTCGTGCTTATTGAGGAATACCGCAAGAACGCGAAATACACGAAGGTGCTCGGTGTCCATCTGGAAGGGCCATACCTGAACAGGGAATGCCTGGGTGCACAAAACCCCGCCTTTATCCGCATGCCCAATATCGGCGAAGTGAAGGAATTGAACAGCATTTCCCCTGTTTCCATTGTAACATACGCTCTGGATGTGGAAGGCTGCATCGAGTTCACCAAGGCTTTGGTTGCCGCTGGAATCAAGCCCAGCTGTGGCCATACCAACGCCACTTACGCCCAATTCATGGCTGGCAAAAAAGAAGGATTGGCCCGTCTCACGCACTTCTGCAACCAGATGACTAAACTTCACCACCGTGAAATCGGACTGGTCGGCGCAGGGCTGATTGACGACGATGTCGCGGTGGAGATGATCTGCGACAAGATTCACCTCTGCCCAGACATGATTAGCCTGGCCTTCAAGGTGAAGCCCATCAACAAGATTCTGCTTATCACCGATGCCATGGAGGCTGCGGGGCTGCCCGATGGCGACTACCAGCTTGGCGGTTTGGCCGTTGTCGTGAAGGATGGTGCCGCACGCCTGAAGACCAGCAATGCACTGGCAGGCAGCACATTGCAGCTTAATGTCGCCCTTAAGAACGTCTATGAGGTCACAGGGCTTCCCCTCAAGGATCTGGTCAAGACCACATCCTACAACCAGGCATGCGATTTGGGCATCAAGGACTTGGGTAAGATTGAAGCTGGATTTATTGCAGATATTGTCGTCCTCAACGATGACTTCAGCACCAATGCGGTCTTCATTGATGGTGCCCTAAAATATAAAGCCTAAAAAGATTCGATTGCAGCCGAGTAACTTTAAGTCGGCTGCTAAAAAGCCATTTGCGGCATTGCTGCTGCAAATGGCCTTATTTGTTTTTCGTTCTGTTCCTCTAGAGGGGAAGTAGTGTAGAGCCTATCCCTGTAGGAGCGGCAGAAATCCTCGCCTTGTTTTATATGCCTACAATACTGGAAAAAACATACAAGGGAGTTCAACTCTCGTCACTCTCCATTGACAAACTGAAGCAGCTGGCAGAGGAATTGCGCCAAGAACTATTGACGACGGTTTCACGCCAGGGAGGGCACCTGGCCTCCAATCTTGGCGTGCTGGAACTGGTTCTTGCCTTGCATGTAGTCTTCGATCTTTCTAAAGACAGGCTTTTCTTCGACACGGGGCATCAATGCTATGTTCACAAGATACTGAGCGGTCGGCTACAGGCCTTTCAAAAGCTGCGCGCGACGGATGGGTGCTGCGGATTTCCGCTTCGTTCAGAGAGCGAATTTGACGCCTTTGGCGTTGGACATTCGGGAACGGCCATTTCGGCGGCTTTGGGGTATGCCTTTGCAAGAGATAGGCGCCATTCAGGGGAAAATGTCATTGCACTGGTTGGAGACGGTGCCTTGGGAAGCGGCTGCTCGCTGGAGGGGTTGAACAACATCGCCGTGACCACCAAACGTTTTCTGTTGCTACTGAATGACAACAAGATGTCCATTGCGCCGAATGTCGGCGCAATTTCTCGTTTCCTGAACAGGATTATCTCTGGCCGACGCTATAATACTACAAAGCGTATTTTATCGACCTTAGTAAAAAACATCCCGTTTGTCGGCAGCAGCCTGCAGCGCATAGCCAACAAGTTGGAATATGCACTGAAATCCTTTTTCATACATCGCAACATGTTCGGGGATCTAGGGCTGAAATACATTGGTCCCGTAAATGGGCACAATCTGGAAGAACTCATTCCGATGCTGGAGCGTATCAAGCATCTGGATGTGCCTGTGGTGTTGCACGTTTTAACGCAAAAAGGCAACGGCTATGCGCCTGCGGAGGCATCACCGTCAGCCTTCCATGGTGTTCAGCCTTTTGATTTAAAGGATGGAATGTCTTTGAATAAAACAAGTTCCATCACCTTTTCAAAGGCCTTTGGAGAAGCTATTCTGAATGCTCGTGAAAAGGATTCTTCCATTGTCGCCATCACAGCGGGGATGCCAGATGGAACGGGTTTGAAGCCCTTTTCACAGAAGTATCCTGAATCCTTTGTTGATGTTGGAATTGCAGAAGAGTGCGGCACCTCTTTTGCGGCAGGTCTGGCCACGGCGGGATTCAAGCCTGTCTTTGCCCTCTATGCCAGTTTTTCGCAACGAGCGTTTGATTTCTTCTTCACAGATGCATGGCTTCAGAAACTGCCCGTGGTGATGTGCCTGGACAGGGCAGGCGTGGTGGCCGATGGACCAACCCACCATGGTATCATGGACATTGCCTTCTGGAGAACAATGCCTGGAGTTACCATCATGCAGCCATCCGATGCTAATGAGGTTGCCATGATGCTTTCCTTTGCTTTGGCCAGCGGAATGCCAGCCATTCTGCGCTATCCTTCTGGAAATGCCTCAAACTTGCTTGAAAGTCATGCAGAGCTTACACAGGGCAGGGCGGAGGTGGTCGAAGAAGGTTCTTCCCTCATCGCCATTTGGGCTGTCGGGCGAGAACTCGAAACGGCGTTGAATGTATCCAATCTTTTGAAAAAGAGGAAGTTGGAACCAACAATTGTCAATGCCCGCTTTGTCTTTCCATTTGATAAAGAATTGATGCAACGTCAAATACAGGATGGAATGAGAATCGTCATCATTGAAAACCACCTTGCCACAGGTGGCTTTGCCTCCATCGTCCGCGATGAGCTGCCAGAAGCAGCTCAATTCATGCAGGTTTTCGCCTGGGAAAGCGAGGATATTCCCTGGGGGAACGTTAAGCAGTTGCGCGAACGCTTTTCATTTACGCCAGAAGCCATTGCGGAGAAGATTCTGAAGTCGTTTGACAACAGGCGAGGGGTTAATGACGATGGCTCGTCTGACTAGGGCAGGGTAGTACAATATGCGTTATACGCATTATTCACGCAGCAGGAAATGCCTTACCATTTTGAGTTCTTTTATTTGGGAATTATATACTTTAATTGTCTATTGGACTTTACCAACAGAGAAGAGCCTCGTAAGCGGCGCCAAGAACATAGCCCTGGGGGGAGCGAAGCCGCGACAGCGGCGAAGCAAACCCCACGGTCATATGCTCACCCCAGTCCTCGTTCACCTTGCCACGTAGCGCAGCGAAGCGGCAAGGCGCATCCTGCTATTGTTGCCAGAAACTCAGGGGGAAGCAGACAATTCACCTTTTCCAGAAAGGGAAATGATCATTGAAGCCATTACTGGAGTGAATCTTGCATCTCCCCGAGAGGATAACTTCGAGTTTGTTTTTGCACGGAATCAGACAGCAGTTTTCATCTTGAGATGAGTAGGTATCCTAGCTACAATGCTTTGTTTTCCATAAGGTTAGACACTGTTTCATACCCCTTGCGTCGCTCACGTCCCTCCTGTCCCTCATGTCCCTTTATAATGTCACTCTCTTGCCAAGCCAAGCCCCTTGCGTCGCTCAAGTCTCTCCTGTCCCTCACGTCCCTTTAGAAATCATTTTTCCCCTCTTTCCTTGAATCTCGGACAGTCGTTTGAAGGCTCGACTTCTTTGTTGTAATAGCAACAATGGCAATGAAATAGGTTAAATGTACAATAAAAACATTCACGGCAGCAATGAATCTCAGAGGCATCAGTCAAGAACGGAGACCTCCTGTCCTCCGCGTTACTGACCTGTTCACTCTCCCCACCGAACAGGCTGTTTAGCCCAACTTTCCTCTCCGCATGGTCCTCTTGCGCATCCTCTCCGAACAAGGCTCCCAATCCCTTTGAAATCCCCTTGGTTGACGAGCCACCAGGATTGTCCAATGGCGAATGATTGTCTGCCTCCACTGCCTTCCCGCAGAAAGGGCAGAGCCATTCCGTTCCAACAGTCCTGAAATCCTCTATGCGCTTCCTCTCGACCAAAATCACGCTGGCATCACAGTTTTTGCAGTAGCCACGCATCCCCGTGTCCTTGTCACCGCCTTTTTTAATGCCTCTTTGATTCATTGTGCCTAGAATGTTCTTTGGTTTAATTGTCTTGTCGATTCTTTAAAATCGTTAATTTTAATATATCCGCCTATTTGAAAAATACAACATATTTCATCAAAAATTCAATTCTTTTTTTGATTTTTATAAAAATGGTTAAATTTAGGCTAAATTTGGATTTTTGAGTTTTTTGACCCTAAAATCGCTGAAAATCGACTGAAGACCTTTTAAAGGCATTATAACGTCGCATAATGTAGATTATGTTTAACGTAAAGTTTGAGAAAATGAGGTGATTATTATAAATAATCAATTTAATTACAATTAGTTATGTATTTATTCTCGGAGCTTGTTAATAACTTTGATAATAAAAGCCGCATTTATGTTTGGATAAAAATACGACTAGTTATGAGCTAGCATTATTGTGGTAAAAACATGATGAAGAGACCTCAAAAACAGTGATAAACGTATGAAATAAAATGAAAGATTTGATATAAAAGGATGGATATGCTAGATTCAAAAAGCATACCTCAAAAATGTGCTTCCCTACCCTAAAATTGGTCTTCTAGGGTAAGTCTTCTAGGTCTTCTAAGTCATCTAGGGGGTAAGTCTGCTAGGGTAAGTCTGCTAGGGTAAGTCTGCAAACATGTCACTTTATTCTTTTCCTTTCAAGCGATTACGCGGATGGAAGATGTTTCCTGTATCATCATATTCTGAATTGATGATGTCATCTTGCGTATGAAAACGGTGGTCTGGGCCAGCGGAAATCCCCTTAATATAAACCTTGTCATTGATGCGTACAGCATAGAATTGTATCGGGGAACCCCATATATCCAGAAGAAACCCGTCTTTAGTGTGATTTCTTGGCCATTTTGGTAGCACAGCAATGCCATATTGGGATACATCGGTTGGAAATGCAATGTCACTGCTTAATTCAATGGCTGGATTGGAATGCAGATAATCCCCTACCCTCATAATGACCACCAGAAGGTCTTCCCAGGCTATGACATTATTAAGGGATCGCTTAAAGCTGAAATATGCACCAATTGATAAGGTCAAAAGCAAGAAAGCCAATAACACGGACAGCACTCGATAAGGATGTCTTATTATTGCATTGTGCTTGTTCATGAGGATGTTCTAGGCTGTCTATCTAGATAGTCTAGATAGTCTAGATAGTCTAGATTGTCTAGATTGTCTAGAATAAAGAGCCACGAGACTGCAAGGCCTTTACATATGTAAGGAATTTAGAAAAGCGATGAACTGCTTGATATTGTGCTTTCTGATGGAATCGGAGAGTCCGTTGAGGTGCGTCAGGTTTTTCAGGCATTGTTCAAGGTAAGAAGCATGAAGGCGGGAAACAACCGTCATAATGGAAGCCAAGGCATACTTAAAATTCGGGTCATCAGGTGAATTGCTAAGTTTTTGAAGAACAAGTGCTTGGGCTTCCAGAGAGTGAATAACGTCCATAACCAGTTTGCTAGCCTCTTTATCAGTAATGTCGTAATAGGAGGCCAGCCTGATTATCAGTTCTCTAAGAATCAAAACCTTATCTTGAACAGGAGGTTCCATTGGAAAACAATCAAAAAAACTTAGTCCTTGAGATCCGTGTTGTCAACCAATGGGCGTTTCAGCATCTGTTCATAGAGTTTCATGTACTGGTCAGCCGTATTGTCGTTATTGAAGGTCGAAACGGCGTCATTCATGATACGGACAATCTGCTTGTTCCGTTCTGTAAGAATCAAGGAGTTGAAAATCATGGCCTGGTCGATGGCCCATCTAAGCCCAGTGGCGTCATGATTCTCGAAAACAAAGCCATTGCCGCGGTTTCGTCCGATGTCCAAGTGGGTGATGGTGTCATGCAATCCGCCTGTATCGAAAACGATAGGCAAGCTGCCATAGATGGGACCAATCATCTGTGGAAGTCCACAAGGTTCGAACAATGAGGGCATTAGAATGAAATCAGAGGCGGCATATCCCTGATGCGACAATTTCTCGTCAAAATGGACGACACTGACGCGTCCACCAAGGTTGTAGTTGTTGACAATCTGGGCGAAATTCTCGAAGAATGGACCATTGGCTACAATGGCTATCTGGAGTTGCCTGGACCAATATGCCCCGATGAGATCCCGCATGATTTCTGCCAGCAGTTGTGGTCCTTTCTGAATGGGATCGAGGCGCGACGGCCAGAAGAAAAGCGGTGCGTCAGGATTTTGAAGTAGCCCAACCCTCTTCTGGAACTCCACCTTGTTCTTGCGTTTCAGTTCGTATTGATTTGAGGAATCATAAGTAAAGGCAATAAGATTGTCCGTGGAAGGCATATAGTCTGGGTCTGGGGCGTTGAGGATGCCCTTTGCGCACCCTGCCCTGAACTTGTTCGCCATTTCATTTTGAATCTGCGGCAGAATGAAGCTATGGCGATAATCGACGACTTCATGCAGGAATGTCGGGCTGACTGTATTGATGAAATGTGCTCCGAAAATACCGCTGGTCAGGAGATCCACACGGTTGTTCCGTCTGGATTCCTCATAACTATAGGGCATACGTGTAAAATAGAGGTTCTGCCAGAATAAAGCTGTGTCAATCCCATGGTTTTCAATGGTTTCCAGCGTTGTCTCCTGGGTATGGATATTATGGACGGTAAAGAGGGATTTGATGCCAACGCGCCTGGCAAATCCAGGAATCAGGCCAGTCATCCAATCGTTGCAGTGGATAAGGTCGGGCTGTATGCTTGGAATGATGTTGTTGATGACCTCGCGTTGGAAGACAAGGCTCATATTAAGTGCATCGTCCGAATAATTCGAATAGACATGATCGCGATAATAGAATGTCCTGTCTTCGGCGAGGTGTATTCTCTGCTCGCCATTTTCCTCTGAATGAAGACTGCTGTTGTATTGTTCCAGCTTTGCATCAAGCAAATCAGCGACTTCCACATGGAACATGCGTCTGTAATGGGGAAGTGCCACATGCACATCGACGCCACGCCTGAAAAGAGCCGCTACAAGCGACGCAGAAACATCCGCCATGCCGCCAGCCTTGGCGGATAGCTTGTTTGCGATATTGCCCATGCCCGCAGGCAGATAGGTGATTTCGGGGGTAACAATCAGAACTTTCAGTTTTTTCTTATTTTTACAATCGGTCATGATAAAAACAGTCCCCGCAAAGCGTAGGGGAAATAAGATAGGAAAGATATTAACTACTCAACTACCAACACACTATTCATGGAATCCTTGTCATTAGCGACAAAATTCGGGTTTTCCGTATCCATGATCCAGATGCCGTTGATGATAAACTTGTATTCGTAACGTCCAGGCATCAGGTAGCATATGCATGAAAAACAGCCATCGCCGTTCTTGTCGGTCATTTGCTTGGCGCTTTCGCTCCAACCATTGAAGGAACCAGCAAGAAAGACTGTCGAGCCGACAGAGGCCTTGACTGTGAAAACTACTTTACGTTTGATAAACTTCCCGAGAGTCTTGTGCCGTGGCATCGGTTCATTCGATTTCCGAATTGACTTTCTCATAGAATAAAAAACTCCATGCTACATTTTTCCAATTTTCAACAATACTTTAATATAACGCAAATTGCATAGATTTCTAAACAGTTTGTTAAAAAAAGACCGTTTTTTTGTCGTTTTATGCAGAATAAAAGGTTACAGATTATTAGTCTCGGGCTGCAAGATTTTCCAAACGCGATAGAATTCGGTCATACTCCAAGCTTGTGCCAGGCATCCTTTCGGCGCGTGTGGAGCATCGCCGTCATAGATTTCAGGGAGAAAACCGATGCAGCCGTTGGTCATTTCAAGCATAGCGGAGGAGAGTTGCGCAAGGGCTGCCTCTTTTGCAGCTTCCCCAAAACAAAGATATTCAGCTTCGCAGAAGAACGGCATCTGCCACGCCCAACTTGTTCCGTTGTGATAAGCAGGCTTTCGCTTGGAATCTTCAGAACCTGTATAGTACCCCTGATAAGGGGCATGGGGGTCATTGAGAGCCACACCATGGTCCACCACTGGTTGAGGATATTCGACTGGTGCATCGTCAAGGCTGCGTATTCCCGCTGGGGTCAGTAGCTTGCTGCAGGCCTGGATAACCGACCGCAAGGTCGCCTTGTCTGTCACTGCCCTCAACGTCACGGCCAGAAGTTGATTGGGGCGGCAAGCATCGTCGGGTTCTGCAGAAACGGCAGGAGCGAAATCGTTGCAATGGAGGCAGTCGCATAGCCCCTTCCCTGTTCTGCGAAAAAAGAATCTGGCAAACGAGCCCCTGGCCTTTTCCTCCACCGACTTCCATCTGGAAAAACGTCCGCCCTGCCCTGCAATAAGATTCAGAGCATGAAGCCAGAGTGCCTGAATCTCCACTGGGTAGCCGCTACGCGGCGTTCCCGCTGGATAGTTTGTATCCATCCAGGTATAATGGGCGGGGCTGTAAACAAGCCCCGACTCCTTGTCCGCCTTCACTCCATTGCATGTACGGCCATTGTAGATATCCTCCAGGATGCCGTCTAGTATCTCGACAAGCGTTTTGCCGTCAATTTCAACGGCAAGGAAGCGATTTCCGTCGGGTGCAGCAAGAATATAGTCGTGGATGGCGGAGAAAAGCCAAAGGGGGGCATCGGAGGTTTGCCTGTCAGAAGTGTCGTTTCCCCGTATCATATTAGGAAGCGTACCTTGGTCAGCAAAACGGGCAAATTGGAGAATTGTATCCCTTGCATCTTCGAACATTTCAGCGGCAATCATTCCACGGAGGCAGATAAGTGTGTCCCGTCCCCAGTCCAGGAACCAAGGGTAGCCTGCGATAATGGATTTATGTGCATCCCGTTTTACCACAAAGTAGTCGAGACTTTTCCGCAATGCATCTCCAAATGGGACAGCCGTGGGAAAAGCAGCCATTTCAGAAGAGGACTTGAAAGCTGTAAGCGTCTGTTTCCCATCGGTTAAACATGAACGTACAGTAACATTTTCATTTTGGCAAATGGGTAATTCAAAATACCCTGGACTGAACAAATCCATTTCCGTTTCCAGCCCGCGCTCCTGTTCCACAGGCAATGGAATCTGGTATTGCCACTGTGGAGAGAGATTGAAAGTGCCGTTGGATGCCTGCATAGTAAACTGGTTGGATGTCTGGTCTGGGGCAAACGCAAAACCATTCTTCCCTACAAGTGATATCCTTTGAGGCCAAAAGACTTCAGCTCCCATGTAGGCCTTTGTGACGGAATGATTTGAACGCCAATCAATATCGGGACGGACAATGAGCGTAATCTGCTCATCCTCTTCATCAAACAGATTTCCATGGCGTTCAATATTCTCAATGGCAAAGGTCATACATCCTGCATTGCTGTGCCTATCCAGTTCCCAAAAGATTTTGATTTGTGCTGTAAGAAGCGAACTGAATGAGACTTGGAAACTCCATTGAAGGACGTTTTCATAACTCATCATAAAATCATTCTGGTTATTAAGCATTAACTCGCACGAGCAATCACGATAGCGAAGCCAGGCGCGGCATCGGACAAGCGTGGCAAGACGGTTGTCAGGATAACTGATGCTTGGATTTGCTGCCAGGAGTGCATCATACTTGCTTTGAAGCGTTCCCCAGGCTGCGCGCGCGATGCTGTAGGAGCCAGAAAGATTTGTGCAGATTCCACAATGCCTTGTCAAAATGTCACTTGTGGAAATTATCATAGGGATTTTCGCATCATGGGAATACGGCAGGAGAGTTATCTTTCCTATGCACTCAGTGGCAAAGGAAGTATTGTTTTCAAAAAGCCTGCAATGGATGAAGAGTTCCCTTCTTTCATGTCGTTCAACATCCTTCATGGCCATGGTAGTGACAAACGCAAAATAAGTTCCGTCCTCTCCTTTTAGGGAATAGATTCTCTCCAGATTCATGTCCCTCTTTCGTAAATCGGCACAGAAAGGATGCTGGGCTGAAATAATAATTGCATGAAAGGCGGGGAGAATCACTTCACGTCTGCAATCTCTTGAAGGAAACCAGTCTATAATAGGAATATATTCTGGGAAGAGTTTGCTATTAAAACCATCCCTATCCTTCAATAAAAGTTCTGCAAGTTCATTTAAATCATTATCTTGGATGATAGATTCATGCTTTGTTGCGCAAAGAAGACGTAAAACACTGGCTTTTGCTTCCTGTAATATTTGCGCTGGAATTAGTTCATTATAATCATATTGGATGATATTTTTAGCAATGCAGACAACGGTTGATGGGGGAAGCTCACCCGCATAGCATTCACCGTTGACGTTGAATTGGATGCGGCGATTTGTGATTAAATCGTATGGTTTATCACTAGGCGCAAATTCCTGACTGTTCCAAGAGACTTTGGCTGTGGTGTCGTTGCTAGGGTTAACTAAAACCAAAACAGTCTCTTTTGATGCCTCCCTCAAAAGGCCATACGCCGTCCCCAGAAGTGTTTCAGGTCGCTTTAAAGCAGCCTTGGCACTGAAGGCGGGATGGCGGAAAAGAATCGCATTCAAGGAGGAAATATGGTCGATGATATTATGCGAGGCTCCCCAGTTCAAAGAGGCTGCTTGATGGACGTCTATTTTTTCAGTGGCAAGCCATTCGACGCCATTTGCGATGCCAAATGCACCCGCGGGGGCCAAAAGCGCGGCGGACGCTGTGCGTTCGATAGACCAGATGGCTGAGGTTGCGGCAAGGCGGTTATTGTCATGGGTCTCTGCAAAATTGACAAGTGTCCCGCAATGAGAGGACAATTCCAGCGAATGATAGAGATAACCAGATTCGGCTTCCAGTCCAAACTGCTGAAAAGACTCTGAATAGGCCCAGTTCATCATCCCCTCTTCCAGAAGTTCACGTGTCGTATCGACAGAGCCACCAAGCCCTTCCAAGAGGAAAATCGTATCGGGATACTGCTCTCTGACCTTTGCGGTGATATAAGTCCAGGTTTCTTTGGGAACCATGTATCCAGCGTCGCAGCGGAAGCCATCCACACCGAGACGGCACCAGTGGAGGATGATGTTCGCAAGTTCAATCCAAAGCGTTTTTTGGGTGAAATCCAGTTTGCAGAGGTCCTCCCAGGTCACCCCCCAAGCTCCAGGGGATTCAAATGAACCGTCTGAGGTGTGTTTAAACCATTCAGGATGGGCGTTTTGCATAGAGGAAGCCCAGCCCGTGTGGTCAAAGGGAATGTCAATGAATGCCTTTCCATTCCGCGCATGGATGCAGTCCAGAAGTTCGCAGAACTGCTGCACAGGGGTATGCATTTTGTTGAACACAGCCAAATCAGGTTCTACTTCATAGAAATCCAACGGTGCAAAAGGACTGCCATAATGCCCCATCCTGCCGTAAGAGGACGGAAGGGGGTGGATGGGCAGGAAAAGGACTATGCGGAAACCCATTTTGTCCATAATATGGGGCAGTTTCTCCTTGAAATCCCTCATTTTCCCTGATGGAGGAATGACAATATAGCCATTTTGAGTTAGGAAATATTCTGCGTTTTTCTGCTCTTTCGTTTCCTGCATTTGGGAAATATTACGGCCAAACTGCCTTATAAAGGCATTGTAGATGGTGTTATTGGCAACCGAAAAGGCGGGTTCGACCTTGACCGTCAGATTATCGCCTGGTGCCCAGTGAAGCTTGCCGTCTGAGGCAACATAACATGCCTTGTATTCATAGACGCCAACCTCGCATAGCGGGAACATGGCTGAGAATACTCCGTCGCCAACCATCCTCATCTCCACGTCTTCCCAGAGGGATTGCCTGACGCGTGGTCTTTCCTCCACCTCTGCAATTGTCTCTTCATGGCGCCGATGAATGCTGCCATGGCTGGTTCTGACAAATGCGCGTCCCCCGACAAAAGGCACCTGGAGTTTAACCTCCAGCAAATCACCTGTGTAATAAATCAAGCGGGCTCCCGCTTCTGGAATCTGTGTTATTTTGTCTTGCATCGCTTGCGAAATATTAAACGGAATTTGAATCATCTTTTAAGATAATCCATTCCTTTGCCATTTCAACGTCGATTTGCACTATTCATGCAGGGTTGTCTGTTTTCATTTGTTGTCTTTTTTTGTCCGTTGACTTGCCTAAACTCTAATTGCAGTTATATTTTATAATGTAATTACCAAAATCGAAAACGGAGCGTGTGCTTCTGCGCGTCTCCCCTCAAAAAAACTAAAGGCAATTTTTCATGCGACTTTCACAACTAATCGGTCAACGGTTGAAAGAGGCACCAAGGGATGCCCAGACAGCCAGTCACATATTTCTCATCAGAGGCGGTTATTGCCGCCCCGTTTCCGCAGGTCTCTACTCCATTCTGCCTCTCGGGCAGAGGATCATCGCCAAAATCGAGGCGATCGTCCGCGAGGAGATGAACGCTATTGATGGGCAGGAAATCAAGATGCCCGTGGTTCTCCCTGCGGATTTGTGGATTGAGAGCGGACGTTTCCAGACGGTCGGTGCTGAACTTCTCCGCTTCAAGGACCGCAACAACAAGGATATGCTTCTTGGCATGACCCATGAGGAGGCGGTCGTCCAGATAGCCCGCACGGAACTGGTCTCCTACAAGCAGCTTCCCTGCATGATGTATCAGGTACAGACCAAATACCGCGACGAGGCGCGCCCCCGCGCAGGTCTTATTCGTGTCCGCGAGTTCACAATGAAGGACGCCTACAGCTTCCACACCTCCCAAGAGAGCCTGGAGGAATACTACCAACGCTGCTATGTCGCATATGAGCGCTTCTTCAGACGCATTGGACTGAAACAATGCCTTGCAATCCTTTCCGATTCTGGCATGATCGGAGGCAAGGTCTCCCATGAATTCATGGCGATTGCAGACTGTGGTGAAGACACCATATTCTGCTCGGCGGACGGCAAGTACAAGGCGAACCGCGAAATAGCCTGCTCCAAACTGGAGTATGTCAAGGAGGAGCCGAAGCCCCTGGAAAAGGTCTATACGCCAGACTGCAAGACCATCGATGATTTGGCGAAGTTCCTTGGTCTTCCTGCCAGCAAGACTTGCAAGGCAGTCTTCTACAAGGATATGGAAGGGAAACTGGTGTTTGTCTGCATCCGTGGCGACCTAGAGGTCAACGAGGCAAAACTGAAGAAGGCCATCCAAAGCCCTGAAATCTCCTTTGCTGACGATGCGCTCATCTCCTCCATCGGCGCCGTCCCTGGCTTTGCATCCCTGTATTCCATCGACACGAAGCTGGTTCCATCGAAGATGCGCATTGTGGTTGACCCCTCTGCCGTTGAATCCAGCAACCTGGTGGTCGGCGCAAACGAACTCAACTACCACTACCTGAACTTCAACTACGACCGCGACCTGCCCTCCAAGGAAGGCATTGTGGTCACCGATATCGCCACTGTCCGCGAAGGCGACCCGAGCCCAACGGACGGGACGCCGCTTAAGATGCTCAAGGGTATCGAGGTCGGCAACATCTTCCAGCTGGGCATCAAGTATTCGGAGCCAATGGGATGCACCTATCTTGACCAGGACGGCAAGAGCCACCCGATGATCATGGGCTGCTACGGCATCGGCATCGGGCGCGCCATGGCCGCCGTCATCGAACAGTGCCACGATGACTACGGTCCGATTTGGCCTATGTCCATCGCACCGTTCCAGGTTGAAATCATCGGCCTGAACCATAACAAGCCTGAAGTCGCCGAAGCATGCCAGAGCCTTTATGACACGCTGATGACGAAGGGGATTGATGTGCTTTACGATGACCGTGGCGAGAAGGCAGGCTTTGCCTTTGCCGACGCAGACCTCATCGGCGTGCCCCTCCGAGTGGTCATCTCGCCCAAGACGCTTGACCAAGGCAAGGTGGAGTACAAGCACCGTGACTGGGGAAAGAACTCCGAGATGCTCGACAAGGAAGAGGTTGTATCACGAATCGAGAACGATATCAAAGCCGCCATGGAGGCATTACAATAGTTATGGAACAGTCACTACGTTTTTTAAGCTACAACATCTGCCACGGCAATGGCATGGACCAGAAAATCGACCTTGTCCGTACCGCCGCCGTCATTTCGCGCCAGAAAGCGGATTGCGTGGCATTGCAGGAACTGGACAACGGTGCAGCTCGAAGCAAAGCTGTTGATCAGACGGCGGAACTGGCCAGGCTTACGGGTATGTTCGGCTTTTTCGGCAAAGCGATTGACCTCCAGGGCGGTTCGTATGGCATCGCAATCCTAACAAGCAATCCAGGGAAAATCATCTTGCACAGACAACTACCTGGCTATGAGATGCGTACCATCATCGGAGTTGAGACGACAACTGCGAATGGCACACCCTTCCGCATCTACTGCACGCACTTCCCACTTGAGCGGGATTTGCGTATTCTCTCTGCGGGAATCCTCTGTGAAGAGCTACTCAAAAGCCCCCTGCCCTCTATCGTTCTAGGCGATTTCAACTGCTCTCCTCTCTCATACGAGTGGAAACTCATGGCAAACCATTTGAAGGCTGCCAATGGACGCGAAATCCTTTATACCTGCCCATCAGACAATCCGACCAAACCCATCGACCACGGCTTCTTCCATCAGGCTGAGCACTGGAAGAATGTGGATATCTCCGTAATCGACGAAAGAGTTGCCTCTGACCATCGCCCGATTCTCATCAAGGCCTCTTTAGCCTAGCCTATTTCCTTATGCCAGACTGCAGCATATACAACTATCTCGGAGAGCGCTTGCGGCACTTCAAACTAACCACAACAGATTGGAATGTGGTCATCGGCCGCTCATCCTCCTGTGACATCACGCTGAAGGGCATGGTTGACAACACTGTCAGCCGCGAACACATCCGCCTGAAGCGTAGCGGCGTCAACTGGGTGCTGGAAAGCATTGGAAACTGCGGCGTTTTCCTGAACGCAGAACGCATCCAGAGCGCTCCCTTGGAGGACGGCTCCGTCTTTCGCTTCTCGCAGTATTTCCTCTGTGTCGGTGAAAAGACAAGGCCTAGCCCGTTCGACGTGGTCTGTGATGAACACACGGACGACAACCGCCACAGGTCCGTCATCTGGCCAGGTGTGAACACCATTGGCGCCTCTAAGGACAACTACATCACCGTCCGTACCGAGGATGTCGCACGTATTCACGGGAAAATCTTTTCCAATGGGGAAAACCTGGAATATGAAGGATTGCACGCATCCTATGAATCTTCCATTAACGGCGTTTCCGTGGGCACGGCACGAACGGAACTGAAGGAGGGAGACGAACTGATGCTGGCGGATACGCCTGTCCGCATTGTCCGTGGCATCCGCTCGCAGATTCTATCGGGAAGTGCATTCGACAACGACCTTCGTTCTCCCAATAATACAATGTCCAGCGTGAAACGCGTTGCCAAAACGCCTTTCGGCTGGGTTATCGTTTTGCTGATTATCATTCTGCTGTTTCTGCTGATTTTCATTCTCTTTGCCAATACACTTTACCAACTGCTCTTCTAGAAGGACATTGTCACTTGACTACTGTCCCCAAAACAACATTTCTCTGAACGGATTCCCACATGACCCAGGAAAGCAACAACAATGAACTACGAACCAAGCCGTCCACTGACGTGCATATCCGTTCGTATTTCAACGGTTGCATATCGCAGGAGTTGCAGGCGACCTATATGCACCAGGTCAGCAAGTATCCAATTTTGACACAGGAGGAAGAGGCGAAGTGGACAAAGCAGCATTTTGAAAGCAAGAAACAACTTTATGATATTTTGGAGAAGTTTCCTTCCCTGCTTATGTCGGTCATCAATTCCCTGGCAATTGCCCAGAACCATATAAAAGTCGAACGTTTCTTTTTCTCTGGCACGCAGTCAGAGGACGGCGGGGACCAGAAATTGAAGGAACTATTTAACGATGTCGTGGCTTCGCTTTCTGAAATTGGCATTGATGATTCCGTCGCAAACAGCAAGAATATACCGAAAAAATATGCGGCTTTCTACAAGACATTCCACCAGCTTGCGCCGAGGGATTCCTTCTATCAGATTTGCCTTGAGAAACTCACTGATGAATCCATCAATGTATTTTTCATCAGCAAGGACAAATGGGAACTGCTGAAACCAGAGCTCGCACGTCTCCAGCAATTGATGAAACAGGCATCGGATACGCTCATAGAGCATAATCTGCGTTTGGTCATCAGCATCGCAGGACACTACATGGGGACAAGCATCCCCCTGGCCGACCTCGTGCAGGAAGGCAATATCGGCTTGATGCGCGCAGTCGATAAGTTCGACTATCGTCTAGGGCATCGTTTCACGACATACGCCAGCTACTGGATTCGCCAGGCCATCACGAAATACATCACCAACCACAGCCGCATCATCCGTATGCCAGCCAATACGGTTGCGCAGATTTCAACCATCAGACAAGCAGAACAAAGATACCTGACGGAAACAGGCCGAATTCCCACACCTGAGGAGCTTTCAACCCTCGTAGGCATTTCCGCCACCAAAATCGTCGCCCTGCAGAAGATGATACAGCAGCCCCTTTCCCTTCATGCCATGATTGACGAGGATAACACCCTGGAGGACAATATCCCCGACCCCAATACACGTGCACAAAACAGCGGGACGGATATTCAGAATCTTCGGGATTCACTGTTACAGGTCCTTTCTACCCTGGATGAGCGCGAAAGGACTGTCATTGAACTCAATTTCGGGTTGAATGACGGGAAATGTTTCACGTTGGCGGAAATCAGCAAATTACTCGGTGTCTCCAGCGAGCGTGTCCGTCAGATAAAGACGATGGCGATCCAGAAGATGCGAGTACCGAGCCTACGCACCCAGCTGGATGTTTTTTGATACTCTGTTCACAATATACCCCACAAAAACCAACAAGAAGGATTTAGAACATGACCTACATTCCAGTCGCACTTGAGATGTATTCCGTCCGCAAAGAGTTTGCCGCAAATCCATGGGCAACCATGAAAGCCGTCAAGGAGATGGGCTATGAAGGCGTTGAGTTTGCTGGTGCCCCCCAGTTTTCAGCTGACTTCTATGCATCCCTGTTGAAAGAGACAGGCCTTGTCTGCTGCGGTTGGCACACCCCATGGGCCTCTCTTCAGGAGGCTAACTTCGAGGCGACCGTCAAACTCAACCAGGCGGTTGGCAACAAGTACGTCATCGTCCCCTGGCTTGGCGGCAAGACACATGACGAATGGCTCTCCCTCGGCAACCAGATGAACGCCGTGGCGGACAAGCTGGCAAAATATGGCATGAGGACTGGCTACCACAACCACGCAGGTGACTTTACCCCTGTCGATGGCAAACGCACTTGGGACACTTTCATGTCCGTTGTCTCCTCGCGCACAGTCATGCAGCTGGACACAGGCAATGCAATGGCGGGCGGTGCCGATGTCATGGCCGAACTCAACAAGTATCCAGGCCGTTGCAAGACCATCCACCTGAAACCCTGGAGCAAGGCCAATGGATATGAGCCGCTGATTGGCGAAGACGAATGCCCCTGGAAGGAAATCTACGATTTCTGCCAGGCAAAGGGTGATACCGAATGGTACATCATCGAGTACGAATGCCCCAAATATCCAGCCCTTGAGGCCGTTGATAAATGCCTCAAGGCTGTCAGGGCAATGATTTAAACTCATCAATGCAAACAAACTGGACTGAGAATCGATAATATGGGCAGGACAATCGCAGTTATTCCCGCGCGCTATGGCAGCACGCGCTTTCCAGGGAAGCCTTTGGCTTTGATAGCAGGAAAACCGATGGTGCAATGGTGCTATGAATCCACCTCGAAATGCAAGGAGCTTGATGATGTCCTTGTGGCGACGGATGACCAGAGGATCGCCGATGCGGTCGCGGCCTTCGGCGGCAAGGCCGTCATGACGTCCCCGAACCACGCCACAGGGACGGACCGCATCGCCGAGGCCATTCAGGGCGATGCAGCCGACCTGATTCTCAACGTCCAGGGGGACGAGCCCCTGATGTCCGCCGACGTGTTGTCCAGTCTGATTCGCAAAATGCGTGAATCAGGCGCAGAGATGGGGACAGCAGCAGTACCTTTTAAGGAGACTGGACGTGACCCTATGGACCCCAATGCGGTCAAGGTCGTCGTGGACAAACAGGGCTTTGCCCTTTATTTCAGCCGTTCGCTTATCCCCTATCCGCGAAAGGGATGCACACCTGTCGAACCTCTGCTTCACTGGGGGCTGTATGCATACAGGCGTGAGTTCCTCAACTCATTTGTGACCTGGGAACGCGGTACACTTGAGGCCTGTGAATCCCTTGAACAGCTGCGCGCGCTGGAAAACGGTGCTAGAATATGCGTCATCGTCACCAATGAACGCAGCGTCGGCGTCGATGTCCCCGAAGACATCGCACTCGTGGAAAAGCTGATTCGTGAGAAGCAATAAAAGCACTTGAATAGAAGCCCCGTAGGGGCGGCAGAAACAATACTGTGGGTAAGCGATGTAGCTTTTCGGCGAGCGCAGCTCATGGTAAAGCACCATCTATACTTTTTTCACCGTACTGCATCACAGAACGGTACATCTTGATATTAGAATGTCAGGTAGTTACAACCTCGATGGAGCATATAAGATGAATCTACCCGTCAAACCAGATTTGGACATTTCGATAAACAACGGCATGAACATTGGCAGCGGCAACTTGGTCATCATTGCAGGGCCATGCGTTGCCGAATCAAAGGAACTCTGCCTCAAGGTGGCGGCAGGGGCTATGCAGTGCTGCATGGATTTGGGCTTGAAATACGTTTTCAAAGCCTCTTTTGACAAGGCCAACAGGACCAGCGTAAAGTCCTTCAGGGGACCAGGAATGGACGAAGGCCTTGAGATCCTCTCCACCGTGAAAAAGGAGTTCGAATGCCCTGTGCTGACAGATGTTCACGAACCCTGGCAATGCGAAACAGTCGCCGAGGTTGCGGATATCCTTCAGATCCCCGCCTTCCTCTGTCGGCAGACGGACCTGCTTCTGGCTGCAGGACACACAGGACGCCTCATCAATATCAAGAAAGGGCAATTCATGGCGCCAGAGGATATGGCGCAGGTCGCAGAGAAGGTCGCATCGACAGGAAACTCCAAAATCACCCTGACCGAGCGTGGCGCCTCCTTTGGCTATCATAATCTGGTTGTCGACTATCGCTCTCTGGTCATCATGCGCGCCATGGGCTACCCCGTCATTTTCGATGCAACCCATTCCGTACAACTTCCAGGCGGCAATGGCACCAGTTCGGGCGGGAAGCGGGAATTTGTCGCCCCGCTGGCACGGGCCGCCGCCGCCGTTGGTATCGACGGTCTCTTCCTGGAAACCCACCCCTGCCCTGACAAGGCGCTTTCCGACGGCCCCAATTCGGTGCCGCTCGACCAATTGAAAACCCTTCTCAAATCCGTCAAGGAGATTCATGAACTCACACGACAAAGCTAAAGCCATCAAGGCAGTCATCATGGATGTGGATGGCGTTCTGACCGATGGTGGCATCGGATATGGATGCGGCTCGGAGGATGAAATCAAGTTCTTCCACGTCCGTGACGGTCTCGGCGTCAAGTTGCTTAACCGCAACGGCATTGCAACTGCCATCCTTTCTGGCCGCGCAAGCAAGGCAAACCGCAGGCGTGCAGAGGAACTTGGCATTCCGATTATCATCGAGAACTGCAGGAACAAGCGTGAAGGGCTGTTGCAGATTTGCACACAACTGGGCATCACTCCCGAGGAATGCATGTACATCGGCGATGATTTGATCGACCTTGCCCCTCTGCGCCTGGCAGGCATCGGCGTCGCCGTGGGTGATGCCATCGAAGAGGCAAAACTCTGTGCCGACTGGATTATGGAACACAACGGCGGCAAAGGGGCCATCCGCGAAGCTGCCACACGCCTCCTGAAGGAAAAGGGCCTTTGGGACACCATCGTCCAAGAATACCTCAACCGATAACAAGAAGGTGGTTTCATAGTCACGAAATCACCTCCAAGGTTTTCTCTATTGAAACGCTTTTTTTTCATCATTATCTTTCTTGCCTTGCTGACTGGCATGATGTCTCTTTTTGCGGAAAGCATAGGGAATCGCACCTCTGCGCAGCATTTCAGCACGCATGGCTTGGATGACAACGGGACCTTACGATGGGTGCTGGAAGGCGAATCCGTCAATTTCAAAGGCAACGTAATGGAACTGAAGGATGACCAAGCGAGAATCATCGAAGTCAAGAACTGCCGTGCCGTCATGCACGGATCCAATGGCAGGCACTTCACCCTGCAAACCCCCTCCTGCAGCGTCCTGATGGCATTGCGGGAACTGAAAAGCGACTCCGTGCTTTTGTTTTCCACGGATGGCTTCGAGGGAAGCGGTATCGGCTACGATGTGAATCTGGAACAGCGCATCGTAAGACTGCGCTCGACCGTCCACATCTCCATCAAGCAAAAGACATCCCAGGAGATCCTCAAGGAAAAACACAGGGATAACAACAAACCTAAACAGGATTGACAACGTGAATACGAAGCAAATCTTATCTTTGATGCTGTTTCTGACCATGCTCATCTCTTTCAATTTGAAGGCACAGGAACAACCTGCCGAAAAAGCCGCAGGCAATGAGGAAGAGGCCGCCGATGAACAGGAAATGGTCGTCAATGCCGACAGCGCCGATGTCCAGTTGGATGAAGACAACCACCCTGTCGCCATCGAACTGGAGGGCAATGTCAGCATTGAAGACACAACAATGCGTTTTACTGCAAAAAAAATGACTGTCCACCTTGACAAAAACAACAAGCCGATTAATATAGAGGCTGTAGGGGGTGTGACAGTCCGAACGCTGGATGGCAGCAGTAGCGCCAGCGGCGAGACGGGCCGTTACGATGCCGAGCTTGACACGGTTGTCCTGAAGGGCAATTGCGTTATCCTGCAGGAGAAAAACACACTTCATGGAGAACAGGTCGTCTATGACAGGAAGACTGGAAAGATTAAGCTCAAAGGCGCAAGCCTGACACTGCCTATGAAGAAGGGACAGGGTGGCATGGGCTTCGGAGATATCTTGAAAGGAACTCCAAAGGAAAAGGCAAAAGAACTAGAAAAGACGGAGGTAAAAGAGAATAAAGACGAAAAAAAGCAAGCCGACGCCCAGAAGGACGACGGCAAACAAAGCGACAAAACAACTGAAAAAGCAGAATAGAATAACCGAGGCAATTTCAAAACATCACATGATGAGTTGTTTTGCAATTACTTCAACCGTTTGACATGACAGACAAACAAAAGGACATACTTCTTCAGGCGGAGGGCCTTGTCAAGGTTTACGGTGGCAGGCGCGTGGTGAACAACGTCTCCATCGAAGCACGCCCAGGAGAAGTGGTCGGCCTGCTCGGCCCCAATGGCGCGGGCAAGACGACGACGTTCTACATGATTGTCGGTCTTATCAGACCAGATGGCGGCAGTATCCGTTTCATGGGGCAGGATGTTTCCAGCATGCCCATGTTTAAAAGAGCAAGACTCGGCATGGGATACCTGGCTCAGGAACCCTCTATTTTCAGGAAGCTCACCGTTGAGCAGAATGTGAAATGCGTTCTTGAGACATTGGACATGACAGACCAGGAACGAAAGAGTCGACTGGAAGAACTTCTTGAGGAACTCAAGCTCACCCATCTGGCAAAACAGAAGGCGATGACACTAAGCGGAGGCGAACGCAGACGCCTGGAAATCACACGGGCCCTTGCAGCCAACCCTAGTTTCATTATGCTCGACGAGCCCTTCGGCGGCGTGGACCCCATCAACGTCAACGAAGTGCAGAAAATCGTCGCAAACCTACGCGACAGGGGACTGTCTGTCCTCATAACAGACCACAATGTCAGGGAAACCCTTGGCGTTGTGGACCGTGCATATCTGATATGCAACGGTGAAATTCTGTTCACAGGCGACAGCGAATCCCTGGTCAAAGACGAAAACGCCAGGCGCGTCTATCTGGGACCGTCCTTCACGGTCTAGGTGGCATTTTCCCGACTGGCCTCACAATCCTTAAACAAAGGAGGTAATCAATGGACATTGACATCAGTGCAAAACATGTGGTCGTAGAAGAATCCATTAAGGAGAAGGCACGCTCGCTCATCGGGCGCCTCGCCGAGGATTTCCCGAATCAAAAGATAACTACCGTGCGTGTTCTCTTCGCCTCGCAGCGCAATTGGTTCCCCGTTGAAATCCTGGTAAATGCCAAAAACCTCACCCTTCATGCCGCCGCCAGAAACGACAGCATGGGCGCTTCCCTGGTGAATGCCTTCGCAAAAATCAACACCCAGATGGAACGCTACCTTGAAAAGGTTCGCGACACCTCTGTCAAAGCCGACCCCAAGGCAAAAGAGAAAATCTGGAACTCCAATGACCTCCGCGCCGAAAACGACGACGCCGACTTGGAGGACTACACCTACGAAATCGAAGAGAAGTAAAGATTGAAACAACCAAAGCCCAGGCTCTTTAGAACGCCTGGGCTTTTTTACGTCAACCAACTAATGTTCAAGATATTATGGAACGAATCAAAATAGCACAGCTGGGCATGACCCATGAGCACGCGGCAGGCAAGATGGCTGCCATCAAGAAATTGCCAGACATCTACGAGATTGTCGGCGTGGTCGATGACCGCGAGACAGCCAGGACACCGAACTGCTACAATCCATCCACCGTCTATGATGGCCTGCCACGCCTCACGGTGGAGCAGCTCCTGAACTTTCCAGGCCTTCAGGTGGTCTGCGTTGAGACACCAAACAATGAGCTGGTGGAGGCCACCATGCCCATCATGGAAAAAGGAATTGCCATCCACATGGACAAGCCCGCAGGCGAAAGCCTTCCCGCTTTCAAAAAGCTGCTGGATGGCTGCCGTGCAAAGAACATCCCGTTCCAGATGGGATATATGTTCCGCGGCAACCCTGCCCTTAACCTGATCATCGACCGTGTGAGGAAAGGCTGGATTGGCGACATCTTTTCCATCCGTGCGGACATGAACCACAATTACGGCGGCAACCGATACCAGGAGTACATCGGAAAGTTCAAGGGAGGCCTTGCCTACAACCTGATTTGCCATCTGATCGACTACGTCACCACGCTCATGGGTGCACCTGAAAACGTCATCCCGATTCTGAAGAACACGGCAAATGAACCGTCCAACTACAAGAATAACTGCCTTACCATTCTTGAATACAAGAACGCCATTGCCGAACTGACCTCCTGCTCCTATGAATCCGCCACCACCTTTGGAAGGCGCATGAAGGTCTCTGGTACCAAAGGCTATTTCGAGCTTTGCCCGATTGAACGATTCGATGGACAGCCTCTGAAGATGACGATGAACCTTGTCGAACCGCAAGGAGAATATGCTGCTGGTAAGCACGAGCTTGACTTCGGCCCCCAGAAGGACCGCTATACCCCGCAGTTCGAAGAACTGGCCAGAATCATCCGCGGCGAAATGCCAAACAATACCGACTACGACAAGGACTACCTCGTCCACAGAATCGTCCTTGCAGCTGGAACCTATATTCCCTGGTAGGTACTGACGACGACGTCCCGTCGACGTGCCTGCACAACCGTAACATAGTGCAACACCATCCGTGCGCGGCACCCTCTCCTGCACTCCACACCTATGTCATGTACCTGGTGTTGCAAAGGCAATGGAGTCGCACTGCACGACAAGTCTTTACTGCTTAAATTTTAGGAGAGACAGAATCAACGGGAAGAACGGGAGCAACCTAGAACAGTATCAGATATTCTGCTCTGTTGCTCCCGTTAATCAATTTCCATAAGATGTTAATTAATAGCTATTAACAGGCGACATTGTCACTTCCTCGTAGTGCCATTGCATGACCACGCGGATTTGCACGTTTCTTCTACGCCAGCGTCCCCCGGTACTGGTCATCAAAGATCCTGTCGCTTGTGAACTCTTTGAATGCGCCCACATTACGCAGGGTGTCGGCGAATGCCTGGAATTCTTCGTCAAGGCCGCTGTCGCCGAACTGGAGTAAGATATTGTTCGACAGCCTGTTGCCACCGGCGTCAAACGAGGCGGCTACGTCGTCATGCCTGACTCCCAGAAGTGTCACCGAGCCTGAGTCGCAGGAGAGCACGGCGTTGTCTGCGGCATCGGCAGAAAGCGACAAATCCTCCCGCTTCACGCCGTCGAACCACAGCAGTGCGCCGTGGCCGTCCAGCTGCTCGACGGTGTCGTCGCCCCAGTAGCCGCCGAAGCAGAAGTAGTCGTTGCCGCCACCGCCGTGCAGGGTGTCGTTGCCTGAGCCGCCTGCAATGACATCGGTGCTGCCGCCGCCGACGATGCGGTCGTCGCCCGCGTCGCCGAAGAGGAAAGTGCCGTTGTTGTTCGCCCAGATCAAGTCATTGCCGTCGCCGCCTTGCACGGCGATGCCCTTGTCGGCGCATTGGAACCGCACGCTGGTCAGATCAATGACGTCATCGCCCGCACCCGCGATGATCATATTGACCTGGCTGATGCGCGCCTTGGCGGAGATGTCGGGAGAGGCGGAGTAGAGGTCGTCCAGGAAAAGCGCGTCGCCGTTGTCGTCGTCTGTAAGGACGAGAGAGGTTGAGTCATCGGAGCCGTTGAAGACGTCGCCAATGATGTTCATTCCCTCCAGCGGCTCCAGCTCCATGCCCTCGACTATGCAGTTGCGGGCGAAGTACTTGTCGCTCCAGACGCCGGTGACGCGACCGAACATCAGTTCCAGTCTGAGGTCGGTTTCGTTGCCTGCCGCGTCCTCGGTCTGGAAATGGATACGCGTATGCTTGTCGATGCGGAGCGGCTCGACATATTCATGCATGGCTGCCGCGCCGTCAACCGCATAGCGGCACACGGCGTCGTCCTTGTCCCAAGTGGCGTGGAGTATAACCTCGTGGGATACGGAATCCCCCGACAGAGTTAAATTGGGCGCGTCGGGCGCAACCTTGTCGATGTTCGTCACCTCGTAGGCGGTCACCTCGGAGGCGTTGCCCGCCTCGTCGATGCCGCGGAACCAGAGATTGCCGTTGTCGGTCATCTTGATGCCCTTCGTATATGACTTCCACGTCTTGTTGTTTGTCGAGTACTGCTTCATGACGGAGTCGTCGCTGAACTTCGCGGTGACCGTGACGCTTTGGTTGGTCGGCGCGGTGGTGCTGGCACTCGCGACTGGCTTGTCGGGCGGTGTCGTGTCGAGGTCCCTGACTGTGAGGAGCAGTTGACCTCCTTCAAGGGCGAGGGCATATGCCTGACCGCCGCCCGCCACATAGTTGTCGCCGACGGTGATTGAGACATCCGCCTCGTTCGCGCATTTGACGGTCAGGGAGGATGAGAAACCCGCTGCGCCGCCCGCAAGGCGATAGACGCCAGTTGCCTGTCCAGGCCTTGCGGTGACGGTAAACGTAGGCGTCCCCTTTTCTTTAATCCGCGAAAGGTCGTTGACGAGCGCATCGTTGCCTGGCGACAGCGGGGAGATGTCGAAGTCGAGGACGACTCCATTATAGACATTGACGGTTCCGCCATCCTCAATGGTCAAAGTGCCTGTGATTTTGCCGCCTTCGACTTCCATCCAGCCGCCGTTTCTGACAGTCGTCGATTTCACCGTGCCGCCGTAAATCACCAGATTTCCGTTGTATCCGATGGTGGTCGAGACCACTTTCGCGCCATTCATGGCGTACAATGTACCGTTTCCCGTGATGGTGGTCGTGTGAGCCGTGCCGCCGCTTGAGACATGCCCGTAGCCGTACTTGTTGATATTGGTCGAGTACGCCATTCCACCGTTATAGATCTGCATGACTTTGATTGGCATTTCGAAGAAGCCTGCTGAACTGGTGATTGTAGCACCGACGCAGCAATCTTTGCTACGGATTTTCAATTCCCTTAAACCTTGTGATATTTCAAACTGCGAGGCCTCCTTGTAGTTCCAAACGGTGAACTCAAGCCTGCCCGACTCCTCCTCAAGCGTGTATATTGCATCTCCGTCGCTGAGGATGCCGTCGGGCATGAGCTGCTGCCCCGAGACAGTGATTGCCTTGTTGAAGCCGTATGCACCGTTGGCGAGGTTGTAGTTGCCTCTCGCCATGGAGGGCGATGCTTCGATGGCGTAGGACGGGTTCCCCTGAATCAGGGACAGGTCGTTGACGAGCGGCGTGTTGTACGGGGACACTCCTGCGAGGCCGAGCTCGACGACGCCTCCGTCGGCGACAGAGACGACTGCTCCCTCCGCGATGGTCAGTGCGCCCATGGCCGTCCCGCCGCTGGAGATGACCATCGAGCCGCCGTTGACGACCGTGGTGTAGTTCGCCGTGCCGCCGTTTGAGACATTCAAATTACCGCCTTTGTTGACGGTGGTTAAGTTCGCCGTGCCGCCGTTTGAGACATTCAAACTGCCGCCTGAGTTGACCGTGGTGTTTTCCGCTCTTCCGCCTGAGAGGATGTTGAGGACGCCGCCCTTGTTGACATTGACGCTGCTCGCCATTATATTTAATGTGATGTCCTTCGTTTCATCGAACAGTTCGCCAATGAAGAGGTTTAACGTAAGTGCAAGGACGTCCCCGTCCAGTTTCAGGGCGTATTGGTTGTTGTCATGATCATACGTGTCGCCCACCGTGAGTGTGCTGTATTGTGTGCCTGTAGTGTCCACTAAGATGATGGTTTTGTCGAATCCCGCCGCGCCGCCAGCCAGTCTGTAAACGCCAGCCGTCTGTGACTCCGAAACGGTGACGGTATAGGACGGCGTGCCCTGTATCAGCGACAGGTCGTTGACGCGGACATCGTTGCCATGCGAAAGCGTCGAGATGTCAAAGTCGATGACGGCACCCATCTCAGTGGAGACAATCGCGCCATTTTCCATTGTCAGGGTGCCAGTCACCTTGCCGCCGCTGTTGACGCTCATGATGCCACCGTCTTTGACGGTGGTAGAGTTTGCCACGCCGTGTTCCCAGATCTCCATATAACCGCCGTTGTTTACGATGGTGGTGTTCGCCACGCCGCGTTCCCAGACGTTCATGTCGCCGTCTGAGTTGACGGTTGTGAAGTTAGCCACGCCTTGATACGAGATGTCCATATCGCCGTATGCGTTGATGGTGGTGGAGTTCGCCACGCCGCCGTCGGAGACGTTAATTTCGCCACCGTCGTTGACGGTTGTCACGTTCGCAATGCCGTGTTCCGTGACGTGCATTCTGCCGTAGTCGAAGAGGATGGTGTCATTCGCTGTGCCACCGTTGGAGACGTTCATTTCGCCTTCCGAGTTGACGGTGGTGTCGTTCGCCACTCCGCATTCTAGGACGTTCATATTGCCGCGCTTGTTGACGGTGGTGGAGTTCACAATGCCACCGCTGGAGACGTCCAAGATACCGCCGTCGTTGACGGTGGTGTGGTTCGCCGTGCCGCTGTTGTAGATGGTCATGTCGCCACGGTAGTTGATGAAGGTGGAGTTTGCTACGCCGCCACTGGAGACTTCCAAGGCACCGTCGTTGTTAACGGTGGAGTTCGCCACGCCTCCGCTGTGGATCCACAACCAGCCGCGGTTACTGAGGATGGAGGAGTTCGCCACGCCGCCTCTGTAGATTTGGATGTTGGCGTAGCTGTTGACGGTGGTCAAGTTCGCGGTGCCGCCTGCATAGATATCCATCTCGTCATGGAAATCCTGCAGGGTAATTCCTGCGATTGTGGTGTTTTGAATTGAATAATATGTCATGGTTATATCCTCTTGAGGGAATGCGAGGGCTGATTTGAGGTGGAATAATTATAAATATTTAATATAATGTAATATAAGGGGTTTGCAAAAGACGGCGGGGAAAAAAGGTGCGAGGCTTGGGAGCACAACTGGCAGCTTTCACTGCCAGCACAAGACAGGGAGACTGGCGACGACCAATGCCGCTTATCCTTTCCATAGCCACGGCATTTATACCGCATTTCACGCTTCGCGATACCGTCAATGGCGACAACGCCAAACGAGCATTGCCAGTGAAGTCCTAGAATCTCTAGAATCTCTAGAATCTCTAGAATGCTTTCTCGGACTTTGCCTCAATGAGCAGGCGGGTCTGGCGGTCGAAGCTGAGTCCGACGAGCCAGATGGGCTGGCCTTTTGCGCGGTATGGCAGGTCATAGCCCTTCCGTCTGACCTGCTCCAGGGCGGTCTCCGCCGACTCATCGACCTTCAGCTCGAAGATGAAGATGCCGCTGGGGTGCTCGGCAACGATGTCCGCCTGTCCGTTCGCCTGGCGGTCCTCCGTCCTGCACTCGATGGCCTGCGACCACAGGAGCGTCAGCAGTACCCGCTCAAAGGAGTACTCCTGGACGCTCCTCTCCGTCGGGCCGTAGGGCATCGCCGCGTATAGGGATTTGAGGCCCGAGAAAAACTCATTCCAATTGCATTTCAGCAGGTTAATGCCTATCGAGGAAACCCAGAAACTATCCCTGTTTGCCATTACGGAGGTCGTCACCGAGGCGAGATCCTGCCTAACCTCCACGTCAGGCACCGCCAGAGTATAAGTGTTGGTGATGGGGTCAAAGTCCTTGATGGTCAGGTAGCCCGTCTGGAAAAGCATAGGCACGGTGCGAAGCGCACGGATGTCAGAGACATCGAAGTCACACTCGCGCACGTTCTGCACTTTGTCCATATCGATGCCAAGGAACTCCTGTCTCTTGAGGAAGTTCATCAGCATGGCTGCCTTTCCCGTCGAAGACCAGCACGGTTGGAAAAAACGCTTCTGCTCTGAAAGATTCACGCCTATCGAGACGGGATTGTAAACGGTGTCTTCAACCTCCCTTCCAAAGCGATATCCATTGAACCAGCGCTTCAGTTCGTCACGGTACGCATCATCCGAAAGCCCCATCTTCTGCGCGTGGATGCGCAAATGCTCGCCGAAAAAGCTGTCTAGTTCAGCCTCTGTGTAGCCCAGCATTGTCGCATACTCGTCCTCGAACGAGAGGTCCACCAGGTTCGATAGTGCGGAGAAGACCGACATTTTTGTGAACTTCGAGACACCTGTGATCATCAGAAAGCGTATCTTCCCTGCACGGTCCTTCATCTGGCGGTAGAAATCCGCAAGATAGCCGCGCACCGCCTCCGCCTCGTCTGGCTTGGACAGCAACTGCGCCACAGGGTCGTCGTATTCGTCGATGAGGATGACCACCCCCTTGCCGTGATTGGTCGCATGGAGCGAATCAATGGCCATGCCGAAGTTGGAAGCAGGCGGTGCGATGTCATCGTATTTACCGCCCACCTCTTCAATCGCCGAGCGAACCAAATACGGGAAGCCATCCCTGAATCCTTCAAAGGTGGAGGATGCAGCAAAACCCAGGTTGAAATAGAGCACGGGATACTTCTCCCACTTCCAGTCCGTCCGCGAGATGTCGAGCCCCTCGAAAAGCTCGCGCCTTCCCTCGAAAATCGCCTGCAACGTGGAGATCATCATCGACTTGCCGAAGCGCCGCGGGCGTGCAAGGAAGAAACGCCGAGCACCAGGCCTGGTGATCAGCCTGTGGAAATAGGCGGTCTTGTCCACGTAAACACAATGTTCTTGCCGCAATTCAGGGAAAGAATTGGTGTCAATGGCAATCGGTTGAAGCATTGTTGTCTCCTTAGTCTCTCAATCCCGCTAAACTCGTTGAAATGCAATTCCATTTTATAAAAATATAGTATGGCTGTTTGAAACAGTCAAACCTGTTCTCCTCATTTTGCTTTGGACGGGGGACGGGAGATAGTGGCAGAATGATTGCCAAACAATGCGTTTACCAATTCTCATATAAGACAGAATTTTGAGCAATGAATAATCAGACGACATCAATCTTACGTCTTTATCCACAAAAATGTTATTTTTATGTTCGCAGAACATTGATTTTTTGAATCTATTTTCATCAAAGCAGTTTTTATTTTCCAGTAATGTGGATATATTATACCAGCGTGTAGCTTATTCATAAAGCTATATTCCCCCTGAGGGCAGGTAAAACAGATCCCAAAGGACGCAAGTGGTACAGAAACTGAGCGACGAATAAAGAAGGACGCCAGGCTATGCGCCACTTGCGTCGTTTAGGTCCTTTAGGTCGTTTAGGTCTTTTACCAACCCTCTCGGGGAACCTAGCGATTCATAATTATCTGAGGAAAAACAGCCATGCACTCACCATTTTCGATAGACCATCTGCAGCGGCACTTTGAGCTGGTGGACGTCCGCGAGCCGAATCTGCTCCGCGAGCAGTTCCCATATACCGATGTTCCGAGAATTCTTTTCGACGGAAAGGATGTCATGCCCTCTCCCGCCAAGGAAATCTGGATTACCGACACCACCTTCCGCGACGGTCAGCAGGCTCGCCCTCCTTACAAGCCTGAACATATTGTCCAGCTCTATGAATACCTGCATAAGCTGGGTGGCCCCAACGGCGTCATCCGCCAGTGCGAGTTCTTCGTCTATAGCAACCGTGACCGCGAGGCCATCGAGGGATGCCGTCAGCTTGGGCACAAATACCCTGAAATCACGGGCTGGATCCGTGCCAACGCGGATGACTTCAAAATCGTGCGCGAACTGGGACTGAAGGAGACGGGTATCCTTACCTCTGTCTCTGACTACCACATCTTCCTGAAGCTGAAGAAGACCCGTGCCAAGGTGATGGATGACTATCTGGCGGTGGTCAAGGCGGCGCTTTCCGAGGGTATCACCCCAAGATGCCATTTTGAGGATGTCACGCGCGCAGACATCTACGGTTTCTGTCTTCCCTTTGCCGAGGAGCTCATGAAGCTCTCGCAGGAGAGCGGCATCCCCATCAAGATACGCCTCTGCGACACCATGGGCTATGGGGTGACTTATCCTGGAGCCGCCCTACCCCGCAGCGTCCCTAAAATCGTCTCGGCGTTCCACAATGAACTGGGCGTGCCATCGGAACAACTCGAATGGCATGGGCACAATGACTTCCACAAGGTCCACACCAATGCCGTCACCTCCTGGTTCTACGGCGTCTCTGCCCTCAACGCATCCCTGCTTGGGTTCGGCGAACGCACGGGCAATCCTCCGCTTGAGGGGGCCATCATGGAGTACATCGGCATCATGGGGGACAAATGCGGCATCGACACGCAGGTCATCACCGAGATTGCAGACTACTACCGCGACGTCGTCAAGGCGGATATCCCGAACAACTATCCATTCGTCGGTGCTGAGTTCAATACCACACGGGCAGGTGTCCATGCGGATGGCATCCTCAAGAACCCCGAAATCTACAATATCTTCGACACGGAGCAGCTCCTCAGCCGCCCGCTTCGCGTCATGGTCACCGACAAGTCTGGTGTGGCGGGCATTGCACAATGGCTCAATGACTACATCAAAAAGATGCCTGGAGAGCATACGGAAATCTCCAAGCGCCACCCTGGAGTACGTCGCATCTACGAGTGGGTTATGGAGCAGTATGCACAGGGACGCACGACCAGCATCTCCGCTGCGGAAATCATTGCGCAAGCAAAGCATCACATCCCCAGCATGTTCGAATCCAACTTCCAGAAAATCAAGTACGCTGCCACCCTCAAGGGGCGCATGCTCACCTCGAAAATCTGCTCCGCTCCCGAGATTCTCAGCCTCAATCCACGTCGTATGGAGCCTTTCCTCAAGGAGGTTGTCAAGAACGAGCCTTCCATCCAGCTTCTGGACATCATCGACATCAACGGCAAGCAGCTTGTCCAGGTGCTGACACAACGCGGTGACAAAAAACTATTCCGCCCGCTGCTCTCCATGGACTTCCGCGAGAAGGCTTGGTTCCGCAGCGTCGTGGAGACAGGGCAGCCCTATTGGTCTGACCTGATGTTCTCCCGTTTCACTGGACGCCTTATCATGATGTTCTGCGAACCCATCCGCGATTCCAATGGTGACATCGTCGCCGTCATGGATGTCGATTTGAAATTCGATGAACTGACCAAGATGATCAACGACCTGCCACAGGAGCAGATATCACCTGATACCATAAAAACCTCTTCTATTGAAGCGGAATAGTATTATGAGGCATAAAATACCCTTCCACAAAAAACAGAAAACTCAAAAAAAAACGAAAATCACTATTGACAAAAGTGACAACCATAATAAATTACAAGTGGACACGTAAATAATCCGCAAACTACAACCAACGTAACCCATAAAGGAGTGTGATACTTATGGTAAAAGCAAAAGAAAAAGACCCGATTACGCAGGATGCGACTGTAGAGAAAGTTGAGAAAAAACCCGCTACCATCATCGCCATCAGCGACGGTGAAGACGAAAAAGGCACTGTGCAGGTGACCAATAACGTCATTGCTGCCATCATTAAGGAATATGCCCTAAACGTTGACGGCGTGCTTCGCACCGCACCCCAGAGCCTGCGCGATGGCTTCGCTGGCATCCTGAGCCGTCGCTCATATGAAAGCAGCATCGCCATTGAACTGTCGGATGAAGGCGCCATCATCACCTTGGCTCTCATTCTTCGTTTCGGCGTCTCCGTCCCTGAAGTGACAAAGAACATCAAGGACATTCTCTTCGAGAAGATTCCTGCGTTGAGCGGATACGCTGTTTCCAAAGTCAATGTCAATGTTATTGACCTGGAAAAGGAAGAACCCGAGGAAGAAGATGAGGATGAGGAAGAAAAGACCGAATAAAATCCTCTTTCAGCCACACAGACATCTGTTTTCACGAGTTGAATGAAGAGGCAATTTCAAAACTAGCATCAAAATGCGCGTTGACATGAACACATTGGCTAAGACAACGCCTCTCGCCGCACGAAAGTGCGGTTTTGAGCCGTTGCCTTAGCCACTGCGTCCATCTCTTAGCGTATTTTGCGCTAGTTTTGAAATTGCCTCTGAAAACAAACGGAGCAGCCATCGGGAAAGAACCTGATGGCTCTCCTTTCACTATGTAGGAGTAGAAACAATGATTCCTTTCGCACAGGCGGCAGCCCAGGCTGCGCAATCGGAATGTGGTCTGAGCAAATGGTTCTGCGGGACCTGCGACAGTAATTGCGGTCTTATCTTCTATGGTGTGCTGATAGGATTTGCCATCTGCCTTGTCATCTGGCTCATTGCAACCATCCATGCGCGCAACAAAAATGTTTGCAAGGATATCACAATAGAGGATTCCGACAAGGGTAATTTCGTCATCTCCGCGAACGCCATGAAGACCTTTGCGGAAAAGATCGTCTCCGAGAACAATGCATTGAAGTTCGTTGGTCTCAAGCTACTTGAGACAAGGCTTGGCCTGGTCATGAAAGTCAGTCTTTCTGCACAGCCAGATGCTGAACTGCTTTCTCTCCGCAAAGATCTTCGCGATCGCATTTTCAAGGAAATGGAAGAAAAGCTGGGCATCACCGATCAGATTGCGCAGATCAACTTTGAAGTCAATGACTTTGAAAAGGCTGTTGAAGAAAAACGGGATGAGACTACTCCCGAATCCACCATCTAGGATGTCATAGTTTAATTGCCTATCGCCACGACGGAAGACCTTCTTCCGTCGTTTTTTATGGTTTCTATCCATTTTTAACGTCCTCTAATATTATCTCTTCGTGAAACTCTCTTTTGGTCGTTACGATTATTCCTGCTTTGCAGCCTTTGCGGCATACGCATGCTGTTCGCTGATCATCCCTGTCTCGCTAGTGACAATTGCCAGGGACCTGAATTTTCCCTTGGAAAGCGGTGGAATGGGCGCGGGCGGACAACTGCATCTGATTCGCAGTATCGCCATGGTCCTGTCCCTGCTTTCCTGTAGCCTTCTTTCGGCGAAGATTGGAAAACGGTTCAGCATGGGACTCGCCATGCTGCTCATGGGGACGGGAATCTTTCTATGCGCTTTTTCACCAGGGTATTTTCTGCTGATTCCGTTTCTTCTGCTTGCTGGGGTAGGCGAAGGCATCTGCGAGGGGTTGGCTACTCCATTTGTTCATGACTTGCATGTCGATGAACCGAGCAATTATGTCAATACAGCACATAGCTTTTGGTCCGTGGGGACGGGACTGGTGGTCATCTTCGCGGGGCTACTGCTGACATTGGGTGTTCACTGGCGAATCCTCATAGCCATTACAGGTCTTTTTTGTCTGGCAACCTCCCTTGGCTTCCTCTGGAAAGAGAACCCCAATTCAAAATATCCTGAGACCAAGTCAAAACAAGATGTAACGCTTATTTTCAATAATTCCTTGATAATCTTCAAATCTTTCCGTTTTTGGATATATTGTCTTGGGATGTTCATGGGCGCAGGTGCGGAATTTTGCCTGACTTTCTGGGCATCCAGCTACATTCAACTGAATTTCCACACATCTCCATGGATGGGGGGCCTTGGAACTGCCTTCCTAGCCCTTGGGATGTTCGTCGGACGCTACTCTTTTGGAAAATACGTGAAGGAAAAACACCTGATTCATCTTCTGCTTATCACGGGTCTAGCAGGCATCCCTGTCACTGGTTTGATTTCTTTCATGAGGCCAGATAGCTTCTATTCCCCTGCCCTTTCTCTTTCTGTATTATTTCTCCTCATCTTCCTTTCTGGAATATGTGTCGCCCCCTACTGGCCTTCCCTCCAGTCGTATGGAGTACTCATGCTCCCAGAACTGGATTCAACGCTCCTCTTTGTCTATTTCTCCAGCATCGGCATTCCTGGCTGCGGGTTCTTTACCTGGATCATGGGAGTTGCAGGCGACATGATCGGGCTTCACAAATCCTTTGTCCTTATTCCGCTGACCCTCCTCCTCTTCTCCACAACCATCTTCCTAGAAGGCTTTGTGTTCCCACCGAAAAGAAAAAGATAGCACTATGCAACAACCAAACATCCTCATGATTATTGCCGACCAGCACCGCAAGGACTGTCTCGGCGTTAATGGACACCCCCTCGTCAAAACCCCGAACCTGGACAAGCTGGCATCGGAGGGCACCAATTTCACCAATGCGTTCACCTCCTCGCCCATCTGCGTCCCTGCTCGAAACAGTCTGCTGCACGGCTGTTGGCCATGCCGTCACTTGAGTATCGCCAACGCCGACACGGAGGCACCCCGCCCCGCCGCCGAGATCCCCGCCTATACAGAAGTACTGCGCGATGCGGGCTACTCCATGTCCTTTACAGGCAAATGGCTCGGCGGCAAGGCACGCACACCGCTGGATTACGGCTTTCAGAACTACGTCCCCAGCAGCGAATACGGCAAATGGCGCACGGCACAAGGTCTGCCTCCAAAACCGTCGGGAATGCCTTTCTTCGGGTGCGATGAGGCCATTACGCCTGAACAATCCCATCTGTGGTGGGAATCCAGCCAAGCCATCCAGATGCTCCGCAAGGCGGCCAGTTGCGACAAGCCATTCTACATTCGCTGGGACCCCAGCGAACCCCATCTTCCCAATGTCGTCCCCGAACCATACGCATCCATGTATAATCCAGCCGACATCAAGCCCTGGCCAAGTTTCGGCGACACCTTTGCTGGCAAGCCCTACATCCAGGCTCAACAGCTGCGCTCATGGAAGCTGGACGGCTGGGACTGGGAACCCTGGTCACGGCTCGTTGGACGCTATCTCGGCGAAATCTCCCTCCTCGACACCTGCATCGGAAGAGTGCTGGCTGCGCTGAAGGAGCTTCACCTTGAAAACGACACCATTGTCATCTACTCATGCGACCACGGCGACATGTGCGGCGCACATGGAATGATTGACAAGCACTATGTGATGTATGACGATGTCGCACGCGTACCGCTCATCATTCGCTGGCCAGGCGCTGCCTCCTGCGGAAAGAGCTGTGACGCCTTTGTCACCCACACTATCGACCTAGCCCGAAGCCTATGCGAATGGGCTGGTGCGGAGGTTCCAGCCACCTTCCAAGGAGAAAGTCTGCTGCCAGCCCTCCAAGGCATCCCCTTCAAAGAGCGTCAGGATGTGCTCGGCATGTATCATGGAAATCAATTCGGTCTCTACAGTCAGCGAATGGTCCGCAACAAACGCTGGAAGTATGTCTGGAATGGCACGGCGGAAGACGAGCTCTACGACATGGAAAATGACAAGGGCGAGCTTCACAACCTCGCATCTTCTCCTGAGTGCGCCGAGGTACTATCCGCCCTACGCCATCGCCTCTGGGAACTTATGGAGGCGGTTGGCGATCCGCTCCGCAACATGTGGATTAAAAACCAACTGCTGGAAGGCAGAAAACTCTAATAATGGAACCAGTTGACGTACAAGAGCCAGAAGATGCTCCGCTTCCACTTGAAGAAGGCCTACAGACCTGGCATTTGAAACTTGCTTACGACGGTACAGCCTATAGCGGTTGGCAAGTGCAGAAGGAGCACAAGACTGTGCAGGGGGAACTGCTGCAACGTCTTCGCCTGCTCCTTCAGCAACCTGAACTGCGCATTCAGGGGTGTAGCCGAACGGATTCAGGTGTCCATGCCCTGGACCAGCATGCCGCCTTCCGTTTCAAGCCACCCGCCGATATGACGCCCGAATGGCTCATGAACAAACTCAACCGCTGGCTTCCCGAAGACATCCTCATACAGGAGGTCTCCATAGCCCCAGATGATTTCAATCCGCGTTTCGACAACCAGGGGAAAGCCTACACCTACTGCATCTCGCCTGGCTGTAAAATCAACCCGTTGGCTTCCCGTTTTGTCTGGAAGACGCCACGTCCGCTTGATGTCGCGGCCATGCGCGAGGCCGCTTCCATCCTTGCAGGGGAGCATGACTTCGCCTCCTTTGCCGCCAATCCAGGGCGTGAACTGGACAGCACTGTGCGCAAGCTCTACCGTCTGGAGGTCATTGAGGCGCATGGCCTTGTCTTCATCAATGCCGTTGGCGAGAGTTTCCTGTACAAGATGGTCCGCGGACTGGCGGGTTACCTTGTCCATGTCGGCTATGGATATGCCACACTAGATGATGCCAGGCGTGTCCTGGAGGCCAAAGACCGCACACAGGCCGCCGATTCAGCGCCCGCCAAAGGGCTTTTTCTCGCAAAAGTCTTCTGGCAACCTGATGAATGGCAGACATACACCCCTATTCTACCGCCTTTCGCACTTCAGGCGATGCATTGAAACCTCCCCACTTGACTTTTTCTCAAATGGGGTTAAGATATTTTCCGTACATTTTACTTAGTCTTCCAATCCACCCACTCCCCAAGGAGAACGACTATGCTCAAAGCCATCAGCTACTGGTCATTCCAACCAATCGACGGCCAGCCCTGCCCTCCAGAAACCGCCATGCGCCTCGCCAAGGAAAAGGGATACGACGCCATTGAACTGTGCTGCGACCTTGAAGGTCCTCTCAATCCAGCCACCCCGCACAAGGATTGCCAGCGCTGGCGCGAAGCAGCCGATAAAATTGGCATCAAGCTGGACAGTGTTGCCAGCGGAATGAGCTGGGGATGCTGCCCGACGGACAACAATCCAGACATTCGCAAGCAAGCCATCGCCAACCAGAAGGCCGCTCTTGACCGATGCGCCTGGTTGGGAGCCAAGTCCCTTCTCCATGTTCCAGGCGCCGCCATCATCCCTTGGCGGAATGATTTTACGCCTGTTCGCTACGACAAGGCGGTAGAATGGGCACGCGAAGCGGTGCTGGTTCTCGGCGAATACGCCGCAAATCTTGGCTTGGAGCTTTGCGTGGAAAATGTCTGGAATGGACTTTTCTACTCCCCGCTTGAACTGCGTGACTTTGTTGATTCCTTTGAGAATCCCGCCGTTGGAGTCTATTTTGACATTGGCAACATCCTCAACCATCAGCAATGGCCGCCGCATTGGATTGAAATTCTTGGAAAGCGTATCCGCCGTGTCCATGTCAAGGACTTTAAGCTGTCCGTCGGTACTCTGGACGGCTTCTGCGACCTTACTGAAGGCGATGTCCCGTGGAAAGAGACCATGGACGCACTTCGCTCCATCGGCTATGACAAGACCATGACCGCCGAAATGCTTCCACCTGACGCCACCATCCTTGACAGAACTTCCAAGGCACTTGACAGGATTTTCGCGCTTTGACCAGAGAGTGGAGTGCTCTTAACTCATAAGGGACAGGAGGGACGGGAGAGACGGGAGGGACAGATAATTGCTGAAGGAACTCTGCGCAGTCGCTCCTGTCCCTCCCGTCTCTCCCGTCCCATAAAATGCTAATTTAGCTCATCTTTTGCAAACAATCACCAATCCGCATTATAACCAGGAGAAACACATGCAAGAAGTTACACACGTCTTAGGTATTGACATCGGCGGCACCAAAATTGCCATCTGCGTGGCAGACAACCAGGGAAATGTCCTGACCAGCGACCGCATCCCGAACGCCACGATGGAACCATACGAGAAATCCTTGCCATCCATCATATCCCTCTCAAAGGAGCTGGTCGCACGTGCTGGTTTGAAGATGGAACAAATCAAGTGCTGCGGCATCTGCGCACCTGGTCCGCTTGACCTGGTCAATGGACGCATCATGAAGTCCCCCAATATGATTTGGGATGATGTGCCAATCTGCGTTGACGTTCAAAAAGGCCTCGGCATCAAGACCGTGATGGAAAACGACGCCAACGCAGGCGTGCTGGCCGAGCTCTTCTTCGGCAGCGCAAAGGGCCTAAAGGATGTGGTCTATTTGACGATGAGCACAGGTGTCGGGGGCGGTATCGTTTCTGGCGGAAAGCTCATCACGGGAACTACTGGAAATGCGGGTGAGCTGGGGCACATCGTCCTCGACCTGAATGGTCCCATCTGCGGTTGCGGACAGCTCGGCTGCCTTGAGGCATACTGCGGTGGACGCAACGTCGCCCTGCGTCTGCAGGACAAGCTGCGCTATCGCCCCGACCATGCCATGTTCAAGCTTCCAGGCGTGGACGGCAAGCTGGAGAACCTGAACTTCCAGGCGGTCCGCGAGGGTGCCAAGGCAGGCATTCCGCTGGCAGTTGACATGTGGAATGAAATCTGCCTGCGCCTCGCACAGGGCATCGGCATCATCATCTCCTCCTTCAATCCAGAAATGATTATTCTCGGCACGGCGGCCTATTATGCAGGCGACTTCCTGCTGAAGCCCGTGCTGGAACAGTTGCCGCGCTTCGGCTGGAAGTCTTTCCGCGAAGCTTGCAAGGTCATCATCACCGAACTCGGTCCTAAGGTCGGCGAACTGGCAGGAGCCTCCGCCGCGTTGAACGCCCTGAACAACTGAGGTACAGAATATGTTGAAAGCTGGTTTTGCTGTAGAGGATATCACGCCTGAAATCGGCGATGAAATGCCAGGAGGTTTTAGTCCTCGCATATCCACGGGGGTCATTGATCCGCTGGAGGCCCGTGCCGCTGTTTTCATGGTGGAGAATCAGACCATCATGGTCATCGGCGTTGATGCCGTCTCCTTGCGTTTCGAGACGGTTGAGGCTGCCCGCACCGCGATTATCGCTGCCTGTGGCCTTCCTCGAAGACATATCCTCATCTGCGCCAACCACACCCACTGCGGCGGACCAGCTAACTCTGTTCTCGGCACGGAAAAGAACGACCGCTACCTGCTCAAAGTCGTTGACGGCATTGCAAAAGCGGGCATTCAGGCGTGGAAGAAGGCCAAACCAGCACTCCTTCAATTTGGGAAGAAGGAATGCCCTGGATGGGCCTTCAACCGTCGCTGGCTGATGACGAACGGCTTCCATCGCACAAATCCAGGAAAGGATTATCCAGACAAACTGCGTCCCGCTGGCCCCACCGATCCAGAGGTCTCCTTCCTGCTGGTAAAGGATTCACAGGGCAAGCCTATTGGTGCCATTGGAAACTTCACCTGCCATAGCACGGTCTTCTGGGAGGAACAATTCACCCCCGACTACTGCTACTACTGGCAGAAGGCACTTCGCAAAATCTATGGAGAGGACTTTATCCTTGTCTTCACCAATGGCGCCTGCGGCGACATCAACCAGGTTGATTTCACCAATCCGAACACCAAGGAAAAAGGAATGCCCCACGCAACCAGCATGGGAGAGGCACTGGCGCAAACGGCTGTCGATGCCATCCAAAACGCACCGACAGAAGCATCGCCAACGCTTGCATGGGCTGGTACCGATGTCGAGCTTCCGCTTCGCATCCCATCACCCGAACAGTTGGAAGCCGACAAGGCACTCGTGGATTCCCCTTCGGAGTGGATTCCAGCAAAATGGCAGGCAAGGGACAGGCTGCTTCTTGCCAAGGAGTACCTCGGCAAAACCACCACTCTCTGCCCTGTGGATATCTATCAGATTGGCCCTGCCCTGATTGCCGCCTCCTCCTGGCAGCCCTTCTGTGAATACGGTCTCCGCTTGAAGCAGGCTGCGCCAGAGCGCGTTGTCGTTGCCATGCTTGCCAATGGAAACGTCGGATACATCCCGACTGCCGCCGCCTTTGTCGGCGGCGGCTATGAGCCAACTCTATGCCGCGGCAGTCACCATGCTCCAATCTCTGGGAAACTCATCACAGACGCATCCCTTAAGCTACTTGCTTTGTTTGCATAGCTAGAAATGAATGTTACACTGCCTTGCCGTAGCCACATACGATGATGTAGAACACGAAGAGGTCTAACACACTCTCCAAAAACACTCGCCAAGATTCACGACAAATGAATGCCGACAGAAGCGGCACAAATCGGGCACTCCGCCGCCCCCTGTCCCGATGATATTTGAAGAATATGTGTCATATACGATTATTCCTTTTTCGCTACCTTCACAATCCTTTTCACGCCAGAATTAACGCCATTCTTTTAACTCTGCTCTTCATCAGCGTTTTGCCCCTGGCTCTCCTTGCGCAGGGGACGAAACAGAACGCCATTGAGGAAAAGATCATGGCCATGGCCAACTTTGGGCCCGTCATCCTGAAGGAGGATTTCTCGACCATCGCCGACGGCGCGCTGCCAGATGGCTGGATCAAAAGCCACCCATTCTCCTTCCTTTGGGAAGCGGAGAAGGCGACGGGCCTCTCGGGCGACGCCATTGCCGTCAAGGACGGCAAGCTCTCCCTCCGCTCCAACAAAGGCGCTCACATCGTCGCCCTTCCTCCACTGGGCACGGAAAACTATGTATTTTCCGTCACGTTCCAGTTCAAAGGACGACACGGCTCCTTCGGACTCGAGACGGATCTGGCGGATGACGTCGAGAAGGCAACCTATGCCACCAACAACATGATGTATCCATACGAGGCGCCAGCTGGCGAGTTCGCCCAGTTCGCACGTGCAAAGGGCAGAGGAGACATCGACCGCGTAAACACCGACTGCGCCAATGGATTCTTCTCCGATAAACTCCCCGACCTCGAATCCGACATTATCTTCACCGTTTACCATCTGGAAGGCATCTCCTTCTTCACCTGCAACGGGCGATTCGTCTCCAGTTATAAGGACCTTGAACGGACAGACACTATGCCGCGCACCCGCGTGGGATTGTACACATGCGGCGGCGACATCTCCGTTTCCACCGTCATTGTCCGCAAGCTGATTTCCAAGACTCTTTTCGAGAGGGGGCTTACGGACGCCCTCACCATCGGTGAGCCTTCTCTCCGCTGCGAAGAAACCTGCTTCATTGAGCTGCCCGTGACCATGGACAAGACAGATGAGACACTTTGTAGTCTGCACGTGCTTCCTAGTCGTGCCTCCGATTCGCCGCCCTTGAGTGCCGTTGTGTACCCTGCCACCCAGAAGGACGCCTCTCCGCAAGACGATAAAAGCACGGTGTCTGGCGTTTCTCACATTTCACAGGATAAGGTTTCTGCGACCATCCAAATTGACATTCCTTGCTCGAAAGAGGCTGATCTCGTGCGCGCATATACAATCCGCCCCTACATCTTATACAAGGACAAAGGGCAGGACAAGTGCCTCAACTCCCTAAAAACAGTCACCGTAAGCCCCGTCAAGCTCGCGAACAGAGCCTACCTGAAGGCCGACGCCGACACACGGGCGCGCATCGACGCGGTCTTCGCAAAGGTTCCTGGCTACCAGGGGCCAAACGTCAAACGGTTGACCTTCGTCGTGTTTTCCGACTTCCACTACAAAAAGGGAATGTATGCTTCCCGCGTTGAAGACCTGGAACCCATTTTCAACCGCGCCGCCGACACCAAGGCGGAGTTCATCATCCATGCAGGCGACTTCTGCAACGACTACAAGGGCTCACTTGAACTCCTGAACGCCTATCTCAACAATACCCACAAAATGCCCGTCTATGGCGTCTATGGCAACCATGAACTTGAGACGCGCGACAACAGCATGCAAATCGTCACGCCAGCGCTGACCAATCGGGCGGACTCCATCACGTGGGGCACGCCAGATGGTAAGATAGGTGATGGCTCCATTGCCCATTATTACTTTGAATCCAAAGGATTCCGCATCATCTGCCTTGACACGAACTACTCCTGGAATCCTGTAAAGGAGGCATGGGAGCACAATCCCACGGGCAGCCATTGCGCGCCTAAAGGCAACACCTACGGCAACTCCCTCGGCCCCGACCAGCTCGCGTGGCTTGAAAATGTCCTGATGGACGCGGCACGAAAAGTCATTCCCTGCATTGTCTTCAGCCATGCAGGGTTCGCGGGAAAATGGTACTCCTCGCCTGATATGCGCAAGGTTCGCGACATCTACACGAAGGCCAACGCCCTTCATTCAGGGACTGTTCTCCTCTCCGTCAACGGCCATCTCCACACCAACCACGCCGCCATCATTGATGGCATCCTCTTCTGGGATGTCAACACCGTCTTCAACGGGGACTGGCGAGGTGGTCAGACGGAGCACCACTATGCCGACGGCATGACCTACGATTTCACAGACTACGACGCCGATGGCAACCCGACAAGCACCGTGAAGCGCAATCTCAGCGAACTCACCCAGTCCAAGAACACTTGGTTCTTCACCGACCCGCTCAGCGCCATCGTCACCATTGATTCCCTCGGCACCATCACCATTGACGGCGCGGAGACAACCTGGCGCTACGGTGTCATCCCAATCAACGACGGACGTAACGGCTGCGAACCGCGCATCACAAGCCATGCATACCAGCTGGATGAATAATCGTAATTGTTCAGTTTTTTTGAAAAATTAAGTGTGTAAATCACCCTATCGTTTTGACATTCCAGCCTGTTCTATTATAGTATAGGGTAGAGTCTCGTATTACAAGACCATGGCAAAACGACCAACGCAATGTACCTCTAGCGCATTGCATCCCGTTTTGTGGTTTATAATCGATATTTTTACTAAGGTTTGGCAGATGAAAAGCATCAACGTCGGAATAATCGGTTTTGGAACAGTTGGCGCAGGGGTCGCTGAGGCCCTGCTGAAAAATGGTGAGCTGATAGCAAAGCGCATGGGGTTCACCCCTGTCCTGCGCCGTGTTGCAGACTTGGACACGACAACCGACCGAGGCGTGAAACTTCCTGACGGCGTTCTCATCAATGACGCCAAACAGCTTGCTGACGATCCTGAAATCGACATCGTCGTCGAACTCGTCGGCGGGACCACCTTTGCAAAGGATATCATCCTGCGTGCCATCCGTAATGGCAAGTCCATCGTGACCGCCAACAAGGCCCTTCTGGCCACATACGGTCAGGAACTCTTCAACGAAGCGCAGGCGCATAACGTCGATATTGGCTTTGAAGCAAGCGTCGGCGGCGGTATACCATGCATCAAGGCACTGCGTGAAGGTCTGGTCGGCAATCATGTGAAATCCATTCTCGGCATCCTGAACGGCACCTGCAACTATATTCTCACCAAGATGGAAAATGACCACGCCGACTTTGAGGAGGTCCTGAAGGCCGCCCAGAAGAACGGCTATGCAGAGGCTAACCCAGCACTGGATGTCGATGGCATTGACACGGCACACAAGGCTGCGGTGCTGGCAAGTCTCGCCTTTGGCAAATTCTTTACGGTCAAAGATGTCCAGACAAGCGGAATACGCTCTGTGACCATCACGGATATCGAATCGGCGGCGGAGCTTGGCTACAAGATCAAACTGCTGGCCATTATCAAGGAGAACGACGGGGCAATCCAGCTGGGGGTCCATCCCGCCCTGGTTCCTGTTCGCTCCCTGCTGGGCAATGTCAGCGACGTTTTCAACGCCGTTTGGGTGGATGCGGATGTGGTCGGCAAGACCATGTACTATGGACGTGGTGCAGGAAGACAGGCGACCTCCAGCGCCGTTGTGGCGGACATCGTGGATTTGTCGCTGAACATCATCTCTGGTAGCAAGCGACGCATCCCGCCTTTCCCGCAGTATGACGAGTACAAAGGGCTTATGGACGACAGCAATGTCATGTCCCGTTTCTATATCAGGCTGCAAGTGCAGGACAAGCCTGGCGTTCTTTCCAAGATATCAGGCATTCTCGGCAGCCATGGCATCAGCCTTTCCAGCGTCACGCAAAAGGAGAGTTCATCTGAATCCGTCCCGATGATTTTGCTGACGCACATCGCCAAGGGTACCGAGATGCAGAAGGCCGCCGATCAGATTGCAGCGCTTGAAGAGGTGGTGGCACCACCCGTGCTCTTCCGCATCGAAGACGCCATTTAGCAAAAAACAAATGGAGGGCAATCCATTGGACGCTTCACGGGGAGGCGTCCATTCAAATCATATCCTGGGGATTAGGGAAAATCAAGGGAGGTATTTTCAATGTCAGAAGTACAAGGAACAGAAGAAAAAAACGAATGGGTGAAACTGCGTCCAAGCAGCATCATCATGCCATTGTTGTGCGTTGTTCTGCTCTTGGCGATATGTCCTGTGCTTTCATACAACACAGAAGAGGTTCATTGTCTTGCAGGCGGATTGGAGGATAGTCCGCTGATTCATAGCAACATTTTCGGCAAACTGGGCACTGCCATTGCATGGCGTTTTCTTCTAACCTTCGGGGTTGCTGGTTATCCTCTTGTCCTGCTGATGCTCCTTTCGAGTCTGCGCCGTGTTTTCTGGCGTCGGAATCTGAAGGCAATCTCCTGGGAGTATCTTTCCAGTTTTCTGCTGTTTGGCGTTGGGCTTTCCATGTTTTTGGGCATATGGCCAGAGGCATTCAAGGGATTCACATCTGAATTGAATCTGGCAACGCTTCCTGGTGGCGTCATCGGCCAGCGCCTCTCCTCCCCTGCTGGTTGCCTGACCCTCTTCATGAACAACACGGGTGCCGCCATCCTATCCCTGGCGATCATTGCTTTGCCCATTGCGGTCATCTGGTATTTTGACTGGCTGGACATCTTCAAGGCGCTTGCAGCTTCGCAACCATCCAAAGCAGATATTGTGGACAAGACCTCCTTGGCAGAGCCAGTCCCGCCAATAGAGGTCACTACTGCACCACCTGAACCTAAAGTTATCCAGGCGGAAAAACACCCTGCTTCAGTGAATCCCACACCAACCCAACCGCATCAGGCTGAAACTCCACGCTCCATCGACAAATATGAATACCCGACCATTGATCTGCTTGATGATCGAAGCGCCGCCGAACGAAACGGCGCCAATGCACGCGAAATCGAGCGAAACGCAAAATTGCTCCAGAAGACCCTGGACGATTTCAATGTGCCAGCACGCGTAGTCAGCCAGGTGTCAGCACCCCAGGTCACCCAGTTTGAAATCATGCCTGAAGCGGGTGTAAGACTGAACGCCATTACGGGGCTGGAAAGCAACATCAAGATGTCACTTGCCGCCAAAACCCTGCGCATTCTTGCACCTATACCAGGCAAGAACCTCGTGGGCATCCAGGTCCCCAACGAGACGCGTGCGGTTGTCTCCGTCCGCAGCCTCATGCAGGATGAAAACTGGAGAAAAGGCAAGGACCAGATTCCCCTGCTTCTCGGCAAAAGCATCAATGGCAAAAACGTCATTCTTGATCTTGCGAAAGCTCCGCACCTTCTGATTGCAGGTACCACGGGCAGCGGCAAATCCGTCTGCATGAACCTCCTCATCACCTCCATGCTCTACAAGTTCAATCCCGAGGAACTGCGCCTCATCATGGTGGACCCGAAGGTTGTCGAATTCCAGGCTTATACCACGCTTCCACACCTTGTCGTCCCCGTCATCAACGAGGTCGAAAAGGTGCCTCTGGCACTCAAATGGGCTATCAACGAGATGGAACGGCGATACCGTGTCCTCGCCAAAGTCAATGTCCGTAATTTGGAGGACTTCAATAAGCGTCCCAAGGCAGAAGAACCTGTTTTGGACGACGAGGGGAATCCCATTCCCGACAAACTCCCCTTCATCGTTATCATTATCGATGAGCTTGCCGACATCATGGCTGTCGCCAAAAAGGATGTGGAGACAAATCTCTCCCGAATCGCCGCCAAGTCCCGTGCCGTCGGCATCCACACCATCATCGCCACCCAGCGCCCCGACACAAAGGTCATCACGGGAACCATCAAGGCTAATTACCCTGTCCGTATCGCGTTCCGTGTTGCATCGCACATCGATTCCCAGACCATTCTGGGCACAAAGGGCGCAGAATCTCTTCTGGGCTATGGCGACATGCTCTTCCAGCCGCCAGGCGCCAGCAACATCGACAGGATACAGTGCGGCATGGCCAGCGACGAGGAGCGCAACAGGGTGGTTGCCTTCTGTGCCAGCCAGGCGACGCAGCACTTCGATGAAACCGTATTCGTCTCTCCTGATGACGGCACCGATGGAATGGATTCCTCCGATGGTGAGGAGATATCCGCAGATGTACCTAGTTCAAACAGCGAAGAGCAGCTCATCCGCAAGGCGACAGAGGCCATCCTTCAATCACGCCGTCCAACCATAAGCTATCTTCAGAGGGCACTGGGCATTGGCTATAACAAGGCCGCCACCCTTATGGAGGAACTGGAGGCGCGCGGTGTTGTCGGCCCGCAGCTCAGCCCATCCACGCCTCGCCAGATTCTTGTCACATCCAGCAAGACAAACTCCAATGAAGACAACCAGAGCTTTTGACAACGAATAAGGAAATACTACGACTATGAGAACCAGGACAAGAACAGATTCGCCAGTCGGGCAACGCCTTGACTTATCCTGGGATACGGATAGTTCTGTTGGAAATGCGCAGGTTAATGATGAGGCGGTGACCTCTCCACTGCCGCAGGAGACCATGCAGGAAGACAAGCCCCAGGAAACAACACAGGAGACAGTACCTGCTACCGCTGTGCCAGTCTCTCCGTCAGAGACACCTCAGGATATGGGGCAGGAATCTGACGTTGCACAGCCCTCCCCTGCTGAGTCATCTGCAAATAACGAAGAGAAGTCCCAGGAGAAAGAAGAGAACCCCTTGGAGACGACGCTTCCTGATGCGTCCCTTTCCCCCTCCCCTGCTCTTCCTGTCAAGGAAACGGAGAGCTTGGCTTCCGATGCATTTGACGCTCCGTCTCCTGAAGACAAGCAGAAAAACTCGCTAACAGAACCTGATTCCGCCTCCCTGGAGCCACAAGGTGAAATAAAAGATGACTCTTTGGACAAGGATGCCTCCCAATCTGTGGCATCCTCTTCTAAAACATCCAGAAAGTCCCCCATGCCTGTGAATATCATCCCGAAGGATGAACGGGTTGGCGTTGTGCTTATGCGAAACCGCGAAGAGGCAAATGTCAAGATTGAGGACTTGGCCAAACGTCTCAACATTGACCCGTTGGTCATCAGAAACCTGGAAAGCGGAGACTATGATAGCCTTTGCAGAACATACGGCAAGGACAACAGCATCTACATCGTCATGTTTTTCAAATCCATCGGCGAGGAGCTCGGCATATCCAAAAACGAGATAGATTCTCTGGTTGAAAAGCTCTATGCAGAATTGGCAACCGCAGGCCACCCATTCGATGTCCCCCTCAAGCGTGAGGACGAAGTGACGGAATACAAAGCCCAAGGACACAGACGTCCTGTCAAGAGCATCCTGCCGAAGTTGATTGTCTTTGCTCTCTTCGCCATTTGCCTTCTCATCTTCTTTCTTTCCGTTGTCGTTCCGTATGTGAGCAGAACACGATCTGGCAAGGAAAAGCGCATTGACTACGTTCCGCTCATTGAGCAGCCTTGGAAATCACCTCGAACAATCAAGCCACAGCAGCTTCCAGTCCCCTAGCAAATCATTTTACAATCGGCAGAAGCAGATACGCAAACCCAATCAACTCAACAAGGAAAAGACATGAACAAAAAGACCGTCAAAGACATCGCCCTGAAAGGCGAAAAAGTTGTGATGCGCGTTGACTTCAACGTTCCGCTGAAAGATGGCGTCATCACGGATGACACCCGCGTGCAGGCAGCCCTTCCCACTATCAAATACCTCATCGACCAGGGAGCGGCCCTCGTCCTGATGAGCCACCTGGGCCGTCCGAAAGGCAAAGGATACGAGGCGGAATTCAGCCTGAAGCCCGTTGCGGATTATCTGGCAAAGGTTCTGGGCAAGCCCGTTGCCTTCGCGCCTGATTGCATGGCCGCCGATGACGCGGCAGCCGCTCTGAAGCCTGGCGAAATCCTGATGCTCGAAAACACCCGCTTCTACAAGGCCGAAGAAGGCAAGGCAAAGACGGAAGGCATGAGCGACGAAGAAGCCAAGGCCGCCAAGGACGAAATGAAGGCCAAAAAAGCCGCCATGGCCGAGAAACTCGCCTCCTACGGCACCGTCTATGTGAATGACGCATTCGGCACCGCCCACCGCGACCATGCCTCCACCGCCTCCATCTGCAAGTTCATGAAGAAGAAAGGCGCACCCTGCGTGGCTGGCTTCCTCATGGAGAAAGAACTTGACTATCTGGGAACGGCTGTCGAGGCCCCCAAGCGTCCCTTCATCGCCATCATCGGCGGCGCAAAGGTCTCTGGCAAGCTCCAGGTGCTTGAAAACCTCATGAAAAAGGTCAACGCCATTCTCATCGGCGGCGGCATGGCATATACATTCCTCAAGGCCCAGGGACACGACATCGGCAAATCCCTCTGTGAAGATGAGCTCCTCGACACTGCCAAGGCTACCCTCAAGGCTGCCGAAGCCGCTGGCGTCAAGTTCCTGCTTCCCATTGACAACGTCGCAGCCGACAAGTTCGACGCCGAAGCCGCCACCAAGGTTGTCGGCAACGACATCCCTGCAGACTGGATGGCCCTTGATATCGGTCCCAAGACCGTCGAACTCTATGCCTCCGTCATCAAAGATGCCAAGACCATCGTCTGGAACGGCCCGATGGGCTGCTTTGAGATGGACAAGTTCGCGGCTGGCACCATGGGCGTCTGCAAGGCAGTCGCCGAAGCCGATGCGGTTTCCATCATCGGCGGCGGTGATTCCGTTAGCGCCGTAAACAAGAGCGGCCTTGCCAGCAAGATGACACATATCTCCACTGGCGGCGGTGCCTCCCTGGAGTTCCTTGAAGGTAAGGACCTGCCTGGCTGCACAGCTCTGGACGACAAGTAATCGTTTGATACCCTCTTCTGGACGGCTGCTGGCCAGTCGTCCACCAATCCCCCAAAAAACATAGGAGAATTAGTATATGGCACGTCGTAAACTTATCGCGGGCAACTGGAAAATGAACATGACAGCTGCCGCAGGCGCGAAGCTCATCCAGGACATCCGCGCACAGTTCGAGTGCGGCTGCAAAGGCTGCGCCAATGGCCCCGAAGTCCTGGTCTGCCCCCCCTTCACCACCATCGCTGCCGTGATTGAAGCCGCGAAGGGCTGCTGCCTGAATGTCGGCGCACAGAACATCCACTGGGCGGAGAAAGGTGCCTTCACGGGCGAAATCTCTGGCGACATGCTGAATGAACTGGGTGTGAGCTATGTCATCATCGGCCACAGCGAGCGCAGACAGTACTTTGGCGAAACAGACCAGACTGTCAACCAGCGTGTCCAGGCCGCATTGGCGCACAATCTGAAGGTCATCATCTGCGTTGGCGAATCCCTTGAGCAGCGTACCGCTGGCGTGACAAATGCCATCATCGAAGGCCAGGTCTCCAAAGCTCTTGAAGGCATTACCGCCGAGCAGATGGCCAATATCGTCATCGCCTATGAGCCCATCTGGGCAATCGGCACAGGCCAGGTTGCCACGGAAGAGCAGGCTGAAGATGTCCACAAGGCCATCCGCGCCCTGCTCAAGAAGCTCTACTCTGCCGCAGTCGCCGATGCTACCCGCATCCTCTATGGCGGTAGCATGAACGAGAAGAACGCCGCTGGCCTGCTTGCCCAGCCCGATATCGACGGCGGCCTTATCGGCGGCGCCTCTTTGAAACCAGAAGCCTTCGCGACCATCATCAAGGCCGCCCTCAAGGCGTAAGTATAATTAGCAATTAGGAATTAGCAATTAGCAATTAACAGTTGCAAATTGCTAATTCCTAATTCCTAATTGCTAATTGCTAAT
>JAFXUD010000029.1 GCA_017535315.1 Victivallales bacterium | reverse complement strand
TCCCCGAGTTCAGGGCGGTGGTGGTGCCCGCGCGGCACGCGTACTCCCACTGCGCCTCCGTCGGCAGGTCGAGGATCAGCCCCGTCTTCATTTGGAGAAGCCCCATGAAGGAGGCGGGGGCGACGATGTGCCTGCTGTCGGGCCAGACGATGCCTCGGACGTCGTTGTGGGAGACCTGCTCCACTGGGCGGGTGGCGTAGCAGGCATCGTTTTTGAAGTAGCTGGGGCGGTCGCCCATGACCAGCTCCCACTGCCTCTGCGTGCACTCGAAGAGGCCGACGTAGTAGTCCTCCCTCAGCGTGACCTTATGCCGATCCTCGTCGTCATCCCGCCCCGTCTCGCCGTTGGGGCTTCCCATCTGGAAGGCGCCCCTGGGGATGCGGCGGAGCCACAGCTCCGTCGTGCGGCAGGCGTCATTCGAGAAATCTGGCGGAAGCTCGGAGTAGCGGTGGGGATAGCTCTCGGCATTGGGGCCGCCCGCGAGGTCGATGACCAGATAGGCCTTCTCGTCGGGCAGGCAGGCGACGCGGAAGCCGATCCTTCTGTCGGGCTCGTCCGACGAGCTGTTCAGGCGGTAGGCGGAGCGGCATCTCCGCGCGTTCTGCTCCCAGCTGCCGCCCTTGGCGACACGGTAATTGTCCTCGTTGGAGTTTGGGCCGACGGGGTCGGTCGCCGCCGAGGCGCCAAGCTCCTCCTCGTACCAGTCCAGGCACCATTCGCAGACGTTCCCGTGGCAGTCGTAGAGCCCCCAGTCGTTCGGCTGGTAGGAGCCGACCGTCGCCGTCCCCTGTGAAGCGTCACACTCGCGGTTGTCCTTGCCTTCCTCGCCGCCGTTATGCTTGTACCTGCCGACCTTGTCCACCTTCTTGTCCTCTTCCTCATTGGAGAGGTCCTCGCGCGAGTTCAGGGCCTTGTCGGTTCCCGCGCGGCAGGCGTGCTCCCACTGCGCCTCGGTGGGCAGGTCGAAGCGCAGTCCCGTCCTCGCCTGGAGACGCCCCATGAAGGAGGCGGGGTCCACGATGTGCCTTTCGTCGGGCCAGACATCGCCCCGAACTTTGTCGTAGGAGACCTGCTCCACGGGGCGGGTCTTGTAGGCGTGGTTGTTTTTGAAGTAGCTGGGGCGGTCGCCCATGACCAGCTCCCACTGCCTCTGCGTGCACTCGAAGAGGCCGACGTAGTAGTCCTCCGTCAGCGTGACGTCATGCGGCTCCTCGTCGTCAAACCGCCCCGTCTCGCCCTCGGGGCTGCCCATCTGGAAGCTGCCCTTGGGGATGCGGCGGAGCCAGAGCTCGTTGGTGCGGCAGGCGTCGTCGTTCTCAATGTCGGCGGGGGGCGTCAGGGCATAGCCGACGGGATAGTGGTCCGCGCCCTCCACGAGCTCCACCACCAGATAGGGCGGCTCAGTCACGGCGGTCGCTTCGACGTCCACGGCGAAGCTGGGGGTGTGGAACTCCTTAGGCAGATCCTTGGCGGCGTCCCAGGTCGCGGTGTGGATGCCTGGGGAGAGCAGGAACCTGGTGGTGCCCGCGCCGCTCATGCTCTTCATCTCGATGGCCTCGTCCCGCGCCAGGTCGTGGCCCGAGAAGCTGACCGAGCAGTACTCGCCAGGCTCGCCCTCGACCGTGTAGGTGACATCGACCAGCCCGCTCCAGGGCCAGCGCGGCTTCACCGTGACGCTGGTGACGCGGATTTCCGCCAGCAGGGCCAGCGGGCAGAGAAGACACAGGAAGAGGAGAAGGGTTTTGCGCATGGTGGTGTCCCTTTGGCAATTAGCAATTACCTCTGGTGACAGGAAACCTGAAGCATTTTCCTGTCAGGCCATTTATTGTAAGTCCAACCAACTTTCTCGAAATCATACAGTGCTAAGAGCAGGACTGTCGCTAATGGTAACCTTATTTTGACAGGCTTTCCTGGATGCGTGAGGAGGCGATGGTGACATCGTGCTTCGTGGCGATTTCCTCGCCATTGGCCTGGAGGAAGGCCTCGATTTTGTCACGGTAGAGTTCCTTGACCTTGAAGCGGCGGATTTTGAGGGTGGCGGTCATGGTGCCGTCCTCGGCATTGAATTCAGGGAGGATGAGAACGTCGCGCGGCTTTTGGTAGGCGGCGAGGTCCTTCGTGTATTTGTGGACCTCCTCCTTGACCTTTTCCAGTATCTCGGCCTCGGACATGCCCTTGACCTCATCTGCTGCAACGTTTACGCAGACGTAGATGGACTTGCATTTCTCGCCGATGACCATGGCCTCCGTGATGTAGGGGGAGTTCTTCACGGCATCCTCAATGTGCTCGGGATGGAGTTTTTCACCGCCGAAGAGGACAATCATATTGCCCTTGCGCCCCTGGATGGAGATGAAGCCGTCCTTGTCCAGGAAGCCCATGTCGCCAGTGTTGAGCCATCCGTCCTCGAAGGATTTGGCGGAGGCGTCGGTATGGTTCCAGTAGCCTTTCATCACGCAGTCTCCCTTGACGAGAAGCTGCCCATGGACATCCTTGCCCAAATTGCCGTCGTCATCCTTGAAGATGAAGTCACCGTTGAAGTTGGGCGTGACCCAGGGCATGGGGGTGCCGCAGGTGCTGAGCTTGTGGTTTTCTGGTCGGTTGCAGCTGATGACGGGACTGGTCTCGGTGAGGCCATACCCAACCAACGTGAGGATGCCCATGAACTTGAAGAAGATGGAGATTTCAAGGTCCATGGGGGCACCGCCGACGACGATGAAGCGAAGCCGACCGCCCAAGGCCTGGCGGAACTTCTTGAATACCAGCGGATCGTAGAATAGCTTGTGGGTGACCATGCGCAGCATGCCCCCGTTGAGGCGCGGTCCTGCAGTGAAGATGCGCGATGCGTTGTAGATGGCTTTCTCGACCAGCTCCTTCTTCTTGGCGGGGAGGCTGGAAATCTGCTTGTCGATAGCGGCCTTGAAGGTCTCGACGATTCTGGGGACCGCAATCATGATGGTTGGCTTGTAGTTGGCCAGGTTCTTCTTGAAATCGCGTATGTCCTTGGGGACAATGCAGATGGCGGAGGCCATGATGACGCAGAGGATTTCGCAGGTCAGGGCGTAGGTATGCCAGTAGGGGAGCAGCGAGATGAGGCTGTCACTTTCATCGACATGGTAGGCGTCCAATGCCCAGTAGGCGTTGGTGTAGATGTTCTTGTGCGAGAGCATCACCCCTTTGGGCATGCCAGTGGAGCCACTGGTGTAGATGAGGACGCTGATGGCGTCGATATCGACGTCGGCAGGGGGCAACGGCTTAGTGTCAAGCGGAGCTTTGAAGGGGAGTTCGTCCAGTGGGATAACAGGTATTTCACCTGCATTGGCAGTTGCCTTCTTCAGAAATTGCTTGTCAGCGATGACCAGAGTTGGGGCGCAGTCCTTGAGGACGAAGCTCATTTCAGGGTCGCCGAGCGTTTCGCAGACGGGAACGGCGATGGCTCCCAGGTTCCAACAGGCATAGAAGAAATAGAAGTGACGAAGGTTTTTCGTGCCAATGAAAGCCACACGGTCGCCTTTCTTGACGCCTTTTTCTGCCAGGAAGGCGGCCCAAGCCATCGCATCTGCATGGAGTTGAGCATAACTGATTTTCAGCAGGCCATCGTTCTCCATGGTCATCAAGGCAGGCAGTTCTGGCTTTCTTGCACACCATTCGTCAAAATATTGACCCAGATTATGTTTCATCTGGATGTCCAATCCGTTCATTGAAGCGAGCTCCTGTAAAGGGGTTATGATTATGGTTTAGGTGGTTGCTTTTATATAGAGGTAATTTCAAAAATATGAAAATATCCCAAAATTAAATCCAATCTACTAATCTATTATAACTGCGAGATTTTTCAAGTGATATAGCTAAAAATCACCGCGTCCAGGTGGAGTAATTTGCCATGGTGAAATGGCAGTGAAAAAACTATATAAGGTGAAAATCCATTGTTTGCCAACATAAAAACGGATTTTCAGCGTTATATTATTAATATTAAGTTGCTATAAGGAGAACCACATATATGGAACAGACAAGAAAATGGTACAAGGGAATATGGGTGCTAGTCTGCGGGTTGTTGCTGACTATATCCTGCAAGACGGTGGAGAAGGCGCGGCATGTGCAGAAGCCTGAGAGCCAACGGGCGGGGGAGCGGACTGTGACGGCTGCAGAATTGGGGCTCAATGCAGAGTGTACACAGAGCCTGAAGGAGCTGGAGGACATTGCTGTCCGCTATGCGCCAAGCGTGATCCGTGCCCAGCAGGCGATGGCAGCTGCACGCATTGCCGTGAAGGAGGCGGGAGCGGACAATCTGCCGTCCATTACTGCCAGTGCTGGCCATACACGCTCCACGAAGAACAACAACCCTCATCACCAGAAGCCTAATCTGGAAGGCAGCTATTCGGGAAACCTCTCGCTCAACTGGACGGTCTGGGACTTCGGCAAGACCAATTTGGCTGTGAAACGGGCGCGAGAGAACCTGCGTGCCGCCGAGCAGGATTTGCGGAACGCGGAGAGCCTGGCCATTTACAGGGTGCGCACCGCTTTCTTTGAACTAAAACGTTGTGTGGAGCTGGACAAGGTGGCTGCGCAGGCAGAGGAGCAGTACAAGGAGCATTTGGAGCAGGTCAAGGCGAAGGCCGATGTCGGAAAAAGCACAAGCTACGACTATACCAAAGCGGAGGTTGACTGGCACAACGCTGTCCTGGCGCACGTGACCACCTCCCATAACATCCAGAACGCCTGGGGGGAGCTTTATTTGGCACTGGGGCTGGCGGAGGCCCCCGAATTCACCCTTGGCAAGGGGCGAATGACCGATTATAACCTTGATTTACAGGAGCTTTTGAAACTGGCACAGGAGAAGGAGCCAGAGCTGGCTGCCTTACACGCACGTGCTGAAGCTGCTTCGCTTTATGTCGATAGGACCATTGCGGAACTTTATCCAACGCTGGGGCTGAGCCTTGGTGCTTCCATTTCTAGCAGGAATCTAGCAGACTTTATCTGGAATCTGACGGGAGCGGCTTCGTTGTCGCAGGTTATCTTCAACGGTGGCAGCAATTTGCGTCGCATAGAGGATGCTGTTGTGCAGCTGCAGTCGGCGCGTGCTGATGTTGCGGCCAAGGAGCAGGAACTGTTCCAGCAGTTGCGCAAGGCGGTGTTGGTTGCACAGCGCGCAGAAAAGCAGTTGGAGGTGGCGACTCTTACGGAGCAGTCAGCCAAGCAGAACTTGGAGATTGTGAACGAGCAGTTCAAGGTGGGACGCGCCTCCAGCGTGGAGCGTACGGATGCACAGGTTTCCCATTCAACGGCGCAGGCGGCTGTGGTCACGGCTATTTATGACCGTCAGGATGCTTTGGCGGCCATCGCCTACCTGACGGGCGACTTCGTGCTGCCTGGCGAGCCAGGAAAACGCTATCGGGAGAATCAGCAGGACAGCAACGAATAGAATATAAGGAGTGTAGAATGAAGAAGATAGTATGGTTGGTCATTGCGCTTGCGATTATCGCTGGCGGTTGGTGGTTTGCGAAGGGAAATCGTGGTGGCGGTAAAGCTGGCGAGGTATTCTATCGTCGTGTGAAGGTTGCCAAGGGGACGATTACGCAGGAGGTCAGTGCGACGGGTACCGTCAAGCCCATCAAGGAGGTCGAGGTGGGGGCACAGGTCAATGGCAAAATCATCAGCCTGGCGGTGGATTATAACTCCAAAGTGACGCAGGGGCAAGTTGTTGCGCAGATTGACCCAGCTACCTACGAGGCCACGTACAGTGCAGCGAAGGCTCAGTTGAGCTCTGCCAACGCCACATTGGAGAAGACGAAGGCCAGCTTGGCGCACGCGGAGAAGGAGCTGGCGCGCCTCAAGACGCTGGTTGAGCGCAAGATGGTATCCGACTCCGAATATGACGCGCAGCTTTCCACGCGCGACCAACTGCTGGCTGAAATCAAAATCAACCAGGCGAGCATCGAGCAGGCGACGGCCAACGTCAAAAAGGCTAAGACCGATTTCGACTACTGCACCATCGTCTCGCCCGTTACGGGCGTGGTGTTGAGCAGGGATGTGGATGAGGGGCAGACCGTTGTCTCCAACATGGCTGCCTCGTCTTTGCTGAAGATTGCTACGGATCTCTCAATGATACAGGTGGAGGCCAGCGTGCCAGAGGCGGATGTTGGGCTTCTTGAGGTGGGGCAGGTGGTGCATTTCACGGTTGATGCCTACAAGGAGAGCTTTCTGGGCAAGGTGAAGGAGATTCGTCTGGCGGCGACGACGGCCTCCAACGTCGTGACCTACCCCGTGATTGTCGAGGCGGAAAACCCTGGTGAGAAGCTGTTTCCAGGGATGACGGCCACCATCTCCATCGTGGTATCGCAGGCAGCGGATGTGCTGACGGTTTCGGCGGCGGCCCTGCGTTTTGTGCCTGAAGGCATGCAGGTTCCGCCTGATGCGGGGCAGGTGCTGTGGGTGGCGGATGACGCGAACCACATCCATCCAGTTCCTATTGAGGTGGGCATCTCCGACGGCATCAATGTCCAGGTTGCTTCCGAGAAGGAAGCACTTGAGGGCAGGGAGGTTGCGACAGGCGTCATGACCGCCGAGGAGCTTAAGAAGAGCAAGGAGAAGCAGGAGACGAATCCCTTTATGATGAGACCGCCTGGCGGCGGGCGCAGAGCTCCTGGCGGGCCTGGAGGCGGGCCTGGCGGGCCACCGCCGAGGTAGTGCATGGAGGGCTTCGCCATGTTGATTGAAATCAAGGAGATGTACAAGACCTATCATGTGGGGGAGAGCACGGTGAACGCGCTGAACGGCGTTTCCCTCCAGATAGACTATGGCGAGTTTGTCGCTATCATGGGGCACTCTGGCTCGGGGAAGAGTACGCTGCTGAACATACTTGGCTGCCTGGACACTCCAAGTTCAGGCTCCTATCTGCTGGATGGCAAGGAGGTTGCGGGCATGAACCGCAACGAGTTGGCGGCCATCCGCAACGAAAAGCTGGGCTTTGTCTTCCAGAATTTCAACCTGCTTCCTAGGACCAGTGCCATCGAGAACGTGGAACTGCCATCCTTCTATGGCAAGAAGGTGAGCAATGCGGAACGGCGCGAGCGTGCGATTGAATTGCTGACCAAGGTCGGGTTAGGTGGACGCCTCTGGCATACGCCTGCGCAACTTTCGGGCGGACAGCAGCAGCGTGTCGCCATTGCGCGAGCCCTGATGAACCGTCCGTCTGTCATCCTGGCGGACGAGCCGACGGGCAACCTGGATACCAAGGCCTCCATTGAAATCGTCGAGTTCCTGCGCAGCCTGAACGACGAGGGGATTACGGTAGTGATGGTGACGCACGAAGATGACATCGCGGCTCACGCGAAACGGACAATCGTCGTCTGCGACGGGAAGGTGGTGCAATGAGTTTTCTAATGATATTCAAAGTGGCCCTGCGGGCCATCTGGCGCAACAAGGTGCGCAGTGCGTTGACGGCATTGGGCATTATTGTCGGTATTGCGGCGGTCATCGCGGTTATCGCGATAGGGCAGGGGGCCTCGACGCAGATGCAGAACTCCATCAGCGGCATGGGGCATAATCTGGTCATGGTCTTCCCAGGAAGTCTGTCGAGCGGCGGTGCGCGCCTTGGCGCGGGAATGAGCACGACCCTCACGGCGGAGGACGGCGAGCGCATCGCATCGGAGATTTCGCACTATGTGCTGGCGGTCTGCCCCATGATCAACTCGCAGGCGCAGGTGATGTATATGGCGAACAACTGGGCCACTAGCGTCAATGGCGTAGGGCCTGACTTTACCGTCGTGCGCAAGTGGGATGTCGGCGAGGGCTCCTTCTTCACGGATGCGGATGTGAAGAGCGGACGGCGTGTCGTCGTCATCGGTCAGACGGTTGCCACGAACCTCTTTGGCTCCGAGAACCCGTTGGGCAAGACCATCCGCGTGCGGAACATGCCCTTCAAGGTGCTGGGCGTCATGGCGAAGAAGGGGAGTAACGCCATGGGGCAGGACCAGGACGACATTCTCATCATGCCCTACACCACCGTGCGACGTGTCCTTCAGAACTCCATATTCAACAACGTCAACATGCTGATGGTCAGTCTGCATAGCCTGGATGACCTCAAGGCTGCCAAGGCAGAGATCGAATCGCTTCTGCGGATGCGCCACCGTCTGGGCAAGAACAAGGCAGACGACTTCGACGTGCGCGACATGACGGAGGTCGTTGACAGCGTCACCAGCATCTCGCGCATGATGACAATTCTGCTGGGCGTCGTCGCCTCCATCTCGCTGGTGGTGGGCGGCATTGGCATCATGAACATCATGCTGGTCTCCGTGACGGAGCGCACAAAGGAGATTGGTCTGCGCATGGCGATAGGGGCGCGCCCCGTCGATATCCTCGTGCAGTTCCTGTTGGAATCCATTGTGCTCTCCTGCGTTGGCGGGCTAATAGGGGTGGCGTGCGGCGTGGGCGGTGCGCTCATCGTCGGCAACATCCAGAAGTGGCCCATCCTCATCACGGAGTCCTCCATCGCCATCTCCTTCACCTTCAGCGCATTGGTGGGCATTTTCTTTGGCTTTTACCCTGCTTGGCGCGCCTCGCGCCTCAATCCCATCGACTGCCTGAGGTACGAGTAGGGCAACCTGTCCTGTGCCTGGTGCTTAGCGCCAAGTGGCAATAGCATTCAACTGAACTATTTCAATAAACCTGGAGATCACTTTTATGGTACTTAAAGAGGCAATTGCAAAACTCTCATCTCAACCGCCTTCACGGCGCGTCGCGATGGCTTCATCGCTCAAACTCAGCGTGGTCACCACGCTTCGTTTTCGCTCTTCGCCCTCGCTTGCGGCGTTTTGGCGGTTGGGCGGTAGTTTTGCAATTACCTCTAAAGACATCAATATCGCTCCATTCGATATGGTTGCGTCGTTCACGAACGTGGAAAACCCGTTGGTGTGCGAAGGTCAGGAGGTCGAAAGATGATAAATAAATGGTTAGCGGCAGGGATTTTGACGTGTGCAGTTCTGCTCGGCGGGAACGCGGAAGAAGCGTCGAAGCCCATGCCGCCGCTTATTCTTCTCACCACTGCCGAGATGCCGCCATATTCGTACATGGATAAAAAGACAGGTGAAATTGTCGGCGAGGAAATCAACATCGCCCGTATGGCTGCCGCGAAACTGGGGCGTACGCTGGAGATTCGCACGGCCAAATTCCCCGAACTTCTGCCGATGGTCAGTGAGGGCAAGGCCGATCTCGCCGCCTCGGGAATCATCATTACCGAGGGACGACAACAGACGGTGGACTTTTCCATACCGTATGCGACAGAGGGCGGGATGTTCCTCTATCGCGCGGGCGAACCAATGCCGACAATGATTCGCGCGGAGCAGCTGCGTGTCGCCGTGATGGACGCCTCTATATACGATTTCTACCTCTCCTTACATGGCGTGGACCCGATACGCTATGATTCGTATGAACCTGCTATTCAGGCACTCAAGGAAAGACGAGTGGATACTATCTTCTATGACAGCTGCACGGTGCGGGTTGTGGCGGAGCAATCTGGCGGTGAACTGGCTGCTTCCCGTATGGAGACGCGTGAACACTTCGGCATCGCGGTCAGAAAGGGGAATGCGAAACTCAAGGCCGCACTGGACGAAGTTATAGCGGCGAGGAGGGTGAAATGATGACAGCACAACGCAGACTGGCATGGCGTCTCGTCGGCGCAGTGGCGATCGCTTTCATCGCGTCTTTGGCATTGACCTGGGTGCTTCACGTACGGATGACGGAGAACGAGATTCGAAACCTTTTTGAAAATGTGTTCCATGATGTTTCCGTGGACATTCGTTGGCAGGTGGACAAGCGCATGCTGCGCCAGGCGATGGTGGTACGCGACAAACTGTACGAGATGCGCGAAGAGACGTGGTGGAACGATCCCGACGAGTCGAGCCGCCGTCTTCGCGCATTCGCCGACGAACTGGGTGTGGATGAGATCTGCATTGTTGACGCCAAGGGCATCCTGACGCACAGTGCACGCCGCGAGGAGGTTGGCGCGCTTGACTTCACCAAGGCCGAGGGGCAGGCGAAGGAGTTTGCCGAGCTGCTCGATGACAAGTGCGAAGTCACGCAGACACTGCTGCCCAGCTCCATTCACGGTGAGATGGTCAAGTATGTCGGCGTCTGGGTGCCCGACGGCGGCTTCGTGCAGGTCGGAGCGTTTGCCAAGACGCTTCGTAACCTTTCGCGTACCGCCGTCATCGGGATTACCAATGACTGGCATGTGACAGGAGGGGACGGCGGCATCTACATCACCACTGGCAATGGCACGATCATCTCGCATCCTGAATCGGGTTGCGAGGGGGGCCAATGGCAGGATCCAGGGGAGGACAGTTACTACGAAAAGCGCATCATTGAGGGCTTCCCCGTCTATATCGTGATTCCCAAGCAGACGGCGATCGTCGAGAGGCGGGTCCTGGTCGCCACCTCCGCCTTTCTGAATGGCATGGCGCTTGTGCTTGCCGCCATTCTCGTGGGAATCGTCATCGCTGGCTATGTTCGTTCGCAAATAGCCGCGCAGAGGGCCAAAGAGATGGAGATGGCGGCTGGCATACAGGAGAACGCACTCCCCCGTACCTTCCCGCCATTCCCTGGTGAGAAGCGAATCGATATCTTCGCCGACATGAAGCCAGCGAAGGATGTCGGCGGCGACTTCTACGATTTCTATTTCACTGGTCCGCACAGCATCACCTTCCTCGTCGCCGACGTGAGCGGGAAAGGCGTGCCTGCGGCGCTTTTCATGATGCGCGCCAAGATTACAATCAAGGGCATCGCGCAGACGGGGAAACCGCTCGCTGATGTCGTGTATGAGGCGAATGAGGCTCTCAGCCAGGACAATGATGCGAACATGTTCGTGACAGCGTGGATTGGGGAAATCAACCTGGATACGGGTGTTGTTACCTACGTGAACGCGGGGCACAATCCGCCAATCATTCTGTCCAATTGGCCAGAAGTGGAAGGTTGCAGGGCGAAGTACCTGCGCTCGAAACCAGGGTTGGTTCTTGGCGGGATGCAGGGAATGAAGTACAAGAGCCAGACCGTCACTCTGGAACGGGGAGATGCCCTTTACCTCTATACCGATGGCATCACGGAGCAGCCCGACGAAAAGAACGAACTCTTCGGCGAGGAACGGCTTCTGCGCACACTGGAGGGGATGCTGGCAAGCGGTACACCTGTGTTCTCTGACGCGGAATCGTCGGTTTTGAGGACGGTTTTGGACAGCGTCCAGGCGCATGGTCTTGGCGTGGAGCAGGCAGACGACCGAACGCAACTCATCCTGCGGTTCAATGGACCAAGACAGGTATAAAAGTATGTCACTTGTGTCGTTTAGGTCGTTTATCAATCCGTCTTGGTGAACAGAGCACTGTAATATCTTTGGGGGCAAGATAATGAAGAAATGGTACGAACGAGATTTGCGACGGATACTGGTTGACCAGCATATACCCGATTGGAACGAGCGATTTTTCAGCAAATTCGACCCTGAGCGTTATGCGGAGATGATGGCGAAGGCTCAGGTCACCTGTGCGGAAATCTATGCGGGCAACTCCCTGGGCATCTGCCTTTTCCCGACGAAAAGGGGGTATGCGCACAAGCAGCTGAAGGGGCGCGACTTTTTCGGGGAGACGGTGGCGGCGTGCCGTCGTCGTGGCATTGATGTCCAGGCCTATTTCAGTTACTGGGCGACGATGCCGTACAAGCTGCACCCCGAATGGCGCATGATTTTGGAAAGCGGCAAGGGAACCATCGACACCAACGGCGGGCGTTGGGGCATCTGCTGCATGAACGGCGGCTTCGGTGACTATTTCCTCGCGGAGCTTGACGAGCTGAACTCGCGCTATGACGTGCAGGGTTTTTGGATTGACATGTTTGGCTGGTTCTCCATCCTCTGCCAGTGCCCCGACTGCAAGCGGCGCTATAAGGAGGAGACGGGCGAGGAGCTGCCGCAATTCATCGACTGGAACGATCCGCATTTTGCACGTTATGCGCAGTGGCGCTCCAAATGTATGGGGGAATTTGCGACGCGGATTCGCGAGACCATCCATGCGCGCACGCCTGAGCGCACGGTGAACATTCAATGCGCCACTCTCATACGCGGCTGGGCTGGCGGCATGAACGAGGAGTTCATCCGCGCCAGCGAATATCTGGCGGGGGATTTCACGGGGAACGCCATCGAGCAGTCCTACATCAGCAAACTCTTCTCCGCCTTTTCACCGCACCGCCCCATGGAGTTCATGACGCCGCGCTGCGAGAACCTGGCGTTCCATACGACGGAACGCTCCCGCGAGAATCTGCTGATGCGCGCATACGCCGCCCTTGCCAACCAGTCATCGTTCACGCTGATTGACGCCATTGATCCCGAAGGGACGCTGGACGAACGCTTCTATGACCACGCCAGGGAAATCAACGACGCCTACGCACGCTATGAAAAGTACGTGTCAGGCAGTTCTGTTCCGCTGGCGGACGTTGCCATCTACTACAGTTTCCCCTCGCGTGTGAATGTTGACTGCGGGAGGCTCCCCCTAGAGAAGCGCAACGACGCGGCCTTTGCCTACAATCCGAACAGCGAAAATCTCGTCCGCGCTTTTGCAGACGCGCATCTGCTCTTTACCTTCACGGGGCACATGCTCCCCGATGACATCAGCCGCTATCCAGTCGTGTTTGTCGCCTTTGGCGCACGTTTGACCGATGAGGAGTGCGCAGAACTGGAGACGTATGTTGCCAATGGAGGAAAACTCTACACGAGTTATTGCGCCTCCTTGTATGACCCAGAAAAAGGGCGTCGGGAGGACTTTGCCCTCGCGCAGCTCTTCGGTGTCCACTACCGTGGCCTGACGCAGAAACGCACCTATATTGCGCCCACGGAAGGCTCGCTTCTTTCTGGCATTGCAACGGAGCAGTATCCGCTCATGTTGGACTCCAGGCAATGCGTGCTTGAGGCGAATGCGGACGTACATGTTGAAGGCACGCTGACGCTGCCGATTTCCGAGGCGGGTGCGCCTGAATACTTCTCCTCTGGCATCAGCGATCCGCCGATGCTCCCGCAGGGGACGCCTGCTCTGGTCCGCCATTCCTACGGCAAAGGCGAGGTCATCTATTGTGCTGGCGTGCTGGAAGAGGTGAAGTGGGACTACCATCGCAAAGCCCTCATAACGCTGCTGAAGGAACTGCGTGGCAGGCAATATGTGGAGACGAACGCTCCGCGCACGACGGAAATCACCGTCTATGAGCAGCCAGATGAAAAGCGGCTGGTCATCAGCCTGCTGAACTTGCCGTCGGATTTGCCAGCGCAGCCGCTCCATGACATCCGCGTCAAGCTGAACTTCCCCGACCGCATTCGTCCGACGGAGCTGCTTCTGGCTCCCGATGAGACGCTATATCCCTGCGAGATCTCAGGCCACTGTGTCGAGTTCACCGTCCCCGTGCTCAATGAATTCGCCATGTTCCTGCTCAAAACAGAGTAGAGATTATCCTCATTTCCAGCTTGCTTTTTTGGGGGCGACTATTTGGTGATTTTGCAAATAGTCGCCCAAAATCATTCCTTCAAAATCGGGCGACTATTTTAAGAAATGGCACTTTTTCGCCCGAATATACTTGATAATTGAGGTAATTGCAAAACTCTCATCCCAACCGCCTTCACGGCGCGGCGCGATGGATTCATCGCTCAAACTCAGCGTGGTCACCACGCTTCGTTTTCGCTCTTTGCCCTCGCTTGCGGCGTTTTGGCGGTTGGACGGTAGTTTTGCAATTACCTCAATTGAAACATCTTTTTTTCCACAACGCAGTTTGACAAACGAATATGCTAGTATATATTCGTTAAAAATGTATTTTAAGCATTCGAGCATCATTAACGGAGGTTAATAATGAAAAGATCCAGTAGTTTTTTGTGCCTTTTGTTTGCGTTCACGATGTGTTCATTTGCGTTGGACGTGATTACGATTGACGACTTCAGCATACCGACGGCGTGGAAAGCGACGAACAGAGTTTCGGTTGCGCCAGCAGAGGGGCCCAACGGCGCAAAGGCGCTGGCCATCTCCAATTTGCCGTATGGCACGGCCTCCCATAAACTTTCCTATACCAACGAAGAGCTGGATGTGTGGGACAAGTATCAGGGCATCTCCTTCTACGTGAAGGGAGATGGCTCGGACTGCTGGTCGCCTGTTGGTTTCTCCAACTCCTACGGCTCTTACTCGTACATTTATTTCGTGCCGTTGAAGAGCACGGAATGGGTGAAATACACGGTGGCTTGGCGCGACTTCATCCCCGAGGGATTCGCGGGGCTTGTGGGCGAGCCCAACGGCATTCCTCCGTGCGGCATCAATGAGCTTCGCGTCGGCTGCCGCTGGAACATCTGGTACAACAACGACAAGATTCCCGCCCATACGCTGACGCTTGCCAATGTCGTGCTGGAGCCCGTCGTGCCAGTTGACAACACCGTCTATAAGCCCGCTCCCTTCGACAAGGTCCTTGAGAAGCTGCGCAAGCGCGAGAAGCTGATCATCCAGTTCCAGGGGGACTCCATCACGGCGGGCACTGGTTTGCGGGACAAGGTGAACGAGCGCTATTCCATCAAGACGGAGGAGCTGCTGCGCGAATGGCTGAAGACGGAGAACATCATCTGCGTCAACCGTGCCGTCGGCGGTGCCAGAACCAACGACGAGCGTGCCTGGCTGAACCGCGACTTCTCGGGCGAGACCCCTGATTTGGTCACCTTGTGGATTGGCTACAACGACAGGAGCGGCACGGCCGCCGCATCCTATTACAAGAGTGCGGTCAACGACTACATCAATCGCATCTGCGCCAAGACGAAGGGGCAGGCGGCTATCCTGCTCTTCGCCACGGGTGCTGGCTCAGGCGCGCGCTTCACGATGATGGATGAGTTTGCTCAGACGATTCGCGATTTGGCGAAGGAGCGCGGCATTGAGTGCTTTGACGTCAACGCCTGCATGAAGGCGGTAGGCAAGCTGCCCCTGGGCGAGAAGTACATGGTCGATACCGCCCACCCCAATGCGGCGGGGCACCAGTTCGTGGCCGATAAGCTGTGCGAGTTTCTGATTGCGAAGGCGGGCATCAAGGACCCGAAGCCAGTTCCGCCGCCGAAACCTGTCGCCCCCAAGGGGAAGGCCTATAGCTGGGACTTTGAGACAGGCCAGCAGGATTGGGCTCTTGAACAGAACGTTAGCGTCAGCGGCGACCGAGTGAAGGGCGGAAAACAGGCCATCAAGATGGTGTGCATCAATGACCCCAAGAAGGATTTTGTGCGCGCATGGTCTGGTTACCTGCCTGTTCAGGAGGGGCAGAAATACACGGTCAGCGCGGATTTGGCTGCTGAATTAAGCGGTGGCGTCGCGAAGGTTTTTGTCGTGGAATATGCCAACGAGGACAAAAACTATGGCGCAATGACCATGGTGGCTTCATCAGAGGCTCCCGACTGGAAGTTCTTCAAGAAGAGCTATGAAGTGCCAGCAAAAGTCAACTTCCTCCGTATCCTCGTGTGGGTTGAGAAAACGGCTGTTGGAACGGTCTATGCCGACAATGTGAAGATGACCCCAGAGGAGTAAATCAATTAGCAATTAGCAGTCGATTGCATAATTGCTAATTTTTTGGGGGAATTATATACTTTAGTTGCCGATTGGACTTTACCAATAGAGAAGAGCCGCGTAAGCGGCGGCAAGAGCATAGCCGTGGGTGGAGGAAGCCGCGACAGCGGCGAAGCGAAACCCACGGTCAGATGCCCACCGCAGTCTCCGTGCGCCTTGCCGCGTAGCGCAGCGAAGCGGCAAGGCGCATTTTGGCCATCGACCAATGAAGGCTAATGTCATCAGGAAACTCAAGTATATAATTCCCTTTTTTTGGAAAAAAAACGGGTTGTCGGTTTTAGAAATCGGAGAAATGGTTTATAGTATAGGCATGGTGTATTTTTGGGGGTAAAGTCTCAATCATATAAACTGGCACAACGAGTTTAGACGATTTGTGATGATAAAGCGTTTTTATTGCGGCATAATGTGTTTTGCAGCCGCGGCGATAACGAGTTTTTTCTGTTCTGTTTGCGTAGGCAATGAACTAGCGGAACTCCTCAAGGAAGGCGAGGAGAGCAACCCTGCTGTGCTTGCGGCGAAATGGAAGGTGGAGCAGGCGCTTCTCAAACATGAAGAGCTCAACGAGTTCTTCGATCCCAGTCTGTTTGCTGGCATCGGGCGTGCAGACAAGGCACGCAACTTCCCTGCATCAAACGTGACCTCTCTGACGAACGACAGCTACGATGCGCAGGTTGGCTTCCAAATGCCTGTCAATCCAGGCGCCTATATCTCCTTTGGCGGCGCAAAGCGTCTTCTGAAGGACCCCAATGGCTATGACGAGCTGTTTCAGACCATCTATGGCTTTGGCATACGGGTGCCTCTTTTGCGGGACAGGCAGTTCAAGTCCCTGACGTTGAACCGTGCTCTGGCCATGGCGGAGTATAACATGAACGTCAGCAATCTGCTGAAGGTCACGCAGATCATGCGGCGGGACATTGAATTGGCCTATATTGCGGCATACGAGAAACTTTCGGCGTATCGCGTCTCCCAGGAGGCGACGAAGCGATTTCAGAAACTCTATGATGAGACTATTGAGCTCTGTCGGATGAAGGTAGTCTCCGACTATCAGATATTCTCCTCCAAGCTGGAACTTCAGATAGGCCGTGAAGATGAGGAGAAAGCGCGTGTCGCCTTTGAATTGAGTTTGCACAACCTGGCGAATGCGGTCGGCATCTCCCGTGATCTGGCCCTGGCAGGGGATCAGAAGGCGCTTCTGGATACGGCACAGCAGGTTGTGGAACTGATTGAGGTTTCGGAACAGGATGCGTGCCATGCCAGGGGGGCCTATCTTGAAATCAAAAACAACATCCGTTATGCGCAGGTCCAGTTGGATATGGCGGAAGAGGAAAAGCAGGATGACCTGAGCCTCAACTTTGGAGTCACGGCCCAGGGTGAACACCCTGACCACCCCTTTGAAATGGATGAAATCCTCACCGACAGGCGCTTCGGCACAGAGATATCCCTGATATGGAAGCGCAACATCGACTACCGCGGTCCGAATACGCGCATGGCGCGCTACCGTGCGCGCATCAAGGAGCTCAATGAGAATCTGCGCAGTGTGCAGTTGGATATTTATATTGCCATGCAGGATGCCGCTTTGAACTTCAAGGCAGCGAAAAACCGCCTTGCGTTGGTGAACGAAGGCATTGAGGCTGCGCAGAATCATCTGGCTGCCCAGCAGGAGCGCTTCCGCCTTGGCGAGGCCACCTCCACCAATGTAACCGATGCCCAGAAGAACCTGACGACCATTCTGCAGCGGCAGACTACCGCGACAGCCGATCTGCTCCGCGCACGCGCCAATTACCTTTATGCCACTGGATATTATCAGCCTTGACGAAATCGTTCGCAATCAGTTAAGCCTTTAGGAGATAGAGTATGCCCATGAAGAGTTTTTTTGGCTGGGGTAGCAAGGAAGAGGAATCCCAGAGTGAAAAGAAGCAAGTGATCCTGCCAGAGGAGCAGCGCGAGTATCTGGAATCGGACAAATCCATCCTGGGCGACCAGGATGGCACGCATGAACAACGGCTGCAAAAGGTCGCGGAGCGCGAGGTCCAAAGCGCGGCGGAGGATTCGCTCAAGAAGATTCACATCATCCAGTTGGGGCGCTGCCCTGTCTGCGGCGAGCATCTGAGCCAGCATCTGGCTGCGAACATCTGCGAATCCTGCGGCTGGAACAAGTATGATTCGCCGAAGAGCGGCAAGGTGCGCGTGCATCTGACAGGCTCCAACGAGGTCATCGAAGGCGACCATGCCTACGTTCTGAAGACGGGAGGCTGCCTGGTTATCCGTGGTCCAGTGGTCTATGCGCGCATTCCCGCCAACGGCTTCTCATGGGTGGAGTATGGCTGGAGCGAGGAGGAGTTGGAGCAGCGCGAGAAGCAGGCGCGCGAGCAGATGCAGGTCACCTGCGCCTGGTGCGGTGGCGAGGCGAATGTGAACAAGGACGGCTTCCACCTGATTCACGTTGCCTTCGGCACGATGCAGGAGCGCTACTGCTTCTGCTGCGACGAGTGCTATGAGGCCTTCCGCAAGATGTATCCCTCCCGCGTCCATCGCGACTGCTATGACCGCAACTGCAATACCTGCAACCTGTGCGTGAAACGCTACAGCGACGAGGCGGAGGAGCTGCGCCTGCTTGAGAAGATCAGCGCTAAGAGCCAGGAGAAAAAGCAGGCCGCCGAGAAAAAACAGCCGTGAGCAATTGCCTCATAGAAGAGCAGATGGGAAACGCATAATTTCAAGGTGTAAAAATGGGTGATTTAAGAACCACACTTGGGGAATCCAAGCCACTGCCGCAAAAGGAGACAAACAAGCGGAAGGTCATCTACACTTTCCTTGCCTTCCTGATTATTGCAGGAGTGATTGCCGCAGGCCTGTACATCAAGATAGACCGCTATACCGTTGCGTCTGGCTATGTCACGACGGAGGAGTACGCGGAGGTGCGTCCCCCCGTGACGGGCACCGTGAGCAAGATTCTTGTCAAGACGGGCGCCCAGGTCCAGGCAGGGCAGCTTCTCGTCCAGTTGAACAATGAGGAGGAGGAGGCGACGCTTGCGGAAACAAAGGCACGTCATGCGAAACTGCAGGTCGAACTGGAACGCCGTAAGGCAGAAATGAACATTGACTTGGAGCGGCGCGAACTGGACCTCTCCGAACAGGAACGCACGCATACGGATGACATCGCCATTGCCAAGTTGCGCCTGGAGAATGCCAAGACCAAGCTGAAGCTGACCAAGGAATTGGTGGAGAAGGGGCTGAAGGCAGCCACCAATCTGGAGGACGACATGCTGACGGCCCAGCTGGCGGAGACGACCCTGGTCTCCCTCCAGAACAAGGATTTTACCCACTATCGCAAATTGCTGGAACTGGACCGCAAGAAATACGACTGCGAGATAACCGCCATTGAAAACGAACTGTCGGCGCTGACAGATGCTGTGCGCCGCGCGGAGGCGCGTCTGCGTACGCGACAGGTGCGCGCTCCGAAGGCAGGCGTGGTGGTGCGCTATGAGTTTGTGGAGGGCGAGCTTTTGCAGCCCAGCAACGTCATCTACGAGATTTTCGGCGGGGACAAGCAGGTTTTGAAACTGCGCATCAACGAGCGCTATTCGATGAAGGTCGCCGAAGGGCAGGCCTACCGTGCGCGGCTGACCTCCTTCAAGGGACTTATCCGTCAATATTTCCGTGGAAATATCGAGTATCTGCGCAGCGTCATCCAGCAGGATGGAAACGCCACCTACCGTGTGGCCTACTGCTCCTTTGACCCAGGCGACCGCGAAATTCCCCCAGGCACAACGGCCGAGGCACGCATCTACTACGGCAAGTCCTGCCTTTGGCTCTATCTTTTCAATCTTGACTTGTAATGTGGTTATATGCATTTGCATATAACACTTAAACATCCTTACGACTGATATGTCGGCGCAGAGCGATCTAGATAAAAAGAAGAATCTTGGCAATATCGTCAAGATTCTTGTTTTCATGCGCCCGTATTATCTGCGGTTGTATTCGCTGCTGGGTCTGACCATTCTCCTCTCGGTTCTGGCGATGATTCCACCGATTGTGACGATGCAGTTGGTTGACAAGGTGTTTACGCAGGGGGATACCAGCCTGTTTTTTCCGCTGGGGCTTCTGATGATTATGTTGCCAGTTCTCTCTGCCACCTGCGGCTTTTTCCAGACGATGAGCATCGCCTTTCTGGGACAGAAGTTTGTCTTTGACATCCGCTGTGCGCTCTACAACCACTTTCTGAATCTGTCGCTTCGCTTTTTCAGCAAGTACAGCGTCGGGAAACTGGTCTATCGTCTGATGGGCGATTCCAGTACTGTGCAGAACATGCTGACGGGGCAGAGCGTAGGCATCATCTCCGACCTGGTCTGTTCCACCTTTGCGATAGTGGCGACCATCGCCATCAACTGGCGGTTGTCGATTGTGCTGTTTTTGCTGGTAATCGTGTTTGTTTTAAACTACAAGTTCACTATCCAGCCTATCATCCAGGCGAGCCGAAATACGCGGCGTGCTTACGACCGCCTTTCGGGCGGCGTGCAGAACCGCCTGGTCGCCAATATGGCGGTCAAGACGTTCGGGGCGGAGGGGCGTGAGAACAATGTCTTCAAGGAGCAGTCCGACACCACCATGGCCTTCGAAAAGGAGCAGGGCATCGCTGGCAACACCTTCGGCATGAACGTGAATCTGATTCACAGCCTGGGGCGTTCCATCATCTTCTTCCTCGGCTGCGGGATGATCATTACAGGCGACCTGACCTACGGCGAGGTGACCGCCTTCACGGCATACGCGATGCAGTTGCTCGGGCCAGCCGTCCGATTCTCCAACCTCATCAGCCAGCTGCAGCAGGTTGCCATTGCAACGGACCGTCTTTTTGAAATCTTCGACGAACGTCCCGAAGTGGTGAATGATCCGAATCCCATCCCCATACCGAGGATGCGCGGCGAGGTGGATTTCAAGAACGTTGAATTCCATTACGAGGAGGGCAAGTCCGTCCTGAAGGACATCACCATCCATTGCAAGCCAGGCGACACCACCGCCCTCATCGGGCCAACTGGCTGCGGCAAATCCACCATCCTCAACTTGATTCTCCGCTTCTACGACATCACGGGCGGCGAACTGCTCATCGATGGCCACGACATCAAGAAACTGGACTTGCACCAGTTCAGACGCCAGTTCGGCATTGTCCTGCAGGAATCCCTGCTTTTCAGCACGAGCATCAAGGACAATATCCGCTACGGCAAGCCTCTCGCCTCCGACGAGGAGATCATCAATGCCGCCAAGGCCGCTGAAATCCACGACTTCATCATGACCCTGCCCGACGGCTATGACACGCTTGTCGGCGATTTCGGTGTGGAACTCTCCGTCGGCCAGAAGCAGCGCATCACCATTGCACGAGCCATCTGCGCAGACCCCGCCATCCTTATCATGGACGAGGCCACCAGCTCACTCGACAGCGATTCCGAGCAGGCCATCCAGCGCGCCATGGACAAGATTCTCGCGGGACGCACCTCATTTGTCGTGGCGCACCGCCTCAGCACCATCAAGAACGCCGACCAGATTATCCTGCTGGACAAGGGCTATATCCAGGAACGCGGCACTCACGACGAGCTTATGGCCATCCCGAACGGACGGTATCACGAGCTCTATACCAAGCACATGGGCAAGGGCGTCATCGAGGACTAGTCGAGGGGTAGATATGCTTTTCTTCAGCAACAACATAAAAGAACACCATCGGAACATCCCCTTCCGACCGCCTAAGCATATCCCAGATGACAGTGGGACGGACTGGCCCCTCTATTGGCGATTCATCAAGAAATATGCCTGGCCCAAGCGGTGGTCCTTGCTAATATGTATCCTCATCGTGGCCACAAACTCCTCCTCGACCTATCTGATGAGCTTCTACAACCGCTTGGTCGTCGATGACATCCTGGTCATCAAGGGGGACAACAAGAAGGCGGAGGTGGCTCCACAGGACGGCGAACGGCAGCGAATCTGGCAACCCGACAGGGAGAGGCTGTCGAGAAGCCGTCCCACGGTCAGCATGGGGCGCAAAATCGACAATGGCGCACGTGTCAGCGCAAGAGAGCCTGAAGCTGGGCGGCATCTGCTCATCATCGCCATGTTCTATATGGGGACGCAGATTGCGCTGAATTTCCTGGCGCGCCTTTCCACGCGTCAGCAGATCATCGTCGCGCAGGGCATCACGGGGAGCCTCCGCGAGGACATGCACCAGAAGGTGCTGGATTTGTCCATGGCCTACCACCAGTCGATGAGCCCTGGGCGCCTCCTTTCGCGTATTCTGTCGGACGTGGATTCTGTCCGCGCGGAGATGATGGGACTGTTCATGAGCGCGACCCACTGCACGTCGATGATTATCGTTGGCGCAGCCGTTTTGCTCTATGAAGAGTGGCGGATGGCGCTGATAGCCTTCGGCATTACCCCTATCTATGCCTTCATGTATCGCTACAAGCGCCCTCTGATACGCCGCCTGAACATTGAACTTCGCCATACGAACGCCTGCCTTTACGGTCTTGTCACCCAGAAGATTGACGGCATCAAGGCGATTCAGGCCTATGCGCGCGAAAAGGGCGAACTCCTGAATTTCCACCGCATGATCGCCTGCTCGCTTCGCGACAATCTGACCGCCCTCCGCGTCAGCGCGGGACTTGGACGGCAGGCAGGCATCCTGACAAGCCTGAGCAGCTGCGCCATCTTCCTCTATGGCGGCAAGATGGTGCTGGACGGCGACATGACGCTTGGCCGCATGATGTTCCTCCACAGCACGACGATGACGCTCTTCCAGCCCGTTTTAGAGTTTGCACAGCTCTCCTTTGTGCTGCAACGGCTGCGCACGGCGCTTCTGCGTGTAGTCAGCGTGTTGGACAAGAAGATTGAAATCGCTGACAAGCCCAATTCCGTCGATTTTCCGTCGCCCATGACCAAGGGCATTGAAGTGAAGGACCTCTATTTCGCCTATCCTGCGCCACGCAGTGACAAGGAGGGCATCATCGAAGACACCACGCCAGCCCCGCCGCCCGAGCCCGTTCTGAAGGGCATCAACTTCTTCGTGCCAGCTGGCGAATGGCTCTGCATCATGGGAGCCTCGGGAGCTGGCAAAACCACCATGCTCCACCTCCTCTCCCACCTCTACGAGGCTACCTTCGGCGATATATTCATCGATGGCATCAACATCAAGGACATCAAGTTAGGCTCGTTCAGGCATCGCGTCGGCATTGTTCCGCAGGAGGCGCAGATTTTCAGTGGTTCCATGCGCGATAATATCTGCTATGGGCGTCCAAATGCCACCAACCAGCAGATCATGAACGCGGCAAAGGCCGCCCAGATGCATGATTTCATCATGGAGATGAAGGTGCAGTACGAGACGCTAATCGGCCAGAAGGGCAGCAGCCTCTCTGGTGGCCAGAGACAGCGCCTTTCCCTCGCGCGAGCCCTTCTCACGAACCCCGACCTGCTGATTTTGGATGACTGCACCTCCGCTCTGGATGCCAACACCGAACGCAAAATCCAGGAGACGCTGGCGCAGATTCTAGTGGGCAAGACTGCTATCATGGTCTCGCAGCGCGTCTCCATGGCCATGCGCTGCCACAAGATTGCCGTCATCGAGAACGGCATCATCTCCGAATACGGTACCCATAAGGAATTGCTTGAAAAGAACGGTTTCTACGCCAAGCTCTTCCACCAGCAGACGGAATAGAGCACTTTAGGGATATTGTGTGGTAGGTGTTTTTTGCTTATTTGATGCAGACCATTCCATAGTCCTTTAGGGTGCCAGCGGGAAGGGTGACCGTCGCGGTATTGTCTTTCACTGTAAGATGCAGTGGTATATGTGTGCCTGACACATCGGCGAAGAAGGCGGATTCTGCGCGTACATCATCTGGAAGCGATATACGCAGGATGCCGTCGTCTCCATTCCAGGCGGGGAAGGGGATTGGGTCGCCGTGGGAGACAAGTTGTCCCTTATGGGTGGGCAGGGTGTCTGTCGCGTTCAACAACTGGATGGCTATGGCATGTGCGGATGGGCTGTGGAAGGGCACGGCGATGACATGCTTCGGAAGTTCAGCCTGGAAAGAGAGGCGGTCTTTGGCAAGACCCGTCAGAAGAGCCGCAATGGCGTCAATCTGGGGAGCCAGTTCATCGTAGATGGCATAGTAGTCTTCGAGTGGATGACCTGTATTCTCATGGCCGTATCGCGGCATTTGCAAGACGAAGATATCGCTTCGCGGATGATCGACGTAGTCGCTGTTGCGGCGCCTTTCATCGAAGACATAGTGCCTGTAGTTGGCTTGTTTGTCGGCGTGATAGCCGAAATTGTAGCCAACGATGGTGATGCTTCCCTTCCCGTATGGAATGGTTTTATAGGAATCCGCGATGGCTTCATCATAGAGGTCGAGCCCCCAGATGGCGTTGATTTCCTCACGTGTGCGGAAGCGTCCGTCCGCATCCTGTTCACCGCAGATGCCTGTCAGCACGAGAGAACCGCCCTTGTTGGCATACTCCTGCAAGGCGCGAATCTCCTTGTCGGCAAGGAGATGCAGCTCATTGCAGACAAGGACGGGAACGTTCCAGTTTTCAGGCTCTTCGATGCTGAACATGGTGGATGGTATGTTCTTGAAGAAGGTGACTTTCAGCCAGTATGTGAGGCGTGTCTCCAGATAGCCTGCGCCATAGAAGCGATTCGCTTCAGAATCTAGGAAGCCGACAACGGGAAGCTCTGAGACGTCAAAGAGAAGGGAGGCATAGTTGTCCTCAAAACGCCTCAGCGCAGTTTCATCGGTATTGTTTTCCCCTTCAGGTGTGTTGGTGAGCATGGCACCTGCCAGACGGCAGATGCCGAAGGAGAAGAGGAGGGTATCGGGACGGTTCGCGTAGAACATCATCATGTGGGGGATGTTGCGACGCCTGGCGACCATGGCGATTAGTTTTTGCTGTGTCAGAAAATGCGGCCATGAGTAGCGGATGGCGCGGCTGTACATGCACTCCTGGAAGAACCAGTCAAGTTGCGGGTAGGTGCATGGATTGGAGCAGTACCGATTCGAGGTCATAGGGGAGGAGGTATAGTTTGGACGCAACATCTTCAGACCAAGCCCCTCGTAATGCCGTTTGATAGTACGGTGGAAATCAAGGAACTTCTCCATCTGGAAATGAAGGTAGTCTTGAAAGGTCTTGTCCTCCAAATTGCCGTACCATTTTTTCCACTGGTCGCCAGACGGGAATTCATAGCCGTACTCCTTGCGGAAGCGTTCACGGCAGTATTTGCAGCCGCAACTGCTGTGGATGCGGACAACGGGGCCTCCGTCCTTGGGATAGATGAAATGTTCTTCTGCACCCATGTCATCGGTCATGATTCCATCGACGCCCGTGGCATAGACCTCTTCCAGATAGTGGAGATATGCTTTCATGTAGTCGGGGTTGCTTGGGCACTTGATGTGTCCATGGTAGCGGCACGAAAGGCGGTTGCCTGAAACAGCGTCGATTTGCTCCCACTGGCTTTCGGGCTTGGTTAGGTCGAGGCAGTATTCGACGATGCCAGGGAAGTCCTCGACGGAACTGTTGCGTCCCTTCAGGCCATTTTCAAAGGCGGTGCGGTGGGCAGGGGAGATTTCAGGGTCGGGGCACCAGGTGAGGCAACTGGAGTGGTGCTCGATTACCTTGATGCCATACCGATGGGCGCTTTTCACGATTTTGGCGATGCAGGCATTGATTTGTGGCCACCATGGCTTGAACGACCAGCGGAAGTGGGTGCTGCTGAAGGTGATGACGTGGGTGATGCCTTGAGCGGTATAGCGTGCCATCTTCTTGTCCATATCCTCTTGCGTGAAATGGAAAATCTCGGCTGTGTTGTACCAGAACCAGGCGAACTTGGCGCGCCAGGGGGAGGTGGATATCTGCTCTTTAGTCATTTGTTTCTTCGATTGTTTTGTGGCAAAACGAGTTTATCCTACAAAAACGAGGCTTTGCAACATTCGTAACTATTCAGAAGGGTAAGCCGCGAAGCGGCGGCAAGAATATAGCCGTGGGTGAAGCGAGCGCCTTTGGCGCGAGCGAAACCCACGGGCAGGCGATATACCCCAGTTCCTTTGCGCCGTGCCGCGAAGCGCAGTGGAGCGGCAAGGCGCAGAAAAATAGGCATCCCGTGCATGATTACTCCCCTCTGAATAGTAACTTACATCCTTCATTTTCCCCAGATTTCGATTTCGGAGATTTGGAAGTTGGCTTCGGTGAAGTGACCCGCCTCAATTCCCTTGATGAAGATTTTGTCGATTTTGGAGAATTCGGGATGGATGGGGGCTTTGCTAGTGGATTCAGCAAAGGCGAGCTTCAAGTAGCGCACCTGGCGCGGATTCGGCAGCGGCATGGCCTTACGGGTAATGGTCAGGTTACTGTCTTCCTTGGCATGGTTTGCGGGGAAGGAGTGGCTTTCGTAATTCGTGCCATCCTCCGAGACAGAAAGCGTGATGTCGCGCATGACACCATGCGTGAAAACCTCCACAGTCTCGACTGTACGCACCTCGCCCAGGTCGAAGGAGATTTCAAAGGGGGCTGGGCTCTTCCAGCCGACGATGGCCTTGGCGAAATCTTCAGGCGGGCGACCAACGTTTCCAAGTTTTATTTGTGTGCGGCGGTCGGTCAAGCGTCCCTTGTCGAAAGGATGCCGTTCTTCCACGGCAGGATTGTCGGCGGGGGTATCGGGAGCGACGGAATAGCTGTAGGTGGTGTTGGGCAGTTTGTCGTTGGCGCCGAAAAGCGGTTTGCAACGTTCCCAGAAGACGTAGTTGTTGGTCAGGCAGCGGCCAGGATGGCCTTGAGGACGCTTGATGATGGAGAACGGGAAGCGGAAGCGCCAGATGTCGCAGTCGTGCTCCAGGCCAAGGCTCCCCGTCAACTTGCGGAAATAGGTGCGAAGACCCTCGTTCTTAACATTTTCGAGGTGGAGCAAATCAGAGGCGAAGGTCATCACCTCACCCTTGCCAAAGCGGTGCTGAATGAGGGCAGGACGCCCATCGTCAAACTTGCCAAGGACGGTGACACCATCCGCAACGGCAAAGTCCCATGTCTTTGAGCCGAGTACGGGGACGATGGAATCGCCGATGTAAACGTTTTTCGCATTGCGTCCCTGCTTTGATTCCACAATGCCTGTCAATGCCGTCCTGCGGGCCGCTAGGCTTTCGCCAACTGGAGTGAACATGAAGGCCTCTGGGTCCATGACGACCAATCGTCCGCCGTCCTGGACGTATCTCTCCAGCGCCGCCATGGCTTCTGCCTCCAGATACTTTGAATAGGGGACAAAGACCGCCTTGTATTTGCTGAGATCAACCTGACCAAGGTGGATGGAGCCCTCCGAGAAGTACTTGAACCAACAGCCGCTGGTGTTCTCCAAGAGCGAGTGTAGCGCGATGGTCGCGTCTGGCGCGTTGACATGGTGGGGGGTTGCGCGGATGGCATTGGCGGAGATAAAGAAACCACAGTCCGCCTCTGGGAAACGCAGACGGGGCATATTCTTCATCTCGTTCAATACTGCGAGAATCGCCTGGTAGCGTTCGGGGGCTCCGAATTGATCGCAGCAGATAGAGCGACGCCCGTCCCGCTGCCCAGTGACATCGTCCAAATAGAGGTGGAAGCCGACGGCTCCAGCGCGGACGGCCTGGCTCAGCTTCTCGATGACCTCCTCGACCTTGTAGTCTGCGCCGTAGTTTTCAACATGTGGGCATGGGGTCATGTACTCGCAAGTGGAGAGGTCCGCCACATACTTCGTTTTGGCGCTGAAGTCGGATATCTGATGGTGGTTCCTTGGATAAAGCTGGAAGCAGACATATTCCGCGACATCGGGAGTGAAATAGGCGAAGTCGTATATCTTGTGCGTGCCCATGGGGTCGTCGCTGATAAAATGCACCCCTGGAAACTCCTGTTTGACAGTGGCGTATGCACGTTTGCTCAGGTCAAGAAGCTCGTCCTGGACATAGCGCCTCATGGCAATCCATTTCAGCGGGTCGGGATCGGCGTTGGAGGAAGGAAGCGGGTGGCCGTACTTCTCCTTGATTTTCTCGTTCAAGTCGGTGATGCCTGGCCACTCCTTGGGATGCTCCATGAAATGCAGAAGCCCTTCCTCCTGGTGCTCTGAAACCTCGTCGCCGAACCAGAAACCCCAGAGGTTCTTCCTGTATTTTTGGAAGTTGGGGTTTTCGCGGATGTTGTTCAGGTAACTCTGTTTGCTCTCCTCGCCAGCCAGAAGGAAGATTTTGCCGAGAAAGCGCGGAACTCCTTTGGGGATATGTATCATGTAGTTCATGAGGGTAACGCACGCTTTGAACTCGGGGATGGCCTCTGGAAAGCCGAAAGCGCTGAGAATGGAGGGAAGTCCCTCAATGATTAGCCCGTCTTGGAGGGCGTTGCGCGTCTTCTCGATTCCGCTCCACTCCTGACCGAACTGGAAGGCGGAGGTTGTCCATTTGGGGTCAAGCCCATGGTGGGCAAGTGTCGCCCCCTCCCGTGCCTGCATTGTGTACTCGGTGCCCCAAAGCTCGCGGTAAAGCGGGTTTTGGGTCATCTTGACGATGGGGGATGGCTCCTGGACGGTTTCCGCCTCCCAGGTGAGCTTCCAGCCTTCTGTTATCACCTGAAAGGTGGAGGCACCTTTCTGCTGCTTGATGGGCAGGGAACCCTCTTCGCCTTGCTTCAGCGCGAGGCTCTGTGGATTCCCTAGCAGCTTGCCGTCCGCGCGAAGCTGCGTCATGGTGATGGTGCAGGGCTTTTCTGCGCGGAACCTGATTTCGTCTTGAGTTTTGGCGAGGATGGTGACAGGAGTGGTTGCTTCTCCACTTCTGTAGGTGAGGAAGTTTTCGGGGGCGTTGAAGCCCCTTGGACTGCCGCCCGTCATGGTGCAAGGCTCCTTGAGGCGCGGATTGTTGCGGGCGAGATTGAACCGCCAGAGTTCAGCGCCTGTCGGGGCATAGCCGCAGACGGGGAGAATGGGCACGGCCAGCTCTACCTGCCAACCGTTTGCGCCTTTGGAGGTTTTGACCGCAACGTCCCAGTCCTTCCAGCGGTCAGGCCCCAGGGCATCGTAGAGAATGCCATTGGAGTTGACGATGAACTGTCGGATGACCTCCTTGCGATCGGGGGCGTTCCATGGGTCGAACTGGAACTCGATGCAGTCGTCATTGAAGATGTTGTTGTCGCGCTCCTCTGGGGTTTTGAACTGCGCGCGGATATTGGCCATCTCCTTTTCCTTACAGTCATATGCGACATAGATGTTGTCCTTGTCGCGCCCGAAATAGACGGTGGTGGCGTTTGTCGGCTCGCCGCGTCCCTTTATTTTCTTGAGCGTAAAAGTGGCTGCTTGGGCATACTCATCAGGCGAAATGACACCATCCACCGCTGGCGATTTCTGGAAGAAGGGAATCACGGGCTCCGCAAATAGGGGGAATGCGCAGCATGCGGACAATAACAGGGGCTTTAGGTTCATTTCAATTCTCCTGAGTGGGGTATTATGTAGCTATAGTTCGATTTCGTCCATGACCTCGGCTATCCAGTTCCAGATGTTGCCCTTCAGGGCACCAGTGCAATCGACTTGATCTACACTGCCGTTCAGACGAAGCACATTGGTGACACTCCCATGGTTTGAGATGTATTTCTCCGCCTGCTTATATGGGAAGACATCAAAGCAGATGCTGTTTTCGGGGCGGTCCGTCTCCAGGTTGACCCGTGCGAAGAGTTCCTCGCCGTAACGTCGCATCTTGACGGCGGTTGCCGCGTCAATCTGGTGGATGAAGTAGGAACTGCGCACCGTGCCAGGCTTGAAGTTCGCCTTGTCCTCAGGGCAGGCAAAGAATTCGGAAATAGTATTGGGGAGCCAGTTTTTTGAAGGACCAGTCGGCTTTTCACCAAAGTAGCCGTTTTTTGCCAGCAGAAATGGCAAAGAGCCTTCGTTGTGGAACGTGCCAAAGTAGATGAGGGTACCATCTGGCTTTGGCTGGCAGGGGATGAAGGAGGCATTGTCCGTTGCGTATGAGCCGCAAGCCTGCCCGATGACCTTGAGATTGCCGACACAGCTTTTCTCACGTGCCTTTTGCAGAGCCTTCTCCGCCGCATTGCCTAGAAACGTGAAAAGCAGGAACAGCATCCCGCAAATCACACACAGTTCCGTAAAGGTGAATCTTTTTTTGTTCATGGCTCTTCCTTCTAGCAAGGTGAAATAGAAAAAGCGTTGTCCAGAATGGATAAGTTGGAATCTCATGGAGGGGAAATCAACTCCTGCACCATCTCGACGGGGAGGCCGATGACGTTGGTGCGCGAACCGTTAATACTCTCGATGATGAGGTCGCCATGTTCCTGGATGGCGTAGGCACCAGCCTTGTCCAGCGGGTTGACAAGGCTGTGGTAATGGGCAATGTCCTTGTCGGAAAGCACCTTGAAGGTGACTTGCGTAGTACATGCCCTGGTGATGCACTGCTCGCCCCGCCGCAGGGCGACTCCCGTGATGACGGCATGTGTACGCCCTGACAGGGCATGCAGCATTGCGGCGGCCTCCTCCATGTCGGCGGGCTTGCCGAAGATTCTGCTATCCAGTGCGACGACGGTGTCCGCCCCAAGGATGAGCTGCTGCGTTTGCAGTTCCTGGGCGACTGCCAGGCTTTTCAGCGAGGCGAGCTTCTGCACAAGTTCTTCGGGAGAAGCCGCCTCCACGACACTCTCGTCGATGTCGGCGGGATGGCAGACAAAGGGAATCCCCGCCTGTATCAGTAGTTCACGGCGGCGTGGCGAGGCAGACGCAAGAACCAGCATTTCGCCAGGATGTAGCGACGACGGCCCGTCGTCGGAATAACCTGCCATCTCTCCTGAATCAATCATATTGAATGAACTCATTTCTTCTTGCGCTTGCCTCTTGCACGAGAAATGCGGCGGTGTTCAGACTGATAGTTGGACTCGCGCTTGCGCTTGACGCCTGCGGCGGCCTGTCGTTTGCCGTCGGTGGTGTCCTCCTTGTGGGATTCGCGTTCGCGCAGTTCCAAAACGATAGGCAGACCTGCCTCGGGGTAGAAGGCCTCGCGCAGCTGGTTCTCCAGATACTGGAGGTAATTTGCGGGGCAGAGGGAACGCTTGTTGACGAAGAGCCTGAAGGTGGGCGGCGGACAGGTCGTCATCGTGCCATAGAAGAGCTTGAAGCTCTTGAGGCCCGTGCTGGGCGGCGGATTGCGCGCCATGATGTCCTGCAGGAACTGGTTCAGAATGGCGGTCGGAACCTTGACCCCCATCTGCTCGCGGACGTGCAGCATCCGTCCCGCGATCTCCTTGAAATTGAAGCCTTTCAGCACAGAAACGAGAAGTAGCGGCGCGTGCGCCATGAAGGGCATCTCCTGGCGGATTCGCTCAATCATCTTCTTCTCGGAACGATTCTCCTTCCGAGCCAGATCCCACTTGTTCGCCAGCAGTAGACAGGGCTTTTTCGCCTCCACGATGATGTGGCCGATACGCCGCTCCTGGCTCGTGCACGGGTCAGTGGCGTCCAGCATGAAAATTACCATGTCGCAGCGGGATATGGCATTTTCCGAACGAGATAAACTGAAAAATTCCACAACGGTATCGACCTGCTTTTTGCGGCGCATGCCCGCCGTGTCGATGATGGTGATGGGCAGCGGGATGCCATCGTACTCCAGGTCAACGGGTTCGTCGATGGCGTCGCGCGTGGTGCCTGGGATATCGGAGACCATTACGCGCTCCCGTCCCAATATCTTGTTGACCAGGGAGGACTTGCCGACGTTGGGGCGTCCGACGACCGCCACCTTGAGACGGTTTTCGTTTTTCTGCTCCTCATCCTGCCATGCCTCCTGCGGGACGAGGGCTAAAGTCGCCTCCAGCAGGTCGCTGATGCCGACGGTGTGCATGCAGCTGACAGGGTGTATCTCTTGAATCCCCAGTTTGGCGAAAAGCCCCGTCGCCGAGGCGCGCAATGGCTCGTTGTCCCCCTTGTTGGCAGCGATGACGATGGGCTTACCGCATTTGTGGAGGTAGTCCGCCACCTCTTCGTCCTGGATGGTGATGCCGTCCTGGATGTTGACCACCCAGATGAGTACGGAGGCCTCCTTGACGATTTCGGCGACCTGTTCGCGGATGAGCCCATCGAAGATGTCGGAGGTGTTTTCACGGTGATGCACACCAAGCCCGCCCGTATCGACGAGCAGGAACTTCTTACCGAAGTGCTCGGCGGGGGCAGTGATGCGATCACGCGTCACCCCGCTCTGCTCATGCACGATGGCGACCCTCTTGCGGAGGATGCAGTTGAACAGGGCGGACTTGCCCACATTCGGGCGTCCGACTATGGCAATGATGGGGAGAGACATGGCGGGTACCTCTGTAGTATGTGAGAGCTATTGCACCACCTTGTTGGCAAGGGCGTATTCAAGCCGTTTGACGGACTTTTCCTTGCCGAGGATTTCAAGCGTCTCGAAGATGCCCGCGCCAATGGCGGAGCCAGTGACGGCGACGCGTAGGGGCTGGTTGAGCTTGCCATGACCGAGACCAGCGGCCTCCGTGGCGGCGGCGACGATGGGCTCCAGCGTGGCGGCGTCGAAGGAGTCGAGGGCTTTGAACTGCTCCAGCAGGGACTTCAGGGCGGTGATGGCAGTTGGGTCCTTGAGCTGCTTGGTGCAGGCCTTTTCGTCGTAGGCGGGGATGTCGTTGAAGAAGTACTCCCACTGCGCGATGTCGGCAAAGACTTTGGTGCGGCTGTGCATCAGGGTGCAGACCTTGGCGGCCAGTGCCTCATCGATGGTCTTGCCCCAATCGAAGGTGGCAATCCATTCGAGGGCGGTCTTGCGGAAATCGTCCTCGGGCATTTCGGCGATGTAGAGGCCGTTGAGGTTGGTGAGCTTCTGGATGTCCATCTGCGCGGCCCCGTGCTGGACTCGCTCCAGCGTGAAGGCCTCCACCAGTTCGTCACGCGTCATCTTTTCGCGGTTGTCGCCAGGCGCCCAGCCCAGCAGGGAGAGGTAGTTGACCAGGGCATCGGCCAAGTAGCCCTTGGTGCGGAAGTCGCCTACAAAGGCATCGCCGTCACGCTTGCTATAGGGCTTGCCAGCCGCGTTGACGATCATCGGCAGGTGGCCGTATTGCGGGGGCTGCGCGCCCAGGCACGCAAACAACATGATGTGCTTGAAGGTGTTTTCCACGTGGTCGTCGCCGCGGATGATATGCGTCACCTTCTGCGTGATGTCATCGACCACGTTGGCCAGGTGGAAGACGGGGGAGCCGTCGGAGCGGACAATGACCACGTCCTTCAGGCTGTCCAACGGCTTGGTCATGTCGCCCTTCACGATGTCGTGGTAGGTGATGGTGCGACGCGTGAAGCAGAGCTTGGCGGCGTTTGGCAGGGTGAACTCCTTGCCAGCTTTCACCTCGTCCAGGTGGTCGTTGAGCGTGAAGAGCGTATTGTCCTGCGTGTCCTTGACGACGAGGTTGAGGAAACCCGCCAGCGTTGCGCCGCCAGGCGCGGGCTTCCCTTTGCTGGAGACGCCTGCATAATCGACGCCCTTGTGGCTGACGACCACGGGAACCTCGGGATGGACGAGCGTTTCGGCAGGACCGGCTTCGGCGACGCCAGGGACACGCGCCGTGTCAAAGGGGATGCGGAAGAGGATGGCTTCACCGTTGCCGCCCTTGTTGTCCTTGTAGGCGTCGCCCTGCGCGAGGAGCTGCTGCGCGGCGGCCAGGTGCTTCTGGACCTGGGAGGTCTGGTAGAGCGGGGGCTTCTCGTCGAAGTCGAGCTTGAGCCATTCCATGACCTCTAGGAGGGTTGCGATGGCTTCTGGGGTCGAACGTTCCAGATCGGTGTCTTCGATGCGAAGGAGGAAGGAGCCTCCTTCATGGTGTGCGAAAAGCCAGTTGAAAATGGCTGCACGGATGTTTCCAATATGTACCTGCCCTGTCGGGGAGGGGGCGAATCTGACGCGAACACTCATGGTCTGCTCCTTGTATTTTATGATGGAAGGGAAAACATATTTAATATATTGCAAATTGCCTAAAAAACGAAACGGCTTGGCTGTTTTTGTGCGGATTTGAGTTGAGAGGTAATTTCAAAACTATCATCGAAATGCACGTTGACATGAACACATTGGCGTTGGCAACGCCTCTTACCGCACGAAAGTGCGACTTCGAGCCGTTGCCTTAGCCACTGCGCTCATCTCTTAGCGCATTTCGCGTTAGTTTTGAAATTCCCTCTTGAGATTGCTTTACGGCAAACCTGGTACAGGCAAGACCAGCTTTGCGAAGACACTGGTGGCCGATGTCGGCAAAAGAAGCTTCTCCATCGCACAAACGAGCATTTGGATAAGGCTGGCAAACTCACCTTCTTCGAGAAGTGCTTCAAAACCGCGCTCAGTGGCCAGGAACGCAGATGCCTGGCGACCATCCTTTTTCTCGCTGCTGGCGTTCATTAATCTATGTACTCAAGAAATCGGGCGTGTGCAACTACAACCGAGGGTGTTACGACGGCTACTTAGAAGGGACATGAGAGACGGGAGCGACGCAAGGGGCTTGAATAGGAGGGCTTGATTGTAAGGGACATGAGGGACGGGAGCGACGGGAGCGACGGGAGCGACGCAAGGGGCTTGAATAGGAGGGCTTGATTGTAAGGGACATGAGGGACGGGAGCGACGGGAGCGACGCAAGGGGCTTGAATAGGAGGGCTTGATTGTAAGGGACATGAGGGACGGGAGCGACGGGAGCGACGCATGGGGCAAGATTACTAGAGTTATGCCCTCCTGCCCGTGCCACTTGCGTCTCTCCCGTCGCTCCCGTCC
>JAFXUD010000028.1 GCA_017535315.1 Victivallales bacterium | reverse complement strand
CCAGTCCCTCCCGTCCCTCCCGTCCCTTTACAGAGTTCTGAAGGGACTTGAGGGACGGGAGGGACTTGAGCGACGCAAGGGGCGTGTGCCATATCGCACCCGCTCCAAGCAAGTTCTTTCTCGTGCCCTGTCGCCCCCGCTCCAGGCAAGTTCTTTCTCGTGCCCTGTCGCCCCCGCTCCAGGCAATATCTTTCTCGCGCCCTCCTTGTCGCCTCCGCTCCTGGCAAGTTCTTTCTCGTGCCCTCCTCGTCGCTCCCGTCTCTCCCGTCGCTCCCGTCCCTTGAAAAGTCGCTTGACAATGCGCCCCTTGCGTCGCTCCTGTCTCTCCCGTCGCTCAAGTCGCTTGAAAATGTGCCTCACCAGTCGGAAGTCACCCTGGCAGAGTTTTTCGCATAAGAACGCTTCTTCAGCATACAAAACAGGCACAGCCTAATGACTGTGCCTGTTTGCTAATGAGTGTCGGCTGATTCATCCACTGACACTTTGCATGCTTAGATTTCTTTAGAAAGCAGCCTAGTTGTAATCTGCCCAATATTTCTCTATATTATTCGTCTTAGTATCAATATTGGCCCAGATATTCTCATGTGTCATTTTTGCGACATGCTGGTCTGCAAAAAGATAGTTTGCACTCCCATTATGACGTTTAGAGTCTGTATATTTAAACTTATCATTAGTCTTTGAAACCCAAATCCCAAATGTTTTGCTCAATCCCTCTGAATGAAGGGGGGCCACAGAAATGGTAATAGCAGGATTGTCGATGGAATAGGTCTTGATACTGCGTTTTGTTGTACCATTTATGGTGCCTTTGTGGATACCAGTATTGGCGATATAACTGCGCTCGAATCGTATTGTATCTATATCAATAGAAATGTCATGGCTAAAAGGTGCCTCATCGGCCTCACAATTATAGATATCTGCATTTTTAACATATAAATAGGAAAGTCCAACCCAGCTATTGACCCAATCAGGGTCTTTGTAAACTCCTTCCGCTTTAGCTTTATCCCCATTGCAGACAATAACGTTGTTGCCATTGTCCGCACTGTACATGGCGAAGGCCTTGCCGATTTGCCCCAGGTTGTTGGTACACCTTGTTTCCTGCGCTTTTGCCATGGCGGAATTGACGGCTGGAATCAGCATGGCAGCCAGTATGGTGATGATGCCGATGACAACTAGCAACTCGACAAGTGTGAATGCTTGCTTTTTCATAAACCGTATCCTCCTGATTATTTCGTGATTACAAACCTAGATGTGCCATCATTGCCCCTGGCAATCCACTGCACGGGAAACGAATAGACATTATCGCGAATGATTTGTCGAGAAACTTTCCCATTACTTTCTGCTATCCTCGCTCCTTTCGAGAAGACGATGACATCATAATAAATGCCATTTTTACCGCTTTCACCTGTATCGTCAAAATAGACTACGGCATTGTTTCCTTCTTTTTTCTTTCCGCACTCTTCATGGAAGTTTGCTATCTTGCCATCATTATCATTATCAAAGTAAATGATGAAGTTGTTGTCCCATGGATCCGTAAACTTTCCAGGCTCATTTCCCTGGAAGTCCAAGAACTTGATTCCTCTGGTATTGATTTTCTTTTTTGTGGATTCCTCCACGTTCTGGAGAATGCGAATTAGATATTCATACTTATCAGGGTCTAATTTTTCTTTGTCTGATATGAGCAACGATGACGTCGTCGTGTCTGCGCCATCATAGTATTTCAGGGGCAGATACCCGTATGTAGCCTCGAACTGCTTGATGGCATTGATAAGAGTGGTAATTGAAGCCTTTGCCTTTGCCTGGTCGGCTTTCATCGTGGCACTGCCGACGGCAGGAAGCAGAATGGCGGCCAATATGGTAATGATACCAATAACGACTAGTAATTCAACAAGAGTAAAAGTTTGCTTTTTCATGGCGGTTTTCCTTATCCTTAAAAGTTTTTGTTCGTTTAATGTTACTTTTGCTTCCAGGAGCAGATATCGTCATCAGATGTACCCGAGTCCTTGCTTCCATCCTTTCCCTTCGACCACAATGCATATTTGGTGGTGTTGCGGGAAGCAACTGAATTCGGGTACTCATACTGGAAGGCGTTTCCAAAGCCATCCTCAAAGGTGGTAACATTACCTATTCCCTCCATATATGGCTTGCCTCGTTTGTTGTTGCTCTTGTTTGTGAAATAGTCCCATTTTGAATCGGAGAACTTCACATCACCCGCCGTCTCTTGAATAGGATAGACCCCATAGTCTTCCTTGTACTTTTCCAAGGCGATTTCAAACTCTTCCATCAGGGCGAGTGTCTTGGCCTCGTCCGCTCTTGCGGTGGCGAAGGAGAGACCTCCGACAGTAATCGCCGCCAATACAGCGACGATGCCGATGACCGCAAGAAGTTCAACAAGTGTAAAATGGCGTTTCATCATGTGTATATCCTCAATTTTGGGATTGTTTTCGTGGTCGTGTGTTTCGTATTGCTTGGGCAACAAAAATTTCTGCTTCAGAAACAGTTACCCAGTTGCGCTGGGGGATTTTTGCCCCAAGGGCAAGAAGGTTTTTCTCAATCTGTTTATATTCGACTAGGGAATTGTCAATTTTACTGGAATCCATTTTTTTGAAGGCTTCACTAATATTCTGTGTAAGATCAGCTAGTTGTTCAAAGTAAAGTCTTGCCTTTTCTTGTTTCTTGGCTATCTCCTGTTTGTTGTTTTCCATTGAAGAATTGGCTTTTTGCCTGAAAAAAGCCTCGTATTTTTTATGTTCCTTGTAGAGGCGTTCACAATCGTTGACTATTGGACCATAGAAGGCCTTAAAACTCTTGTCAAAGTCATGCTGTCCCTTTCGGAGTTGGATCACAATCTGGTAATAGATTTTCGCATGTTGCTTTTGGGCATCTGAAAACTTAGGCCTGTTGTTATCATTCTGACCGAATACGGATATCAGACCCATTATCAACATGCAGGCTATGAAGCAAGAAAAATAACGTTTCATATTCAATCCTCCAAGTATCTCAATTGAACAACCTTGAATTGATTGCGCCATGCATCCATGACAACATGTGCGACGATGCGATGTGTTGTCATGATGGAATAGTATTCTCCATTGTATTTTGTCGGGTTGATTAGGGTGTCTTTGATTTTATTCCAAGTTGTATCATCCGAAATGCCTTCGATTTGCTTCAGAAGCTGTGATGCAACGACAATGGTAAAACGTTCGTTTCGTGTTGTCAGCAGAGGAACCGTTCTTGTAAAGAAAGCCTCCTCCGCACGGTCACATGTTGGCTTGGGTGACAGATTATCATTAAATGCCTTGAATGTTGGCGCTGCAGCACTACGGCTGAAAGAGGGATTATGCCATTCTATTTCTGATCCAGTAAAATCACTTCCATCGGTGGAGAAAGTACTGCTCGTGGAATAACCTATTCCTAATTCGTAATCACCAATTTTATCTATCGTATTTACATCGCCTAAGTCAATCTCACTTTCGATATCAATTCCCTTGGCAAAGTCTGCAAGTACGATAGGATTTCTTGCGTTGATATTGTATGTTCCTTGATGCTCTTTCAAAGGGCCAATCTTAAGCTGGTCAACAAACACGGCATCATCTCCAAGAAGTGCAACTGTTCTAAAGGCTTGCCCTCTATGGACAGCACCCACTTCCCAAAAATTGTCAAAAGGTCTATTAGGAAGAAAAGCCGTTGAAAAAGTCGGCAATTTTGTAGATGTTCCAACTGGAACAAAGAGACTACTATATTGCTCAGTATCTGCATTGGAAGGTGTTGCAGTTGGAAAATTATTGTTCCGTTTTCCCATAGAACCAACATCCCCTGTTGAAAAGTCATTGCAAGTCCAATTATCACGGATGTGATTAACCCGTGGATCGGTTACTTCCCAAGATGCTGTTTGTGGGTTCCCGATTGCATTAGTTGGCGTCATGCTGCCCGAGGCACTTCCTTGCCACCAGGCAGCGTCATAGATGTTGCCTGTTGCATTATCATAACTAACCATTGTGATTTTTGAGATTCCCCAAGATAATTCTACACTTTTAACATTGGGAACTTCCCGGATAGCCTTTGCCTCAATTTCTTTGACAATGAACTGTACGGAACTTGATGTTCCATAATTGAATGAAAGTTCAAGATATGGATCACTACCACTACTACCAGCTGTCAAATCACCAGAAGCAATTAAAAATGGTCTGATGTCAATTGGGGTAGGATTTGTGTCTATCTTACAGGCCAGTTCATTTATGTAAACACGAATAGTGCATTCCCCAGCGGGTGCATCATCGTTGTATATCTGGAGCAATTCCAACTTTGCACTCGCTGTAAAATTAAAAGTATAACGGTTATTTTCTTCATTATCAGGATCATCAAAAGTTAGAACTTTTGTTCCATCAAAGGCAAGGGCAAACTCATTAAAATAGGGGACACGTTCATTTCCGCAGTATATAAAATTGCCACTGGAAGCATCATCTAAGCTAAGCAAAGCCTCTTTGTTTTGAAATAGAGGCGGGAGTGTGGCAAAGCTATCATTATCGCAGAAATCAATCATGTTTGCCGCTATCTGCTTACCTGTATTACCCAAGGAGTTCAGATGTGGGATGCCAAAGCCAGAATCGGCTGAAAACGGTGAGGTCTTTACCTGTGGTGAAGACACCAATTCCTTTGTTTGATAATCCTGAAAAAACTGCTCACGCACAGAATCAGCGCACAAGGCCTCAAGCAAATCATTAGCATATTCCTGACTATTTACCGTGCCATCCTCCCATGCATTGTCTGCATCAGGACGCCATTCGGCACCAGTGATGTCAAAGCGCTGGCGTTCGTTTGTCCCATCCCAATAGGCTTCGATGTCATCCCCAGAGAAGAAGGTGTATTTGAAGAGATTGTTCCCCGAGTATTGACTCGATTTCTTGACAAGGTGGTAATAGGAGAGCCAAGGAATTCTGAAGTTGGTTCCGTCTTTTAAATTGTTGAAGAAATTGGAGTTCAACTGAAGTTCCTGCATATTCAGGCCAAGTCGAAGGGTATTGGATTCAGTAATGGATGTTTTTGGGTTGTCTGAAGCATCATAACCTGCAATATTGTAGGCAAAATCATCAGAAGATGACTGGCCTGTCCTGGCCAGTCTTGCTTCAAAGGAAGAACCATCGCCCTTCACGAATGGGCGATTGTCGTCTGCCTTGCTTAGCGTCAAAGCCTGGTTGACATCCAGTTTGTTGCTGTCCTCCAGTACAAGATAGGCCGATCTCGTAACATAACCGTCTTCGTTGCTCAAAAGACGAAAATTGGGGTAATAGCCACTGTATGCGGGGAATAATTCCGTGATCGTCTTGGTACTATCAGTTAGCATCTTGTCAACAATGGGCAAATGCGCACCGACATCCAAGGCTTTCTTCAGGTCTTCTTCTTCATCCCCTTCGTACGCCCGTTTGACTCTGCTGATGAACATTCCCTGCTCAATTTCGCTTTCCGAGAGGGTAGAGCGGTTTTTGAAAGGGGCGTCTTTATCATACCAGATAAGATTGAAGGGGGTTTTCTTGAAAAAATAGGGGGTGTCAGTGTCCTTCTTTTCGACATTCATCCTCATGGCAGTCAGTACCCAACCTAAGGCCGACTCGGAGCCAAGGCGCACCTTGACCTGGTCGGCGTTGATGGCCGAACTCTGCCTATTGGTCCTCGCCGTGAAGGAAAAGCTCATAGCAAGAATCAAAAGAAGAGAGAGGATCCCCAGCGAAAGGAGAAGTGCCGAGCCTTTATTCTTTTTGTGCGTATCTTTCATTATAGCCACCCCTTTTTAAAATGGGTTGTCATTGAAGCGTGATGATTTTGGAGAAGGAGTAGGTGCAGTTGAACTCGTCTTGGAGCTTCGTTTCCCTGTCATCAGAGGACGATAGGTCGCCACTACTCTTAATCCTTTCCTCATAATTGGGAATCTTATCTGGATCGAAGAATGTAATTGTCATACGGGCAACCTTGGGAGTTGCCTCTGTTGCTGAAGTATTTCTTATTTGGATATTGCAATCAACGACATTTTCCGCAAGGATATTCTGCGAATTGTTGTCGATTGAACTTATTTTGTCATTGATTTTATTATATAAATCACTTGCTTCAACATTGACATAGTCGAAATCATCATCGAGTATCAAGCGATAAAGTTTATAAACTGGAGTATCACCATTTGTGCGGATAAACACATATGCAATTAGGGAAGCCCCCATGTCAGCCGCATCCCCAGTCAGATCACTTGTCTGTGCTAAAAAGCAGCAATAAACCCTGTTATGATGCATCCCTATTGGATAATGCGCACTGTCTTCTGCATCCGCAGTGACTAGATAGGGAATGGCATATCCCGAGTCATTCCTAACAATAGCATTTTGTAAATCGGTTTCAAACATGGAGAAGACAATCTGCGCCTGGGTATGGATTGCAGTGTCGCTATTGGAAGATGACCAAAGGCGCTGGGCACTAATGATAAACTGGAACAAAAATCCCATCATGATGACCAGCACGGCCATCGCCACCATCAACTCAACCAGCGTGAAGGCTTTTTTTCTATTTTTAGACATATTATACATCCTTAGTTGAGGGGGGATTCGTCAATTGACAGCAGTATTGCGGAAAATGTCTATGGAATAGTTTGCTTTCTTTCGTTGTGCATAGGGAACTTCAGCTGGCCAGGAAATCTCAGCATTCAACTTGAATCCATACTTGTAGTCGATTTTCTTATCATCGCCTAATTCATTCTCGTCGAAAATGATCTGGCTTCTTGTCAGCACCATGATTGCACGGGAATCCACTAGTTCTTCCTTGAAATTGGTATTTCCAAGTTTCACTCCTCTTGGATTACGATGGGAAATAACCTGAAAGACATAAGTTTTCGACTTGTATTGGTAAAAGGAATCTGTGAAATCGGCTCCTTTGAGCAGGCTCGATTCTTCCTCTCCACTGCTTTCTGTAACCCATTGCCCTGCCTCCTGCAAGTTACTGATGATAGTCTCATGGTCTTCATCCGATAAATCGGATGTCTCGGGAATCAGGTTGCGATTAGTAATCCAGTCGGTATCATTCGTGGCGAAGTCGGTTGTAAACCTGTATGCGATGAAATGAAGGGCCTGGTCAGCTGTGTTGGAGGAGTCATCCAGCACGGCTGCGTCGCGATTGGCGTTGACGCCGACAGGGAAAAGCACCATTACCGAGCAGATGCCGATGACAACCACACCTAGGGCGAGAAGAACCTCGACCATGTTGAAATATTGCTTTTTCATATTAAACCTCCTTTATATGAGGCTAATCAAACTTTGGTTTAAGGAACTTTGTCTGTCCAGTGTACTGGTTGACTTCAAGAAAGTGACTGTTTGGAAGATTTACTTTTTCTGGTTCAGTGCCTCCAGTGTAAATCCCCTCGGAAATGGTGACGAAGCCTTGACCAACTGTCTTCCCTGTTTTCTTGAAGATAATGCAGGGTACGGAGGTATTGTTTTTATCGTGAACCATTTCACCAGAACCATCGGACAAAGTTTCAGAGGCACCCCGTGTATAGGCCGTGCTTGTGTCAAAGGAATAACTCCCACTGTTGAAAGTTAGAACGTTTGGACAAGAATTTCTGACCTCGTAAATAACAGCCCCCGTCGGCAGAAAAGACCAGCTTGTGTTCGGCACCCACTCCTTGAATTTGTAGGAGCCACCATCTTCTTCAACTATTGCAGAGCGGAATGCGGTATAGGGGTAGATGCTGACATCATCTGCATCCTTGTTGAAGTTGTTATCGGGCATGACGACGGCAATGCACTCGCGTCTGGAGATGGCCTCTGCACGGGCAAGCATCAGCTGTGAGGAGACCATGCGTGCTGCCACATCGACAGAGCTTCCCATCGCCAGCTTGCGGAAGGCAGGCGCAGAAAGGCTCAGAATGATGATCATGATGGAGATCACAACCATCAATTCAACTAGGGTGAATGGCTTGTTTATATGTGTGCGTTGCATGGTATCTTCTCCCTTACATTTTGGATGTAAGTTGGGTTGGTTTGCTGTCGCGGGGCTGAAGCTCTGCGTAGAGCTGTGAGGTAGGGTGCGGTTTCGACGGAAGGCTAAAACTCCTTTAAAAGGGACTGGAGGGACGGGAGAGACTGGAGGGACAGCGAAATGGCATCAGATTCTTCGTCATGTCGCTCCCGTCTCTCCTGTCGCTCTTGTCTCTTTAGACGTTGCTTCAGGAGTATTAACGGTGATGTCGTCGTTATACTCGCTGCGGCACTGCACAGTGCTGGGGAGCAGGTATGTTTTTTTCGATGGCGTGGCCGCCGTCGCCACCTCCTGCGCTGGGGAGCAGGTATGTCTTTTCGACGGCGTGGCCGTCGTCGCCACCTCCTACCCCCGTTGCTGTCGCCACTCCGTTGTCAGTTGTTCTCCTCGGTTCCCTCTTCGGCATCGTCGGATGGCGGGAGGGATTCGGGGATGGTGACAATTTCGGACATTTCGCCGTAGGCGTTGACCGTGGCGAAATGGATGAGCTGTTTGCGTTTGCCCTGCTTGAGCTTGAGCTTCTGGTTGTTCAGTTTGGTGAAAACCTTAAGCCCTTTGGGAATGCTGGCAAGCTTGTGGGCAATGTAGGCGTTGCCGTTGGCGACGGGGGAAATACCCCAGCGCTTGGCGCCCGTATCCACCAGTTCGCGCAGCAGAACGACGGGATCCTTGGCCGAGTAGCTCTTGGCTGGCGGCTGGATGATGGCGGCCAGATGCGTCTCGTTCAGTTCCTCCGTCTTGACATCGTTGTCGGCCACGAAGATGCGGAGTGCGACGGCAGGCGCCTCTGGCTTCCAGGAGGCAGTCAGGGTGAAGGTGTCGTCCAGTGCAAGGTTTGCTTGGGCGGGTGGTATGGCTTCGGAGGTGCGGAAGGATAGCCACGGGGTGGCATCCAGGAAATCAAAGAGGGATGCCTGGGAGGCATTGAAATCGCCAGAGAAACTGGTTTTCCAGAGGCCGTTCCGCATCAGCATCGATGACATGACCGTGTTCCATGCCTGGGAGATGGCCATCTGCGCCTTGGCAACCTTCTCTTCGCTGGCGCTGGCCGCCGCATAGCGCAGGATGCTGGTTGCCGCCGCCGTGGCGGGCAGGTCGCAGATGGAGGCGTTTTGCGGAGCATCGTGCAGAACTGGGCTGAAGGCGCAGTTGTTCCAGGCGGCAGGACGACGGTTGCGGAGCGTCTGCGCATCGACGAGGGCGTCGATGATATTGTCGGCGTAGGCCAGTTTGAGCTTGGGGCTGCCCCGCCAGGGGGTTGCATGGGGCGTCCAGTCATGATAGGGAGGCACCTGGGCAGAGAAGGTGTTCTTGAGGATGGCATCCGTAATGAAGAGATTGGGTGCGTCGTTGACGCCCCAGAGACCAGTGGATGGCTGCTGCGAGCTGCTGATGAAGTCAAGGACTGTCTCCGCCCAGCCAGATTCGAAATCGGGCATGGTTTTGAGGAGGATGCCATTGGCATGGAGGGAGAAGAGATAGGGGACGGCATGGAGCATGTACATCCAGTCGCTTTTGGCAATCTCAAGACATTCGTTAAGGTTATCCGTGTCAATCAGGGGCTTCAAGGCTTTGGTGCCTGTCAGGAAGGTCCACTTGCCCTCGGATGGCACACCGAAGAAAAGGTGCATGGGAAGTTCGTCGTAGTCGGGGTTCGGGGCATAGCTGCCCATCATAGGATCCAGCGCCGTGATTTTTGCAGACGGGGAGAAGATGGTCTCATCCGCCTTGATTCGCTGCCAGGAAAGCGTGGAGAACCAGGCGGTTCCTGAAGTTGGATTGCAGAGGGTGATGTAGAGGCCTGGGAGACGCTTGACCGCTTCAGCATCCTCTTTTTCCTCCTTGATTCCGATGAACTGTTCTGCCAGTGCGCGGATGGCGGCCTCCTCGGCGTTCGTCTCGTTCTGGTTTTCTGCATTCTCCTCGGTCTCGGAGTTTTCCGCGGCATTTTCCTCCGTGGATTCCGCCGATTCGGCTTCCTCCTTCTTTTCCTCTGTCTTGGCCTGTGCAAAGGAATAAGGCACCTTCACGTCGATGTGATAGCAGAACCAGGGGAAGGTTCCGCGTGTCTTGAACATGGGGGAAGCAGTGGCGACTTCGGTGCCAGTGCCGTCAATCATGGAAAGGGTGAAGCCTGGGCAGCCCGTGTAAAGGTCGGCCTCCCTGCCTGTGTCCTCTCCCTTGATCCACACGAAGACGCGGATGTAGTCGCCGCGGCTGGCGTAAAGCATTTCAGGCGCAATCAGGCTCTTGGGGAAGGTGGCGGATTTGCCGCCCTCCAGAGCAACAGGAAGAAGATTGGATTTCTTATAGGGGAGGGAAATGATGGTATTGGGGTCCAGAAGGACCGTCGGCGGCATGATGTCAATGGCCTGCCAGGGAACTGGATAGCCGCGCAAGTCCGTGACACCATGCATGAAATAGCGCCATACCTGGAGACGACGGTCTCCATGCAATAGTCTGGAACTGCGCTGCTTGTATGGGTTCTCAATGGTGTATTCGCCGATTTGGATGAATCGGCCATCCTGCATCACGTCGGGTTTCCAAAGGTCCGCCTGTGACTGCTCACCCTCTTCAGCTGCATTGTCCGCTGCATCGTCAACGGCAGTATCCTCTTGTCCGAAAGAGAATAACGACAAGGCAAACAACAGCGCAAGGCTTATTCTGTACACGTGCTTCAACATATTCAGGTTAAGATTAAAAACTAGGATGTTTGGTTTATAAGTTCCCTAGAGTAATTTTAACCTGTTTTTAATGGATGTCAAGCGTTGTCCCTGAAAAAAACTGTTTTGCACGTTTTTTTCGTTGCAAAATTTTAGGTATTGGGCGTTTCCCCGTCCTTGGGGAGGCGGGTTATCATACGCCAGGCGGCGATGACGAAGATGGCGCCGCCTAGCAAATCAGTAAGCAACCGCGCGTAGTAGATGCCAGGCTGCCAATGCGTGAAATAGACGATGAAGTACAACGGCAGCATGATGCCCAGGATGCGCACAGCCTTCAGCACGGTGTCCTGCACGGGATGTCCGCACCCCACCAGCGCGAAGCCGCCGAATCTCGTGATTTCCAGCGCCGCGAAGCCGAAGGGGATGATGTGCATGTACTTGACCATGACCCTCTGCACGCTTGGCTCGGGCGTGAGATACGGGACAATCAGATGCCCGAAAAGCAGCAGCACCAGCGCAGCGATACTTAGGAATACAAATGCGACGGAGACCGCAAACTTGAAGGCAAACCGCACGCGGCTGTACAACTTCGCACCATAATTTTGCGCGATGAGCGGCATCAGCGTGATGCCGAAGGACATCGGAAAGACAAACGCCACCATCTCCAGCTTCTGCGAGGCGGACATCCCCGCGACCATCGCGTCCCCGAACGTCGCTGTAATCCAGGTGGTGACATAGTTGCTGATGGGAAAGAGGAGCATCCCCAGCGTGGCGGGTATCGCATATTTGAAGATGATCTTGCCTGCGTCAACAAGCTGGCGCATCTTCATCGGCTTAAAGGAAAGCAGGTGCGCCTTGTACAGGATGAACAGAATCACGGCAGAGGCTATCATCTGCGAAAGGACCGTCGCGATGGCCGCTCCACGCACATTCTGCGCCGTGAAACCGTGGAACAACGGCATGACAAGATTGATGACGGGATGCAGGAAATGGAAGGTATGGGCAAGCATGTGGTGATGACAGGTTTCGCCGCCGAATATCATCAGTGGATCCAGAACCGCGTTGATGACCATGCCGAAGATGGTCATGCCACTGGAGATGCGTGGATACCCCGCCGAAACCAGCAGCTTGTTGCCCTCCATGTTCAACGCACTCGTCACACACCCCAGAAACCAAACATTCATGTACGACTTGGTCAGCTCAAGCGTGTAACCCTGCGCACCCATCGCCCCAAAGGCATAGTCCGCCGTGAATACCCCGATCACCGCCAATGCCAGCGAAATCAGCACCAGTATCTGCAAGCCCGCCGTGACCAGACGCTTCGCCTCCGCCCCATCCTTCCGCCCGACTGCCTGAGCCATCGTCGCCATGCAACCCGTGCCGAAACCGTGGAAGATGCACCCGATGAACATGATGACGGGAAACGTAAATCCCATCGCCGCCAACGGCTCCGCACCGCCTATCTGCCCAACAAAGTAGGTATCGACGATGTTGTAACCAGACATCGCCAGCGTGCTTGCCAACATCGCAAACGCTGTCTTCAACATCGTGGCAGCTATGCTGCCCTCTGTAAATGAGGCTTTTGCCATCTATCTATCCTTTATCCCGTGTGCTTTTCCCCGCCGCGTGCGCGGCGGGGAAAAGGGGAAGTTTCTTTTCTTGGGGGAGGGGGAAGGGCCGCCTGGCCCTGGCCCTTCCCCCTCCCCAGGCTCCACCCTCTATCCCGTGTGCTTTTCCCCGCCGCTGACGCGGCGGGGAAAAGGGGATTTTTCTTTTCTGGGGGAGGGGGAAGGGCCAGGGCCAGGCGGCCCTTCCCCCTCCCCCAGGCCCCCACCTCTATCCCGTGTGCTTTTCCCCGCCGCTGACGCGGCGGGGAAAAGGGGCTTTTAACTATTTTGCTAAAGCAAAGTTAGTCCTACGTCCGTCGTCCCACGTCCCAAGTCCCGCGTCCCAAGTCCCACGTCCCAAGTCCATCGCCACTCTCTCAAATATCCCCTGTCATCTTCTCCACATTGAGCAAAAAGGCCTTGACGCCCTCATGGGAGCCGATTTCATCGCGGAGGCCCTGGATGTCGGCCATGATTTCAAGGGCCTGCTTCTCGGTGGTCACAATCATGACGGCGGAGTTAGCACCTGGCCAGACGTCGTTGTCCATCTTGGGTCCTGTGGATTTGCCGCGCCCGATCAGGCGCGGCCACTGCGTGAAGCAAACCGCCCCATGCTTGTCGATGATTTCCTTCACCTCGTCTTCAATGGATATGTTGAAGACGACCATCAGCATTTTCATGGATTCGCTCATGCGACAGCCCTCCTTTTCGCTACACTATACATAATGGGGATGAGGACCAAGGTGACCAGCGTCGAGATGGTGAGTCCCCCGATGATGGCGATGGCCAGCGGCGACCAAAGCTCGGACCCCGTCGAGCGGGATAGCGCCATGGGGAGCATGCCGAAGATGGTGGTCAGCGTGGTCATCAGCACGGGGCGGAGCCTCTGGCGGCCCGCCGCCATGACGGCCTCGCCGATGGGTATTCCGCGCTTCAGCAGGATGTTGATGTAGTCGATGAGCACGATGGCGTTGTTGACGACTGTCCCCACCAACATGATGAGCCCGATGAAGGACATCATGTTCAGCGTCTTGCCCGTGGCCCCCAGCGCGAAAATGGCACCCGAGAAGGCAAACGGGATGGAGAACATGACGATGAAGGGCGCCATGTAGGATTCAAACTGCGCCGCCATGACCATATAGACCAGCAGGATGCCGAGCACCAGCATCAACGTAAGATCGTTGAAGGACTTGCCTTGTTCCTTGACCTGCCCGTCGTACCCGATGGAGATGCCAGGCGGGAAGACGATGTTGTCATGGATGGCCTGCTTCAGGTCGGTAAAGACCTCGCCCAGCGAGCGGTCATAGACATCGATCTGCAGCACAACGACACGCTCCTGACCAACGCGAGTGATGGTCACAGGACCGAGTTCTTCGGTGATGGTCGCAAAGGAGTCCAGGCGAACACGCTTCCCGTTCACCGTGATTTCGGAGTTCTTGATGTCGGTGATGGACTTGCGCTGCTCCTCGCCCAACTGCACGAAAATGTCGTACTCGTCCTCGCCCGTGCGGAATTGCGAGGCATCGTTGCCATAGAAGAGCGTACGGATGGAGGAGACGATGTTGTTGACGTTCACGCCAAGCACCGCCGCCGCGTCGCGGTCGATGTTGATGACGATTTCGCGGTTGCCGTTCTCGAAGGTGACAATGGGGTCGCGCACCCCTGGGATGTCCAGCGCAAGCTCGCGTATCCTGTTGGCGATGCCGAGCGTGACGCTCTGGTCATAGCCGAAGACGCGTACCATAATAGGTTTCTCGTTGCTGCCGCCCATGATCATCATCATCAGGCGGTTCGAGGTGCTCAGAAAGACACGCGCCAGCTCGGGCCACTGGCGTAGCTCTGAAAGCACGCGCTCGCCCAGCTCGGCGGTCGAGTAGGGGCGCTCCTCCATTGGAATGAACTTGATGTTCATCTGACCGATGTGCGAGCCGCGGTTGCCCCAGCCGCTCGATGCTCGGCCCGCGCGCCAGTTGGTGAAGCGGACGCCCGTCGTACGAGGCGTGGGCCTCCCGTTCTCGTCCAACTCCTCCTTGTCGGGGGCGACGCCCTTGCGCTTTTCGGCCAGAAGCTCTTTCTCCTTGTCATAGAGAACTTTGACAATCTTTCGGGCGGTGTCCGCCGTCAGCTCTGCGCGCGTGGAAACGGGCAGCTGGAAACGAATCTCCATCTCGCCCGTGTCCTGGTCGGGAGTGAACTCCGTGCCCACAAAGGGGATGGTCATGATGGAGATGGCAAGGATGATGGCGGCAGTGATGAAGACGCCGTGCTTGTGGTGGAGGCAGAAGCCCAGGAAGCGCCCGTAGGCGTTCTCGAACGCCAAGAAAAACATCTCAGTGAAGTTGTAGAAGCGCTGTCCAAGGGTGATGTGCTTCTTGGCCTCCTCAATCTCCTTCGCCGTGCGCGGCACGGGCTTGAGCAGCTTCGAGCTAAGCATCGGCGTGAGCATCAGCGCGCAGACCATGCTGGCCAGCAACGTGGCTGTCACCAGTCCGCCCAGCTGGCGGAAGATGATGCCCGTGGCACCCTGCACGAAGACCAGCGGCAGGAAGACGCAGATGGTCGTCGCCGTCGAGGCCAGCAATGAAAGCCCGACTTCGGAGGCCGCGAACATAGAGGCCTCGCGAACCTTTACGCCACGGCTGATGTGGCTCGTGATGTTCTCCAGCACAACGATGGCATTGTCAACCACCATACCGATGGCGATGGCCAGCGCGGAGAGGCTGATCATGTTGATCGTCCACCCCATGAAGTACATGTAGCAGAAGGCGATGATGAGCGAGAACGGAATGGTCAGCACAATCACCAGCGACGTGCGGATGTTGCGCAGGAAGAAATAGGAGACCAGCACGACGAAGAGACCGCCCCACAGCACGGAGTCCTGCACGTTCTTGATGGACTGGTTGATGAAGGTGCTGGAGTCGTTGATGATGTAGAACTGGAT
>JAFXUD010000027.1 GCA_017535315.1 Victivallales bacterium | reverse complement strand
AGGCCCCAGGCGCAAGCGTGGCGACACGCTCAGCCGAGGGGTTCTGATGGGCCGTGAGGCTTGTCCGCTGCATCCCGCCGCGGTGTCCGCTCCAGCGGGCGCGACGGCGGGGCGCATTCAAGACAGGCAGGCGCGATGCGTTGGCGCCTGCGAGACGGCTGGACCTCCCGTGTGTTTTCCTGCCGAAACCCCTTGGTTGGCAACCCTTGCCGGGCTGAAACACCCGTTCCCATCCCGAACACGGCCGTTAAGGGCCCGCGCGGCGATGATACTGCGCCCAGGAGCGCGGGAAAGTAGCGCGTCGCCAACCTCCCTTTCACAGCCCCCTGCGCGTCTTCCGCGCAGGGGGCTTTTTCGCGCGCGAACCAGCCCCTGCGGCGCGCGGAGCGCGCCGTGCAGAACCGCGCCCTTTCGATAGGGTATGTCTTCTAGGGTATGTCTTCTAGGGTAGGTCTTCTAGGGTAGGTCTTCTAGTTCTTCTAGGGATAAGTCCTCTAGGTTGCATCCTCTGGGAAACGAAAAAAGGGCATCTGACTGAATTACTTTACGTTAGATGCCCTTTTTTAGTATTGTGTCATCTAGCTGACACAATACAACTAGTTTGCAAGATAGATAATAAAAAGAATTATTTACATCAGTTTCGTAGAGGACTTACCACCTAGAAGACCTACCCTAGAAGACATACCCTAGAAGACATACCACCTAGAAGACCTAGATGACTTAGCAGACCTACCCTAGTAGCCCTAGAGGACTTACCCTAGCAGCCCTAGAGGACTTACCCTAGACGACCTACCCTAGACGACCTACCCTAGACGACCTAGTGGAGAGTACCCAGGAAACTCAAGTATAAAATACCCTTATTTTTGGGAATTATATACTTGAGTTTCCTGATGACATTGTCCCTCACTGGTCGATGACCAAGATGCGCCTTGCCGCGTAGCGCAGCTACGCGGCAAGGCGCACAGGGACTGGGGTGGTCATCTGACCGTGGGTTTCGCTTCGCCGCTATCGCGGCTTCGCTCCACCCACGGCTATGCTCCTGCCGCCGCTATCGCGGCTTCGTTCCACCCACGGCTATGCTCCTGCCGCCGCTACGCGGCTCTTCTCTGTTGGTGAAGTCTAATCGGCAACTAAAGTACATAATTCCCTTATTTTTCGCTCATGTTCACGGCGATGAAGTACTTATAGTCGTCTCCGCGTTGGTTTTTGCGCTGGAGATAGATGATGACCGTATTTTTCTTCACTTCAGCCAGTGCCTTGCGGACATCAGCGATGGATTTGACAGGGATACGGTTGATGTCGATGATAATGTCATCGGGCATGATTTTGTCTTCATTGTCATTGCCAGCGCGGTCGGCTGCACCGCCAGGGACGACATCCTGGACAATGACCTGTCCGTTTTCTTCGGCCAATTCAAGCCCAAGGCGTTTTTGGAGGCTTTGTCCATTCGAGGACTCGCCATTGCTTTTTTTGCCATTGTCACTGTTTTTGCCCACATAGTCATCTCGGCGCGCCGTTTTGATTTTGAAGGTAATCTCCTTTGTGCCACGGCGGATACCGAGTTCAAGGACATCGCCTGGTTTGTATTTTGTTACTTCCATCAGGAGGTCGTGGCTGGTTTTGACGCGGTGGCCGTTGATGGTGAGAATGACATCTCCAGGCTGCACACCTGCCTTTTCCGCTGCGCAATCGGGGACGACATCGCGAACCAACACCCCAAAGTTAATCTCAAGTTCTTCCTTGATGGCACGGTTGAGTTCCTGCATGGTTATCCCCAAGAATGGCCTGGCGATCTCACCGTTTTTAATCAGCTCATCGGATATGGTTTTCGCCAGGTTGCTGGCAATGGCGAAGCCGATGCCGACACTGCCGCGGCTACCGTTGCCGCCCGTGACAATGAATTGATTGATACCGATGATATTGCCGTGGATGTCAAGCAGGGGGCCGCCAGAGTTGCCTGGGTTGATGGAGGCGTCTGTCTGGATGTAGTTGTCAAAGGTGGACATGCCGAGGTCAGTACGCCCCTTCTGGCTGACGCATCCGATGGTCACAGAATAGTCCAGGTCAAACGGTGCGCCGATGGCGATGGACCACTGGCCGACGCGGAGCTTATCGGAATCCGCAAACGTTAAAAAAGGGAATTCTTTCTTCTTGTCGTTTCCGATTTTCAGAACGGCGAGGTCGGATTCCTCATCGACACCCACGACCTCGACGGCCTTTGCGTCGGTCATATTGTCAAATATGGTTCCATCAGAGGTCTTTACTTCGAGGTATTCATAGTCTTTGATGACATGGAAATTAGTGAGAATGTAGCCGTCTTTACGGATAAGGACGCCAGAGCCTTTTCCTGCGACTTCGGGCAGGCGGTTTTCCTGGTCGCGACGGCGTCCGCGACGACGATATTCACGTGGGATGTTGAAGAAGTTGAAGAAGTCCTCCATGTCATTGTTCTGTTGCCAGAAGCCCATGTTTCGGCGAGTCTGTTTGTTTGTGATGACCACCACGGCTGCTTTAGAGGAATCGACGACTTCGGCAAAGGCGTCCTGGACCTGAATGGCTGCCGAAATGGCAGGGCTTTCCTTTGCATATACGGGGGCCAGGACAAGTGCCGCAGCCAGGACGATTGCACTTTTCTTAAAATAGTCTTTCATGTTCATTATCTCCTTTGTTTAGAATTTATCTCTTTATTCTGTCTCTCGTTATCTAGAAAACGACATAGGCTTATGACATTGGATTCAAAAGATTGTTCCATAATCTCAACTTTTTTTAATTTGTCATAGTGCAAATTGGCAAAAGTAACGTACATTATTAAATGACAGTATATTTAAGAGGTAGCCTCTTTACAGAACAAAAGGAGTTAAGAATACAATGAAACTTCGAGTTCTAAATGGTAGTGAATATGGGCTGAAGACAGGGATGGAATACCAGCTGTCAGATGCTCCTTTTTCAATAGGGCGCGAAACGGAGAACGACCTGGTCATCTCGGATGCCAGTGTTTCTCGCAAGCATTGCATCTTCCGCAAGGAGGGCGATTCATGGATTGTGGAGGACAACCATAGCATGAATGGCTTCTCGATCAACGACAAGAAGATTGACGGCGCCTCCGAAATCTTCAATGGTGACATCATTAAAGTGCATGATGTCTTGCTGCAGGTCGTTGACGAAAAAAAACAAGAGGCTCCAAAGCAGATAATCATTCCTCCGAAACCGCAGGTGAAAATCACCCCAGATGCTTCGCTTGCTTCTGCCTCCGCGCCGATTGTTGCTGATGAGGAAGAATCATCAGGGAAAGCAGGCATCATCTTCAAATCCGTGCTCTTGGCGGTAATTCTTGGCGGGTGTGTTTGGATGCTGATTCAGATTCTTGCAAAGAAAAACGACAAAGGTGGCGGTGTTCAGCAAGCGCAGACGGTTGAGCAGGCCGAACCCCCAGCTGCTGGTGAAAAGGAGAACGTCGGTGGAAATGCCAGCACCTTACTTTCAGAAGAGGATTTGAAGGAGCTGAAGGCCGAGCCACAGCAACCTGTGACACAGAAGAATGGTAACGCTGGAGAGTGGATGTCACAACAGAAAGACGAGGCCAGGGGAAACATAAGGGCTTCCCGTCGTCAACAAGACGATGCAGAGGCTCCTGCGCTTATTCTGGTTGAGAGTGAACCAGCGGGAGCTGAGATTCTGATTGACAAGGTAGCGTGTGGAAAGACACCCGCCGTCATTCGCGACGCTGAAACGGGGCGGCACACCTTGGAACTCTCCTTGCCTGGTTATGAAAAGCTGGTCACGCAGATTGACGTGCCAGATGAACCGCCTGAAAAGCCGTATAAGCTGACCTTAAAGCAGGGGATTGTCTCTGTTGTCACGGAACCAGCGGGCGCCTGGGTTTGGGAAGGCAGGCAGTTCAAAGGGGTTACCCCATTGCTTATTGAAAACATGATGGAGGGAAGCCACGAACTTCTCATTTACGGCCCAGGGTGTGATGTACACAAGGAGACTGTGGAGATTACTCCCGCCAAAGGCGAAGAGTTGAATATCACCTTGAAGAGCGCGTTAGGTGGTCTAGAGGTCATCACGCGCCCCGCAGATTGCAATATCTACCTGAATGGTGTGCTTCTTGGGAAAACCAAAGAAAGGGAGGACAATCCAGTTTATTCTGAACAGTTGGTGATTCCCAATATCATGGCTGGAAACTATGTTCTGAAGATAGAACATCCAAGCGGCGCGTACGTCAACGGCAACATCACAGTACCCAAGCACTCCAATTGTGTCCAAAGGGCCATGCTGTGGGTGCCAACGCACAAGCTTAAACTACTTGACGGCAGCGTTATCATTGGGATGTTGCTGGAGAAGAACGAACAAGGAGATATTGTGATGGAATTGCCCACCCGTCGTCCTGAACGCTATTTGAAACCTCAGATAGACAGTCTTGATGTGATGGATGCGGAAGAGGCCAAGGAGGTTGTCGAAAAGTACAGCAAGGCGAATCGCAGCGTAGCAGGAAGTTCTGCGCGTGCCGATTCCAATGTGCTTACAGCCGAGGATTTGGCTGGCAAGGCGGAATCCATCTCATCGCAGTCCTTCAACCAAATCTATCAGAACAGGCAGTTGACTATTACGGGAAAGCCCTCTATGATGATGAAAGAGGGTGGCCTCTACACGGTGATGTTCGGCATGAAGGTCAAGTGTGTTTTCTCGCAGGGAACTCCCCAGTCCGACTACGACGCCATGTCCGATGCGAAAGGGGAAGGCAATAGCATTACCATCCGTGGAGTTTGCAGTGGGAAGGCCAATGATGTCGTCACCTTGAAGAACTGCATTCTGGTGGCCGATTGATGATAGATTTGCATTGTCACAGCACCGCTTCCGATGGGGAATGTACGCCTGCTGAGCTGCTTGCACTGGCTGCGCAGAATGGTCTTTCTGCTTTGGCCTTGACTGATCATGACACCACAGAAGGAATAGAGGAGTTTCTCGCTGTCGATTCGACCGTCGAGCGCATTCCTGGAGTGGAGCTTTCCTGCTGCCTGGCGGGAAGCAACGCAATCCATATCGTCGGACTTTATGTCAATAAGGATAACTCTGCGCTTCAGGAGGGGCTTGCGCAGATTCGTTCCTGGCGTGATGAACGCAATCTTGCCATTCTGGAAAAGTTGAGGGAACTTGGAATGCCCGTGAGTTTCAATGACGTTCTGGAGATTGCGGACAAGGAGAATGACGGCTCAGGCAAAGTCGTCATTGGTCGCCCCCATATTGCCAAGGCATTATGCCAATATGGATATTGCAAGGATGTTCGTGATGCTTTCGAGCAGTTTCTCAAGAACGACCGCCCTGCATACGTGAATCGACGCAAACTGGAGGCTAAAGAGGGTATCAGGCTTCTGCACGAAGCGGGGGCTGTTGTCATTTGGGCGCACCCATTTGTCACCATGTCCAGGCACAACAAGGTTACGCACGCAATCAAAGAGCTGGCGTATGGGGGGCTTGATGGGCTGGAGACCATCTACCCTGACTACACACCAGCGGATATCAAGTATGGTCGGGCTTTGGCAAAGAACAGAATGCTGCTAGAAAGTGGCGGCACCGATTTTCATGGCCCCAACGTAAGAAAAGGCATCCAAATCGGCTTTGGCTATGGACAGAACTCTATTTGCGTTCCCGACAGTTTTCTGGATGCCATCAAGAAAGCCCGCCAAAAACGTTCCTGAAATGATGAAGCCCGCGATTTTCATTGACAGGGATGACACCCTCATTTACAATGTTCCCTATCTTTCAGACCCTGAAAAGGTGGTATTGACGCCTGGCGCGGGGGAGACGCTTGCATTACTTGCCAATGCGGGGTTTCTGATAATCGTGATAACCAACCAGTCTGGTATTGGCCGCGGTTATTTTAACGTCGAGCAGCTCAATGCGGTTCATGACAAGCTAAGGCAGCTTTTATCCTCTTTTAAGGTTGTGCTTGATGGGCTCTACTACTGTCCCCATGCCCCAACTCAGGAATGCAATTGTCGCAAGCCCAAGACAGGCATGTTGGAGCAGGCCTGTCACGACCACAGGATTGACTTGACGCGCTCGATTATGGTGGGGGATTCACTGCAGGACATCCAGATGGGCAGGAATTTTGGCCTCCATACCGTTCAGTTGCGCCTGGAAGGGAGTGACAAGGAGGACTTTCAAGCCGATTTCCTTGTCTCCTCTCTGCCTGAAATGGTTGATTTTGCACTGGCCTGCCTCAAAGGACAATAGCAGGGGCCACGGGGGGCCTCCCCGCAGGCTACAGGCGGCACAATACCTGTCCTGTGCGCGGCGCTTCAGCGCGTCGGAAAAAGCAGAAAAATGCAAAGAGCGACTTGACAATCAAATAAATATACGCTAATATAATATACAATAAAGAAAATAAGATTACTTTAAGAAAAAAGGTATCATTGAAGGAGCCTACATGAAAGGATTGACAGACAAGCAGAAAGAGATTCTGGATTTCATATCGGAATTCTCCAGGCGCGAAGGTATGGCGCCCACTATTTTTGAAATCAGCGAGCGTTTCAAGATTAAATCCGCGACGGCATTTGCCCATGTGCGTGCGTTGCAGCGAAAAGGCTTTGTCAACCGTTCCTCGAAGGCGCGTAGCCTGACGCTTTCGCAGGGTGAGAAGCCCAGGCACTTTTCATTGACGCTCAGCGTGCCAGTGCTTGGGCGCATATCTGCAGGAGCCCCGCTTCTTTCTGAAGAGCATATCGAACGCAGGATACAGATTGACCCCAAGACCCTTCCCTCGAAAATCGGTGGACAGAAGCTCTTTGGTCTTCAGGTGCAGGGAGAAAGCATGCGGGATCTGGGCATTCTGGACGGTGATTTGCTCATCGCCAAGCAAACCGATGAAGCCTCCATCGGCGATGTGGTCGTTGCCATGATTGACGGAGAAACCACTGTTAAATCCCTTTATCTCAATAATGACATGTGGGAACTGAGGCCTGCCAATAAAGATTACAAGTCGCGTTTTGTGCCTTTGGACAAGTTGGTCATCCAGGGTGTCATTGTCGCGCTCCAGAGGACATTCTGAAAAAGGTTACGACATGATTTCCAGACTGCACGGAATACTCGTTGAAAGGGATTTCACCGAAGTTGTGATAGACGTCAATGGGGTGGGGTACAGTGTCTCCATTCCGCTTTCAACGTATGACAAGCTGCCTCCGCTGAACGCAGAGGTCACGTTGTTCACGGTGCTGGCCGTCCGCGAGGACAACATGCAGCTTTTCGGCTTCTTCACGCGTGAGGAGCGCACGCTTTACAACCTCTTGGTGGATGCCGTCAGCGGCATCGGTCCGAAATTGGCGCTGAGCGTGCTCAGCGGCATTTCGATTGACAGTTTTCTGCGTGCGGTCTCCAGCGGGGATGTCAAGTCCCTTAGCAAAATCAACGGCATTGGCAAGCGCACGGCGGAGCGCATAGTGCTTGAACTGAAGGACAAGCTGAGCGGCCTTTCGGTTCTTTCTGCTGAGACGGCTGGCGGTACGGCGACTGTCCTCCACGAGACGCAGGCTGTCGCCGATGCGAAGGCGGCTTTGGAATCCCTCGGCTACAAGCGCGATGTCGCCGAAAAGGCGGTCAAGGAGCTTGTGGCGAAGGAACCAGACGCCTCCGCCGAGCAGCTCATCCGCAAGGCCCTTGCGCTGCTGAACTCTTGAAGGGACAAAAGACACAGGGGCATGCCCCTCCATTATTGATATGCCTAAAGAACGCCTCATCACATCAGAACTCAATACAAGGGATGAAAAGGTCGAGGAATGCCTGAGACCACAGTGCTTTGACGACTTTCCAGGACAGGAACGCGTCAAGGAGCGCCTGAAGATTTTGGTCGGGGCGGCCCTGGAGCGGAAGGAATCCCTCTCACATGTACTGCTTTGTGGACCGCCTGGCCTTGGAAAAACCACGCTTGCCTCCATCATCGCCAACTCTTTGGGGGCTGGTCTCAAGGCTACGTCGGGGCCCGTCATTGAGAAGCCAGGGGATCTGGCGGGATTGCTGACCACCCTCAACGAGGGGGATATTCTTTTCATTGACGAAATCCACAGGCTTCCCATGCAGATAGAGGAATACCTCTACAGCGCGATGGAGGATTTTGTCATCGACATCATGCTCGAACAGGGCGCAGGCGCACGGTCTGTGCGCCTGCCTCTTCCGAAATTCTGCTTGATTGGGGCGACTACCCGCCAGGGCAAGCTTTCCAGCCCCCTGCGCTCCCGTTTCACCATGACTTGCCGTCTGGACTATTACAGCACAGAGGATTTGGTGAAAATCCTCACGCGCAGCTCACGCGTCCTGGGGTGTCAGGCAGAACCAGACGGCATGGAGGAGATTGCGCGGAGAAGCCGCGGAACGCCGCGTATCGCCAACAACCTTCTCCGTTGGGTACGGGATTTTGCTCAAGTCCATAAGGCTGATTCCATACGCAAGGAGATTGCCTCCGAAGCTCTCGCCTTGCTTGACATTGACGATGATGGCCTCGACGAGATGGACAACAAGATACTGGAGACCATGATTGTCAAGTTCAAGGGGCGGCCTGTCGGCCTCAAGAGCCTGGCGGTTGCCGTTGGCGAGGAGGAGGGGACCATCGAGGAGGTCTATGAGCCCTATCTTATCCAGGAAGGCTACCTCTTGAGGACTCCTGCGGGACGCGTTGTCACCGCCAAGGCGGAAAACCGCTTTGGAAAGAAGAACCCTGGCTTCCAGAAACAGCTTACGCTGTTCTGATTCCCCTGCGCTTCAGCACGGCGAAAAAACACCCTAATTGAAAGACAAGATGGCAGATTTAACGGTAAAACTGAAGGATATCACCCTGCGCAATCCCGTGGTCACGGCCTCGGGGACATTCGGCTATGGGCGCGAATACATGGATTTGCTGCCCTTTGAACGGTTAGGGGCGATTACCGTGAAGGGCGTCTCGCCCTTTCCGTCGCACGGCAATCCAATGCCCAGGGCCGTCGAGGTCTTTGGAGGCATGATGAACGCCATTGGCCTTCAGAACCCTGGCATTGACAAGTTCATTGCGGACGAGCACTATCTCCCGTTCCTGCGCACGATTCCCTGCGCGCTGTTCGTGAACATTTGGGGAAAGAGCATCGAGCAGTATGCGGAAGTGGCATCGCGTTTGGAAGCCAGTAAGGAGGGCATTGCCGCGCTGGAAATCAACATCTCCTGCCCAAATGTCAAGGAGGGAGGCATCGCATTTGGGACGGACAGAAATCTGGCGGCGAAAGTAGTCTCCGCTGTGCGGAATGCCACCTCCCTCCCGCTGATTACCAAGCTCAGCCCCAATGTGACGAGAATCGGAGATTTTGCCAGAAGCGTCGTCGATGCGGGCAGCGATATCATCTCGCTCATCAATACCATTCCCGCGATGGCGATTGACATTGAAAGGCGCAGTTTCAAGCTGGCCAACAAGACTGGCGGCCTCAGCGGTCCCGCCATCAAGCCTGTTGCCGTGCGGATGGTCTATGAGGCCAGGCAGGCTGTGGATGTTCCGATAATCGGCATGGGGGGAATCAGCACGGCGGAGGACGCAATCGAGTTTATCATGGCAGGGGCTAATGCCGTTGGCGTAGGAACGGCCATCTTCTCGTCTCCTGCCGCACCGTTGAAAATTGTAGAGGGCATCAACGAATGGTTGGATAGCCACGGGGTTGCCTCTGTTTCGGAAATAGTCGGCGTTGTCAAATAGGAGTTGTTATGAAGCTGTTGAGAAATCTTATTGTGGTGTTATTTGCGGGTGCTGTCATGGTGAGTGCCCAGGCAAACAAATGGGAAAAGACGATGGAGTTCAGTGGGTATGGGACGACACAGACCACGCTCATGCCCATGCTAGGCGAAAAGTGGCGCATCAAGTATCAGGCCAAAACACACTCTGGTGTGAGCATTGACGTATTGACGCCTGATGGTCAGATTCTCTCCCATGTATTCAATTCCATCAGCCAACAAGGACCATACACCGAATCCTGGAATGTTACACCAGGGATGGAAAAGGTTGCATTTCGTGTGGAGGGCGATGTCAACGGCTGGACGGTCGTCGTCGAGCAGTTCACTGACGAAATCGCGAGTTGGAAGCTCTTCAAATGGCGTAGGGACAATGCTGCCGAGACCCAGAAACGGCTTTCCCGATACGGAATGTGGACTGGAGAGGCCAGCGAGGAGATGCAACAAAAGGTTACAATTCAGGCGAGACGCTGGCGGATTACCGCGAAATCCTACCAGACAGGACGTCTGAAATATGAGGTACTGAATGCAGATGGTGATAGAATTATCTCCAACCACAGGCTTTCAGAAGGGGAATCCGAATCTTGGATTTATGCGCAGGGGGAGTTTACCATCCTATGCAGTTCCATCGGGACAAGGTGGGACCTTGTTATTGATGTGGACGAGAACGCTTCTGGCAACTGATTTTTCTTCAGAGGATAATGGATCAGAGCACCCCAAGAATACATGCGCAGACCCTGGCTGAACTGAACCACTGCGTCGGGACAGCCAGACGGGATGCCGCTTGCCAGAGGCTTGGCGAAATCATTGAACGGGAAAAATGGCCAGAAGACCGTGAAGAGCGGGCTAAGCTCTATGCCAGGTGTCTTGTGCTTGTAGAACAGGCGCTTGAAGCCACGAATAAATCCACATTGTTGTTCAGCAATCCCAAACAGGCCTTGGGAGACAAGCCACTGATTCACTTTCTGAAAATGCTTGACCAGCTTCTTAACATGCTAAAGCTGCTTGCGGAGCATGTCGGGTCCGTGATGAATGAGGCAGAGCTTCTTTCCGAGATGCTTGGCGCCGAAACCTATTCCATCCTCCAGACAACGTGCGAGGACTTTGAACAGCATGAGCAGATGGCGCAGCAGGTTTTGCAAAGCACCATGAAAATCGGCAAGGAGATGGTGCAGCGAAACACGGAGATTCGCCGCCAGTTCTTCTCCGCAGATGACAACCGACGGTACGAAAAAGCCCTTTCAGAATATACGATGCACTATAGAGAAGGGATTGATAGAATATGAGGCTCCTTAGGAGCCAATTCCCTTTTGAATCCACCGATTGAATTAGCAATTAGTAATTAGCAATTAGTAATTAGCAATTAGTAATTAGCAATTAGCAATTAGTAATTAGCAATTACCTCAGCAATTAGCAATTGCGCAGGAAAAAGGGAGTGAAGGCTGTTTTCCATAGGTGAATCGTTCCAATTGTCAATTGCTAATTACTAATTGCTTATTGCTTATTGCTTATTAAATCGGTGAGGCAGAGAAAAAATAATTGGGAATACTTGAAATCCTCTTTTGGGGGTAGTATAATATGAAAAAGCATAACTGATTGAAAATCAACTAACGCCCTTGGAACGAACAGGGAGATAGAACGATGAAACGCTTGTTTACACTGATTGAATTACTGGTCGTTATCGCCATCATTGCCATTCTGGCGGCCATGCTATTGCCCGCGCTGGCCAAGGCTCGAGCGAAGGCGCGTGCCATTACCTGCACCAACAACCTTAAGCAATGTTCCCTTGCTCATACCCTCTACATTGATGACTACCATGGCATTCTCTGCGAGTGCTATAAGCAGAGTACCTGCTGGACAGACGCCTTTGTTCAGGATGGGTATCTTTCCAGCAAGAGTGTATTGGAGTGCAAGGAGACCTTCTGCCCAGCAAATGAACCCTATGCTCTCATTAATAAGCAGAGGGTGTACGGCTCCCCTCAGAGTAATGGCCGTCCCAACGGCTTTGGACAAGTAGGTTTACGTGCCCCGCACAATCCCGATGATTCGAGTTCCAAAGTAGATTACTTTCTGCCTACGAAGCTGACGAAGGCCCCTGCCAGTTTTGTCCTTCTGGGGGACAGTTGGCGTATCGGATTTAATTATCAATTCGAAGTTGCGCGCACCGCAGTCAATAGTGATAAAGGGTATTTCAACATGAATGCCCACGGCAATGGCGCCTGCAATTTGATGATGCTGGACGGCCATGTCCAGTCCATCAAGTCTGTTAGCGAACTGGCGGAAATATGGTGGGTCGAGTACGTTGCCTGGAATGAGAATAAAAGAGCCATCTATGCCTGCAAGGACGGGGCAGAGATTGCAGTGTCGCCTTGAACAAATAGGTATTTAATTTCAAAACGAGCGCGTAATCAGGCATAAAGCACCTGGTTACGCGCTCGTTTTGCTATTACTTTAGGTACTATCAATGGTAAAAAACGAAAACGATGTTACATTAAGAGGCAATTTCAAAACTATCATCGAAATGCGCGTCAACATGAACACATTGGCGTTGGCAACACCTCTCGCCGCACGAAAGTGCGGCTTCGAGCCGTTGCCTTAGCCACTGCGCCCATCTTTTAGCGCATTTCGCGTTAGTTTTGAAATTGCCTCTTAAGGAAACAAGTGTTTGAATCCACCAAGAGAACCTCATAGACTGATAGGAGTAGAAGATTATGGCTGACAACAACTTGGATGATGTCTTGTCGATTTTTGACGAACCCCAGGAAAAGGCCCAGGAGAATGCGGAGAATAACGCTCAGCAAGAGGAGGCCCCTGTCGAGAATCCGCCAGCAGAAGAGGTCGCCAAGCCAGCGGCTCCGAAGCCTGGCCTTGGCAAGCCAGGGATGGGCAAGCCTGGCCTTGGCAAACCTGGAATGGGCAAACCTGGCCTTGGCAAGCCTGGTATGACGGGGCCGCGTCCACCAGTGGGGGCGGCGAAGCCCGCCGCACAACCTGCTGCGGCAAAAGCCCCTGCGCAGCCAGCGGCGGCAAAGCCAGCCACTCCTGCGCCCGCGCCCGCTTTTGTGGCGGCTGGAGCCCCTGCTTCCAGTGGCGGCACCAGTCCCCTGCTGTTTGTTTTGCTTGCGCTCAACGCCATCTTACTTATCGTGAGTGTCCTCAGCTTCGTCAAGGTCAATGCACTGAAGAATGAGCTGACGCAAATCAAGTTGGACACGGATACCCTGAAGGCGCGCTCCAAAGTCCATGCGGGCATCGCATACCTCGGCAATGACAAGCGTCCGCAGCGCTTCGTCATGCTTCTCGACTTTGAGAAAAAGCCAGGTAGTGTGGAGTTCGGCAACGAAATCATGAAGCCTTTTGAATAAAAACTAGATAATCTAGACAATCAAGGCAATATCAAGGCAATCTAGGCAATCTAGAAACAATTCCCAAAACCAAACATAACCAAGGAAGCATTCAACTATGACGACATTTGCCTCTCGTTCAGGAATCAACCTTGCCCTGACGGATGACGACAAGAGGGCTCTTCTGAAGGAAGCCATTGCGAAGATAAACAAGCCGTTGAAGAAGGTGCTTATCATCCCGCCTGACTTCACGCGCTTCAACTCCAACGCGGGCGTACTGACCGCCATGCTGTACGATTTGATTGCCCCGACCGCGCAGGTTGATATCATCCCCGCGCTGGGCACGCACTTCCCCATGACCGAATCAGAAATCCGCACGATGTTCGGTGACAAGATACCGCTGGACCGCTTTATCGTCCACGACTGGCGCAACGATGTCGTCACGCTGGGCGAAGTCCCCTCCGAGCTCATCAAGAAGTGGTCGGATGGCAAGCTGAGCTACTCCGTCAAGGCGCAGTGCAACAAGATTCTCTTTAACGGCTATGACCTGATTCTCTCCGTTGGCCAGATTGTCCCGCACGAAGTCGTGGGTATGGCGAACTACACGAAGAACATCATGGTTGGCGTTGGCGGCTCGGACATGATCAACAAGTCGCACTTCCTCGGCGCGACGGCTGGCCTGGAGAACCTCATGGGCGTGAATGAGACGCCTGTCCGCAAGCTCTACAACTATGCCGTCCATACTTTCCTGAATGAACTGCCGCTCGTCTTTATCATGACGGTCATGCAGAAGAATTTCGCCACCAACAAGATGGAGATGCGCGGGCTCTTCATCGGCGATGACGACGCCACCTTTGCGCAGGGCGTGGAGCTCTGCCAGAAGGTCAACCTGGACCTGATGGACAAGCCTGTGAAAAAAGTGGTTGTCTATCTGGATCCCGAGGAGTTCAGGAGCACCTGGTTGGGTAACAAGGCCGTTTACCGCACGCGCATGATGATTGCCGATGACGGTGATTTGATTGTGCTCGCTCCTGGCCTCAAGCAGTTTGGCGAAGATCCGACCAACGACAAGCTCATCCGCAAATACGGCTACAAGGGCACGCCCGCAACACTGAAAGCCGTTGAAGAGAACGAAGACCTACGCAACAACCTCGGTGCGGCAGCGCACCTCATCCACGGTTCCAGCGAAGGCCGCTTCAGAATCACCTATTGCCCTGGCCATGACATCGACCACAAGGAGGTGGAAGCGGTCGGCTTCCTTTGCGGCGACTACGACGAAATGAGCAAGCGTTATGACCCCGCCAAGCTCAAGGACGGCTTCAACACGCTGCCCGACGGCGAGGAAATCTTCTACATCAGTAACCCAGCCCTCGGCCTCTGGGCCCTTAAATCCAAGTTCTTCAAGGATTGAACCATCATGGACGCAAAGAAATCACTGAAAGTCCTGAATATCGGAAACAGTTTCAGCAACAGCCTGAAAGTCTTCTTCCCCGATGTCGTCGCTTCCGCAGGCTGCGAGCTTTACCTAGAGGGCGCTAGCCACGGCGGCTGCGAACTCCACCGACACTGGAAATACATTTCGGACGAGGAGAGCGACGGCGTCTATAGCATGTATCAGGACAGGCGCTTCAAGCTGCGCGAAATCCTGGCCCGCGAGCAGTGGGACATTGTTTCCATCCAGCAGGCAAGCCATTACAGCTGGAAATACGAGACCTACCAGCCATACGCCAAGAACATCTACGACTACATCAAGCGCTTCGCACCGAACGCGGAAGTCGTTATCCAGCAGACCTGGGCCTACCGTGCAGACGACCCACGCCTTCTGACCAGCGGTTTGTGGGGCATCAACCAGACGGAGATGTACGAACGGCTGACGGACGCTTATAAACGGCTTTCCGCCGACCTGGGCGGCCTGCGCATCGTCCCTGTGGGGCTGGCAGTGCAGATGGCGCGTGCCAAGCAGGAGAAGCCCTTTGAAAACTACTCGCCCTCCTTGCTGAACACACTGCGCTGGCCCGATCTGCCACCGCAGGCGGGCGCGTTGGTCGGCGCCGCCTCTTGGGCAAAGGATGCCGAGGGCAAGCTCTACATCAGACGCGACTGCATCCACCTGAACAAGCGCGGCGAGTTCCTGCAGGCGTGTGTCTGGTTTGCCAAGCTCTACGGCAGGCCTGTCTCGGAAGTCACCTTCAAGCCTGACATGATAGCCGACGATGACATAGAGTTCCTCAAGGGCATCGCCCAGGAAGCTGTCGATAAGGGAATTTGATTCCATAGGAGCGAAACGATGTTTATACAAGAGAAGCCTCGAAACACAGAAGTATTCGGAAACTACGATGTATGCGTCTGCGGCGCTGGTCCAGCGGGGGTTGCCGCCGCATTGTCTGCGGCCAGAAACGGCGCGAAATGCTGCCTGCTGGAATCGACAGGCTGCCTGGGTGGCATCTGGACCTCGGGGCTTCTTGCATGGTTCCTCGACTACAAGCAGAAGGGCGGCATCATGAAAGAGCTGCTTGACAAGCTGGAGGAGCGAGACGCGCGCGGACGCAACCCTTCTGGCACCTACAACCACGCAGCCGACGTGGAGGAACTCAAGCTCCTGCTGGAGGATATGTGCCTTGAGGCGGGAGTCGATATCCATCTCCACACGCGGGTTGTTGCCGCCGACATGGACGGGCGCATCATCTGCCACGCCATCGTGGAAAACCCCTCGGGGCGGCTTGCTTTCGGAGCCAAAACCTTCATCGACTGCACGGGCAACGGCGACTTTGGCGTGCAGGCGGGCAACCGCTACGACTATGCGGAACGCGGGACGGGGCGCGTGCAGCCCATGTCCTTCACGGGCATGCTGACGGGCCTGCATCTCCAGGATATGGAGCCCTTCATGCGCCCCACCGACCGCGTAGCGGAAGTTTCTTGGCATGAGCCCAAAATCCGTTTCCGCGCAGTGATGGAAGCGGGCGGCCACTCCCCCTCTTATGCCAACCCCACCCTTATGCCTGTGCGCGAAGACCTCTTCCTCATCCAGACCAACCACGAATATGGTTTCTGTGGCTTCAAGGAGACCGACGTGACGAAAGCCACCTTGGAGGGACGCCGCGAACTGATGAAAATCACGCAGGCGCTCCGCAGCCAGGGCGGTGTCTGGAAGAACGTGCGCCTTGTGGCCACGCCCGAACAGATCGGCGTCCGTGAAGGGCGTCGCCTGACGGGGAGATACATGATTTCCGACGACGACATTCGCAACGGTGCGAGCTTCGAAGATGCCGTCTGCCATGTGAACTTTGGCGTCGATGTGCATGCGCCATCCAAGGAGGAGGGCAAAGGTGTCGTCCAGCAAGCCTGGCACTCCAAGCCATACGACATCCCGATGCGCTCAATGCAGGCGGCGGATGTCGATAACCTCCTGATGGCGGGGCGTTGCATCAGCGGCGACTTCCTCGCCCACTCCAGCTATCGCGTAACGGGCAACGCCGTTGCCATGGGCGAAGGCGCGGGCTATTTCGCGGCTACGGGAAAAATCCTGCCCCCGCAGATCATCACCCCCGCCCCTTGAGGAGCATTTATGGACAGCATCTTCCAGAAAAAAGAAATCCGCGTGGCGGTCGTAGGGCGCAATCTAGAGGATTTGCTCCCTATGCTGAAGATGTTTCCTTGCAAGATTGTCGAGGAATCGCCAGACCTGGTCATCTCGCATGGTGGGGACGGTGCCTTGCTGGGGGCGGAGCGCAACTATCCAGGCGTGCCGAAATGCCCGATTCGCGACCACCGCGAAAACCCCAAATGCCCACGTCATTCGGAAATCAGCACCTTGCAGAAGCTCTTTGCAGGGCAACTGAAGCCCGTCATGCTTTTGAAGGTCGTGGCGAAGAAGGCCAGCGGCGAGAGCATCAGCGGCATCAATGAGATTCTGCTGGACCGCACCCAAAAAGCCAGTGCCATCCGCTACAGGATCTGGGTTGACGGCGAGTTGTTCAGACCACAGGTCGTGGCTGATTCCCTCGTGATCTCAACGCCATTCGGCAGCACGGGATACTTCCAGAGCATCTCACGCGGAAACTTCACCACGGGCCTCGGGCTTGCCTTCAACAACGCCATGGACCTGATGGGCTTCGCCGTCATTGGCGAGGCCTCCCAAATCACCGTTGAGCTTCTTCGCGGCCCTGCCGTGATGGGAGCCGACAACGACTCCAGGCTGATTCCCCTTCAGTCTGGCGATACCTTCACCGTCCACGCCAAACAAAACACCACTCCGCTTTATGGACTGGAGATTTTCCGCTGCGTGGATTGCTATGATCTACGCAAAAACGGCGTCCATTGAGGATTTCTCAGATCTGCAACTGCTTTTCTACTCAAACGCAAGGATAAAAAACAATGAATGAACTGACCAGTGGCCTTCTCGTTTTCGTGCTCTCCTACCTCTGCGGCAGCCTGCCCAGCGGCTACCTCATTGGCAAGTTCAACGGCGTTGACATTCGTCAGTACGGAAGCCACAACATAGGCGCAACGAATGTGCGGCGCGTCCTGGGGCGGGACTGGAGTTTCATCTGCTTTGCAATGGATTTTCTCAAGGGGCTGCTGCCCGTGGTTTTCATCGGCCATTCGCTGGGGGGGCGTCTTGCCATCGGAGCCAGTTGGGGCGGTATCATAGCGGCTATCGCCGCCGTGCTGGGGCACATTTTCCCGATTTGGCTGAAGTTCAAGGGGGGCAAAGGGGTTGCTACCAGTCTAGGCGTCGTCTCTGGCATCGCCTTCATCCCAGTTTTGATTGGCGGCATCGCCTGGCTTGTTGTCTTCCATTTTAGCAGAATGGTCTCGCTGGCAAGCATGGTGGCTGTAACGGTCATTGCCTTGGTTGCGTTGGGAATGCAGTTTGCCAGTGGCGCAATTGGCTGGCCAGGCGTCATTTTGCTTGCCATCATCGCGGCCTTGGTCATCATCCGCCATAAGGACAACATTAAACGCATCCGCAACGGAACAGAGGGCAAGTTTGAGAAGAAATCCAACGAAAACAAGGGCGAGGCCAAGGAAAGCAAATGAAAGGCACCCTTGCAATCCTTTTTCTGGCCCTGATGCTAAGGGCCGCTGATATGCCCGCTGGCGTGAAGAAGATGCCAGACGGGACGCTGTTGGTGGCGGGTATCACTATACGTCCCGAGGCGAAGGAATTGGCTTTCCCTGCGGAGTTCAACCTGGAGGCAGGTGCTCTTGAGGTCATCATCGCACAGCCGCATGGACGCGTCCACGAGGCGTTGCTGGTCACGAAGATTTCCGCCCTCCAGATTCAGGCGATGCTCTACGCATTGGGTGCAAAGAACGGAAGCAGGTTGCCTGGACAGGCCACGGCCCAGGGAACCCTTGTCGATATCTTTATCGAATGGAAGGATGAAAAGGGCCTTCTCCAGCGGAAACCTGTTGAGGAATGGATGCTGGACAGGCGCACGGGCAAACCTGCCGACCGCCAGGGGTGGACGTTTGTCGGCTCCGTCGTCAAGGAAGGGCGATTCCTGGCCGATGCAGAGGGCAATGTAGTGCTGAACTACTCTGTCGGTTCCACCATCCTCGACATCCCCGACAAGGAAAGCCTGGAGGATGACACCCTCCATACTGTCAATACAGACCTCAAGCAACCTGATGAGGTTACTGTTGTCTTCAAGCCAAGATTGTAGAGAATGATAGAAAAAGGAATAAAACCAATGAACAAAAGATTTCTTCTCATTTTGGCAATGATGTGCGGCATTACTGCGTGCGTCTCGCAAAATGTCACATCTGCAACTGGGGAACAACAGCCAGCGCCCTACCAGCCACCGCAGCTCAGTGATGCAGATTCGTGGACGATGGTTGTCATCCCCGATGTTCAGGCATACGTGGAACGCCCCTGCAACCATGGCATCGTCGATATTATGCACACCTGGATTCTCGACAACCAGGAGCCGCTTCGCATCCAGCAAGTCCTCTATACGGGCGACCTGGTCTATCGCAATGACCAGAAGGACCTCACCCCAAACCGTAATTCGCTGCTAGGCAAGGAACAATGGAAGGCCTTTTCTCGGCTGATGGAGCGCATGGACGGCAGGATACCGTATATCCTCTGCACGGGCAACCATGACTACGGCCACCTCTCATCCGAAGACCGTCGCACCTGGTTCAATGAGTTCTTCCCGACCGACCGCAATCCTCAGACGCGCAAGCACCTGGTGGCGTGCGCCTATAATTCGTTTGATGTCACCACGCTGGAGGCATCCGCATACGAATTCACTGCTCCTGTACCTGACAACCGCAAATTTCTCTTCATCACGCTGCCGTTTGCGCCGACCAATTCCGACTTGGATTGGGCGAAGAAGCTCGTTGACCAGCCTCGCTTCGCGGAACACATTGGAGTTGTCCTGACCCACTCCTATCTCCGCTATACTGGCGAACGCATGGAAACGGAAAAATACCAGCTGAACCAGGAGGGTGGCAACGCAGGAGAGGCGATTTTCCAGAAACTGGTCTATCCTGCCAAGAACATTCGTCTGGTCGTCTGCGGGCATATCGCCAGGGCCGATGCATGGGAGTATGGCGTGGCTTTTTCCATGGCTCAAAATTCATCGGGCAAAAGCGTTGCCCAGATGGCGTTCAACACGCAGGCCATCGGCGGTGGCTTCCATGGCAGCGGCGGCGATGGCTGGCTGAGGCTGCTTGAGTTTATGCCCGACCGCAAGACGGTCAAGGCGAAGACCTTCTCCCCGCTCTTCGGCATTTCCCCTTCCACACGCCATCTGGCCTGGAAGCAGGATGAACTCAACGAGTTCACCTTCACCCTTGAGTGAGAGAATAAAACAAACGACATAAAATGTCGTTTAGGTCTTTGGGAATGCTTAACTCGCTGTTTTTATTCTAATGAAATCGTGCGGCGGGATGGTTCTGCCGTCGTATGTGGCGGATTCGTCGGAGAAGCTGCAGACAGGGACAGGAGGGACAGGAGGGACGGGAGAGACAGGAGCGACAGAGCAAAAGACATAACGCAATTGGGCTGTCCCTCCCGTCCCGAATAGTTTCGTCTGAATGACCTAATTGATTCTAATGAAATCGTGCGGCGGGACGGTTCTGTCGTCGTAGGTGGCGGATTCGTCGGAGAAGTTGCAGACGATGCGGGTGCCGTCGGAATAGCGCGCGACGCGGAGGGTCGGAGAGAGATCGAAGATGTCGTCGATGAACTCGTACTGGAGGTCTGCGGTCTGCGAGAATCTGCGGTATGCCTTTGCGATACACGCGACGGAATGTTCGAGGGCTTCGTCGGTGGCGCATGTAAGGTCTTCTTCGCCCATCCAGTTGAAGGAGTTGGTGCGATATTTGGCGTAGAAATATGCGGCGGGGCGTCCACCATAGAGCGTGTTGAGCAGGAAGCTGTTTGGCTCCTTTACCATGGAGTTCATCGTCTCGCAACTGCTGTTGTAGGTGACGATGCCGTGATAGACGATGAACCAAAACGGGATGAGTTCATCGATAAGCGGCTGTATTTTCTTCGGGAACAGCGACCAGAAGGTGTAGAGAACATAATCTAGCGAGCCAATGCAGTAGTCCAGGCCTCCTTCGGAAGAGGAGGCCCCGATCAGCTCACGTCCATATTGCAGGGTGCGGCAGCGCCATTCGCCCGCCTCGCGTTCGTTGAGCGGATGAAGACGGTGGTGGCAGGCGGATGGTGGATTGATGCTCAGCACGTCGAAATAGTGGTTGCCCCTGAAGCCAAGGGCCGCAAGTTGCTCGATGTCCTCCGTGACATAGTGGAGATGCGCCTGCTTAGGGCAGAGGAGGATGCACTGTCCGCCGCTGAATGCGCGATAGTAGTGCGGACGGCCGTCAGCGTCGATGAGATAGTCGTCCTTGTCGAGACGCTTTGATATGGAGTAGGAGTCATGGGGACACGTATGGACGGAGATGAGATAGCCGTAGGATTTCGCCTTGGCGATAAGTGCCTTGAGGTCGTCCCATGTGCCGACGCGCGGGTCGGGCGGGAAGATGTCTGGAAATCGTCCATCATGGCCACCGATGTTCCAGCCGACAAGACAGAGGTCCACGTGTTCCACGCCAGCGGCGTGCAGTCGCTCGAGAATCTCGCAGGCGCGTTTGAAGGTGACGGCAACATGCGGGATGGGTTCATTGACGCCAGGAATCTGGTCCAGTGCAGGTGTCGGCATCGGCTTCCATGCGTGGCGAATGCGGATTGGGACGGCGTTGACGGTCTCTCCGACGACAGGATATTCTTTTACACGCTCGCGGAGCGGTGTGCAGGCGCCACGCCCCAACTGGTATGCGCGATAGGCACGAGCCATTCCGCTCCACGTTGCCTCAGAACCACGTAACGGAATCAGGACAACTTCAGGGTCGTCGTAGGCGATACCGTCCTCGCAGTGGAAGCGTGGGTACATGTAGTATCTGCCGTCCTTGACGCCGAAGACGATGGAATAGGTCAGAGCCATTCCAGAGACGACGGCGAGAATGGCGTTTTCACCATTGCGAATGCCGAAAATCGGCAGGTCGCTGCGGCGGCAGACAGTCTCCTGCTCTTCGCGAGGATGGAAACGGCAAAGGCCAGTCGGATGGTTTCTGTCTGGAATCGAGGGAATTACGAAGTATCCATCTGCACCGACTGGCGCTATGAACTCATCGAAATGGAACTCGACATCCCTTGTATTCGCGGGAATGCGATTTTTGGGGAGTCGGAAAAGATTGCCCTCCGCAACGAGCGGTATCTCTTGCATCGAATCATCTTGTGCGACAAAACGAATGAAACTCATTGAATACTCCTTTGATTATTCATTATACCACTTGTATCGTTTAGGTCCTTTGCCAATAATCGTCGCCATTATAAAAAATCCCATGGAATCACGTGTTTTCCATGGGATTTGTGCTAAAAAATGGTCGGGGCGAGAGGATTTGAACCTCCGGCCTCTGCGTCCCGAACGCAGCGCTCTAGCCAGACTGAGCCACGCCCCGATTATGAATCATTGCAAAAACAATCAATAATATAATCCGATTTCGCGATTTGTGCAAACAGGTATAGCGAAAAAAGGGACGGGAGGGACAGAGTGGAGTGCCTAAAGCGATATCGCTGTCCCTCCCGTCTCTCCCGTCCCTCTTGTCCCTTTTAAGTTAGGCGTCCATAGCACCTAATTCCTGACGAAGACCACCTGGTCGATGATAATGGCGTTCTGTTGCGTGGAGGTTGGGACGTAGGCTGGCCCCGTGAATTTAACCCTTAACCAGACCTCGTCCCAGATGTTGTTTTCAGACGCCTTTGGATCGTGGAATCGGTTCAGGTTGGCATGGATGGCCCATCCCTGGCTCCAGACACAGCTGTGCTCTGGCTTGATGGTGGCCTTTCCCTCCATTTTGTACCAGTGGTATTTTTCATCATCGGGCACAGTTTCAACGAGCAGCTTTGCACCAGCCGCCTCGAAATAGGTAGTCTTGAACTTGTATTTTCCCGTCGCCTCGATGATTTTGTTCGCGCCGTGGTAATCGTCAGACTTGTGCATGCCTGCGAAGGCTCTGCCGCAGATGGCCTCTTTATCTGAAATGATTCTAGCACCATATCCAGGCTTGGTAATGAATCCCGCGTAGCCTAAAATGAGCAGATGGTCCTCGGGAATATCCTTGAACTTTTCGGGGACGGGCTGCTTTTGGGCATAGAGGTTGAACCTGTCCTCGAAGTCGCTGACATAGATGTTGTGGAGGCTTCCCTGTTTACCGCCATAGCGGGAGACGAATGCCTTGGCATATTGGCGGCACTCCTCCGCCAAAGCCTCCATTTTGACGCCATTTGCCTCAAACTTATCTGCCCAGAGCTTCCATTCGGCGATGATGGCCCAGACAAGCGAAATCATCTCGTTTTCAATATGTGTGCGGAAGGGGTTCCCTTTAGGCAAAGTGTTGGCAGCCGCCTTTAAATTCTTGTATGAGCGAAGCAGAAACTCATCGTTGCAGAAACTCCAGCGGACAGCACCATACGACGGTTGTCTCCTCGTCTCTTTTGCGACACCCGCGCGAATCTCTTGGAACCACTCGCGCATGAGGGCTGCATTGGGACCGAAGTAGTGGTCGATGAAGATGTTGGCCAACTTTTCCGCATCTCTTTCGGGGTCAATCATCAACTGATTGGCTACAAAATAGCACAGGGGAATGAAGTTCTGCGGCGAACCGCCGTCCATGGAGGCTTCGATGAAAAAGTCGGTTGCCCCGATTTTCTTGAAGTACTGGATATCTGGCTGGATGGCGTCGAAATTGGTTTCCACGCGTGGCGGCGTGAAATAGACTCTTCCGCCCAGGTTCCAGTAGTCCCAGATCATGAAGCGCTTGCCGTCCTGCTGGCGACGTGTGAGCAGGTCGCGCGCTTCGTCGTTGATGGGGTGGACGAGGGGACGGAAGCAGTCGGAGAGGGTGTATTTGTCAGAAATCCAGAGCAGGACATTGTCCAGCGGCTTTGTATGGTTTGGATTTTCGCTTTCGTTCAGGTCGCCAAAGGTGCGGATGACAATTTCGGGGTATTCCTCATGGATGGGGCCTGCAATCTGGTTGAGAAAGCGGTAGAAAAGGGATTGCTGGGAGCCCTCTTCCTCTGCGATTTCAAGGCATTTCGGGCATTTGCAGAAATACTTGGAGCCGTCCATCCGTGAGATGTCATAGACGGTCGGCCACTCCTCCTTCGGGAAGCGTTCGCGGTCTTCCCTTATCATTTCGCGCAGCCTTTCAAGAACCAGCTTCATCACCTCTGGGTTGGACATGCAGAGGCCGCCATTGTAGCCAGGGCGGGGCGGCGGTTCCCGCTTTCCGCTGTCCGTCATCCAGTAGTATTCAGGGTGTTCCTTGAAGTATTTGTCTGCTGGGAGATAACTCTCTAGGGAGTGGTATTGGCGCGGGTGCGGGATGTGGAAGACGCCGCTGACGTAGTAGGGCATCGGGGTGTTGTCCTGCCGTCCATTGACGTAGTTGCGCAGAATCCAGCGGTAGTAGGTGTCGAGCACGGACTGGTTGCAGCCCGCCCGCAGGATGGCACCCGACTGGTGGTCGTAGATCATACGTCCGCCGAAGGCGGGTTTGCGCTGTTCCTCGAAGCCGTCATAGAGCAGTTCGGGCTGATGCGGGATGGCGTCCTGGTCCCAGGTGAGTGCATAGCAGCCGAGGTGGTTGAGGAGCGCCCACGTGCCGTAAAAGGTGCCAATGGGCAGCCCGCCCGTGATGACCAGCGACTGGTCGCCATCGCATTTGATGCGCCACTCCTCGCGTGAGAACTGTTCGGAAGAGAGACCAAGTCTTGCGGCGGCCTTTGTCTGCCCGAGATAGATGGCTGCCTCGCCCGATGCAAGTTCCGACTCCTTGACGACTTGGAACGCTGCGCCTGACATGCGTCCCAGGTAACTCTGCAAATCCTCCGCAGCGAAGACATCGAATTTGTTTGGCTGTTCTGAAGTGGCTATCTTGAAGAGTGCCTTACCGTCAGAGGCCAGTCGCATCTGCCCTGCGGAAAGAAACACAGTGCAGGAAAAAAGGAAAACGAAAAAGGCTAAAGTCTTGGAACAATTCCAAAGATGCATTCTTGTGTGTTTCATTTGAGTTAAGGATTTGGAATTAAACGACCTAAACGGCTTAAACGACGCAAGAGGCAACACTTCATGCCTCTTGCGTCGTTTAAGCCGTTTAGAACGTTGTTAGAATCTTGTTTGCTTAATGTCTAGGGCCGCCAGGTCGGGGGCCAAGGCCAGGGCCATGGTGGACGCCTGGATGGTGCGGCATTGGCGCAGGACGGAACCCGCGATGAACAGGCGGGGGAGCAGGGCGGTAGTGGTGATAATGGCTGCCATAGTACCAGCGGCTGGATGGATAGTAGTAGCCACTGCCGTAGATGACGGTGGGCGCCGTGACGACTGGCTGGACCACAGTGGGCGCTGTGACGACTGGCTGGACAACAGTAGGCGCCGTAACGACTGGCTGGACAACGGTACTTGGCTGAACGTAGGTGGTCATCGGCTGAACCACCGTGCTCGGCTGAACATACGTGGTGGTTGGCTGAACCACCGTGCTTGGCTGCACGTAGGTCGCGGTGGGCTGCACATAAGTCGCGGTCGGCTGGACGTAGGTGGAGGTTGTGCGGATTTCGACAGGTCTTGGGTTGATGATGGCCGCCGTTCTGCAGACATCGCTGACGACGGAGATGATGTCAAGGACGGTGTACAGGTCGCGGTGGGGCGGGCCGTGATGATGACCAGCCTGTGCGGTGGCGCAGGTGATGCCCAGAATGGCGAATGCGGCGATAAGAGAGTTGTGCTTTTTCATGTTGGCCTCCTTTGGATTTGGTTTATAATGTATCATTCTTTTGTTCTGTCACAAAGCAGATAGAGCGTTTTTTATCTTTTTTCTATGGTTTTTTAAGAAAAAACTTTAAAAAACTTTTTTTTGTGTTATAATGATATATATTATTGTAAGTGGGTTATTATTTGATGCTTGAAGAAATCTAGAAATCAAGGAGACTGATATGAAAAATATAAAGAATCTGGTGATGTTTACTCTCATAGAACTGCTGGTGGTGATAGCGATTATCGCCATTCTGGCGGCGATGCTGTTGCCAGCGTTGAGCAAGGCGCGCGAGAAGGCGCGTAGCATCTCCTGTGCCTCCAATCTGAAGCAGCTCTGCCTGGCGGAGGTGATGTATGCGGATGAAATGGACGACATGTTCATCGGCACCAACTGCAGTGGTTGGGTCAACAGCAATGTGGCCCCCATCCCGTCCAACACGAAGTTTTGCAAATGGCAAGCAAAGGAAAATACCTGGTTCTACGGCTGGCCCAACTTCATCTACCCCTATGTTGGTGACTTCGGCCCCTACAAGTGCCCCTCCAATCAGCAGGACTGGTATGGAACCAATTACGGGACGGCTGTCGGCCACCATCCCTGGTCTGAATTTGGCAAGTTGTTTTACACTCCCAAGGCCCGTGCGCTTCTGAAGCATCCTGCGGACACCTTGATTCTCAGCGAGAAGGGCGGCGGGGGCGGTACGCCTTATATCCTCCAACCCACATACTATTGCATGAAGAAAGTACACAACGACACCGCCAACTGCGGCTACGTGGATGGACACGTTGCAAACTGGAAGGTGGTTTCGGGTCCCATCGGAACCATCAAGGTTGCAGGGCGCGAGGATGCCACCTGGTCTGCTCCCAACCAAGATGATCCTTCCTATGCCGTACACGTCGTCGATGATGCTTTCATCAACTGGAATCGGTAACGAGTTTAATATCTTAGGAGCACAACCATGAAAAAGCTAGTGGTATTTACTCTCATTGAATTGCTGGTGGTTATTGCCATCATTGCCATCTTGGCGGCGATGCTGTTGCCAGCGTTGAGCAAGGCTCGCGAGAAGGCGCGCAGCATCTCCTGCGCTTCTAACCTAAAGCAACTCTGCCTGGCGGAAGTGATGTATGCTGACGAGTATGACGACATGTTCATCGGGACTAACTGCAAGGGCTGGGTCAACAACGATGTGGCACCCATCTCGTCTAACACGACATTTTGCAAATGGGGTTCGAGGGACACCTGGTTTTACGGCTGGCCCAATTTCATCTACCCTTACGTAGGGGATTTCGGTCCGTATAGGTGCCCCTCTAATCAGCTGGACTGGTATGGAACCAACTACGGGACGACTGTCGGCCACACCACGTCTGAATATGGCAAGCTCTTCTTTACGCCCAAGGCCCGTGCTCTTCTGAAGCATCCTGCTGAGACGCTGCTTCTCAGCGAGAAGGGTGGCGGTGGCGGTACCCCTTATATTCTTTCGACCCAATATTATGCCATGAAGAAAGTCCACAACGATACCGCCAACTGCGGATATGTGGATGGGCATGTCGCGAACTGGAAGGTGGTTTCGGGCCCCATCGGAACCATCAAGATTGCAGGACGGGACGATGCCACCTGGCCTGCTCCTAACCAAGATGACCCCTCCTATTCCGTACACGTTGTTGATGAAGCCTTCATCAACTGGGCTCGGTAGTTGTTTTACACTGTTATGAAGAAAGTTTTCTGTTACATCTGGATGGCTTTGCTAGTGGGCTGTATCTCTGTGTCCCGTTCGGTCACCTCCACCTACATTCTATGTCCTGATGCGAGTGCCTCCAAGCAGTACAATGCCCTGGTGAGCGTTTCGGGCATCGAGTTGCCAGAGTATCTGGACAGGCACAGCATCACGGTGCGTGTCAACAAGCACACCATCGGTTCGCTGAAAGGGCATCAATGGGCGCAGAATTTTAGGAGGATGATTCAGAACTCCCTGTCAGCAGACCTTCAGTTGCGTTCCACAGGAAGCAAGGAGGCTCCGAATTATTCCGTTTATGTGCAGATTCATCAGTTTGAACTGGATGCGGACAACACCCTCAATGTCAATGCGAATTGCATCCTGAACAGCTCTTCCAAGGGGGCTAATGGCCCTTGTAAAACCTTCGTATTTTCACAAAAGTATGCCTGGGGTGGAAATGATGTGGATGAACTCATCGGTCTCTACGATAAGGCCATCGCCGACATGGCCGAGATGATTGCTGGAAAGGCGGTTGGACTCTGAATTCAGAGGTGATTTCATATTCCAAGGAGAACTCGTATATGAAAAAACTAGTGGAATTTACATTTACATTGATTGAACTGCTGGTGGTGATAGCCATTATCGCCATTTTGGCTGCAATGCTGTTGCCTGCCCTGAGCAAGGCGCGCGAGAAGGCACGCTCCATCTCCTGCGCCTCCAACCTCAAACAGCTTTGTCTGGCGGAAGTGATGTATGCCGACGAGTATGACGACATGTTCATTGGGACAAACTGCTCGTGGGTCAACAACAGCGAAGCCCCCATCTCATCCAACACCGCTTTCTGCAAGCATCCCTCTAATGGACGTTGGTACTACGGCTGGCCAAACTTCATCTACCCATACGTAGGCGATTTCGCACCGTACAAGTGCCCGTCCAATCAAACGGATATTTATGGCACCAACTATGGTACCCCTGTTGGCTTTAACCTCTCGAAAGACTACGGCAGCATGTTTTACAACCCCAAATCCCGCGCTCTTTTCAAGCATCCGTCCGATACGTTGGTCCTTGGCAGCAAGTGGGGCGGCGGTGGAACCCCTTACATCCTCAGCAGGCAATACTATTGCATGAAGAAAGTGCATAACGATACCGCCAACTGCGGCTATATCGATGGCCATGTCGCAAACTGGAAGGTTGTCGATTCCGATATTGGCCCCGTTGAAGTCGCGGGTATGACGGGGCAGGTCTGGCAAGCGGCCGACCGTTCGAGCACATCATACCCCTGGCATGTGGTGAATGAAGCCTTTATCAACTGGAACAAGTAGTTTGACTGAGTGGTAGATGATAAAAACGATAGCCGTTGACATTGGAAACGTCTCAGTCTTCATAGATACCCTCGCCTTTCCGCGTGCCTTGGGGCTCACCGATGGTTTCACGCCTGAAATGCGCGAGCTCCAGCGTCGTGTCGAATGGGGCGAAGTCAGCGACGAGATGTTTTTCCATGACCTCAAGGCATTCACTCCAGGTTGGAGCGAAGAACATATCCGCGCAGTCTTTGATTCAATCCTCCTTCAACCCGTGCCTGGCATGGAGTCGTTGCTGGCAAAACTCTCAGCCAGCGGCGTTCAGGTTGCCTTTTTTTCGGACATATCGCCCGCCCATCTGAAGGGTTTTAGGCAGCGTTTCCCCTCTGCGGCAAACTACCCAGGCATCTACAGCTTTGACGTCGGCGCCTGGAAGCCATCCCCGAAAATGTTCGAGGCCTTTGAACAGCGCTTTGGCAAGCCCGACATCTATGTCGATGACCGCCTCGATTTGGTCGAGGCAGCCCAGAAGCATGGCTGGAACGCACAAATGTTCCAGAACGCGGAGTGGCTGGAGGGGGTAATTCAAGGTCTAGATTGACTAGATTAACTAGATTGACTAGATTGACTAGAGCAGAATACAGGATACGTTTTTTTTCTTCTAGCGTCATTTAGTTCGTTTATCCTTCTCCTCCTAGAAAAAAAGCCCCTTGCCTTAAGCAAGGGGCCGAGGAAGGGATTTAACAGGGTTATTTGCCTGCCGTGTAGTGTGCCCAGAAGCGGGCAGCCTCTGTATTGGAGTCCATGGTGGATTTCTGGCGGTAGAATTCGACCTTCCTGTTTTCGACATGTCCGTCGAGCATTCCGAAGTTGGAGCCGCCTCCGTGCCTGTTTGTCAGGCAGCCATTGATGGGGCGTCCCTCGTCATCGTCTATCCAGTAGGTGGTTTCATAATAATTTGGGGAATAGGCAAAGGGCATATTCTTCCTGGAGTAGTTGTTGCCACAACCGAAATAGAAGGTCTGCGAAGGGGTCTTGTGCGCGCTTTGCGGCGCGTATGCTGAGCCGTTGGCTGCGCCGTATGGAACGTATGGCATGCCGCCCTTGCCTCCATAGCATCCGCGGTATGAGCAGTACTTGTGGTAGCCGTCGTCATTGGAGGGGCAGATGAAGGGCTTTGCATCCCCTACATAGATGTAGGCGGCAAAGGGCCAGTAGGCGCCTATGAAATTGTTGTTGCCTGTGGGGTAATAAAGAGAATTGCCAGCAGAAAGAGTGTACGAGGTGTAGGGCCAGCTGTCCTCGTGGTCCATCGCATATTGCAGAAGGCCAAGCATAATCTGCTTGGAGTTGTTCGTGCAGGCGATGGAACGCGCTTTTTCCCGTGCCTTGCTGAGGGCGGGAAGTAGCATCGCCGCCAGAATGGCGATAATGGCGATGACGACCAAAAGCTCAATAAGGGTGAATCTGCGTTTCATGGTGGTAGTCTTTCAGATAGTGCGGGTTATTTCCCTGCATTGTAATATGCCCAGAAACGGCTGATCTCGTTGGAGCTGTTCAGGGTCGGAGGCTGCCTGAAGAATTCGAGTTTGCGTGCCTCGACGTGGCCATCCAGCATGGCGAAGTTGGAGCCGTTGTTGTGCATCACGGTAAGGCAGCCGTTCTTGGGTCTGCCATTGGCGTCGTTCTCCCAGTAGGCGGTGGAGTCGGTAATGTTGTAGGCGAACGGGAAATCCTTGTTGATATAGTCGTTTCCGCAGCCGAAGTAGAAGGTCTGGGAAGGAGTTTTGTGGGCGCTCTGGGGAATCAGCTTGATATACTCTAAGTTGGGATATGCCACATATGGCATCCCTGCTGCTTTGGTGGAATAGGCGCCTCGGTAGGAGCATTTAGTGTGGTAGCTGCTGCAGGACGGGCAGATGAAGGGCTTCACGTCGCCGACATACAGATAGGCGGCACTAAACCAATAAATGGTGTTGAAATTAGTGTTGTCAACGTTGTAGTAAAGATTATCGTCTTTGGAGAGCTTATACTGAAGGCATGGGAGATTATCCTCGAAGTCCATCGCGTACTGCAGGATTCCGAGCATGATCTGCTTGGAGTTATTGGTGCAGGAAATGGCGCGTGCCTTCTCGCGTGCCTTGCTCAACGCGGGCAGCAACATAGCCGCCAGAATGGCGATGATGGCGATGACAACTAGAAGCTCAATCAAAGTAAATCGGCGTTTCATGACTATAGGTCTCCTTTGAATAATGGGGTGATTTTTACCTCAAATTATTGTTTATTTCCCTGGATCGTAGTAAGCCCAGAAGCGGCTGACCTCGTTAGTGGAGTTCAGAGTCACATTCTGACGGAAGAAATCGACCTTGCGGGGTTCGACGTGTCCGTCCAGCATGGCGAAGAGGGAACCGTTTCCATGCACAAGCGTGAGGCATCCGTATATCTGGCGGCCATTCTCGTCGGGCTTCCAGTAGGTGGATGATTTGAGATTGTAGCAAAAAGGCATATCCTTGCGGGTATAGTCGTCGCCACAGCCAAAATAGAAGGTTTTGCTGGGGGTTTTGTGGTGGATTAGCGATTGTCGTTCGGGACCGCTCCTCTCATTTTCCTTGTTGTATCCTTTATAAGGCATTCCCGCAACGGAATTGAAATTACCCCTGTAGGAGAATTTGGTGTGGTAGCCGATATTGGACGGGCACATGAACGGCTTTGTGTCATTGACATACACATAGACCGCATATGGCCAGTATATACCCCTGAAATTGCTGTTGCCTGTCTCATAGTAGATGGTCTGGGAGTCAGACACCTTGTAGTACATCAGTGGAAGGTCGTCCTCGAAATCCATTGTATATTGCAGGATGCCCAGCATAATCTGCTTGGAGTTGTTGGTGCAGGAAATGGTACGTGCCTTCTCCCGTGCCTTGCTCAACGCGGGCAACAGCATGGCCGCCAGAATGGCGATGATGGCGATGACGACCAGAAGCTCAATAAGGGTGAATGTGCGTTTCATATCGGTTGTTCCAGTAGTGGTATAAAAATATCATTCCTATTATAATTATACCATACATCTTATGATAAAACAACCCCAACGCTGAAAAATCTTATGGCAACGCCCTGTCCCCTAAGTTTTTTTGGGGAACAGGGCGTATAGCAAAAAGAGAAACGTGTCGGATCAGTTTCGAGTGACGCCCGTGCAATTCTGCTGGGCAATGTCAGTTTTCCAGGCTTCGGGATGCTCGTATTTGAGGTTGAGGTTGGTAAAGGTCACGTCACGGGCCTGGTTGAGTTCGAATACCCCGTCCGTCCCTTCAATCATGCAGAACTTGCGGGAGGTTTCGGGTATGTCGAGTTTTCCATCGACATTCAGGCGGACGTTGTTGAAATGGATGTCGTATATGGAGCCGACGCCGTTTCCGCGCAGCATGGAGGGATGCCGCACATGCCCATCGACATTCTCGATGACAATGTCATGGATGGACTTGGGGCATGGTGCCTCTTTCACGAACTTGTAGTCCAACCGCAGGAAGGCGAGCTGCTCCACCTCAACGTGGAAATTGCAGAAGGCAAGGTCGTGGATTTCAACGCCTTCGCTGAGATCGCTGTACTTCGAGTTGATATGGATGGCCATATGGCTGTCGTAGCAGGAGATGTTGCTGAACTGGCAGTGGCGTATCTCCCCACTGCCAACGCCTACCCTGATGGCGTGGGCGTAGTCACTGTGGAAGATGCAGTTGGAGATGGTCACCCATTCGCACGGACGAGGGTTCTTCAGTTTTTTCGGGCAGGCGCGTAGCGTGAAGGCGTCATCTCCTGTGCTGATGTTGCAATTGGTGACGACCACTTTGCTGCAGCAATCGACGTCGATGCCGTCGTCTTCCCCCACATACGGGCTGGTTTTGATGGTGATGCCTTGGATGGTCACGTTTTCGCAACCATACAGGAAGCAGGACCAGCCAGAGGAGTCCTCGATGGAGAAGTCAGCAAGGCGCACATTCGTGCATTCGCAGATAAACATCAGCTGCGAAGGGCGCCAGCCCTTGCAGTTCCATATGGGCTGACCGCCCAGAGCCGTATAGATGAACGAATGGTCCTTGAGGATGTTCCGCGCATTGCCGTCGAAACGTCCTCCGCGAATGAAGATGTTCTCCTGCTCCAGTGCGATGATAAGATGCTGCCCGCTACCTCCACAGCATCGGTTGTTGGTGTCCTGTTGGCAGAAGTCCTTTTGGTTGTAGTCGACGGAATCAAGGCTGGCGACGAGGGTGGCGTTTGGCGCAAGCTCCAGGCCACCGTTGCTGCGGAGGTATAGGCTGCCCGTTATATATGTTCCGCCTGGAATATAGACGGCTCCACCTGCGTCGATTGCTCGTTGGATGGCGGCGGTGTCATTGGTGATTCCATCGCCTTTTGCACCAAAGTCTCTGACATTGTTCATGCGTGTGTCCTTGGTTAGTGATTAGGGATTAGTGGTTAGGGATTAGTGGTTAGGGGGTAGTGGTTAGGGGGTAGTGATTAGTGGGTAGTGGTTAGTGATTAGAGTTATGGGGGGTGAGGAGCAGGACGGGACGACTCCTGCGTCGTGCGAAGCGCGACGATCTTGCTACATCCTGCACATATCAACAGTACGGCGGCGGTAGCAAGGAGCGGTGTGAAATATAGCGTGAAGCGTCCGTCGTTGTCATTGAAGGTCAGCGCCACCACAAGCGCATGCGCTGCGACCATCGCGGTGATGACGGAGACGGCAGGATGCCTGCGGAGCAGAACCAGTGCCGCCAGCCCCAGCAGCGCAATGGGCAGATGATAGGCGAGGAGGGCCAGGTTGTGCAGGCGGGAGTACGAGGGTCGAATGCGCAGGAACATCACAAAAAGCCGCTTTGCAACCAGCCAGGCGGAGGCCAGTGGATGCCGCAGCCCGTACAGCAGACCATCGGCTATGCCAGTGCGTGTGATGTCCTTGGGCGCGGGCATGTTGACACGCCACAGATCCTCCTGCCAGACCACCTCGCCTGTGTAGAGCTTCATCGTCGGTCCCTGGTTGCTGATGCCGCGTGAGGCAAAGCAAACCGCAAACAGGAAGAAAAGCACTGCCGTCAGGAGCATGAAGCCCAACTTGCGCCTAGGTGTGAGTATGCTTGCGTAAATCCAGTAGCAGACCACCGCAGGCAGTTGTATCCAGCCAGTCGGACGCAAAAAAGCGGTGATGAAGACGATGGTGAATACGAGAAACATCCGCTGGCGACGGGGGCCCCCGAGCGCCCAGTGTGCCAGCCAGGCGTTGATGCAAACAACGGAGATGTAGAGCGATTCCGTCATGATGGCACAGTGCCACGCGGCGTATTCGGGATTGAGCGCGAAAAGTCCGCCAGTCAGGAGGCATGGGAGCCATTCCCACTGCTCATTGCCCTTCATTTCCCGCCAGGCCTGTCCTGCGAGGGAGGTAATGGCCAGCAGAGCCAATACCGCGACGGCCACCTGGAAAAGCACGATGCAGGAGCGCGCCAGGCCATAGACAAGGCAGTAGCCCGAATAGGAGTGCTGCACAGAATCTAGTGGCTCGCCCTCCATGACCGCCTTGCCTCCAGAGATGTAGCGCCAGGAATCGCCCGTCAGGCGGACGTGTGCAGGGGAGGGCACGTAGTCTTCAGGCCCTGTGAAGCCATGCATGGGAAATACGCCTGGATGCCAGTACATGAAGGCCGCCGTGCAAAGCAGAAGAAAAACCAGCGTGGCTATGATTGCGGTTTTGGGGAGCATGATTCCAAGGGACAGGAGGGACGCAAGGGGCATGGCCCCAAGGGACGGGAGGGACGGGAGAGACGGGAGGGACGCAAGGGGCATGGGTCCAAGGGGCATGGCCCCAAGCGACAGGAGGGACGGGAGCGACGGGAGCGACGCAAGGGGCATAAAACTTACAAAAATATAATATGGTTTGCAAACTCTGTCAAGCAAGAGGAATGCTTGTCATCTTTGGTCTTTGGATTCCTATGTCCCCTGTCCCCCGTCCCCTGTCACAAGGCCGTGATACATGCCGAGTCAGAGGTCAGGAACGACGATGTCAAGCCACGCTCGTT
>JAFXUD010000026.1 GCA_017535315.1 Victivallales bacterium | reverse complement strand
TTGCTAATTGCTAATTATTTAAGGATGGCCCAGTTCCTGCCATCGAGGATCCTGTCGCTGGTGAAGGCGTCGAAGGCGCCAGTGGCGAACAGGGCATCATAATCTCCGAAGAGGAGCATCACCTTATCGATGCCTGTCACCGCCACGGAGTTCGTGCCGTCCGTGTAGGTCAGCTTTTCGCTGTCCCACTTCGACTCGTCGCCTTCCTTGAACCAGAGCGTGACGCTGCCCTCCGACTGCGCGACGGCGTCCCTCCCCCAGTCGCTGCCGAAGCAGAAGATGTCGTCGCCGCCGCCACCGTGCAGAGTGTCATCGCCCGCGCCCCCGACAATCACATCGTCGCCGCTGCCGCCGACGATGCGGTCATTGCCCGCGTCTCCGAAGAGCCTGTTGACGCCGCAGTTCGCCCAGATCACGTCATTGCCCAGCCCGCCATGCACGGCGACGCCCCCGTCGGTGCAGTCGAACCGCACGCTGGTCAGGTCAATGACGTCATCGCCCGCGCCCGCCATGATCTCGTTGACCTTGCTGATGCGCGCCTTGGAGGAAACATCTGGGGCGGCGGAGTAGATGTCGTCCAGGAAGAGGGCGTCTCCCTTGCCGTCGTCGGTTAGAACCAGGATGGTGGAGTCGTCGGAGCCCGCGAAGATGTCGCTGATGAGGTTGAGGCCCTCAAGCGGCTCTAGGTCGATTGCCTCGACGGAGCAGTTGCGGGCGAAGTACCCGTCGCGCCACACGCCCGTGACGCGCCCGAACATCAGGTCGAGCGTGCGGTCGGCCGTGTTCCCTGCCGCGTCTTCGGTCTGGAAACGGACGCTGGCGTCATCGCCGAAGGGGAGCCGCAGCGGCCCTGCATAATCCTGCAGGGCCTCCGCGCCGTCCAGCGCGTAGCGGCAGACGGCGTCCTCCGCGTCCCAGGCGGCGGTGACAACGAGTTTGTTGGAGGCGGAGTCCCCCGACAGCGTGAGCTCGGGCGCGTCGGGCGGTGTCGTGTCGAGCTCCATGACGGAGAAGACCAGCTGCCCGCCTGTGACGACGAGCGAGTATGCCTGCTCGCCGCCCGCGACGTATGCGTCGCCTACGGTGAGGGTGAGATCCGCCTCGTTCGCGCATTTGACGGTCAGGGTGCCGTTGAAATTTCCCGCGTCGTCAGCAAGGATGTAATCGCCCTTCTCCTGCTCCGCCATGACGGTGACGGTGTAGGAGGGGACACCGTTGATTCGGGAAAGGTCGTTGACGATGGGCGTGTCATCTGGCGAGAGCGCCGTGATGTCGAAGTCGATGACGCTCCCGTTGTAGGCGTTGACAACCGCGCCGTCTGCGATGGTCATGAGGCCTGCCGCCTTGAGAGTCGCGTATGGTGCGATATCATTAGAGCCCTTCAAAGTGCCGTTGGAGATGCACATAGTTCCGCCTCTGTTGACAGCGGTGTCCTCCGCCACGCCGCCAGAGTAGACAAAAACGCGGCCCATGCTGTTGACCGATGTCTTCTCCGCCGTGCCGCCGTCAAGGACGTTCAGGATGCCGCCAGCGTTGACGTTGACTCCGCTCGCGTACATCTCTTTGATGTCCTTTGTCTCATTGTTCAGGGTTCCTGTGAAGACGCCAATGGCAAGTTTGAGTTCATCGTCATCCAAAATCAGCATGGACTCCTTGCCGTTGATTTGGGCAGTGCCGCCGCCGACTGTGAGCGTGGCGAGTTTATCGCCGAGAGGGTTCACGACGGTGATGCTCTTGTTGAATCCCGCCGCGCCGTCGGCAAGGAAATACAAACCGCCCGCCTGCGTGCTGGAAACTGTCATCGTAATATTCGGAGACTTGTTCCAGACGACGGATAGATTGCTCACGAGAGGGGAATCGGCGGTGGCTACCGATATGTCGAAGTCGAGAATAAAGCCGTCGTTTGCGTTAACCTTTGCGCCATCCTCAAAAGACATCCGTCCCGTCATTTTTCCGCCAGATGAGAGATAAATAGTGCCACCGCTGCTGACCGTGAAACCGTTCACCGTGCCGCAATCGGAAACAATCAGCTTGCCGCCTTCAACCGTGACGCTGTTCGCCATGCCGTCTGACTCGACATAAATGAACCCGCTCTCCGAGAGCGTGGTGTTTTTTGCCATGCCGCCTGAGGAGACATACAGCCTGCCTCGGTAGTTAATCGTGGTGCGGTAGGCCTCCCCGCCATTGGAGACATACATGTCGCCGTCGTAGTTGAGCGTGGTATCCTCAGACACGCCGCCAGAACTGATAAATAGGCAGCCGCCGTCGTGGACATTGACATCAGACGCCAACATGCCGTCTGTGATATACATATAATCGGTAAGGTCGCCCGTGAATTTGGTGATTCCGACAGCCATCGAGAGCGTGAGGCTCCCGTCATTCAGGGTAAGCAAGTACCTCGTATTACCTATTAAATGTTTTTCATCTACAGTGAGTGTGCCAATCTTCGTGCCGCTGTTCATTACGGTGATGGTCTTGTCGAATGTTGCTACGCCCTCGGCCAGAATATATGTGCCGCCAGCTTGTGAGTCGGAGACTGTGAGCGAAAATGATGGATTGCCATTAACCAGGGACAGGTTGTTGACGAGAGGCGAGTTGGATGGCGAGCGTGTCGAGATGTCAAAGTCGATGATGCTTCCATCGTATGCGGAGACGGACGCCCCCTCTGCGATGGTCAGCGTGCCTGTTACCTTGCCGCCGCTGGAAACGCGCATCTTGCCGCCGCTCAGGGTGGTGTTGTTTGCCGTGCCCTCGTTAATGTTCAGTGTTCCGCCGCTGCTCACAATTGAGAAGTTTACCCTGCCTCCCAGAACGTTCAGTATTCCGCCGTTTAGCACAGTTGTGCGGTTTACAGTGCCATTGTTAAGGTTCAATGATCCACCGTTTTCTATGGTAGTATCGTTCACCGTCCCGCCGGAAACCATCAATATCCCGCCGTATTTCAGGGTTGTGCCGTTCGCAGTACCTCCATTAACTTCCATGCTTCCGCAGCTCACAGTGGTGGCGTTTACCGTGCCGTTCTTGAGCATCAATATACCAGCCTCAGTGACACCAGGGCGAAGAGTCGTATTGTTTGCCGTGCCTCCATGAATGTACATGCTTCCTCTATTCATTACGGTCGTTTCGTTCGCCACGCCACCACCATAAACGAACACCTCTCCGCCTTCGGTCACTTTCGTTTTGTCTGCCTCACCACCGTCTTTAACGTCCAGTCTTCCACTGATTAATCTACGCGGAGTGTATATTTGCAACGCACACACAGACGTGTTTATAGCGGTGCCCCCGCTGTTTACAGTTACTTTACCCTCTATTCTGATGTTGCTTACTACTTCCCCGCTGTTAACGTCAACATACGTTTCTGCGAACCTCGCCAGGCTTTCGCCGCCGTGTTCCATGCCGTGGACAATGTGCTCTGTCTCGTGCGCGATGACGGAGACGACGAGTTCGGCGGAGGCTGACGAGTCGAGAAGAACGAATGCGTTGTCGTCGCGGATTTGGTTGCCAGAGTCGATTGTCTCGGCTAGGCCGAGGAAGGTGCCGTATTCATCGAAGGCGGAGGTGACGCCAACGTAGATGGTGGAGAACTCGCCGTCGGCGGGTAGCGCGGAGGTGAAAACAACGTCGTCGAACATGCCGTTGAGGGCAGCTATGATGAGGGCGATGTCGCCGTCGCCGAATCCAGAATCCTCGACGGTCACACTGTCGATGGAGACGCCGAGGTCGGCGTTGACGTAGGAGGTTACCGCGCCGTCAAAATCGAGATAGACGAGCTGCGTGGGAGTCGCAGGATGCTCCCCAAAAATGGTCTGGATGCCACCGTGGCTGAGCATGGGGATTTCGAGGGTGCTTTGCATGGATGCTCTCCTGATGCTGGAGTTGTTTTTGCGCGCAAGTTGTTAGGCAATCGATACTTTTTTGAACGCTCTGTTCCCCATGCGGGTTGGTAAAGGACCTAAAGGATCTAAAGGACCTAAACGACGCAAGTGGCGCATGACCTGGCAGCCCTCTTTTTTCCCCGCTCTGTTTCTGTGCCACTTGCGTCCTTTTTGCAAATCATGGGGATTTGGCGGAACCTTGGCCCGTTTTACCTACCCTCATGGGGGTTGGTAAAGGACCTAAAGGACGCAAGTGGCGTATGACCTGGCAGCCCTCTTTTTCCCCTGCTCTGTTTCTGTGCCACTTGCGTCCTTTAGGTCTCTTTCGTCTTTTAGGTCCTTTTTGCAAATCATGGGGATTTGGTGGAACCTTGGCCCGTTTTACCTACCCTCATGGGGGTTGGTAAAGGACCTAAAGGACCTAAACGACCTAAACGACGCAAGTGGCGCATGACCTGGCAGCCCTCTTTTTCCCCTGCTCTGTTTCTGTGCCACTTGCGTCCTTTAGGTCTCTTTCGTCTTTTAGGTCCCTTTACATACCATGAGGATTGGGAGAAGTCTTTGGCTGTTTAAGCTACCCTCATGGGGAACAGAGCATTTTTGAAAAAAGAATATCCTTTTCAAACAATAACGGTTATGCCCCAAAGGCAACATCCCCCACGCTGTTTGCGTGGAGGGTACAGCGTGGGGGATGGTTGGTTAGGCGACAACAGGCCATCGTTGTTATCCCTCTTGTCCAGGCGGTGGGCGGCAGCCTCTGTCGTCACCTGCCCTTGTCCAGGGGCGGGGGGTTCGGTGGGCGGCAGCCTCTGTCGTCACCCGCCCTTGTCCAGGGGCGGGGGGTTCGGTGGGCGGCAGCCTCTGTCGTCACCTGCCCTTGTCCAGGGGCGGGGGGTTCGGGGGGCGGTAGCCCCCCGTCGTTCGTAGTCGCCGTTACAGCTTCGTCCAGGCGCCGTTCTTCTTGGAGCTTTCGACGACCTTCTCAATGAAGACCATCTCGCGGACGCCGTCCTCGACGGTGGGATAGCAGCCGTCATAGACCTTGCCTTCCTTGTAGGCGAGGAAGGCCTTGGTGAAGTCGGCGTAGATGTTGGCGAAGGCCTCCAGGAAGCCTTCGGGGTGGCCAGCGGGGAGCCTGACCATCCCCTTGACGTCGTCGTCCATGCCTGCCCAGCCGCGGCGCAGAACCTTCATCGGGGCGTCGTTGGTCTTGAGGCAGAGGTTCTCAGGGGTCTGCTGCGACCACTCAAGGCAGCCCAGCGAGCCATAGACGCGCAGCTTGAACTGGTTCTCCTCGCCACAGGCGACTTCGCTCAGCTCAATGACGCCCTTGGAGCCGTTGTTCATACGCAGCATGATGGTGGCGTCGTCGTCGAGGGTGCGCCCTTCGACGAAGGTGGCGAGGTCAGCGGAGAGCTCGGCGATCTTGAGGCCAGTGGTGAATTCAATAAGCTGCTCGGCGTGCGTGCCGATGTCGCCGACGCAGGCGGCGATGCCCGAGAACTTGGGGTTGGTGCGCCAGACAGCCTGCTTGCCCGCGTTCGGGGCGGCCAGCCAGCCCAAATCATAGCTGGCGACGATTTTGCGGAGGTCACCCAGGACACCACTTGCAATCATCTTGCGCATCTGGCGAATCATCGGATAGGCGGAGTAGTTGTGCATCAGCACGAAGACCAGCCCTGTCTCCTTGACCTTCGCCTGGAGCTTCTTCGCCTGCTCGGAATTCAGGGTCATGGGCTTTTCGCAGACGACGTGGAAGCCGTGGTCCAGAGCCGCCATGGCGATGTCAAAATGGGTGTTGTTGGGGGTGGTGATGGAAAGGAAGTCCATGCGCTCGCCTTCGGGGAGCATGCTCTCTTTCTCAATCATCGTCTTGTAGTCGGGATAGCATTTCTCCACGGGGAGGAAAAGCTCGTCCGCCATGGATTTGTTCTTGGCCTCATCTTGGCTGAAGACGCCGCAGACGAGCTCAATCTGCCCGTCAAAACGTGCCGCGACCCGGTGGACTCCGCCGATGAAGGCGCCAGGTCCGCCGCCGACCATACCCATTCTAATTCTGCGTTTCATGTTGTCACCTCCGTCGAATTATTTAAGGATGTTGTCCAGGATAAACCAGTTGAGCTCTTCGTAGTCGCGCTCCTTGATGAGCTCGGCCATCTTGGCATCGTCGAGCGAACGGGAGATTTCGAGCAGGCGGAGGAAGATCTTGCGGCTGTATTCGAGGTGCTTAAGGTCAACGCCCTCCTTCTGGGTGCGCATGACCTTGACGTCGAGGCCAATCCACTCGCCGTCGTTGCCGTATCCGTGCTGGTCGAGGACGCGCACCTGGTTGAGGGCGCGGCGCGGGTCAACGGCGCCGAAGGTCAGATCCTGGTCGAACTTCAGTCCGTTCTGGTCATTCAGGTGAACGCTCCACAGCTTCTTGTGTGCCAGCGCGAAGCCCATCTCGTCGGAGGGCGAGAGGTTGGCCAGCAGGGAGTGCGCGGTCTCGATGAGGCATCCGCAGCGGCTCGGGTCGGTGGTGAGCAGGCCCATCGCGATGGCATGGCCGATGGTCGGGATGTAGGCGTGGTCAACGGGCTCGTTGGGCTTGGATTCAATCATGATGCGGATGTTCTTGTCGTAGTCCAGGATGGTCTGGAGAGCCTGGCCGATACGCTCGGTGGCGACAACGGGGTCCTTCGCCTCGCGGATGTAGGTGCCTTCGCGCGCCAGCCAGAGCACGATGTTGCGCGCGCCCAGCGCGTTGGCGATATCGACGGTGCGCTTGGTGCGCTCAATGGCGTACTCGCGGCACTTGGGGCAGTTGTTGGTGTAGCCGCCGTCGATGGTCTCAGGCGCAAACCACATGCGGGGGGCGACGAATTCGGCGACGAGGCCGTGGTCATCCAGGGTCTTCTTCAGGTCGGAAGCCTCTTTGATAATCTGCGCGGGGGTCATGTTGGCCATGCCAGGCACGGCGTCGTCATCGTGGAACTGCACGCCGTCAAAGCCTAATTGCTTGTAGTAGTCCAACTTCTTGTTGAAGGGGATGGTGCGGCGAACTTCTGGTCCGAATGGATCCGCGCCTTCATGTATGTTCCAGGGGCCGAATGAAAAACGAAATGTTCCTTGCATGGTGTTTTCTCCAGTTTTTTTGAGGTTGCCTTTTTTAAGGGGCAATGTTTATATTGCCGTACATTACTAATATTAACATCACATTGTATTTTTGCAAACGCTGATTCTAGATTATCTAGATTTCTAGATTGTCTAGATTGTCTAGATTGTCTAGAAGAAAACCGCTTTTTGCAGCACTAACGCGTGCTGCAAAAAGCAATCATGGGAAAGAGGGTGAGGGCAGGGGGAACGTCAGTCTTCGACGGCGGCCTTGCGGCTTTGGATGGCGCTGAGGCGGGCAAAGTCGAATTTGGGTCTTCTGTCAAAGAAGAAGATGCCGTTCTGCTCCTGGAAGACGTCGGTGAGCTGGGTGTAGCAGTAGCCGAACATGCGCGGGTTGTCGAGGAGGACATCGCAGAGGCCCTTGAAGCGGGTATAGAATTCCTCAACGGTGCGCGGGCGAATGCCGTAGCCCCAGGAACCCGTGCGGTTGTTGGATTCAAGATCGGCGTTGGCGGGGTTCCACCAGGCGCCGCCGAATTCGCTGACGAAGTAGGGTTGTCCGCCGTAGGGGATGTTCCACTTTGAGTTTTCAGGACCGTTCTGGAAGGGGGTGTCGTTGGCGATGGGAGCCTGGCGGATGGCGAACTTCTCGGGGTCCTGCTCGTAGTCGTGGCTGTCATAGATGTCTGCTTCGGCGACGCGGTGCGCGTAGCCCGAGGTGTCGAGGACGGGGCGCGTCGTGTCCATGTTCTTGGTGGCAATGAAGAGTCCGCGGAGGACATCGTCAAGGCTCTGCATGTAGTCTTCGATGTTTTGGCTGCACTCGTTCATGGGGCACCAGCCGATGATGGCGGGGTGCGAGTAGTCGCGCTCCAGGGTCTCCATCCACTGGCAGAGCATGGCGGAGCCTGGCTCGTGGTGGAGGGTGTCGTCGATGTGGTTGGCGAGACGGTTAGCGGAGTGCATGTAGCCCCAGTCGCCGTATTCGCCCCAGACCAAATAGCCCATGCAGTCGGCATGGTAGAGGAAACGCTCCTCGAAGACCTTCTGGTGGAGGCGGGCGCCGTTGAAGCCAGCCCGCATGGAGAGGGAGATGTCTTTGATGAGGGCCTCGTCTGTCGGGGCGGTCAGGATGCCGTCAATGTAGTGTCCCTGGTCCAGAACCAGCCTCTGGAAGACGGATTTGCCGTTGATGAGGATTTTATAGCCGTCGATGGCGACACTGCGGAGGCCTGCATAGGTGGAGGCCTTGTCGATGAGGAAGCCATTGGCATCGGTGAGTTCCAGCTCGATGTCATAGAGCTGGCCGTCGCCTGGCTGCCAGAGGCGCACACGGTCTTCAGGGATGGCCATATTCAGCACCACGGCGAAGTCCAGACCTGTGGTGGCGGATGCGGTGCAGACGATGCCCTGGCTGTCCTTGACGGTTGCCGTGACGGTCCAGCCCGCCTTGGGGGCGGCGATGGGGAGCTCCAGGCGGAACGACTTGTCGGTCAGGTTCGGGGTGACCTTCGGGCGGTTGAAGTGGGTTTTGGGAACGGGCTCCATCCAGACAGTCTGCCAGATGCCTGTGGTGCGCGTGTAGCGGCAGCCAGAGTTGGCATAGACTACAGCCTGCTTGCCGCCTGGCTTGTGCCAGTCGCGCGGGTCTCTGGCACGGAGTACGATGGTGGCCTTACCGCCCAGTTTTGAGGCATCGCCCAGGTTGCAGGTGAAGCCAGTGAAACCGCCACGGTGACGCCCGACCTCCTGGCCGTTCACCCACACGGTTGCCTCGTAGTCAACCGCCTGGAAGTGCAGCAATATCTCGCTGTCATTCCATTCTTCAGGAATGGCGACCTCGCGCCTGTACCACACCGCCTCCATGAAATCGACATGCTCGACGCCTGACAACTTGGATTCGGGGCAGAAGGGGACGATGATGCGGTCCTTCAGGTTCTTCTCGCAGAGACCACGCTCCTTGCCCGTGTCTGCATAGTCTATCTCAAACTCCCATTCGCCATTCAGGTTCATCCATTCTTTGCGGACAAACTGCGGGCGAGGGTACTCTGGACGAGGGATTGTTGCCATTGAAACTCCTTGTGGTTGGTTATTTTGAGTGAAAAAGGGACAAGAGGGACGGGAGGGACAAGAGGGACGGGGTTTCTATGCCCCGACAAGAAGTCGATCTGCGAATTTCTGCGGAAGCTTGGCGTCCATGATTTTGGCTCTGGCTGCCTCGATGTCGTATTCGACACGGTCCATCCAAAGTTCTTTTTGCTCCATCTCGAAGAAGACGACGCAGGAGCGCGGGTCCTTGTCACGCGGCTGGCCGACAGAGCCCACGTTCACCATGGTCTTGAACTTGCTGTCGATTTTAGTTTTTCGGGATGCGTTGCGTATGTAGTCGAGTAGGGGATCGCCGTTTTCCATCTGGAAGCCGAAGAGGGGTGAGTGGCTGTGCCCGCAGAAGGCGAGCTGCTTCGTCTGGTGCTCGAAATTGCGGGCGAAGGTCGGTTCGTCAAGACAATATGCCCAGCGGGGTGGTGCATACGAGGCGTGCAGGATTTCAAACTCGTCTGCCGCCATGCGCATATCGAGGTTGGAGAGCCACTTGAGGTCATCCATGGAAAGTTGTGCCTGTGTCCATTCGATGGCCTGGCGGATTTCTGGGCGCAGCCTCTCCACACGCGGGTCCATAATGAGCGTGACGTATTCGTCGTGGTTGCCCATGACTGTTTGGATGCCGCGTTCGCGTATCAAGTCGAGGCACTGCTTGGGGGCTCCTCCGTAGCCGACGATGTCCCCGAGGCAGAGTATCACGTCTGCTCCGACTTTATCTATATGTGCCAGCACGCTCTGGAAGGCATCTATATTGGAATGTATGTCGCTTATAAAGGCTATTCTTGTCATGATGCTGTCTCCTGCCTCCCTAATATAACATGGGAAAATGGTTTTTCCAGAGCATCATAAAATATGAGGAAAATAGCAAGAGCAGGGGCTAAGGGCTAGGGGGTACGACCGACGGGGGGCTGTGCCCCCCCGAACCCCCCGCCGCTAAAAGCGGGTAGGTGCAGTGGCTAGTGGCTAGGGCGAGAGGTGTGGTAACTAATCACTAATCCCTAATCACTAACCCCTAATCCCTAATCACTTTATTCCGACCAAACGGGGAGCCAGAAGGGTGCGGAGAGATTGCCAGCCTTGTCTTTTGCCTGGCAGCGGAACCACTTCTGCCCCTTGAACTTGGCGCGGAGGTCGTTCAGGTTGGCGTGATGGAGGGTGGTGAAGGAGTGTGTCCATTCGTCCTTGTCGTCCACGCTGACGGCAGTGGCCTCCAGGGAGGCAACGCCGCTGGCATCGTAGGCATACCATACGAAATCGTCGGGCTTTGATGCATCGGCGGGCATTCCGTGGATAAAGAGGTCGTCCAGCAGGAGGGTGTCCCTATGGTGGAGGCCGCGCCGCTGGAAGTTGATGCTGGTGAACTCAATTTTCTCAAGCTGCTCTTGGGTGATGCCTGCTTTGAGCAGGAGTTCCTTCACGTTGAAGCTGAAGAATATCCACTTTCCACTCTCCCATTTGAAGGTTTCGGTCTTGTTAAGTTCGTCACCCGCAGTTCCAGGGGTGGTGAGGGAGATGTTCCAGACGCGTTTGTCAGCGGCGGTCAGCACGAGGCGGATGACCATGCTTTTGCGGGGCGTGGTGGTCGAGGCACGGAAGGAGATACAGGGGAATTGATTTGGGTTCCACTTGACTGCCTGCGAGAGGTCGGCGGTGCCATAGTACGAGTAGTGGACGAGATAAGGAGAGGCACCAAGGGGACGGCTGGTGTCAAGTGCATTGTACTGCCCAGGCGAGAGCTGGGTGGTGGTGTTCTTGTTGCCGTCCCAGTTGAAGTACCAGTTGATGGAGGGGCTGGGAGTGGTGTAGTACCAGGCGGGACCTGTCTTGTCCGACTTGTAATCGACCTTGAAGGGGGCCTGGAAACGCGGAGTGGTGTTGCCAGCGCCGTCCTTGATGCCGTCGATTTCAAAGAGCATCGTGTCGCCGTCCTTGGATTCGTCCAACTGGGACATGAAAAGCAGTGGGTGGTTGAGCACGAGGCTGTCGGTGGTCTGGCTGTGGACGAATCGGTCCGTCCAGTAGATCAGCCGCTCCTCTTTTCCTGCAATGAAGAATTTTGCCTCGTTGATGGACCAGGGCGCGCCACCTTGGTTGTTGAGGGTAATGAGCATCTCCGTGCGGTTTTTCTCGGGCTCTTTGGATTCGCGTATGGAATAGGAGCAGGTCAGCGGAGTACGGTCCAGCAGGAAGGGAACATCCATGTAATTCGAGCGCTTTCCCTTGGAATCGGTTGCCTGGAAGACGACATGCGAGATGCCGTCTGGCAAATCCTTCGGAAAATCGGGCGTGATTTTCTCGCCAGGCTTGTATTCATGCCATTGCAGTTTTTCTAGCGCGTCGGCAGACGTGTCATAGGCGGGAGCATTGCCTGGCAGGATAGCTGCCCTGATGGTTGCGACACCGTCGGCGTCATAGTATTTTGGAGTGAAAGCGAGTTGTGAGTTGGTGGCGACGGCGGGGCCGAAGGTGAAGTCGTCCAAGTCCAGATGGCTGAAACGTCCCGTCTGGTCGGTGCTGCTGACGGAGGCGAGACGGAGGGCGCCTGGTTTGAAGCGGGCGGTGTTGTATGCACTGGAGGTGAAACTGTCAGATGCCAGCCCTGTCCAGGTGTGCCATTTTTCATCCATCACAAAATCTTTTCCTTGGCGGACAGTGACCGCGCTTGGGTGGTCGCTGCTGGTCAGGCGGGTGATGTGGCCGTTCTCGAAGTAGAGGCTGATGTAGGCCATGTCCCAGGCGCGATAGCGGAACTGAGCGACGGGATAGTTGGCAATGGAGATGGGGAAGGAGTATGAACTGCGGAGAGTCTGCTTTGATGCAGTGTTTTGCACGGAAAGATAGGAGCCTTGGGCAGCGTCATTCAGCCCAAGGGTCCGTTGTGTGCTGCCCTTTTCTGCTATGTAGGGGGTGTTCAAGCCGTTCTCGAAGGTGAGGCAGAAGGGGGTGAGACCGTCGATTGAGAAGAGCCGTGGCCCGCCGTTCAGGCGGTCAGGCGAATTGGTGTCGAGGGTGAACTCTTTGGTTTCTCCGTTCATCGTGACCTTGACGGTGAGTTTGCCAGTAGAGAGTTCCTTCTGCACGGCCTCCGTAAAGGGAAGCACCACCGTGAGAGTGTCGTCGTTGCCGTATTTAGGTGTAAGCTTTTCTGTGGCGGACTGGATTTGCGCACTTGCGAAGGCGGGGTGAAAGAAGTCTGCGACAGGTTTCAGGATGAAGGTATCCTCCTGCGTCTTGTCCCAGTCAACTGTATATTCAGGTTTGCCAGGCTGAAGCCAGGTCACAGTGCGGGAGGCGGTCCTGTTGCCCTTGCGAAGGGCGAGCGTCATGGTGTTGAGTCCCTCTTTGCCAGCTGTTTTCAGCTTTTCGGAGGCTGTCGCCAGGTCTGAACTATATTCTCCATCGCCGATGGCGACTTCGCCGCCGCCTGTCAAGGCAGGTGCTCCGATGAAGACAGGGCGCAGGGCACGGATGGCGTAGGTTTCACCAGGGCCGTTTCCCGCAATGCCGTTCGCCATGGCGTCGGTCTGCTCAAGGCCAAGACCGCCCGCCTGAACGAATGTATCATTGCCGTAGGCTCTGCGGATTTTCGCGGGAATCCAGACGGTGATTTCCTGCCATCCCTCGTCGGAGGCAAGGTCAACCTTTTCGACGGGCGCGACCTCTGTCTTGCCCGTCATCAGCCAGTTGTTCTCCGAGAACTCGTCACCCGAGATGCTGTGAAACAGGTTGCGTGTGGCAACATACTTCTTCTCCTTGTTGAGTGTCATAAGTCGGTAGAAGAAGTTGAAGCGTGCCAGCGCGGTGCGTTTGACCTGGAAGCGCCAGCCAGCCAGCTTGGGCAGGGGGATGGGCGCGAGGGTGGCGTTCAACTGCATGAAGCCGCCGCCAAGCCCGCTTTTAAGGCCGATGGCGTCTTCGCCCTTGAGGACGGTGCCTTGGTTGACGCTGTCACGGTAGTTCCAGAGGACGGGGTTGCAGGAGTCAACGGGGAAATTCTCTATATAGACATCATAATCGACGGTGGCAGGTGGCTCGGGAGCCTTGTCTTCCAATGGCAGGAAAGTGACTGGGATGGGCTTGGGGGCCATCTGGTCGAAGGTGATTTTTATCTGCGCCAGGGTGATGCTGTGGATGAAGGTCCAGATGCCAAGGGTACCCTCCTGGATGGGGTCGCTGTCCTTCTGGGTGAAGATGAGCTCGTCGTCAAAGTAGTACTCCAGTTTCTCGCCGATTTTGCGCAGCTTGATGTAGAACCATGCGCCGTGGATGGGGCGCCCCTGGGAGACGAGCGGGTTGAGGATTCGGCGGTACATCCCCTTGCGGCGGCGCGGCACCAGGTAGGCGTCGGTCTTGTCGAGGGGCTTGCCGTTGCGGTAGAAGGTTGTCCAGTTCTGTGAGAGGTTCTGGTCCCATTCGGTGCAGGCGACGGTGTAGCCGCTGGAGGGTGTGGTGTCCTTCGACATGATGGTGCAGTTGAGGTTGCCCGCTTGGTCATAGTGGCCGTGGCGTGTGCCTGCGTAGAACTCCAGCGTCATGTCGCCCTTGAAGAGCTTCTTGAGCCAGAAAGCGCCGAGGTTGTCGGTCGCCTGCCCAATCATGTGCGACCAGCTGGGAGTGCACTGGAAACGGTTGATGATCTGCCAGTCGCCGCCGTTCGCCAGCCAGGCGTGGGGGGACTCGTTGAAGTATTCGTCCAGGACGTTGGCGCGAGTGACCTTGCTGCTGGCCATGTGCTCCAGCGTCATGTTTTTGGCGAGGACACGCGTCCCGTAGGGCTTGAGGGGGGATTCCAGCCGTTGTTTGAGCACGGGCTTCTCCTCGATGTTCAGCCAGAGCCAGCTGCCCTCGTGGCGCAAGGTATATTTGGCGACGGGCTGCTTGACCCCTTCCAACTTGTTCAGTTCGACGGATTGTGCGAGTGGCTCCCCCTCCTTCTGCGTCACGAGTAGCGTCAGCTTGTTCTCTTCTGCCTTGACGGTAATAAAGCCTTGCTCCTGGCCATCGGGCACGGCGACGTGCAGCTCGGAACCCACGACGACAGGCAGGGTGATGGTGAAGTCGCCGAAGAAGTCGCCCTTGTGCCAGAGCTTGTTGGTGCCGCCGCTGATCCATTGCCCCTCTGGGGAGGCCCAGTGGCGCATGAAGCTGTCGGTCTTGAAGATGGGGTTCTTCTGCTCCTGCTCCAGCACGCGCTCACGGAATTTCGCCAGCGAGAGGTTGGTGGCCTTCATGGCGGAGTTGGATGCGAGCCACAAACCGCTGCCGCCCACGATGGGGGCGCTGTTTTCGTGGTAGTGGAGCAGCAGGCCGTTGTAGAAGCAGCGCAGGTTGCCGTTGTCTGTGCTGTCGATGGTCAGGGTAGGGGATGGGGTGCTTTGGGGAACGGCATATGTGTCCAGCACCGTCTCGGAGCCGTCGGGGGCTATTTTTGCAAGGGTGGAGGTGTCTTGACCGTCCTTGCGTGTGATGACGAAACGGTAATAGCCCGTGCCTTTGCTTGACCAGCCTGCGACAAGGCCTACGGGAGCACCTGTAGTCGGGGTGACCTCTGCCGTGAAGCAGAGCCCCTGGTTCTGCGCGCGTCCGAGCACCAGCAGTTCCTCATATCGCCCCGCAGTGGAATTGAGTACAACGGGTGCAGGTTTCTTGTAAAGGGAGAAGCCTGCCTCCGCTTCGTGCTTGGCGTGCTTCTTCTCCGTCTTGAAGAAGCCGCCTGTATGGTAGAGGGTGTTGTGGCGGATGCCCGCCATGTCGTCCAAATCGAACGCGGTGAAGGGTTCCAGCGTGATGTCGTCAAAGCGAATCTGCTCCTTGGTGTTGGCGAAGAGGCCGATTTTGCCGCCAGGGGGCAACTGCTCGCGGCAGCGGAAGAGCTCCGCCTCGTCCAGCAGGCAGATGATTTCGTTGTTGTGGACTTTGATGCCTGGCAGGTGCCACTGGTTGTTGTAAAGCGGAACGGAGGCACGTGCCAGCACGGTGCGCTGCCCGTTGGCGGTCTGCTTCCAGAGGCGGATGTCGCGGTTCCCCTTCCACGGCACGTCCATGCGGATGGTCAGAGCATAGAACTGCGCCTTGGAGGCGTCCAGCTCACCCTGCTCGTTGCGGACGGTGGAGTCCCTGTGGTAGAAGACGATGCCCGCCTCGCCCTCCTCCAGTTGCAGGGAAGCGGAGAGGCTGTAGTTGTCGTAGAAGTCGTAGCCCGTCGTGATGATGGCATCCTTGTTTTCGCCGCCGCCCTTCAGGGAGTAGAAATTGGGGGACTTGTCAGCCGTCAGCGGAGCCTCCTTGGCGCGCTTCTGGTCGGTCTCGGGGCGGATGACCGCTTGCTGCTGCGCCGTATGGATGTGCCAGTTGCCCAGTTGGATGGCCCATGGGTAGAGTTCGTTCGGAGCGCCTGGCTCAATCATGAAGTCTGTCTTGAAAGAGGCGCGTGCTACTGCATAGTAGCGCATCGGCTCGGCCAGTTTTACACCAGGTCGCTGGGGCCAGAGGACGCTGCCAGGCATGGCGAAGGGGGCTGCCATGCTGCCACGCAACTCCCCGTTCACATAGTAGGACCACTCGTCTTCGCGCAGCTTGAAGACGATTTCCGCCTTGTCACCATCCTCTCCGCGCGGGTAGGTTGAAAGCGGCGAGACAAACGCATAGCGCCCGTCGGGCAAAAGTTCATCCGCCTCCCATCCTGTGTGCGACAGTTGAATGCGCACATTGCGCCCACCTTGCTTTTCGTGGAGCAGAAAGACGACAGGACGCGCCTTTTCCCCCCATGGTGTCACAAAACGCAAGTTGCCCTCTGGCTTCCTGCATTGGACCAGTTCATTCCATCCCCGCACAAGAGGCATCGGGGCGCCAATCGCCAATATCGAAAAAAAAGTTAAGAATAGAATTGCTTTTTTCATGGTACATCTCCGTCAATTTTAAACGAATTACATATAATAAATATTGGCTGTTCATGAAGGATGGCTAAAAGCAACAAGTAGCTTCGTCTTTTGAAAAAAGAAAAACAGGAAAAATAAATAAAAAATCATATTTAGCGTTTGACAAAAGCAATTTCACCATATATAGTGCATTTATGTCTTTTTTGGGACAGAGGACTTTTGTTTTCAGGAGTAAAAATTGATGTTTATGTTGTCTTAATGACGGTGTAAGTTATTGTCTTCATACTTGCTAATGTCAGATGGACAAATGCATAATAGGTTTTCAAGTCAAGAATTAATGGAGAGAAAAAAATGATTATGTCAACCACTAGCGACCCTGGGCCGTTCCTTTTTTTCAGGAAACGCGACGGCCTTCTGGTCCCATTCCGTCGTGAGAAGATCAGCAGTGCCATTATGAAAGCGGCGGAGGCGGCGGCGCGCAACGGCGGCAGCCCCCTTTCCGAGGCGAAGGCCGCTGAAATCGCGGATGAGGTCGTCGCGCAACTGGACAACCCGCTTTGCGAATACTACACCGCCGCCGACAAGGATGGTCTCCGCATCCCCATGCTGGAGGATGTGCAGAACCTGGTGGAGATTGTCCTTGCCGAGAAGGGGCAGAACCAGATTCTGACCTCCTACAAGCGCTATCGCAAGATGCGCGAACGCGCCCGCTCCGCCATCAAGGTCCGCAATCCCAACGAGAAAAAGGATGAAAAGAAGGCGGATATCACCGACCAGAGCCTGCTTCTGGTGCAGTCAACCACCCGCGACAACCTCTTCTCCTGGGACCGCAACCGCATCGTCAAGAAACTGATTGACAAATTGGACTTGAACGAGGAGGAGGCTGAATCTGTCGCCAAGGAGGTGGAGAACCAGATTATCGCCAGCAACATGAAGCGCGTCACCACGACACTGCTGCGCGAAATGGTCAACAACATCCTCGTCGAGCGCGGATACAACAACAAGCTGGAGGACCTTTCGCTCTACCATATTCCCCGTGAGTTCATCGAGAACCTGATGTTCACGAAGCCCACGGAGAACAGCAACATCGTCTCCAACAATCCCGAGGCGGTCAACCTCAGCATCGCTGAGCTCATCCTGAAGCAGTGGGGGCTGGATACCATCTTCTCGCCAGCTGTCAAGGAGGCCCACGACACGGGCGCCATCCATCTACACGACCTCGGCTATCCGCACCGTGTCTATTGCTCATCGCACTCCATTGAATACATCAAAAAGTATGGTCTTCGCGATTTGAGCAACCTGAACACCGAATCCAATCCCGCGCGCTCCGCCTCCGTCCTCACGGGGCATCTCAACACCTTCCTCGCCTCCATGCAGGCGAACTACGCGGGTGCGCTTGGCATTGCCTACATCAACATCTTCTATGCCCCCTATCTGGTGGGTCTTAACGACAAAGAGGTCAAGCAGGTCGCCCAGGAGCTTATTTTCAACGGCTCCCAGAATGCCTTCTCCCGCGGTGGACAGACCCTCTTCCTGGACTTCAACATCCACACGGGCGTGCCGAAATACCTCCAGCAGGTTCCTGCTTTGGGACCTGGCGGACGCTATATGCTTCGCGACAAGGATGGCAAGGACCATTTCCTCAAGGAAATTCTTCGCTCCGAAACGGATGCCAACGACAACAAGCTCTCCGATCTGGTTTGGGACGGCCCCAACGGCAAGATGGTTGTGCGCCGTGAACTGTACAGCAATAAGTTGGGGGTTCACACCGACCCCGAAATCGACAAGGCCGTCGCCAACATGGGTGCGCGCATCCTGACCTACGGCGACTTTATCCCCGAGGCACGCCACTTCACTTCCAAACTTTTGGAAGTGTGGGGCGAAGGTGACCGCAACGGACGCGTCTTCGAGTTCCCGAAGTGCGACTTCCATGTCTCGCAGGAGACATTCGATGACCCCGAGCAGTACAAAATCTTCATCGAAGCTTGTGAACTCTCCTCCAAAAACGGTTCTACCTATTTCATCTTCGACCGTGACGAGGTGACCCTCTCTGCCTGCTGCCGTCTTCGTACCACCATCGACGACAACCGCATGCTTCAGCATCCTGAATCGATGAGATTCTGCGGCTTCCAGAACGTCACCATCAACATTCCGCAGGCTGCCTATCGTGCCGCTCACAAGGGCAACAGGACATACGAGGGGCTTCTCTCCGAAATTGACGCTACCATGGATCTTGCCGTTCAGGCGCACCTCCAGAAGCGCGCAAAGATTGCGGAGATGATGTCTGGCCCAGGACGTCCACTGTGGCAGATTGGCAAGAAGGCGTGCGACGGTAGGCCATATGTCGAACTGGACAAGGTGACCCACATCATCGGCCTCATTGGCGTGAATGACGCCGTCAAGTATCTCATTGGAAAAGAGATGCATGAGTCTGACGAGGCGTTGAAGATGGCCATCCGCATTGTCTCGCACATGTACCTGCGCTGCAAGGAATACACCAAGAAGTACAACCTCAAGTTCACATTGGAGGAATCCCCCGCAGAATCCGCCGCGCGCCGTCTGGCAAAGGTTGACTTGGTCTATTTCCACGAGGACGCGAAGGACATCGTCAAGGGCGACAACGAGGATGTGGCCTACTACACGAACTCCGTGCACCTCACGGCGGATGCTCCCGTCTGTCTGGTCGAGCGCATTGAGAAGCAGTCGATGTTCCACAGCATCATCGAGTCTGGTGCCATCATTCATGCCTTTGTTGGCGAGGAGAAACCAGAGCCCTTGGCCATTGCCGAACTCATCAAGAACGTCTTCCTGCGCACGCAGTCTGCGCAGGTGACCATCTCGCCCGAGTTCACTTATTGCAACCGTTGCGGTTTCCAGACGCGTGGTCTGCTGGAGGTCTGCCCCGAGTGCGGGTCCAAGGAGGTCGTGGGTGAGACGCGTGTTGTCGGCTACTTTTCCAAGATTCAGAACTGGAACAAGTCCAAGCGTTATGGCGAGCTCATTGCGCGCCAGAGGGGCATGTACAAGGTCTCATCAGCTGAGTAGTGTTCTATCATGACCTCCAGGTGATTGCTCTGGAGGTCATATAAGCTGTTTTTCCCTATAACAAAGCAAAAAAATCATGTCTAAAGATACACTGATCGTTCACGTCTTCGGGAAGCACACCTGCGCAAAATGCGCCATGCTGAACAAGCGTCTTGATGAGATACTCACCAAACAGCCTTGGGCTGGCCATTTTGTAAAGGTCTATAATGACTTGGAGACGGAGGATGGCCTTCTGAATTTCTGTCTAGCACAGTGCCTGAATCCGAATCGCGTCCCTGCCATGGTGGTGGCCAAAATCGCCGCCGATGGTTCTGCCGACTACCTTCCCAATCCCGACCCAGAGGGCAAGGATGAAATCTGCAAACGCTCACGCCTCTACACCTATCTGGGAATTCAGACGGATTACTCCGCGGAAGGGAAGGGCATCATCACGCCGCAGATGATTCAGCATGTCTTGGATCTGGCGATGGAGTACAAGTAGAATCCTTCAGCCTCATTTATGACCTAAAGGACCTAAGCGACCTAAAGGACGTAAACGACGCAAGTGGCATAAGCCTAGGCAAACTTCCAGTTGTCCTTTGTCTTTTTTGTGCCCCTTGCGTCGTTTTGATTCTTTAGGTCCTTTTGTTTTTTATTGAAATATGGAACGTGATTTTTTCATATCGATGCTGGAGGATGAGGATGACGCGAACGCCTCTATCGCGCTTCGCGAGCTTTTGAATGCACCTGATTTGGATAGCATCATTGCAGAACATCAGGATTCCTCCAATCCGATGGTGCGCCGACGTATTCATCAGCTTGCCAGCATGAAGAACCGCCGTGAGCTGATGGAGGAATTCCCTAAGAAACTCAAAGACGGAGGGTATTCGAACTGGGAGGCGATGGCCGCCGTCAATGTGATTCTTGATCCACGTACTTCGTTTCAGCAGCTTGACGATATGCTGCCAGAACTTCTGAATAACGACCTTACGCCAATATGCAGCACAAAGGAGTTCTGCGACACGATTCGTGAACTTGACTTCGTCGTTGACGAGACGAGTGACAATTTCATTGTCAAATACCTACTAGGCGATACGATGACCAACCTCAACGGGGACCCGTTGCTTGTCGCGGTCGTTTGCCAGCAATTGGGGTTCCTGTGCAAATGGAAAACGACCTTGGGGCGCATTGACGGAACGGTCTGTCTGCTGGACAAGCGGAATAATATTTGCAGCGTTCATCCAGATGATCCGAACCTGCGGCTTAATCTCCTCCATTTTAAGCCTATTTCAGTACGTGAGCTTGCCATTGAGGTCATTGGCAAAATCCATTCTGCTGCCTGCATCGACATGGTGACCTCTGTGTTTGTGGATACGCGCGCCCTACTGGAGGCTATTTTGGCCTAGGAGGCTCCTATCAGGGCCAACATGCTTGTAAATTGCCAAAATTGATTATATTAACTAGGGGTAATAGCAAAAATATGAGCAATTACCTCCTAAATCTGGCAAAACAATAAGGAGTTGAAAAGATGTCCCAGCAGTTGTTATTGGGGGATGAGGCGTTTGCCCAAGGCGTATTGGATGCGGGTTTGTCAGGGTGCTATGCATATCCTGGAACACCATCTACGGAGATAATGGAGTATATACAGGGTTCGGCCCGTGCCGCAGAGCGTGGCATACACCGTGAATGGTCTTCGAATGAGAAGGTGGCGATGGAGGAGGCTCTGGGCATGAGCTATGCAGGGTTGCGAGCCATCGTCTGCATGAAGCATGTTGGAATGAATGTCGCGGGAGACAGCTTTGTCAATTCAGCCGTCACAGGGACGCGCGGCGGGCTTATCGTTGCCGCAGCGGACGACCCCTCCATGCACAGTTCGCAGAACGAGCAGGACAGCCGTTTCTATGCGCAGTTTGCCATGATACCCTGCCTGGAGCCATCCAGCCAGCAGGAGGCATACGAGATGGGGGCCTACGCCTTTGCGCTCTCCGAGAAGGAGGAGACTCCAATCTTGATGCGCCTGACGACACGTCTCTCCCACTCGCGTGCCAACGTGGAGGTTGGCGCGGAGAAGCTGGCGGAACGCGTGCCCATCAAGGAAGGCGACAGGCGGTTTGTGCTGCTGCCCGCGATTGCGCAGAAGAACTATGTGCGCCTTTGCGGAAAGCAGGCCGCTTTCCAGGCCTCCTCCGAAGCCTCGCCGTATAACAAACTGATCAAGGGGAACGACACCAGCATCGGCGTCGTCGCCTCTGGAATTGCATACAACTATCTGATGGAGGCCTTCGGCGGCAAGTGCCCCTATAGCATTCTGAAGATTTCCCAATATCCGTTGCCGCAGCAGAAACTGGCGGAGCTGGTCAATGGCTGTGCAAAGGTCATCGTGCTGGAAGAGGGTATGCCCTTCATCGAGCAGATGCTCCTCGGCCCGTTGGGGAACGCCAAAATCAATGGCCGCCTGAATGGCACGCTGCCCCGCACAGGGGAACTTTCACCCGCCGTGGTGGCAAAGGCGTTTGGCATTGAAATCAAAGGCTCGGCAAAGGCGTCGGAGCTGGTGAAGGCGCGTCCCCCGAGGTTGTGCGACGGCTGCCCTCACGCCAGTTCCTACGAAGCCCTCAATGGGGCATTGGCAAAATATCCCACTGCAAGGGTGTTTGGCGACATCGGCTGCTATACGCTGGGTGCTTTGCCGCCTTACAAGGCGATTGACAGTTGCGTCGATATGGGGGCCTCCATCTCCATGGCGAAAGGCGCCGCCGACGCAGGCGTGCATCCCGCTGTGGCAGTCATCGGCGATTCCACCTTCACGCATTCTGGCATGACGGGCATTCTGGACGCGGCCTGGGAAAAGGCGGACATCACCGTGCTTATCCTCGACAATGGCACCACGGGCATGACAGGCGGACAGAACTCCATCGGCGCTGGACGCATCGAAGACATCTGCGCAGGCCTTGGCGTTGCCAAAGAACATATCAAAATCATCGTTCCCCTGCCTAAAAACAAGGAGGAGAATATTGCGACCATTTGCGGTGAAATCGAATACAAGGGATTGTCCGTCATCATCTCGCGCCGTGAGTGCATCCAGACTTTGAGAAGAAAAAAGTAGAGGGTGCTCGGTCGGAAAATCACAATTCACTAAAAACATAGAAGGTAAGCGATATGAAGAATGATTTGATACTGGCTGGTGTTGGCGGGCAGGGAATCCTGACGATTGCGGCCATCATTGGAAAAGCTGCCATGAAGGCAGGGCTGAATGTCAAGCAGTCGGAAGTACATGGCATGGCGCAGCGCGGCGGCGCGGTGCTGGCGCATCTGCGCCTCTCCAGCGAACCGATTTTCTCCGACCTCATTGCCGAGCACTCCGCAGATGTCATATTGGCAGTGGAGCCCATGGAGGCCATGCGACACATCGAGGGGCTTTCCGACAATGGCGCCATCATCGCCAATGCAACGCCCGTCAAAAACATAGCGGACTACCCTGAGACGGAGGCGCTTATCGCCGAAATCAAGAAATATCCCAAGAGCGTTGTGCTGGATGCCGACGGCATCGCGGTGAAGGCGGGAAGCTCCCGTGCAATGAACACTGTCATGCTGGGGGCCGTCTCTGTCTTCCTGGATATGGACCCCGAGTTGCTGCGCAATGTGATTCGCGAGAATTTCGAGCGCAAGGGCGAGGAAATCGTTGCCATGAACCTGAAGGCCTTCGAGGCTGGTCGGGAAGCAGCGCAGAAGGCGTAGGAGTGCCATGCAGATTCGAGACGCATACAAGGCAAGGTACGGCACAGATGCGACGGTCGTGAGCCGTGCGCCTGGCCGTTTGGAAGTGCTTGGCAACCACGTTGACTACAATGCGGGCTGTGTCCTCAGCGTGGCAGTTGACCGCTATATGACGCTGGCGGCCTCACCATGCGGCGGGGGTGTCTGCCGCGTGTGGGATGAGGTGCTGAAGGAGGAGCGTGTCTTTTCTCTGGAAGGCCTGCTGGAGCATGAAAAGGGCGACTGGGCGAACTATATAAAAGGCGTCCTGGTGGAGTTCGGCAAACGGGGGATTCCCGTGCCTGCGTTCAATGCGGTCATCGCGGGAAACGTGCCGCTTTCCGCAGGGATGAGCAGCTCCGCTGCCTTCGAGATGGCGTGCGGACTTGCCTTTGCCAAGCTTGCCAATGCGGATATCGACTGGATTGAAATGGCGAAGATAGGCCAGGGTGCCGAAAACAACTACATTGGTGCCAAGACTGGGCTTCTGGACCAGTTCAGCTCGTTGAAAGGCAAGGCGGATTCTCTTGTCTATTCCGATTTCAGAAGCTTCACGGCGAAGAGCATTCCCATGCCGAAGGGGCTGACCTTCGTGGTGGTGAACAGCATGGTCAAGCATGTGCTTACCAGCGAGTACAACGACAGGCGGCAGGCGTGTGAAAAAGCCGTCGCCATCATTTCACAACGCCATCCCGAGGTGAAGGCCCTGCGCGATGTGAACTCCACATTGCTGGAAGCGGAACGTCGGCATTTGCCTGAGACGAGTTACAAGTGCTCCGCGCACGTGGTTGGCGAATTGGAGCGGGTCGCTGCCTGCCTGGAGTGCCTGAAGCAGGGGGATGTCGTCCGTTTCGGACAGCTCATGTACCAGTCCCATGAGAGTTCTCGGACGCTTTTCGAGAACAGCTGCGAGGAGCTGGATGAGATAGTCGATATCGCCCATTCCATGCCTGAATGCCTTGGGGCACGCTTGAGCGGCGGTGGCTTCGGGGGGATAACCGTGCATCTTGTGCGCTCTGAAGACGCGGAAAGCTATGCCTCACGCATCGCAGAGGCATATCTGGCAAAGACAGGCCGAAAGGCCGATACATTCGTTTGTGCCGCCGCAGACGGCGCAAAACTACTTTAACGGAACCATTATGTTTAACAGCCTTACCAATCGATTTCAGGGTATTTTCAGGTCATTGACAGGCCGTGGCATTCTTACTGAATCCAACATCAAAGATGCGATGGAGGAGATTCGCACGGCCCTTCTGGATGCTGATGTCAACTACGATGTCGCCGCCAAGTTCGTTGCGGACTGCACGCAGGCATGCCTGGGGGAGACCGTCCTGAAGAATGTGAACCCTGGGCAGCAGACCGTCAAGATCGTCTATGACAGGCTGGTGAGCCTTTTGGGGGAGAATGCGGCTCCCCTGAACATCAAGGATGGCGACCCTGCGGTCATCATGCTCTGTGGTCTGCACGGCAGCGGCAAGACCACTACTTCCGCAAAACTGGCGAAGTTCATGCGGGACAAGTTCCACAAAAAAGTGATGCTGGCGGCGTGCGACGTTTACCGTCCCGCGGCCATTGACCAGATTGAGATGCTGGGTTCGGAACTGGGCTTCAAGGTCTATTCGGACCGTGAACTGAAGAATGTCGCTCAGCTTGCCGTGAACGCCATCAATGCCGCGCATGACGAGGGAATGGATGTCGTCATCCTCGATACCGCAGGACGCCTCCAGATAGATGAGGAGCTGGTGCAGGAACTCAAGGAGGTAAAGCGTTGCACCAACCCGAATGAGATTCTGCTGGTTGGCGATGCCGCCCTTGGTCAGGAGGCCGTTTCTGTGGCGGAGCATTTTGACAAGGCTCTTAATGTTACGGGCATCATCCTGACGAAGATGGATGGTGATGCGCGCGGCGGTGCCGCACTTTCCATGCACCAAGTCACGGGCAAGCCCATCAAATTCCTGACCGTCGGTGAACGCCCGATGGACTTGGAGATGTTCCACCCTGACCGTATGGCAAGCCGCATTCTCGGCATGGGGGATATCCTTTCGCTCTATGAAAAGGCGGTGGAGCAGATTGACGAGGAGGAGGCCAAGAAGCTGCAGGAACGCCTTCTCAAAAACAATTTCGGCTTTGATGACTTCCTTTCCCAGATGCATAAAATGCGCCAGATGGGCGGCATCATGTCCATGTTGAAGTTCCTGCCAGGGATGAACAACCTTCCACCCGATTTTCAGGAGGTGGCCGATAAGGACATCAAGCGGTTTGAGGGTATCATCAACAGCATGACGCCTGCGGAGCGTCGCGAGCCTGAAATCATCAACCAGTCCCGACGCATGAGAATCGCGAAGGGCTGCGCTGTTTCCGTCCAGGACTTGAATCAGCTTCTCAAGCAGTTCCAGCAGATGAAGCAGGTGATGGCGAAACTCAAGAATGGTGGCATGGGGGGCCTTGGCGGCATGGGAGGCGGGCTTGGCAGTCTGCTTTCTGGCGGCCTTGGGGGCCTTGCCAGCATGTTTGGCGGTGGTGATGCCCCTGGCGGTGCTGGAGCACCAGCTCCTGGACGTATGCCGTTTGGCGGCGGCTATCGCCCCGCCCAGAATGCGCAGCAGGCTGCACAGCAGAAAAAACGCCTTGAACAGAAAAAACAGGCGAAGAAATCCCGACAGAGGAATCGCAAAAAATAGGGAATTATGTACTTTAGCTGCCGATTAGACTTCACCAACAGAGAAGAGCCGCGTAAGCGGCGGCAGGAGCATAGCCGTGGGTGGAGCGAAGCCGCAATAGCGGCGAAGCGAAACCCACGGTCAGATGACCATCCCAGTCCCTCTGCGCCTTGCCGCATAGCGCAGCGAAGCGGCAAGGCGCATCTTGGTCATCGACCAGTGAGGGACAATGTCATCAGGAAACTCAAATATATAATTCCCAAAAAATAGGTGTCAGGGCGGATTGTTTGCATTGTGCGCCTATTTTTGAAATTACCTCAAAAACAATAGGAACCATCTATGTCCAAACCAGTTATATGTTTATTGTGCGGTGGCCAATCGACTGAGCATGAGGTTTCGCTGATGTCTGCCAAAAATGTGGTGGCGGCCATTCCACGTGAAAAGTACGATCTTCTTATTGTGGGGATTGACAAGACTGGTGCCTGGCATTTCTATGAAAACGGCGTATTTACTGTCAACAGCGATGACCCCGTGAACATAGCATTGGCTCCTGGCGGAATGGTTGTTTCTCCCGTGCGTTTCAACGACCACAGTGCATTGGCTGTTCTGGATGGGCAGCGGTCCCCCATACTATTTGACCTGCTTTTCCCTGTCATGCATGGCCGCAATGGTGAAGATGGTGCCGTCCAGGGGTTGGCGCAGCTGCTGGGCTGTCCCTGTGTCGGTTGCGGCATGACCGCCTCTGCCATCTGCATGGACAAGGCGTGCGCCAAGCAGATTCTGGAATACGAGGGTATCCGCACGGCGCGCTGGATTCTGGTCACAAAGGGTGAGGAGCCTTTGAGCGCGGAGACGGCCATTGCCAAACTGGGGTTGCCGTTGTTCGTGAAGCCTGCGAACGCGGGCTCCTCCGTGGGTGTCGTCAAGGTGCGGGAGGCCTCCGAATTTGATGCGGCTGTCGCCGAGGCGATGAAGTATGACAATCGTGTGCTTGTGGAGGAATGTATTGTCGGACGCGAAATCGAATGTGCCGTGATGGGCAACCACCAGTTGTTCTGCGCCGTTCCAGGCGAGGTTGTCCCCAAGGTTGAGTTCTATTCGTATGATGCCAAATACACGCTGGACGACGGCGCGGAGCTGCGTGCTCCTGCTGAGCTTACCGCCGATGAGATTGCCCGCGTCCACGCCATCGCCTCGAAGGCATATAAGGCTCTTGGATGCAGGGGAATGTCCCGTGTCGATTTCTTTTTGAAGAAGGATGGCACGTTTATCCTAAATGAAATCAACACGATTCCAGGCTTTACCAAAATCAGTATGTTCCCCCGTTTGATGGGACTTTCTGGAATCGACTACCCCACCTTGGTTGACAGGCTCATCCAGCTTTCCCTTGAAGACTGCTGACAGTTTCCTGAAATGTCACGTGCATGACGATGCAAAGCGAACTGGATTCATTAAGCCTTCAAGCGGCGGAGATGCTGCAGAACCATTTTAAGGAGTGGCGCAAGCCGCAGCTTTTTGTGGAATGTGGAACTGGTTTTGAGCCAGAAAAACTGTTTGATGACGGTTGCCAGAGCCTTGAGTTGAACCAGTTGCCAGGTATGCCTCGGCACAAGACTCCTGACCAGGAGCATCCTATGCTTCTCTATGGATCGGCTAATGGCATCCCAGTCCTGGCCACGCGCGGGCATAGGCATCTTTATGAAGGCGTGGGCATACTGCCATGTGTGCTGCCCTTGTGTGCAGCGCACCAGCTGGGGGTCAACACTGTCATCCTTCTTGACAGTGGTCTTTCGCTCCAGAAAGAGATCAAGCCTGGCACGTGGGTTTTGTTGACTGATTTCATCAACTACCACCATATCTCTCCGCTGGACGGCAATCACTCCATGCTGGAGAATGCCTTCCCTGACATGACGTGCGCCCTCTCGCAGCACCTCAACAGCGAGTTGATGAATGCGCTTCATTTTGTAGGAGTTTCACCACGGCTGGGCATCTATCTATCACGTCCAGGCTCCCAGTTCTGCACGGTTTCCGAGGCGAATGCGGCGCGTCTGGCGGGAGCGGACATCATTGGACACGACATGGTGATGGAAATCATCATGGGACATGCTCTTGGATGCAAGGTCGCCGCCTTTTCGCTGGCGGCATTGATGGCTCCCGACTTCTATTCCCAGCCCCTTTCCCGTGCAAACGTCCTGGATGTCTGTCGTTTCTGCAGCGGTGACATGATGCGTGGCCTCCGCAGGGGAATCCGAGAGTATATTGAGGGGTAATTCGTCAGACTCCTGTCCCGCGTCCCCTGTCCCCCGTCCCCTGTCCCGCGTCCCCTGTCCCCCGTCCCATGTCCCCCGTCCCATGTCCCCCGTCCCACGTCCCATGTCCCACGTCCCGATTACGCTAGTAGATGTGCTAAATCGAAAAAAGCGTAGAGCTGATTTGCCTTTTAGCTTAGAAATGATATATTAAAAACCTTGTTTTTTATAAAAACGCGGAATAGTCCTCTCCAATGGAGACATTGGATTCCCGATGCAAGTCGTGCATCGGGAACTGGTTTTTGGAGGGCGTCAACGAAAGCCGCAGAAAACACCATAGCAAAGGAGAAAACATGGCAGACGCAGCAAAGAAAAGTGTGAAAGGACCGAAGCACACCATGTGCCGTAGAGTTGGCTATTGCCTTTGGGGAAAACCCAATTGCCCGACCAACAGTCGCACCAAGAAGAACAAGGAAGGACAGGAAATCGCGACGGAAGGCCGCGCCTATCCCGCTGGCCAGCATGGCCCGACCAAGCGCCGTGGCAAGCTCTCTACCTATGGCTCCCTGCTTCAGGCAAAGCAGATTCTGCGCACATATTACGACCTGGGCGAGCGCCAGCTTCGCTTCCTCTATGAGAAGTCCCGCCAGGGCACTGGCGTGACAGGTGACAAACTTCTTGCCAACCTGGAACTGCGCCTGACTACCGCCGTCTATAAGGCTGGTCTGGCCCCCACCATCTTCGCGGCGCGCCAGATTGTCTCCCATCGCCACATCCTGGTTGACGGCAAGATTGTCAACCGCGGCAGCTATCGTCTGAAACCAGGCCAAGTTATCTCCATCAACGCGGAGAAGTCCCCTGTCATCGCTGAAATCGCCAAGAACATTGATGCGCCGATTCCGCCGTACTTCGAGAAAGTCGCTGGCGAATGCAAGGCCACCGTGCTTCGCGAGCCGCTTCCTGAAGAGATTCAGAACGGTGTTGAAATCACAAAGGTTATCGAGTTCTATGCCCGTTAATAGGCCGTAGCACTTAATAGCGCATCAAAAAAGGCATCCCAGAACTGGGGTGCCTTTTTTGATGCGCTATTTCTTTTAGCCAGATGGTGTCACTGGTGTTTTGGAAAGCGGAATATCTTTTCGCCTGGATAGCAGAGGTCGTAGGTTTCCCTGGCCGCCCGCTGGAGGGTATAGGGATTTTCGTTTTGAAGCTCCCCATTCTCCTTCTTCAGTTCGGCAATCTCCTTCTCAAGGGCGGCATTTTGGATTTGAAGTTCCTTGAGCAGGGCCTTTTTCTCGTTCATTTCGCGTTGAACAGGCATAATAAGCCATAGCGCGGCAATAGCCACGATGGTCAATGCAATGATAAAAAACAGTTCACGCAAACACATAGCCCGTCAAGTCCTATTTAAGCAAAACCATATCACGTTTCAATTGATATCTGGCATTGCTGTTCAAAATCGCAAAATCAACCTTTACTATATTCCCACTTGTGTTTTTTTCCAGTAGGGAGGCCAATTGTTTTTCATCTTCCACATCTGAGTTGTCAATTCTCAGGAGAAGGTCGCCCCGTTTAATGTATTTGCGCCAGCCGTCGTCTTCATCCTTGTATTCAGCGGGTTTGATTACTTCGCTGATGGCCAGCCCCTTGGTGTCTTCGGGCAAATCAAGCGCGATGTTCAGTTTCCGTGTGAGCTTCTGCACGCGTATTCCCAACCTGGATGCAATGCACTCTTCGGGGGTCATACTGCGGAGCACAACAGTGGTTGTTTTACCGTCGGAAAGCGTGAACTCAAGTTCTTCTCCCTCCTTGAAGTGCCATAACAGCTTGCCTAGGTCAAGCGGTCTTTTCACCCAGGAACCATTGACGGATTTTACGATGTCGCCAGAGTGGAGTCCTGCCAATGCCGCAGGTGTGTTCTTTTCAACGGCAATGCAGATGCCCTCCTCCTCAAGCACCGCACTGGAGATTCCAAGTCTCGCATTGGAAAAGGTCTCGGGGAGCAGCCAGTGGGAGACGAACATCTCCAGACGTTTGGCAGGGATGGCAAAGCCAATCCCCTGCGCATCGCTTCGGATGGCCTGATTGATTCCAATGACATTGCCGTCCAGGTTGATAAGCGGTCCGCCGCTGTTTCCAGGGTTGATGGCCGCATCCGTCTGTATCATATCGTTGTAGAGTTCTCCCGTCACGCTTAATTCACGGTTGATGGCGCTCATGACACCGCAGGATACACTGTGCTCCAGACCGAAGGGATTACCCAGGGTGATGACCGTTTCACCGAGAAGGAGGTCATCGGGGGCTGCGAAATCCGCCGAATCCAACTGGGTGTTTTTGAAATCACCTGTGAGCTTCAGGAGGCAGAGGTCGCTTTGAACATCATAACCGACAATCTCCGCAGGAAAACTCTTGCCGTTGTAGAGCTTCAGCAACAATTGATCCGCTGCGCGGGCAACATGCCAGTTGGTGAGGGCAAGCCCGTTAGAATCAATGATGACGCCACTGCCAAGCGGAGTATATTGGCGCTCTATCCTGGATTTGTATTTTCGCAGTGCGAAGTAGTTGTTGAGGCGTACAATATAGGGGTCATCCACGCGGACATCGATTTCCGTGCCGATGCTGACCACCCAGGGCATTGCTTTGCGGACGGCCTTCACGATTGGCGTCACGCGCACTTCGGATTCCGCCAGAAGGGTGAATGACAGGAGGATAAGGGGGAGCAGTTGTTTCATGGCTGATAGGGGAATGTTTTTCACCGCGTTTCTAGAAGCGCGACGCACAAAATAAGAACAGAGTAGCAAGGCTTCTGACTTAAAGAGACGGGAGAGACTGGAGGGACAGCATAATTGCTTAAGAATCTCTGTCTTGTCCCTCACGTCTCTCCCGTCCCTCTTGTCCCTTCAAGTGTTCGTTCAGTATTCAGCTTTTACGAGAATCTTACAGCTCGTACATCAGGGTTTGTGCACGGTCGGCGATGATGCGGCCACCCTCGGCGATGAGGGCGCGCGAGAGGATGGGCTTGGCGCCGTAGGCTCCGCGTTGCGCCTGGTCGGTCGTGGGGATGTAATTGAAGTAGCCGTTGGCAAGTTCTACCACGAAGGTGAACTTTGCAGGGCTCCAGTGCTTGATTTCCAGGCCCCAGCGGGTGAACACCTCGCCTGGCAGTCCGATGAAGATGATGTCGCCGCATTGCATGGCTTGGACGGGGACGTGCGCGATTTCACCATCGTGCTTCCAGTTGTCGTTTTGGACGACTAGATAGGAGAGCTTGCCCGTCTTGGCCGATTCGGCGCGTTCCTTCTCGACTTCCGCGAACATCGCCGCGTCGCGAGTGTAGAACGGGATGTCCAGGAAGTCCATCTTGGCTGAGACCTTGTTGTTTTCCATCGGTTCGGCCTGCTCGGTTGCGGAGATGGCCAGCCCCGCCAGGGCGCGCCCCATGGAGAGGTTGCGCGGCAGTTTATTGCGAACTCTGCGCGTCGGATGGTCGATGGTCATGTTCAGGTCACCGCAGCAGCCGTTCAGGAAGACGGTGATGACATGCTCTCCATAGACTTGCGCGATGGTGCGCCAAACCTGGCCTGGCCAGTCGGCAGAGATGAAATCTGCCGTGGCTCCGCCGATGTTGTCGGCGTGCTGGGCGAAGTTAACTAGCATACCAAAGGTCTCGCCTTCCATGTTGCAGACGCGGAGCGCCTGGAGTTCCTTATCGACGGGTCCCGCTTGGCCGATGCCCTCGTGTGAGAACTTTTCCATGCCGTTCTTGAGGCGGGTGACGCGGTTGGAGCCGACGTCCTCCGCGATGGTGCGTGCGGGAACCAAGATGGCATCTTGCAGCTTGTCATCGGCCTCCTTCACGGTGTCGGCGATTCTGCCAGGCAAGGCACCCAGCCATTCAAGGTTGCACTTCAGGAAACTGGTGGGGGAGATGACAGGCCCCGTGTGCGTATGGGTCGCGCAGATGAGCACATTCTCACCAGGGATGCCTGTTTTTTCTGTGATGAGTTTTTTGGCGGCCAGCACCTCTTCCTGGCGGATGGCGCCCATGTCGAGAGAAACCAAGACCACTTTCCCGCCGTCCCCTTGAATCACCATGACGTGGCAGAACAAATCATCCTTCACATAAGTTCCGATGCGGTCGTGAAAATAGCCGTACAGGCTGACGCCAATGGGAGGCGTGATGCAATGCCTTGCAACACCTGCCTTGATGCTTGGTAACCCCTCTGTGTTGAAAAATGCCATGGTGAAATCTCCTCGATTAGTGGTTGGTGATTAGTGGTTAGTAATTAGTGATAAGTAGTTACAGTGCAAGGACGCGGATGGCGTTTTCGCGTGCAATCTTATTGAAAACGGTCTGTGAGATGGCGCCCTTGGCCAGCAGTTCCTTTAGGAAGTTTGCGAGGCCCCGCAGGGTCGGCATGGTGGGCTGGCAGATATCCGTCCCGAAGAAGAGCTTGTCCTGGAACTCCGTCAGGAACTTGACGGCGTATTCGGGGTCACGTGTCAGCGCGTTGCAGCCGCTGCCAGCGGAGAGGTCACCGTAGAGGTTGGGATACTCCCGTAGCAGACGCGGTATGGCCCCTTCCGTGACGGGGCCTTTCGGGTAGCCGAAACGGTCATCGACGGAGCGGATGGTGGAGATTTCGGCCCAGAAAGTCTGCGAGTGGCCGAATATCTTCAGCTTCGGGAAGCGCTTCAGGGTTTCCTCCAACTGTGGCAGCCCGCTGTCATCGACCAGACCGTAGGCATGGCCGACGTATGGGGAGAGATGCACGGTCACAGGCATCTCGGCGATTTCAGCGCAGCGGAACAGATTCTGCACCATGGGGTCGAGGATGGGGAGGTTGGCGGTTACCTCGCCAATGCCCTTGCAGCCTCTTTCCTTGTAGTAGAGCATCATCTTGTCCAAGGGTGCTCTCCAGGAGTTGTTGATGTTGCGCGGGTCGATGTTGCAGAAGGGGATGAAGCGCCCCTTGTAGGTCTTCGCCAGCTCCAGGGAATCCTCGTTGCACTGCGGAACACTGTTGCATTCGGGGCAGACGCCTGGCAGGAGGACGGCGCGCTCAATGCCCATCTCGTCGTAGGCCTTCATCAGTTCGTCTGGTGTGGCGTAGGTCATCTTGTCTCCTGCGATTCTAGGGAAGCCAGGAGTTCTGCGCGTGTGGACATGAATGTCTATGAACATATTCTGCTCCTTTTGTTTTAAAAGGTTCCTCTTAAAGTTTGTTATCTTTTGGCTTGTCAATAATATAATGCCGATTTGAACTCATTTTTAAAGAATTGTTTTTTTTGTGAGAATTATCTTTGAATCGGAAGAAAAAAGCAGAAGTTTAGTTTGACATCATTGAAAAAACTTGCTCAATATTTACATTATTAAAAGCGTGTTGTTTTATTCTTTCAAAAGAAAGAGGCAATTTCAAAACTAGCGTAAGATGCGCTAAGAGATGGGTGCAGTGGCTAAGGCAACGGCTCGAAGCCGCTCTTTCATGCGGCGAGAGACGTTGCCAACGCCAATGTGTTCATGTCGGCGCGCGCTTTTGAAGCTAGTTTTGAAATTACCTCGAAATTGTTTCGTTAACGATAATGATATTTGACAGCTTACGTTATTACTGGACGTTGTGGAAATGGAAACGGTGTGCGCACAACCGTCAGCGTCCTAATATTCGCATTGGTCATATGCGTGATTTTTTTCACCAGCTGAATGCGGATGGAGTTCAGTACGCAGTTCTTCGCTGGTTTGATAGTATCCCGCTGACGAATGAGGAGGAGAAGCAAAATGGAGGACATGGTGATGTGGATATATTGGTGGACGGCAAAGACCTTTTAAAAGTCTGTCGCGCAGTAGCCATGCACCCAGGAAAAGTCAAATTGGATCTCTGCTCGAATAGTCTTATTCTTGCGACCGATATTAAGCGCTTTACTTTTTATCCTCCTGTCTTGTGCCGAGACCTGCTTACATCACGTGTGATGGATGAGAGAGGTGTGTTTTACAGACCTGATAATCGCATATATCTTTATTCTTTGGCTTATCATATTGTTTATCACAAGGGGTTACAATCGGGATTGCCTACAGGCTTTGCCAATTTGGAGCAACAGGCTCCACGGAACAATCGCCATGACCCCAAAGGAACTCTGCTCAAGCTGGCGGAGGCTGTTGGAGAAAAGTTGCCAGAAGAGTTTAATCTTCTTCAACTTCACCTCTGGCTCAAAAAGCGCGGCTGGAACATGCCTTTGGATTTGTTGCTTCGCTGGCCCCGTCAGCACGAGCTGTTGCCACAGCTTTACAAATATGAATCAGACAAGTTGCGTCAAGCCCTTGGCAATCACCAGAATCTCTGTGTCTATCTGCTGCGTGAGGATGCCATCAAGGCGGGAGCCACCGAGCAAATCCTTGTAGAGCTCCGCACCCATTATCGCATATTGGATACTGTGACTTTTACACCTGAGCAGCAGGACAGGGTCATACGCAGAACACGTGGTGGAAACTGGACAAAGCGCAAACAGTTGCGTCTCTTCCTGCCTGAAATCGCCGTTGTATGTCAGGCATTGGTGCCTTTTGAGCCGATGGACGACACGGCAGCGGCTTCATCTGAACAGAAGGATAGTAATCCCGACATCCTTTTCAAGGTGGCGCTTCGCAAAAAACTGGCCGAACAGTTCCCCGATGCATCCGATTTTCTGCATGGTAGTGACAATGACATCGAGAGTATGGAATATATCCAGGCTATCTATGGAGATGATGACTGGCAGGCCAAATGGATGGAGTTCTTTCCTGAAAAATGAAAGCGGATTCACTGGAACAGCTTACAGAGTGTCATCAGCGGGCTGGTTTCCGCTTTGCGCTTTCACCTGACTGCCCTTCCGTGGAAAGGCTAATGGCGCTTGTGACGGGAAAAACTACTCCTGAACGTTTTTTCAGGCAGGGGCGTCGCCGCAATGTCATGCTCCTGGAGGGGATGATTGTAAAGCTTTATGAGTTTCATAAGCTATCGGATTTGCTCCATTCAGGCCGTTATGCCCCGCGTGAGGTGGAATGTTATCACGATTACGTCAAGGCATTTGGAAATCTGGAGGGTTTTCGTCTGCCAAAATTATATGGCTATTTTGAGAATCCTCTGCTGTTTTGCCTATATAGGGCCAATGGCATTGTGAATGAGTACATTCCTGATACGCATGAGTTGACCAGCCAAGAGCTTATGCTGACAGTTCCGCTTTTTGCTCACCTGTACAGGAAAGGTATTTACCATCCTGATATGCAGCTAAAGAACATTCTCTATCAATCAGCTACTCACACTATTGTCCCAATCGACTATATGGGTACCAACCTTCTTCATGAACCAAGTTGGGAAGCTCTGTTGATTGAAATGGCGCATTTTCTGAAGATGGGCAACATTCCAGAAGAGGCAGGGAGGCCGTTTGTGGAGGCTGTTTTTCAGTCACTTCCTGAATTGCGTCTTGACATGGAGCGTGGATGGTCCTGCATCAAGAAAATCTGGGGGCTTTATATCAGTACCCATCAGTACCATCATCCAATCTTCCTGCCTGATTGGCTTCGTCATGAAACGATGCCATAGTGCTTTTTGCCACTATTTTGCCTTATACCACTGGATTTCCATGGCGGCTTCTGCCTCAAACGCCAATGGTTCGCCTGTGGCAAAGTAGTATTTAGTGCGATGGTAGTTGCGGAGGCGGTCCACGCCAAGGCCCAGTTGTTCGTTTCCATAGAAGCGCCAGGTAAAGGTGGCGATGCCATTTTCATTGGTGGTGATTTGCGGCAGTTTGATTTCAATCCACTTGTTGAATCGGTCAATCTTGAAATCGGCATCTGTAAAGGTGTATTGGTGTGAATTGTGGGAGAGCGCACCGACGAGCCTGGCGCCTGGTCCAAGGAAAACAGGGAAGCGGACAACCGCTTCGCCTTTGGGTGCGTTTTCAGGTATGACTAGCGCCTTGACGATGTCTAGACCTTTTTCCTGTACGCCGATGAAGTTGAAGCCGCCGCCACCGTAGGCAAGCGGACCGTGGTCGTAGAGGAGCATCGTGTCATCGAAGTCGGCGACAAGGCCATTGGGACGGAGGATGCGCATGGCGGCAGGCTCCACCAGGGTCTGATACGAGGAGAATGCGGAATAGACGAAGAAGATGGAGAAGACCAGCGGCAGTGAGCACATCTGGAGCATCTTGCGGCGCAGCTGGCGGTCTTCCACAGTTTTGAAGATGCGTCCGATGTTGAGGAACAGCTTGATGCCTCCACCGCCCGCAATGCAGATCAGCGGCAGGGCGGAGAGGCGGAAGCGGGCTAGGTTGTAGAAGAGGGCGGTTCCCAGCCAGGAGCAAAGAAGCATGTAGATGAAAATGATGAGCTCATGGGCGCGGATGCCTAGGCGGTCCTTGTCATCGGGACGCATCCGTTTGAAGGCGTAGATGAAGCCGATGACGGCCAGACTTCCAATGATGGTGAAGGAGAGCAGGAAGGGGCGTTTGGTCAGGAAGCAAGCCTGTCCCTCGTTAAGCAGGGAGACGTTGTTGGGTATCTCCTCATGGTCCCAGAACATCAGCAAGGCGCGGAACTTCAGTTCAATCACGGCGAAGGGGTCTTTGCGCAGCCAGCGCAGGATATTGGTGCGGACACTGACGCGCCCCTCTTCGGGGCGGCGTTCTGACTGCCCCACCCATTTGTGGTAGGTGAGGGGGTATTCGAGGCCGCCAGGCGGCGCTTCAGGGGTGTTGCCGAGCGCAAGCACTTTGTCTCCTGCCGTGGAAGCACCACACCAGCGCCCCGTGTAGTGATAGTTGCGGATGGCGTAGGGGAGCTGCGGCAGCTCAAAAAGCACCACGAGAAGGACGGCCAGTGCGAAAGCCTTCGCTTTTGTGCTCCAGTTGCGCCAGACGGCGAGAGCCAGCAGACCTGGCATCAGCAGCACCGCATTGCCGCGGGTCAGCGTGGCGATGGCGACGAGCAGTGCCAATAGCCCCCACTGCCAGACCTTGTTTCTGCGCCAGCATTGGCAGGCAAGCCAGAGAATCAAGGCCAGCCAAAAGCTCTGCAGCACTTCCAGCAGCATGAAAGGGGTGTAAAAGACGTGTACCCTGCTGAAGGCCAGCAGGAAGGCGGCCAGGATGCCCGCACGCTTGCCGAACAATTGCGCTGCGCATAGCCCCGCCAGCCAGATGGCTGCCACGCCCAGCAATCCCTGAAGCACCATCGCTCCCCAGGGACTGTCTCCACTGAACAATCTGCAAAATGGCAGGAAAATGGTGTAGTAGAAAGGCTGGTAGTCAAAATGGTCGGGCCACTCTCCGCGTGAAATCTCCGCTGCCATGCGGATGTAGGTTGCCATGTCCGTCTGCCTGGAGGGATGGACGACGGAAGGATGATTGGCGAGACAGGCACACATGGTCAGCCGAAGCATCAGGCCGATGAGGGACAAGATGAAGATTGACAGCAGAGCGTGCCTGCGGAGAAGGGAGAAAAAACGGGACATTTGCGAGGGTGAAGGTGTTAGTGGTTTGTCATCTCGACGATGGTGCCTTCATCCCAGACGTTGATATAACCGTCGGTGTGGGTTTCAAGCGCTTTGATGGGGGCACCGTGTCCATCCATATATGCGACGTTCATGGCGCCAGAGTGCGCCCCGTAGGTGGGCCCAACGTTGGTGGGGGAGCTCTTGTCGCCGATGACGTGCTTGTTGAAGCCAGCTATGTTGAAAGTGTCGCCCCCTGAATCCGAAGTGTGGCCGTTTGTGCCTGCGACGACATACTCTTTCCAGCTTTCCGCAAAGACAAGGGTTCGGGAAAGGTTTCGTTTAATGGCAGTTCGCATTTTAATGCGGGTGCCACCTTCAGGGAGCGCGAGGGCAGCGGTAGAGCCAGCGAGGTTTCCAAGGAAGCGGTTATAGACATAGTCGGAGACGATGGGGTAGGCGTGCCACCAGCCAGGATGGTTGTCGCTGGAGGGACATAGCATTTGTGGCAGGTGGTAGGTATTGGCGTTTGGGTAGTTGTTGTAGATGTTCTTCTTGCGTGTGACTGGCGCAAAGTATTCCGAGAAGTAGGCTTGCTCAAGCCAGTAATTGACGGAGGTGGATTTCCAGGGGGTAGCCACATGGTTGGGCATGAGGTAGTCATCGGATTCGTCTGCATAGATGGAGTACTGGAGGATGTTGGTCTTCATGTTGTTCAGGCAGGCGATGGAACGTGCTTTCTCCCGCGCTTTGCTGAGTGCAGGGAGAAGCATGGCGGCCAGAATGGCGATGATGGCGATGACGACGAGCAGTTCAATTAGGGTAAATTGCACGTACTTCATTCTAAAACTCCTTTCTGATATGTGCGAATGATGAAAGACATGAATGATTAGCGCTAATGTAATAGAAATATTTAGATTGTCAATGAAATAAATGCAACAAAGACTTCCCTAATAGAAGCCTCTGCAATGCCTCACCGATTGATATGAGCCGCGTAAGCGGCGGCAAGAGTATAGCCGTGGGTGAAGCGAGCGCCTCGGGCGCGAGCGAAACCCACGGGATAAGCAGTTTGATATGAGCCGCGTAAGCGGCGGCAAGAGTATAGCCGTGGGTGAAGCGAGCGCCTCGGGCGCGAGCGAAACCCACGGGATAAGCAGTTTGATATGAGCCGCATAGCGGCGGCAGAGCATAGCCGTGGGTGAAGCGAGC
>JAFXUD010000025.1 GCA_017535315.1 Victivallales bacterium | reverse complement strand
GACGGAAGGGACGGGAGCGACGCAAGTGGCACAAAAAAACTTGCCTTGGAAATGTGCCACTTGCGTCGCTCCCGTCCCTCCCGTCTCTCATGTCCCTTCAAGTGTTCATTTTTCTTGTCGCTCCCGTCCCTCCCGTCGCTCCCGTCCCTTTCAGTGTTCATTCAGCAGTCACCGCCACCCCCTTCCACCCATCTTTTCAGGGGCTGTTTTAGGGCATTTTTCAATTCCCCGTTTGTAAAACGGCATAACAGTAATATATTATCCATGTGCTGTTTGTACTTATCCTGCATGAGGCGATTGCATCAATTGCCTCCTCTGCTCATCCATTGTCCATATTTGGAATCAAGGAGGCAAAAAAGCCATGGCATCCCGCAACGCTAATATAGTTGATATACCTGGATTGTTGCCGCAGCCGAAAATAATCGAGAAACTGGAAGGGAACAGCGAGCTTTCCAGTGACGTCAGGCTTGAGACCAGAAATGTCTCCCCACTCCAGAGAAAAGCAATTCGTTCCATCCTGAACAGCGTTGGCATCCGTGTCGTCGCCAACAAGAAGAGATTCGAGGTAGAGGCGGTTGTAGAGGATTCTGACAAGTTCGACTTGTCGAAGGTACCAGAGGTCTGCCGCAAGGAGTATTATGAGCTGACCGTGAAGGGAAGCATCATCACCATCCGCACACCTGCACAGGAGGGAACCGTTTGGGCAGCCCATACCGTGGCCGCATTACTGCGGAAATTCCTCAATGGGGAGAAACTTCCCAATATGATCATCAAGGACTGGCCTGTTCTGCCTGTGCGCGGGATTTTTGTCGAGAACAAATGGGGGCCAGACCGCATGGACATCAACGACTGGATGCGCACCATTGACCAGCTTTCCGCGCTGAAGATGAACACGCTCGGCATCGGCCTGTACGGCTGCTGGGGCAGCTGCCGCTATGAGGGGCCTGACAAGCCAACGGAGTTCCTGATGGTTCCCGTCCCAGAGCGCGATGACCTGAAGACCATCCACACCCTGAAATGGTATTCCCCCGAAAAGGAGACCTGGAACCAGGAGAACTACCTGCCCTCCATGCGGGAGAAGCCAGAGCTTCTCAGCGATGTGATTGCCTACGCCAGCGAGCGCGGCATCACCGTGGTTCCATTTGTCAACAGCTTCGGGCACAACACATTCTTCGCCAGGGAGATACCTGAAATCTCCGCCAAGGATGAAAAAGGCAACCCCACAGGCGTGGGATACTGCATCACCTCTCCAGCAACTCGCGAGTTTGTCGAAAAACTCTATGGCTCCATCCTCGACAAATACTACCCCAATGGAGCAGACTATTTCCATATCCAGATGGATGAGGTCTGGCCAGACTACCCCATGCCAGATGAACCGACAAAGATTGGTGACCCCTGGTGCAAGTGCCCCGTCTGCAAAAAGAAAAAGGCGGAGGAGAACCTGCTGGACTACGTTTTCTGGCTGGTCAATATGCTTGTCAAGAAGGGCGTGAAGAAGGTGGTCATGTGGAACGACCAGTTGACGCGCCACATGAGTGCTTTCGACGCCAAGTTTGTGAAACGCCTTGAAAAGGCAGGTCTGAAGGACAAGCTGATTCTGCACTGGTGGTGGTACCGCAACAACGAACTCAATGACCAGACACGCGTCTCTTTGGGAAAGAAGCTGGGCATAGACGGCTGGGTTGCCCCCATGACCTGCTATTACAACTGGAGCACCTACGACTATCGTAGGCCCAACATCCACCTCATGCTCAATATGGCTGAAAAGGAGGGCGCGATGGGCGCCGTTTCATACGCTGTCCACGACCCATCCCACCTCGACCACGAAGCGCTGCTGGCAGCCTACGCATGGGAATCCTGCAAGGGCCAGAAGATTGAGAAGGTCCAGAAGCGCTGGGCCCTCTCCCGTTTCGGCGAGGATGCGGACAAGTACATCGCGGCGGCAGACAAGATTCTGCAGGCGGCCACCACCCCGAATTACGGCACCTGCATCAATTACAGCTACACCTACGTGCGGGCAGGCAAGCCCTTCCCACGTTTCTATCCAGGCGAAGCCTTGGAAACGATAGAGGCGGCAGACGGTGCACTGGAAAACCTAAAACAGGCCTCCAAACTGGCTACCGAGGCAGATGAACTGCTGAAGGAGATGCTTTCAAAGCAGGGACTTCCAGAGCAGGACACGATGTGCCTGAAGAGCCTGCGCGGCGAGGCCATTCGCATACAAGCGGTAGCAGATGCCTTTGCCTTCCTGCTGGACCTGCGCGCCAAACTGAAGCCTGGCATGGTCTTGAAGAGCATGGCAACGAATGCGCTCAAGGCGACGGACGAGCTGATTCGGCACATTGCCGAGCTGGAGCAGTGCAAACCTGGCTGGGTCATCCCCGCAACCCTCCAGGCACTCAGCACGTTGCTTTTGTTCTTCAAACAGCTCACGCAGGAGCTGAAGAAACATGCTGCCAGAAAACAGGCAAAGCAATTGAACTGGACGCTTTTGGCCTGAAATTACTTCTATTGAAACCACCTCAAAGGAGAAGATACCATGAGTGTCAGAAAGTTTCGTCCTGAAGATACGGAAGCGGTTGTAGCCCTGGCAAACATGGCCTGGAAACCCATCAACAAAGTGAGCCGTGCCAGGCTTGGCGACAAGATTGCAAATATTCTCCGCCCTGCTGGTGACGACGTCTCCAAGGGAATCACGGTGCGGCAGCAGATCGCCGAGCATCCCGAAAACTTCTTCGTGTGCGAGGAGGGTGGGCGCATTGTCGGCTTTGCAGGATGCAGCCTGGATTTCAACTCCAAGATAGGGACGGTCGGGCATAATGCGGCGGACAAGAGCTGCGGCGTGAAAGGGATTGGACAGCAGCTGTACAAGGCGGTTCTCGCCTATTTCAGGGAGCAGGGCATGGTTGTCGCCAAGGTCTTCACGGGACTTGACGAGGCGCACGCCCCTGCCCGCCGCGCCTACAGGCGTGCGGGATTCAACCGCTCATTGGAGCATGTGACTTACTACATGGAGCTTTGAGCATTCTTGAAGCCACAATATGCGCATTTGTTAAGGAAGACAATAATATCCGCCGTGGCTGTTCTGGCGATGGCAGGATTATTAATGTGGCTTTATTTTAGTTCCCTGAAAGACGTAAAGAAGAATCCTGAAAAATCGGAACTTATTGATAATACGCCTTTTGACAACGGAATTTCAACTCCGCAGGGCACATCAATGCAGGAATCGAAATCCCCACTGCCAGATGTGGCTGGAATTGGAATGAAGGACAAGGAGCCTATAGAAACAACAGCCTCTCCTGCTGAACAAGTGCCGTCCCCTGCGGAGCTCAGTGATTCTCCCCTGTGGAAAGAATTGACTGCTGGTGATTTCAGTACACGATTCATTATCTTTCTGGATGAGTTTACAATGGGATTCTTGCCCGTGAAGTCCTTGGGTACCTATAAAAGCAAAACGGAGTTCACTGCTTTTGAGGAGAATGGCGAATGGTTTCTGACACCTGAAACTGAAGCACGCTACACCCCATTTGTGGAACTGTTCTGCAGCATTGATTCGAAGCTGGCAGGCAAGGTCTATCGGGGCTTGAAACCCGCGTTGCAGACTGCTATGACTGCATTGGGATATGCGGATCGCACACCTGATCAGATGCTCGCTTCCGCATTGGGGCAACTCCGTCAGATTTCACTGTACGAATCCAATCCACCCATGAACAAAGTCGCTGACGGCATCTACATCTGGAAATATAAGGAGCTAGAAGCACTTTCTCCCATACAGAAATGCATTCTGCGGATGGGACAGGAAAACCTGCGGAAAATCCGCGAGAAGGCCGAGCAATTTGCAGCAGATTTTTTCTAGTGCTCATGCACTGGTTTTACTAAGGGCGCAATAATCATGAATCTAGAGCAGTCATTCGGTGTCATCGTCATCATCTCAGGGCCAAGTGGCGTGGGGAAGACGACCATCTACAATACGTTGCGGGCTTTTCGCCAGAAACTGCATTTCTCCGTCTCCTGTACCACCCGCGCACGCCGCGGGGATGAAGTGGATGGCATGGCCTATCATTTCATCGACAACGAGGAGTTTGAGAAACACATCCAGAACCACGATTTTCTGGAATGCGCCAATGTGCATGGTTTCTATTATGGGACCCTCAAATCCGAACTCGACTATATCAAAAACGGCGAAAACGTCCTGCTGGACATTGATGTCCAGGGAATGCAGCGGACACAGAAAGAGCTGAAATCTGACCCCTTCTTCTTCAGCAGACTCGTCACGGTTTTCATCATGCCGCCCTCCATGAAGGAGCTGGAACGCCGACTGCGCGGGCGCAAGACCGATTCCGAAGAGGCGATTCAGCGAAGGCTTGCCAATGCGAAGGGGGAGATGGAACGTTGGCGCGAATATGACTACCTTCTCATCAACGAAGATTCCACGGCAAGCGCAGAGGCGCTGATGAAGATAATCGACGCCGCGCATTTCCGCACGCAGGCCATTACCCTGGAGACCTGGAAATGACACAAACGAAAAAACCGCTGCTTGTTCTGGGAGTGACAGGCTCTATCGCCGCATACAAGGCGGCAGACCTCACCAGCAAACTTGTCCAGAAGGGCATCGATGTCCAAGTGATTATGACGGAATCTGCGCAGAAGCTAGTCTGCCCGCAGACCTTCATGACCCTTTCGCGCAATCCCGTCATCACCAGCCTGTGGGAGATGCCCGACTGGCAGCCAGGCCACATTGCGCTGGCTATCCGCGCAGCCGCTCTCTTGATTGCCCCCGCCACCGCCAACATGCTGGCTAAAATGGCGCACGGCATCGCGGACGACGCGCTCTCCACCTACTATCTTTCACACACGGGCCCCGTTCTGGTCGCACCTGCCATGAACCCCCGCATGTGGCAGCACCCCGCCACGGTCGATAACTGCAAACTGCTCAAGAAGCGCAAAGTGCAGTTCATCGGCCCTGAAACAGGCCATGTCGCCTGCGGCGAAAACGGTCCAGGACGCCTCGCAGAAGTATCAACCATCGTTGACGCCATCTTGAAGGGGATAGTGGTTAGGGGATAGTGGTTAGGGGATAGTGGTTAGGGGTTAGCACCGACGTTACCAGCCACATCAGCGGCACGGGGGGTTCGGGAGGGCAGCCTCAGTCATTACCAGCCAGATCAGCGGCACGGGGGGTTCGGGGGGCGTCAGCCCCCGTCGCTTGTCCGTTGCTTGTAAAAACTAGCCACTAGCCACTCCCCGTCTTGACAATGGCGTTTGTTGGTCTATATTTGTATTTGTTTTTTCCTCATAATCACCACTAAAGGAGAATAAACCATGGCAGACAGAATCAATGGCAGTGTTTGTTTAAACCACCCCAACACCCCAGCGGTGAAACGTTGCGCCGTATGCAGCAAGCCCTTGTGCGCGGACTGTGTCCAGATGCACGATGGCGTCCCCTATTGCTCGGATCTATGCTGGGACAATGCAAAGCGCACGGGCTTGCTAGTGAAGAATGTCGAGGCCAACAAGAAATCCGTCGCTGTCAAGGTGTTTATCCGCAAGGTCATCTATCTCATCATCATCGCCGCCCTCGTGTATGGCGGGTACTACTACTACACCCATAACAAGAGCAAGGTGGATGCTCAATTGAAGAAGGCGAAGAGCACCACTGAACAGAAGTTGCAAGAAGGCAAGAAGAGCATCGAGAAAGGCCTCCCTGGCGACTCCAAGTACAAGAGAGACCGCGAAAAGATGGTCAACGAAAACTAATGAAGGGGAGTGGGCTTCATCATGGCTGATTTATACAAGGACATCAAGAACCTAGACCCTAAAATGGCTGAATGCCCCGCTGACAGCGACGGTATCGCCTGGCACGTTCCCTTTGCGGCCCCAATGCAGCTTTCAGGCTTTGCCTGGTTTGACAAGGACCACAGGTATGAGCGTCTTCCAGTGGATCGTCCAGCAGAGGTCACGCAATTCCCCAATGGCGTCAAGACGATAGTTCCCGCCTCAAAATGCGGCGCCTACGCCCTCTCCGTCGATACGGCTGGCGGCCAGGTGCGCTTCCGCACGGACAGTGGAACCTTCCAGCTCAAGGGAAGCCTGCTGACGACTGGCGGCATGGACCACATGGCCTTCACAGGCAGTGCAGGCTTTGACATCTACCTCAAGTTCGGCGGCGTCTGGAAATGCCTAGGTGTAACCCGCACCGACCACTCCAAACTGGAGTTCACCGCCAACATCGTCAGCGGTGTAAAACGCGAAATGCGCGATGTCATCATCAACATGCCGTTGTACAATGGGGTTACCTCCTTCTTCATCGGTCTCAATGACGATGCAAAGGTGGAGCCGCCGACACCATACGTTGACGACAAGCCGATCGTCTGGTACGGAACCTCCATCCAGCAGGGTGGTTGCGCGTGCCGTCCAGGCATGGTCTCCTCCAACATCATCTCCCGCATGCTGAACCGTGAAGTCATCAACCTCGCCTTCTCTGGCAACGGCAAGGGCGAACCTGAAATGGCGCAGCTGCTGGCGGAAATCAAGAATCCCTCCCTCTACATTGTGGATAACACCTGGAACGTGGATCCCAATGCCCTGAAGGCGACGTTGTCCACCTTCGTGGACATCCTGCGCAAGGCCCATCCGACGGTGCCCATCCTGCTTTGTGCACCCACGCCTGGGAAAGAGTATTTCCCTGAAATGCACCCTGAATCACTGAACTCCAGGGCGGCAACCATGCAGGAAGAGGCGCAGAAACGCCGCAAGGCGGGCGACCTCAACATTTTCTTCTTCGACGCTCTCCATGAATCCATGGGCGAGGACTTCTGGGAAGGATATGTGGATGGCGCACACCTGACAGACCTGGGATTCTATCGCGTCGCACAGGCCATCGCGCCACTGCTGAAGGTGATTCTCGGGTAGAACAACCAGTCATTCAAATACAACTTTTTTTCGTTTTTCAACAGGAGGCGATTGCAGGATTTTGTCTTGCAATCGCCTTCATAAGCAATATGAGCATCATCACAATCATCGGCGCGGGCATGATGGGCAGCGCCATAAGCTGGCCAGCGACGGACAATGGACACATTGTCCGACTAGTCGGATCGAACCTCAACGACAGTGTCATTGAAAGCATCAAGAAGACAGGCATCCACCCAGCCTTGAAATGCAAGTTGCCTGAAAATGTCTTCCCCTTCTATTTCTCGGAAATCAAAGAGGCTATCCCCGACACCGAGCTTTTCGTGTGCGGCGTAAGCAGCTTTGGACTGGAATGGTTTGCGACGGAGGTACTGCCGTTCCTTCCACAAGATGCGCATCTGATGGTCCTCACCAAAGGACTGCTCAGCAACCATGACGGCTACCTGCATACAACCCTCCATTACTTCAATGAATACCGCCCCGACCTGAACATCTCCGCCGTCGGGGGCCCCTGCATCTGCTCGGAACTCATTGGACGCCATTTGACCATGGTGAGCTGCTGCGCGGCGGAACTCAGCACGGCCCAACACTTGAAAGCCCTGCTGAATACCAACTACTACCATCTGCAGCCGACAACAGACGTCATTGGCGTGGAATGCGCAGTCGCCATTAAAAACACCTACGCAGTCGGCGTGGCGCTGGCACTGGGCATGGCAGAGCGTGAGGCAGGCATCACAGACGCACGCCCCTCCTCCTGGCAGACAGGGGCCGACACCACGGGCTTCACCCCCTACTACAACCACCAGGCCGCGCTCTTTGCGCAAAGCTGCCTGGAAATGCGCCGTCTTGTGCGCCTCTTCGGCGGCAACGAAGATGTCGTGTCTGGTCTTGCAGGCGCAGGCGACCTCTATGTCACCAGCCAGGGCGGACGGAACGGACGCCTCGGAGTGCTCCTGGGGCGCGGGCTTTCGATGGCGCAAATACAGGAGGCCCTCGGGGACGTCACCCTTGAATCCGTGCCTATAACCAAGCGTGTTGCAGAGGCCGTCCGCATACGGGCCAAGCACGGGGAAGTCAGTCTGAAGCAGTTCCCTTTGCTGCTGCATCTGGACGCCCTTATCAGCCACCAGCCATCCACCATCGACTGGGAAAGCTTCGGATGAAAAATCGCCTAGATTTCTAGATTTAAGTTACTATTCAGAAGGGAAGCAAATAGGCACAAGTTGCCAGTCTTTCTGCGCCGTGCCGCTCCGCTTCGCTACGCGGCACGGCGCAAAGGAACTGGGGATATCGCCTGCCCGTGGGTTTCGCTCGCGCCAGAGGCGCTCGCTTCACCCACGGCTATGTTCCTGCCGCCACTACGTGGCTTACTCTTTTGAATCGTTACGATTTACTAGTCTATCTAACAAATCCCCTGACACAGGAAATGACGTTATGAAGGTTAAATTGATGATTATCGGCTGCGGTGGACGCGGCACTGGCTATTCCAAATATGCGCTGAAGAACCCCGAACGGGCAGAGGTTGTCGCCGTGGCGGATCCGATTCCAGAAAGGCGCAACACTATCGGCGATGCGCATGGGATTCCTGAAAAATTCCGTTTCCACGACTGGAAGGAGGCCGCAAAAATGCCACGCCTTGCGGATGCGGTTCTCATCTGCACCCAGGACAACATGCATGAAGAACCCGCCATCGCCTTTGCAGCGCTGGGGTATGACATCCTCCTTGAAAAGCCGATGGCACCGACCGCCGAGGCCTGCAAAAACATCGTTGCCGCCATCAAGAAGGCAGGCGTGATGTTTGCTGTCTGTCACGTTCTGCGCTATACGGAGTTCACCCGCAGGCTGAAAGAGGTTCTTGCCTCTGGTGCCATCGGCGACATCATCTCCATACAGCACCTGGAACCAGTCGGCTACTGGCATCAGGCACACTCCTTTGTGCGCGGGAACTGGCGCAACGAGGAGGAATCCTCCTTTATGCTTCTGGCAAAATGCTGTCACGACGTTGACTGGCTCCGCTATGTGATGGAACAGCCATGCAGCCAAATTCACTCCTTCGGCACACTGAAACATTTCCGCAAAGAATGCGCTCCTGAAGGCGCGGCGGCACGATGCACGGATTGCCCTGCCGAAATTGAGGGAAACTGTCCCTATTCCGCCATCAAAATCTACCTGAGAGACCGCCTGGACAAGGGGCAAATCCACTGGCCTGTGGATGTTCTCACGCATGACGTCACGCGGGAAAACGTGCTGAAGGCCCTACATGAAGGGCCTTATGGACGTTGCGTCTATGCCTGTGACAACGATGTAGTCGATAACCAGGTGGTCAATATGCTGTTTGCCAACGGCAGCACGGTCTCCATGACGATGACCGCCTTCAACGAGCATACAGGAAGGCTCACGCGCATCTTCGGCACAAGGGGCTCCATTGAGACCGACAGCAATACCATCACCCTCTTCGACTTCCTCACCAACAAGAAGACGGTCATAGACACCGCCGTCAAGAACGATGGCGGCATCCTCAGCGGACATGGCGGAGGCGACTTTGGCCTGATGGACGCCTTCATCTCCGCCGTCGCGGAACGCAACCCGTCCAAAATCCTCTCGGGGACAGACGAAACGTTGGAAAGCCATCTGATGGTCTTCGCTGCAGAGGAATCAAGGCGAACGGGAAAGGTGGTTTCCCTGTGAACCGCCATAGTTGAAAAAGGGAAATTATATACTTGAGTTTCCTGATGACATTCCTCACTGGTCGATGGCCAGGATGTGCCTTGCCGCTTCGCTGTACTACGCGGCAAGGCGCACGGGAACTGGGGCGGTCATCTGACCGTGGGTTTCGCTTCGCCGCTGTCGCGGCTTCGCTCCACCCACGGTTATGCTTCTGCCGCCGCTTGCGCGGCTCTTCTCTGTTGGTGAAGTCTATTCGGCAACTAAAGTATATAATTCTCTAAAAAAGGCTGGTTATGCTTCTGTGCCGTTCATCTGCTCAAGCGAGGAGAAACGCTGTACACCTTTGTCCTTGAAGCGAAAGATGGCGTTGCAGCCCTTGACGGTTGTAAGGCGGTGAGCCACGATGATGAGAGTGTGGCTGCCGCGTAGCGTTTCAATGGCCGACATGACGGCGGCCTCCGTCTCGTTGTCCAGTGCGGAAGTGGCCTCGTCGAAAACCAGCACGGAGGGGTTGCGGTAGAGGGCACGCGCGATGCCGATACGCTGGCGCTGCCCGCCAGAAAGACGCGTTCCGCGCTCGCCGATGACGGTATCCTCTTTGTCGGGCAAGGTGTTAATGAACTCCTGCAGACTGGCGGCGCGGATGGCGTGCTGCAAAGCGTCCTCATCGACTTCACTGCGGTCAAAGCACATCGTGATGTTGGCGCGAATGGAGTCGTCAAAAAGATAGATCTCCTGCGGCACGAAGCCGATGTTGCTTCGCCAGCCCCCCAGATTGGTGAAGATGTCCCCTCCGTCCGCATAGATATGCCCTGCTGTGGGCTGGAAGAGCCCCAGCAGCAGTTCTGCCATCGTAGTCTTACCAGAGCCAGTTGCCCCCACGAAGGCGACGGAACTGCCGCGTGGTATCTCGAAAGAGACACCCTCCAACACGTTCTCCTCGGCATCAGGATAAGCAAAAGCAACGCCTTGCACAGAGATTCTATCTGCCAAAGGCATTGGCACGGTGCGCACATTGGCCTTCTGCTCCAGGGTTCCGCTTTCCTCCAGTTCTCGTATATGGGAGGCCAGTTCGGCGAGGACGGGTGTGTGGTAGCGGATGTTTGTGAACTGAAGCATTAACTCCGTCATGCAGCCCTTCATGCGTGCCAGGCAGACCGCCAGCAGCGAGAGAACAGGTGCCACCTCCTGAATGCGGCGTCCCCTGAAAAGCAAGAAGCTCATTGCCCCTAGAAGCACAAATACCGTCAACAACTCCATGACAGGCCATAGACTCCGCTGAATGGTGTTGAAATAACGCGTTGTAGCCGCCAGTCGTTCCAGCCGCCTGTGCAGGCGCACGACAAACTTGTCTCGGTTGCCAGTTATCGCCGCATCGCGATAAATCCCAATCCCCTCGCCAATGACCTTGGAGGCTTCTTGTCGCGACTCGAAGATTTGTTCGCCAAGCACCTTCATCCGCTTGTTGGAGGAAAGCATAAAGAGGGAGGCCAATAATCCAAGAACGAAAAACGCCCCCAGCGAAACAACGGGGTCATAGCTAACAAGAAGCCCAACAATCGTCAAAATGATAACGCTGTTCTTCAGGAAATTAAGTGATGGGTCCAGCAGTCCCAGTACCAGGTGATCGCATTCCGTCAGGACACTGTCCATGATTTTGCCTGAATTGTATGTTCTAAACAGCGGAAATGCGGAGTTCAAGACAGCTCTGAAGTAGCGCGATGACAGCGCGATGCGGCGGTTTCCCAGCAATCGTTCCTGCATCCACGCGCAGAACATCACATAGAGAGTCCGCAAAATAAAAAGAAGGATGAGCAAAATCCCGCAGAATACGACTGTCTTCTCGATGCTTGCTCCTTCCCAGGCAACAATCCAGTTCAGCCGTCCCACGATGTGTCGGTTGATGAAATCCAAAGCATTCTGCTGGCCCATGACCGCCGCGACAAATAACGGAACAGCACCTAATGACAACATCTCGATGAGGCTGCACCCCAGCAGCAGCAGTACCAGAAACGCAAAGCGCAAACGGTCGGTCTGGTTGAAAAGGAAGCAGAAATCGCGTAGTTTCATTTCACTTCTCCAGTGCCTTCAGTTCATCAATCACCTGTTCAGGCAGAATCTCACGCAGGCAAAAGTAGGGCTTTTCCCTACGCGGGCAGGTGTGCTGGAAACAGGGTCTGCAATCCGCAGGGGAAACAATCAACCGCCAGGGTGCCCCGATAGGCCCCGTGGCCGTGGGATCCGTGGAGCCGAATACCGCCACGCCACTTGTTCCAACAGCGGCAGCCAGATGCATTGCGCCTGAATCATTCGCCACGGCAAAGCGCGCCTTTGCCAACACCGCCATCAGCTCTGTAAGATTGGTGCGCCCCGCCAAATCCAAAGAGCCAGGCAACTGTGCGGAAAGCTCCTGCGTTACGGACATCTCTGCCTTGGTCCCGACAAAAACCACTTTGCCACCGCTGGCGACGTGCCACTTCGCCACGGAGAGGTAGTGTTCAGCAGGCCACTGCTTGGCAGGGCCGAAGGCCGCGCCAGGGGCAACAGCCAGCCAGTTGTCCCCCTCCATGCCCAGCTTTCGCACCAGTTCCTGGTCGGTCTTCAGCGGCGGATAATCGGTTGTGTAGTCGATTTTGCCAAGGGCGGCAGCCAAGTCCAAGTAGTAGGAAAGCTGATGGAAAGCCGCACTGACCTTCGAACGCGGCCATTCGGGAAGGCGATGGGTCAGAAGCAGGGAGCGGAAACGCCCTGCCCGCCCCACGCGGTTGTGAATATGGCAGTGGTAAACATCCATGGCCGAGCCAAAGGAGTTCGGGAAAACGACAGCTGTACCAGCGGAAAGGCTACACACCTCCCTAATCTCCTTTCTCGAGATACGTTTTCCCTCCATTCCAATGGCACAAGAAACCCAAGGACAAGCCTCCCACAGTGGAACCAGGTTTTTGGGGCAAAGCACGAAAAAGCCGCAGGTTTTAGGCAAAAAACGGCTCATCTGGTATGCGGCTGGAAGCGTCATCAGAGCATCCCCCAGCCAGTTGGTCGAGCGAAGAAGAAGACCGTTTTTCCAGGTCAATTCAAAGGGTTTTCGCTCTGCCAGTTTTATAATTTTCGGTGTATATAACATGGAAACAAAAAGCTATTTCAATCCAATCCTGCGGCGTGCCCACCAGAGAAGGGAAGCGCACATTGCAAAAAGGGCATACAACGGCCAATACGAGGAAAGAGGCATCGTCTCGGTTCTCTTCGGCAGTTCGGAAGAGACTGGCAATGCACTTAGCTTGCCGTATTCCTCCACCGTAAAGAAGCGACCGCCCGCAATCCGCGCCATATCCCGTAGAAGTGCCTCGTTATAGGAGACATCATCGGCCTCTACGCCAATCTGCCTGGCCACAAAGGCGGTCTGCGCATGAAGCATCCGCTCTGGCAGCCGAATCTCATAGTTCACCTTGTATTCCCCTGGGATGTACGGCACGAAGAAGGCATTGTAGCGTCCCTCTTCCTCCCAGAGAGGATTCAAGGCAACCAGATGCTCTCCACCATCAGGGGCCACGACGGATGCAGTGACCACCGCATTCGGCGATGGAAGGAAATCGTCGCCAGTCGCCGCCAGATCCAGTCGATACTCCTCGCCGACGACAGCACCACTACTGTCAGAAAGCAAGCGCACACGGGGTTTCCCCATCTCGGAAAGCCACAATACAAGCGACTTCCAGAAGGCCTGATGCGCCAGCAGGTGCTCCTTACTCATCCCCCAACGCCAAGTTGTCTCCAAAGCAGAGTACGCCACGCGCCCAGCACCGTAGGCTATGCCGCACACGACAGGCGACAGCTCAGCAACATCTGGCAGCCGCAAATCCAATGCTATCCGCGAGGCGGACTTCAGCTCCAGCGGCATAAACAACGGAGTGCCATTGGCCAAAGGCACTCCGCTGGCACTTACCAGCGCACTGGCAAGCTCGTCACCGAAGATGAACTCGCCCGAGGAGCCGACACTCGCCCTACGGCGCACCACCCCCAACTTGGTCGCATGCATTGGAAGCAGTTCCAAGAGTTCTGGGGGTAGCAATTCCGCTGGTCCCCGCACAAACAGTCCGCCCCCCTTGTTCTCCACGAATGAGCGCAGGGCTGCGATACCCTCCTTGGAAAGCTCCATCGATGCACGTGTGTCCAGCACCACGGCATCATATCCATCGTAGTATTCCGTACAGTTCGGGAAGCCCATCGTCAACTTCAACTGATCTTCAGTGATGTTCGTCCTTGCATACTTCTCCTTTGCAAGGAGGGTGATGACGGAAACCTCGAACTGCTCGTTTTCAGCCAGTGCCTGGTTGACAAACCTCTGCTCCCAATCCAGTCCTCCCAAGAGGAAAAGCACTCTAAAGACAGGAGGTGCCTTTACCTCCACGCTGGCATAGTCCAAATCATTGTCCAATCGTGCATCACCTTCCAGATGCGGAATACGCACCTGATAGGTCTTGAAGCCCTCCAAATGCGGGGTCACCTCGAAAAGTGCCTCTGCCTTGGAATCTGGCGGCACGACAACGTGGCGTGTCTCAATGACGTTTTCCCCGTCCATCAAGGCAACCTCCACCTGCTTTTCCGTAGGGAAAACGTTGAAAAGGGAAGCTTTCAATGAAACTGAGCTGTCCCGCATGACGGAGGGTACGTCAACGGTGCATTTCACAGCGAGGTCCCAGGGAAGGCCCTCCTTGCCCACACCAATGCAGGTCAGCGGAATCTTTTTTGCCTGGCAGAGCTTGGCGGCCTCAATTGGCGAGGTTCCCGCATTACTACGCCCGTCCGAAAAAAGGAGAAGACTGGCGACAGGAGCCGTGTTTTCGGATTCAGAGAGGATTCTCCGCAGAATATCCCCCAGCGGTGTCGTGCCTGGCAGTATTTCCCCATCTGCAAGTGAAAGAGGAGTGTTCCCCTGATATTTATGCTCACTGGCAAAAGAGAAAGCCTCAGTTCGCCCTTGCTTGAGGAAGGCATCCAATTCGGGCGAGGTACCGCGAAGTGCATCGTTGAGAATTTCCAGGCGGCTCTTGGGGTTGCCGCTGTCATGCGTGGCCATGCTGCCAGAATTGTCCGCCAGCAGAATGATTCGGCAGTTCCCCACCTCTGGCGTCACCCTCTTCAGGACAGGATTCACCAGGAAAAGAAGAGTCAGCAAAAGCACGACCATCTCCAATCCCGCCATAAACAGCCGATAACCACGATGGACTTTCGATGCATTGCACCGAAAATCCCAGGTCACCAACAATGCCGCCAGCATAGCCCAGACAACTATCAGCGGCCAGGGCAGGACAGGGGCAAGATTTGAAACAGAAAAATGCATACGAATTATTCTTTTCCTTTGGGAACTGAGTTCAAGGAGGCCAACATCAATTGAATCCCTTCCTCGGGGGAGACAACGGGCTTGTAGCAAAAGTCGATTTCAGCGCGTTCGCACGAAAAGCAATGTGAACGCCCCAGTTGATTGGCGACAAAGCGAGTCAGCTTCGGCACCCCCGTGCCTGGCAGGTGATGCATCAGTTCATTTAGCCATCCCATAAAATAAAGCATACGGCGGCTGATATGGCGTGTGATTTTTGGACGACCAGTGCCTTCAAGGAGCCTGTTTATCCAATCCCACAAAAGAACTGGCTCCATGTCATTCACAAAATAGGGTTTTCCTGCACAACGTGCCGTGGCAGCCAGTTCCATTGCCGCCAGGTAATGCGCCTCTGCCGCGTTCTCGACATTGGTGATGGAAACCCTGTTCATCCCGTCTCCAACAATAGCCAACCTTCCAGCGTCCGCCATTTTCAGGAGGTTTGGAATGATGTGCGGTTCACCGACACCCCACATCAGGTGCGGGCGAAGTGCGCAAGTACGCATTTCAGGGGAATCGGCCTTCAAAACCATTTGCTCCGCCATCGCCTTTGTCGCAGGATAAGGCGAGAGATATCGTTTTGCGTATGGCAGTTCTTCGGTTCCCATCACGATGTCCTGCTGTCCAATGACCACACTGGGGGAACTGGTATAGACCAACCGTTTTACTCCACATTTTCGGCAGGAATCAATCACATTCTGCGTCCCCTGCACATTGACATCATAATAGGCTTTCCACCCTTTCACAATGTCGCAGATGGCGATGGTATGGAAAACCGTGTCGCATCCTGTGCAGGCACGCTCCAGCGATGCATGATCCAGAATATCCCCTTGAACACACTCCACCCCCATCGCCTCAAGCTCAGGATAGTTTCTGCGGGAAAATGAACGTACAATGCACCCTGCACGCAATAGTCTCTTGACTAAAGCGTGCCCAAGGAAGCCTCCGCCTCCAAGCACCAGGTACTTTTCGCTCATTTTGCTTTTTTCTCTTCTTTCGAAATCAGAGTTCTCTAGAACCAATTCTTCTAAAGCTCCTTTGTCAACTATTTGTAACTATTCAGAAGAGGGTAAATCGGCATAATCCGCTTGTTTTTCTGCGCCATGCCGCTCCGCTGCGCGGCACGGCGCAAAAGAACTGGGGGTATCACCTGCCTGTGGGTTTCGCTCGTGACAAAGGCACTCGCTTCACCGACAGCTATACTTTTGCCACCGCTACGCGGCTTAGCCTTCTGAATCCTTACAACTACATTTAATATATCGCATAAAAAAAACTTGTCGCATTGCAAGTTGAAAACAATCATATTATATTAGTCTCATTGAAGACATTTCAACCTAAAGGAACAAACATAATGACAGAAGAAGCAAAAACAGCAGGTTTGCCCGAAGCCACAGACTTCGTGCGCGAAATCATCAACGGTGACATTCTCTCGGGTAAATACAAGATGGGGGACATACGGACACGTTTCCCGCCTGAACCCAACGGCTACCTTCACATCGGCCACGCCAAGGCACTCTGCATCGACTTCGGCATCGCCAGGGACTACCATGGCAAAACCACCCTCCGCATGGATGACACCAACCCAGCGAAAGAGGACACAGAGTACGTGGATGCCATCAAGGAGGATGTGCGCTGGCTCGGGTTCGAGTGGGACGGCGAGGTGCGCTACGCCTCCGACTACTTCGACAAGATGTACGAATACGCCCTGATGATGATTGAGAAGGGACTTGCCTACGTCGATGACCAGTCCGCCGAAGCCATCTCCGAGACCCGCGGCACTCTGACGGAGCCTGGCAAGGAGAGCCCCTGCCGCAACCGCTCCGTCGAGGAAAACCTGGACCTCTTCAAGCGCATGAAAGCAGGCGAGTTCGCCGACGGCGAGAAGGTGCTGCGTGCCAAAATCGACATGGCCTCCCCCAATATCAACCTGCGCGACCCTGTCATGTACCGCATCCTCCACAAGTCCCACCACAGGGCTGGCGACAAGTGGTGCATCTACCCCATGTACGACTGGGCGCACGGTCTGGAGGATTCCATTGAGGGCATTACCCACTCCCTCTGCTCGCTGGAGTTCGAAATCCACCGTCCGCTCTACAACTGGTTCCTGGTGCCGCTGCCCGTCCACAAACCGCAGCAGATTGAGTTCTCGCGCCTGAACCTGAACTACACGGTGATGAGCAAGCGCCGCCTGCGCCGCTTGGTTGAAGAACACTATGTGAACGGGTGGGACGATCCGCGCATGCCGACCCTCTGCGGTCTGCGCCGCCGCGGCTATACCCCCGCCTCTATCCTCGCTTTCATCAAGCAGGTCGGCATCACCAAGTTCAACGGCCTCACCGACATGGCTGTTTTCGAGAGCTGCATCCGCGACGAGCTCAACAAGACCGCCTCGCGCTACATGGCGGTTCTCCGCCCCCTGAAACTGGTCATCACCAACTACCCCGAAGGGCAGACGGAAGCCCTGGACGCCGTCAACAACCCTGAAAATCCCGACGCAGGCACCCGCAAGGTCACATTCGGACGCGAGATCTTCATTGAGCAGGATGACTTCATGGAGAACCCGCCCCCGAAATACTACCGCCTCGCCCCTGGCCAGGAGGTGCGCCTCCGCTGGGCATACATCATCAAATGCACTGAGGTCATCAAGAACGCCGACGGCTCCATCAAGGAGATCCACTGCACGTATGACCCCGAAACCAAAGGCGGCAATCCTGCCGACGGGCGCAAGATCAAGGGTACCATCCACTGGGTCAACGCGGCGGACAGCATCAGCGCCGAAGTACGCCTCTACGATCGCCTTTTCACCAAGGAGTTCCCAGAGGACGTCGAAGAGGGGCATGACTTCATCGAATCCATCAACCCCGCCTCCTGTGAAATCATCCGCGACTGCCGCCTGGAGCCCAGTCTGGCAGAGCTGCCGCCCGAGACGCGCGTTCAGTTCGAGCGCCTGGGCTACTTCTGCACGGACCGCTACGACCACAAGCCAGGCGCACCCGTCTTCAACCGCACCGTCGGTCTGAAAGACAGTTGGGCGAAAATCGAGAAAAAGGCTGACAACGCCGCCAAACAGACCGCCAAGCCCGCCCCCGCCGAGAAGGCTCCTGAAAACGTCGCCCTCATCGACATCGCCGACTTCGCGAAGCTGCAGCTTGTCACGGCGAAGATTCTGGAAGCCGAGGCTATCCCGAACACCGACAAGCTCCTCAAGTTGAAGGTCAACTGCGGCGGTGAACGCCAGATTGTCGCGGGCATCGCCAAGTTCTACAAGCCCGAAGAGCTGCCTGGCAAGACCATCGTCATCGTCAAGAACCTGCAGCCCGCCACCCTCTGCGGTGTCGAGTCCTTCGGAATGCTCCTCGCTGCCAAGCGCAAGAAGGAGCTGCGTCTCCTTACCGTCGATGGCGACATCCCCGAAGGCACCCCTATTGGATAGCAGAAAGCCGCGTAGCGGCGGTAAGAACATAGCCGTGGGTAAGCGAAGCCGCAAAGCGGCGAAGCGGAACCCACGGGCAAGTACGCCCTAACCGTTTGAGCCGCGTAGCGGCGGTATGAACTTTGTGGGTGAAACCAAGCCGCATAGCGGCGAAGCGGAACCCACGGGATAAGCGGCAAAATGAAACCCACGGGGACAGTGCCCCACACTGAAAAAACACCATGCACCACACCGTCACATTTCCGCTGGAGCGTCCACACTGCGGCGTGCCGATGGCCAATGGCTACCTCGGCGTGCTAGTCTGGGGCAAAGAGACACTGGCCATCACCGTAAACCATAACGCCTTCTGGGACCACCGCAACGGCGAGGTCATCGAGGAGGGCACCAGTTATGCGAAGATGGTGCAGTTCGCCAAGGAGCATGGGTGCATCAGCGGGCTGAATGAACTCTTTGTGCACAGGAAGCTACCCGAGGACGCCTTCCGCCCGCAGCGCGTCCCCGTGGGCCGCTTTGAACTTGTCTTTGCCGACGACGTTCGCCCCTCATCTGGCGTTCTGGACTACGACACGGGTGCCCTCAAGATACGCCTCAACAGCGGTGCCGAGCTCACGCTGGAGCTGGCCCTCAAGCAGGATTTGCTGCTGATTGACGACCCGACAAACGCCGTGCAGCGCGTTGAACTGAAGCCCAGCTGGGAGTTTCCCAAGAGCCGCGAATGGCTCTCCAAATACGCCTTCCAGCCCCCAGAAATGCTGCCTGACGGATGGACCATCACCTGCCCGAATCCCAACGACAAACCGCTGACGGTCCGCTGCATCCGCGTGAATGGCGGATTCCGACTCTTTGCAGGCAAGGAGTGTCCGCCTCATGATGCGGATGCCATCCGCGCCTTCAACCGCAGCTTCTGGAGTGCGTTCCAGGCGAAACGTGCGAAAGTCAGCGTGCCTGATCCCTTCTGGCAGGAGTTCTTCGACTTCTGCGTCTATAAACTGGCGGCCAACACCATCCCCTTCGGCATGGCGGGCGGTCTGCAGGGTCCCTGGCATGAGGAGTACCAGCGGGCGCAGTGGAGCGGCGACTACCACTTCAACGTGAACATGCAGATGATCTACGGCTCCCTGTGCGCCCTCGGCGCCCCCGAGCACCTGCTCCCCCTCTTCGACATGCTCGAATCACCCTCCTACCAGAAGACAATGCGCCACAACGCCAAGGTGATGTTCGGCATCGACGACGGCCTCCATCTCCTGCACGCCGTGGATGACCGTGGCTACCAGTGCGGCTGGGTGATGGCAGGTTCTGCTCTTGACCCCGCCTGCGGCGCCTGGACCGCCCTGCTCTACTACGACTATTATCGCTACACAGGCGACGTGGAGTTCCTGCGCGACCGCGCCTATCCCTTCATACACGGCGTGATGCGTGTCTATGAAGCGATGCTGGATGACGAGTTCAACATTCCCGTGGCCATCTCTGCCGAATACGCCTCCTCCAATCGGGACATCGGCTATGTGGCGGGACGTAACCCCTCCTACCAGTTGGCTGCCGTGCGCAAGCTCGCCAAAATCCTCATTGAGTGCAGTGCCGTGCTGAAGCGTGAGCCCGAACCGAAATGGTTCAAGATATTGGAAAAGGTGCCTGAGTTTACGACAGTCCTCGGTTACGACAGCTATTCAGGCAAGATGGAGCCGCGCATCGGCATCTGGGAAGACCAAGACCTGGCCACCTGCCACCGCCATCACTCCCACCTGGGCTGCATCTGGCCCTTCGACTCCCTACCAGAACACCCCTCGCCCGAGATTCAGCACATCATCGACAACTCCATCGACCACTGGATTTCCATGGGCATCGGAAAGTGGAGCGAGTGGTGCATTCCATGGGCCGCCATCATCTACTCGCGCGTCGGCTTGAACGAGGCCCCCATGCACCTCTTCACCCTCTGGAAAGAGCTCTTCCTCAACGAAGGGCTCGCCACCGTCTATCTGCCGCGCTGCCGCAGCCTCATCGCCCACCGCCGCCACGACATCGACAAGCCGAAGGACGAAAATGAGGTGATGCAGATGGACGGCACGGGCGGTTTCATTTCCGCCTTCCTCGAAATGTGCGCCGACACCCGCTACGAAACCATCCGCTACTTCCCAGGCATGCCCGCCAAATGGCACGATGTCTCCTTCGAGAACCTTGCCCTCCCAGGCGGAAAACGCATCAGCGCAAAGCGGGGGTAACAGGGGTTTCAATTACCTCCGTCCCATCGTCTCATTAGGAAACTCACAATGCCACTCTCCAAAAAACTGTTTCTTTTCGTAACCCTGCTCCTCATGGTCGTTGATGGCTTCTGCGCGGAGCCCGTTCCTTTCACACCCGTCCTGAAGTACGGCAAGGAGGTGCTGGTGCCTGGAGGCGAGCCAGAAACCACCTCCGACTATGTGACGCTCCCTGCACTGGAAACCAAGAAGGACATGCGGGCCGTGCTGAAGCTGAACATCCGCCTGGTGACCAAAGGGTTTGGCGGCTGGAATCCCTGGATGGCCATCGAGCTCAACGGCGTAGAACTGAACTCAAGCACAAAGGAGAACACCCCCAGACTGCTTCTGCGCGGCTTTTCAATGCCGACAACCAGGGCACAGGAACCCAATGTGTCGTATTGGAAAAACGCTGGCCACTCGCTCTTCATGACGCTCTTCGCACCAGCCGACACCGAAGAGCTGGACGGCAGAATCGTTGACAGGTCCCACCCCTACGTCTATTATTTCGACATCGAGGATTTGGTAAGCAAGCGCATCATTGGCGCGGATGACCGCATCGAAAACGACGCGCCAAACCGTCTGCGCTTCGTCAACGCCCTGCCCAAGCGCATTGCGGACTGCCCGCTGCTTGTCAAGGATATCGAGATTGGCTATGTGCCTGTTTCAAGGATGGCGGAGCTTGCCCGCATGAAGCTGATGCGCTTCGACAACATCAATATGAAGGCAAGTCTGAAGGGCAATGGCTATACGCTGAGTATCTCCGATTTTGGCGGGATGGAGCTGGCGGTTGACGGCGAGAAGATTTACGTGGAGTCGGCATTCAGCTACGCCGCAAGCCCCGAGATGAAGTTCAACAGGCTTGGTGTCGATGAGCCGAAGGAGAATGCGGAGAATGTCATAACCAGTGTGAAGCAGAACGGCAACAACGACATACTGGTCACGATGAAGGCCAACAACATCTCGCTGAAACGCTCGATTGCCCTGGCTGACCACAAGGTCAATGTGGTGGATGAGATTGAGAACACCACGGGAGACGACATTGGCCTCAAATGGGTCAACGAGGTCTCCCTGAACGGCATAATGCCCGCAATGTGGCGCCTTTCAGGGATGACGCTGTTGCAGGCGACCGACAATTCCAACATGGCCATGACGAATCCAACGGCTTACTTCGCGGGCAAGCAAGGTGCCGCAGGCTTTGTCGTGGAGGACACCGTGAGCCGCGTCCTGCTGGAGATGAAGCTCGTGGGCAATAAGCTGGGATTCGCCTCCAAGGGCGTGGGCGTTCCCAAGGGCAAAAGCATCAAGGTCGAGTGGAGCATCTATCCCTTGGACGCTCCTGAAAACGGCTATTTCGACCTTGTGAACAAGATAAGGGAGGACTGGAAGGTGAATATCACCGTGCCAGGCCCCTATCTCATAAGCGCCCAGGACCTGCCTGGCCTGAAGCTTCAATTTGCATCGGTGACGCCCTGGTTCGAATACGCCGATGGTCTGCCTTACACGCGCGAGCAGTACAAGGAACTGGTAACGAAGAAAATGAACGAGCTGCGCGCCAAGTTCCCTGGCATCAAGCTCATGGCGTTGCTTGAGACCAACCTGGTCAATTTCGATTCGACGACTGTCCCCTGGGGCAACGAGCTGCCCCTAACATACGGCGACCGCAAGAACCCCAAGACGGCCTATGCGCAGTATCTCACCCCCGAGCTCTCCAAGAAGCTCAATGCCGCCACATTCCTGCGGGACTCCCTGCTGCACGACAAGGACGGCAATGTGATGATCGACACCCACTACGTCTATCAGCAAAAGCCATGGATCAACCTCATGCCCCAGCCAGAAATGGGCAACGCCCGCTACAAGCAGATGCTTGAGCAGATCGACTACGTAATCAATGAAGTCGGCTTCGACGGCGTTTACATCGACCAGTTCAATCCAACGCTGCGCGACGGCGTGAGCTATGACAGATGGGACGGCTACAGCATCACGATGGACAGGACGGGCAAGATCACCTCGAAGATCTACAACTACGCGATTACGGGTGCTACTGCCAGAATGGAAATCGTCAAGAAGGTGACCTCCCGTGGTGGGCAGGTGCTGACCAACGGCCATCCCGTGACCCGTGAAGAGCAGAGCACTGGACGCCTGAGTTTCGCAGAGATGGAGAACGACGTGTGCAACCCGATGCCCTTCCTCGACAAAAAGCCCCCAGAAATGCGCTATCAGGCCATGGGGCACCTGGCCTCGCCCATCATCCTGAACCTCCGCCCTGGCAGGCACACCAGTGACCAAGCTCTCATGGCACGTGTGATCACAAAGGGCATCATCACCGCCCTACGCAACGGCGTGCTTCCATACTATTACGGCACGAACATTCCAACTAGCGGCCCCAACGCGGGTGGTTTTGAAATTGCGAACTGGATGTTCCCCTTCACGCCTGTAAAGCTGGGCGAAGGCGTGCTCGTTGGCAAGGAGCGCACCGTCGTGTGCGTCTCTGGCACCTACAAGGTTGGCGGCGCAAAGGAGCCCGCCGTAGCACACTTCAACGACCACAGCCTGCAAGTCAAGGAGACCCACGCCTTCAAAGTAACGGGCAAGCCTGGCGACTGGACAGTCGAAGTCAAAATCAACGACTGGAACGAAGTCGCTGCCATCGAAATCCGCGACTGACAGAATAGAACGCCGCGTTAGCGGCGACAAGAAACTAGCCGTGGGTAGAGCGAAGCCGCGATAGCGGCGAAGCGAAACCCACGGGCAGACGACATCTCCAGTTCCTTTGCGCCTTACCGCATAGCGAAGCGGAGCGGCAAGGCGCAGAAATACTGGCAGCCTGTGTCGATTTGCTCCCCTTCTGAATAGCTATGTTAAATCATTTTCTCTACTCACACAAATAGAAACAGCTTAACTAGATTGCAAGACCATGAAACCGACCTGGATTGACACGCACATTCATATTTCCGACTATGGCACAGACGGCGTCAAGCGCGACAATTTCTGCCAGGCACTTGGTGACCTGCTCGACAGCTCTGACGCCGACCTGAAGTTCGTAGTTTCCGCAGACTGCGACTACAACTCCAGGATTCTCAAGGACCCAAGCTACATCCTGAAATGCAACCGCTTTGTCCACGAGGTCTGCCAGGAGTTTCCTGGACGCGTCTTCGGCTCCTGCTTGATTACTCCGAACGCCTACGAGGAATCCCTGGAGGCGATGAACATCTGCTTTGGCGAATGGGGCTTTGTTATGCTCGGCGAAATGCTCGGCTATATGATGAAATTCAACCTGACCGATGAAAACAGCCTCAAGCTCGTGCAACGCGCTGCTGAATTTGACGTCCCCATCCAGGTTCATCTCGGCACCTACGTCACCATGAAAGGCTATGCACCAAACAACAGCATGGACGGCATCGCGCAAATTGCCGACATGATCCGCTGCGCAGACACCGTCCCCAACGCCAAATGGATCATGGCACACGCCATCGGCTGCGCCCCCTTCCAGCACTACATCCCTTGGGCAAACATGTTCCTGGACATCGTCCAGGGCCATTACGGCTGCTTCCCCGAAAACTTCTGGGTCGAAATCCGCGACTTCTACTGCAAGGCCCTGCCTCGCGTCATCCAGGAGGTTCCGCACGACAAAATCCTCTCTGGCACAGACTGGACGACACGCATCGGCCCGCCATTCGCCCCCTACGGCACCTGTTTCGAGGCAACACAAGGTCAGAAAACACCATACGTCCCCTGCGTCGCCACCTTCATCGACTACCTGAAAAAGGCGGGCGCAACCGACGATGTCATCGAGCTCATCGCACACAAAAACGCGGAAAAGCTCTTTAAATTGAAGTAATTTAAATTGGGAAAGTATTTACTTGAGTTCCCTGATGACATTATCTCGATGGTCAAAATGCGCCTTGCCGCTTCGCTGCGCTACGCGGCAAGGCGCATAGGGATCGGGGTGGTCATCTGACCGTGGGTTTCGCTTCGCCGCTTTCGCGGCTTCGCTCCACCCACGGCTATACTCTTGCCGCCGCTTACGCGGCTCATATCAAACTGCTTATCCCGTGGGTTTCGCTTGCGCCCGACGCGCTCGCTTCACCCACGGCTATGCTCTGCCGCCGCTTACGCGGCTCATATCAAACTGCTTATCCCGTGGGTTTCGCTCGCGCCCGAGGCGCTCGCTTCACCCACGGCTATGCTCTGCCGCCGCTATGCGG
>JAFXUD010000024.1 GCA_017535315.1 Victivallales bacterium | reverse complement strand
TCTTTGGTTCGGAATAGTGTAGTGCTGGCGGTCTATCTATTGTTTTCGGTTGCTTGCTTCTTTACCGTACATGAGCATTGGCATCTGGCTTCTCCTATGGTTTTGGGCTTGAAATCGATGTATAGTCTAATATAGCATAAATTAGACTATATTCAAGCCGAAAATCACGAAAAATGTCGACATTTTGGTATTTTTTTCCACTGGAACTGGCGGGAATATGGCGACAAAAAAAGGCACCCCGCCATTGCGGTGTGCCACTGATCTGGTTGCAAGACGTTTTAGTTTAGATGGTTGCGATGTATAGTCCCACTCATTGGGAAAGTTCTAGATGATAGAGACAGCGCGTGCCTGGGGCAGCGTTCGACGCAGCGTCGGCAGTGCATGCAGTCGGGATTGCGGAACTGGCCGTCCTTGGCATCACCTGGCGGGAAGAAGCCGAAGGGGCACGCCTTGGCGCAAAGTCCGCATTTCACGCAGGTGTCGGCGACGCGGATGCCGTTCTTCAACGGCCAAATCGTCTTGTAGATCTTCCCCATCGGGCAGACGGAACACCAGAAGTAGCGATTGAATACCAGCCACCCGATGATACCTATCGTGGTCGTGATGGCGATCATGATGTACAGCAGCATTCCCCAGGCTCGGGGCGACGTCGGGCGGAGCCATAGAGCCAGCCCCGCGAACATCGCCACCATCACCACGATGGACGCCTTGCGCGCCAGAAGCCCAGTGGGGACTTTGCGCCCCGTATCGGGCAGCAGCGAATAGAATGCGCCACGTGGGCAAAAGTTACCGCAGCCGTGCCGTCCGCCATGCCGCAGTGCGCCGACCAATCCCACGGCAACATTGAGTACAAGGCAATAGGCAAGATACGGATACCGCCAGCCCACTGCCAGCACAGCCACGAATAGCAGTGCCTCGATGACGCGTTTCATGGATGAATGGCGATGTTTCATAGCACAATCTCGCTAGCCAATCAACAGCCTGATGTCGTCATCGACCGTGCCGATGCCGGCGATGCCGAAGTTCTCGACAAGCACCTTTGCAACGTTGGGCGAAAGGAAGGCGGGAAGCGTCGGTCCGAGATGGATGTTCTTCACGCCGAGATGCAGCAGGGCCAGCAGGACGATGACCGCCTTCTGCTCGTACCATGCGATGTTGAAAGCGATGGGCAGCTTGTTGATGTCGTCAAGTCCAAAGACCTCCTTGAGCTTGAGCGCGATGAGCACCAGCGAGTAGGAGTCGTTGCACTGCCCCGCGTCAAGGACGCGAGGGATGCCTCCGATGTCGCCAAGCGGCAACTTGTTGTATTTGTATTTGGCGCAACCAGCCGTCAGAATGACCACGTCCTTCGGCAGCTTCGCGGCGAACTCCGTGTAGTATTCGCGGGACTTCATGCGCCCGTCGCAGCCCGCCATGACCACGAACTTGCGAATAGCCCCCGACTTGACTGCGGCGACCACCTTGTCCGCCAGGGCGAAGACCTGCTCGTGGGCGAACCCGCCGACGAGCTTGCCAGTCTCAAGCTGTTCGGGCGGCTGGCAGCCCTTCGCCTGGGCGATGATGCCCGAGAAGTCCTTCACCGCGCCGTATTCGCCGTCAATGTGACTGCAGCCAGAAACTCCGACCGCGCCCGTAGTCCACAGGCGACCCTTGTAGCTCTCCGCAGGCGGCACGACGCAGTTGGTGGTCATGAGGATCGGCCCGTGGAACTTCTCGAACTCCTCCTTCTGTTTCCACCAGGCGTTTCCGTAGTTGCCCGCGAAATGCGGATACTTCTTGAACGCGGGGTAGTAGTGAGCGGGAAGCATCTCGGAGTGCGTGTAGATGTCGATCCCCTGGCCAGCGGACTGCTCCAAAAGCATCTCCAGGTCGCGCAGGTCGTGTCCCGAAATGAGAATGCCCGGACGGTTGCGGACACCCAGCTCGACCTCCGTGATTTCAGGATTGCCGTAGGCCGTCGTGTTCGCCTTGTCCAGCAGAGCCATCCCCTGCACGCCAAACTTGCCGGTCTCCAGAGCAAGGGCGGTCAGCGCGGCAGCGTCCAGCGAGTCGTCCAGCGTCTTTGCCAGAGCGGACTGGATGAAGGCGTCGATTTCCGCATCGTCCTGCAGCAGCGCATTGGCGTGCTTCGAGTAGGCGGCCAGTCCCTTGAGCCCATAGACTATGAGCTCGCGGAGGCTGCGGATGTCCTCATTGGCGGTGGAGAGGACACCCACCGTCGAGGCCTTGGCGTCGAACTCCGCCTGCGGCGCATCCCATGTCGCCGCCTCTGGCAGAGCCGACGCATTGGTTAATTGCGCCAGCAAACCGCGTTTCACTTCAAGAGTATGGACGATGGCGCGGACAATCGCCTCCCTGTCGAAATTGGCGTTGGTGATGGTGATGAACAGATTGACCGTAACCAGATGGTTGACCTCCGCCGACACTGCCTTGCCCTCCGCCCGCAACCTGGTCGTCACGGCGGACAGTCCCTTTGTCGCAAACACGAGCAGATCCTGCATCGCCGCGACTTCGGGCTTCTTGCCGCAGACGCCGCAGATTGTGCAGCCCTTGCAGCCTGCGGTCTCCTGGCACTGAAAGCAGAACATCTTGTTTTCCATTGCATTGTCTCCTATGGTTTCTTGGCTGTATTATCTCAATCAACTGTAGATCATTGTCTTGACAGAAGCTTGCGAAGGCTCTCCTGCAGTTCCAGACGCTTCTGCGTCAGATCAAACGAGCCGTTGGACAGTCCCCATTGCTTGATGAGAAGACGAAGCGGACCGATGACCAGGCGGAAAAGCGTGTCGAGGGGAATGTCGCCGCGAATTTCCCCTGCATCGACCGCCTCCCTGAAATGCAGGAGCAGTGTCTCGCGGTGGTGCTGCATCATGCCATAGAGTAGCTGCGCAATCTCCCTGTCGCCCTGGAACTGCTCCTCCGAGAACACCACGCGGGCGAGGTCGGGCGTCGCCAGCACCAGTTCAGTCCTCCTGGACAGAGCCGCCTCCACCGCCGCCCAGCCGCGCTGTGATTCGTCCATTTCATCCACCTTGCCCTCGAACCGGGACACCAGTGCCTGGATGATCTCCAGCTTGCCGCTGAAATGCGCGTACAGTGCCGCTTCGGTAAGGTTGAGCCTCTTGCTGATGTGGCGGATTGTCAGGTTGCCAATGCCACCTTCCGCAATCAAATGCAGTGCGACATCCACGATCTCGTTTTGCCTTGGCGTCAATTCGTGCTTCATCTTCAGTGTCCCTTCATGGTTATCTTAACAAACGTTAGTTAATATAATGGTCTTTTATATTTCCGCAAGCGATTTGCATTGTTTTTTCAACAAATGATCCCAAATGTTAAAACACACTCAAAAACAGGAGGTTTTCAATGAAACACACCTACATATTCCCAAGCATACTCATCGCGCTAGACGTGCTTTCGGCCATTGCGTATGGCTTCAGCAAGGACTGGAGACAGGTCATCTACTGGTTCGCAGCCGCGACGCTGTCCGCCTGCGTGACCTACAAATAGGAGGAACACGATGTCAACCAGAGGACTGATTGCGATAATGGACGACGACGGCTCATGCCGCTCTATCTACTGCCACCACGACATGTACCCGTCCCACGCGGGCGTTGTCCTGCCGGAACACTACGCCACGCGCGACGCCGTGGAGGCTCTTCTCACCCTCGGCGACCTCTCCGCCCTCGGCTGTTCTCCCGCCGAATGCGAGGCGTACAGCCGCGACAGGGGCGAGGAACTCCACACGCTGACGCAGTGGAGCGACCGCCGGGTTCTCGCCCGCGAGGCGTTCGACCGCTTCTGGGCGAACTACTGCTATCTCTTCATGGACGGCGGGTGGTTCTGCTCCGACGGAGGCGGTCGCCGACTGGCTGGAATAGCCAGGCATGCACTTCAAAACCAAGCCTCCGCAAGAATTCTTCGTCTATAGCGGAGGCTTTTTTCCATTTTGGGACATTATCTGAAAAAAGCTGGAGTCGTTGCAGACTACTTCCATAGGTTTTCAACCCGTCCCATAAACAGACGGAGGACTTTAATACCCTGCTTTTCAAGGGTGTCCTCGTTGCGGCGCGGCTCGTCCCATGCGTGTTTTGAAAGCGTATATTTCGAGTGGTGGACGGTGACGACCTCCTTTGCCCCAAGGTCGCGGCATACCTGCGGCAGTTCGGCGGGAAGCGTGTGGATCTGCGCCCAGTCCGCATTGTACTGCCCGTTCTCAAGAATTGCCAAATCAATGCCAGGGAATTTCTGGCCGATTTCCCTGAAATGGGGGCCGTATCCGCTGTCGCCGCCGATGTATATCCGGTGCCCCGAAGGCGTCTTCAGCAGGAAAGAGGCCCATAGCGTCTTGTTACGCGTCATTCCGCGCCCAGAGAAGTGCCTCGCTGGCAGGCAATGGACGGTGAATCCTCCGCCTAGGTCAGCGGGCTCGTTCCAGTCAAGTTCGGTGAGCATTCCGTCTGGATATCCCCATCGCTCGAAGTGCTCGCCCACCCCCAGCGGCAGAAGCACACCTTTGACGGTTGCCTGGAGTTCTTTTACGGCCTGGCAGTCCAGATGGTCCCAGTGATCGTGGGTGATGACCAGCCAGTCGCATGGCGGCATGTCCGCCGGCTTCCAGAGGTCGGTTCCAGGATACGGGCGGTTCGCCCAGGCTACGGGCGCGGCCTTGTAGAAGACAGGATCAACCAGAAATCGTCTCCCCTCGACCTGCAGCAGGTACGAGGAATGCCCGAACCAGACAATGCAGTCGTCCACACCAGCCAATGCGGTCAAATCAGCCTTCTCCGACGGCACGGGTTGCGATGGTTTGGTGTCCTTGCGCTTCTCGGTGATGAACTCCCACATCGTGCGCAGTCCGCTTTTCGAGCCTGTCATCACCTCGGTCTTCACAGGGTAGCGGAACACGCCGTCCACATAGTTCGGCGACTTGCGGATGCGTTCAAGGCGCGCGCCGCGCGGCAAGCGCCCGAAGGATGGCGTATGCAGGAATATGGCGATTGCCACCGCCAGCAGCAGGGGAATCAGAAGCAGAAGCATCATAAGCCTTTTGGTTCTTTTGGAGAGTTTCAGTTTCATTTGGTAAACTTCAAATACCCTTTCAAAGCTGGTATGCAAGTTTCATAAACAACCTCAGCGGACAATCAGGCGAAATTCTTTGCGATTTGCGCCATGAAATCAGGAATTCTGATCTGCTGCGGACACTTTTTCAAGCATGCCCCGCAGGACACGCAGGATAAAGCCCTTTCCTTTTCCTTCATCGCGTCATAGACCAGTTTGGCATGGAAGAGCGGGAGTCCTCCCTTGACCTGGTTCAGCAAGGCCAGGTTGCGCGGAATGTCCACACCCATCGGGCATGGGGAGCAGTAGCGGCAAGCCGTGCACGGGACTGCGCCCGACTTGCGATAGGCTGCCAAGGCCTCTGCTATCGTCATGCGCTCGGCGTCCGACAATGGGACAAGCGGCGAAAAAGTCCTGAGGTTGTCCTCCATGTGCTCCATTGCGGACATGCCAGACAGGACGACTTGGATATTCGGAAGGCCTGCCGCGAAGCGAAGCCCCCAGGAAGCCACGCTCGCCTTGGGATTGGCCTTTTCGAAGACGGCTTTCGCCTCGGGTGTAAGCCTGACAAGCGTTCCGCCCTTCAGCGGCTCCATCACGGAGACGGGGATGCCCAGCCTCGTGAGAACCTCGTATTGTTCTCCTGAACGGCACAACTCCCAGTCAAGGTAGTTCAATTGAATCTGCACAAGATCCCATGGATGGAATTTCGCGATTTTCTCCAGCGTCTCCGGTTCGCCGTGGAAGGAGAAGCCCAGGCGGCGTATTCTGCCCTCAGCTTGCATTCTCTTCATGAACTCAAGAGTTCCAAAGGATTGCGCCTTCTCCCAGTGCGCCGCATTGAGCCAGTGGAGAAAGTAGAAGTCGAAATAGCCTGCTTTCGTCCTTTCCAGCTGCTCGTTGAAAATCCGTTCGTTGTCATCCGCTGAATTCATCATCGCGATTGGCATCTTGCTTGTGAGATAATAGCTCTCGCGTGGATATTTAGTGAGTACGTTGCCTACGAATCTCTCGCTTTCGCCGCCGTGATACATGTAGGCCGTGTCAAAGTAGTTGCATCCCGCCGCCATCGCCTTGGCGACCATCGCCTCCGCGATTGCGTAATCAACTTTCCCGTCCTTTTGCGGAAGCCTCATCAGCCCGAAGCCGAGCAGAGGCATTGTCATGCCTGTGTTCCGATAAGGGCGGCGTGTCACTTGTGTGCCAGTGTAGTTTGCCTTCTTGTCCATGTCATCTCCTTTGCCCTTTTCCGCCGCGCCCGCCATTCGAGCCAGTGGCGCAAGCGCGGCAAC
>JAFXUD010000023.1 GCA_017535315.1 Victivallales bacterium | reverse complement strand
GCCGAATGGGATGAGGAGGACGCCAAGTGCTTCTATGAGTTGGACGGAGGAGATCTGAATGAGTATGACGGACCGCTCCGCTTCAGCGGGGACGCGTGCGTCCATTTCCAGACCCAGGACGCAGCGGGCAATGAAACCGACCGCAGGCTGGAGCTGATGCTGGCGGGGAGTCCCACTGGCGTGTGGGGCGACAACTACTTCGCGCGCAACTGCACTGTCGAAGGGGTAGCACTGGAGCCGCTGAAGGGCAGGAATATCATCGGCAAGGTCTGCAATGGCTCCGAAGACACCACCATCCTGCTCCTGACCGACGACGGCAACGGCGACGCCCTTTTCCTGGACGACATCTACTCCGCCGCTCCTGACATCGTCACCGTGGCGCGCCTCAGCCAGGTCAGTCAGATCGTAGCTGGCGCGGGCGATGACATCATCGACCTGACCAGCGCGCGCTTCGACTATGCCAACAACGGCATCACCGTGCAAGGCGGCGACGGCAATGATGTGATCTGGGCGAACAACGACAGCAGCCTGCTCCTGGGCGACGCGGGCGACGACCGCATCGTGGGTGGCAACTGCACCGATGTTCTTGTCGGCGGCGCAGGCAACGATACTCTGCACGGCGGTGGCGGCGGCGATATTTTCTGCTTCGGCGGCAGCTGGGGCGACGACACCGTCGAGCAGCTGGAAGGCGGCAGTATGCTACTGTGGTTCGACGGCGTGGAGCGGGAGGATCTGTCGCCGCTCTCTGCCGATGCCGACGGCAATGCCGTACTCTCCTGCGAAGCGGGAAGCGTGACGCTCCTGGGTGTCAAGTATGATGATGTTATTGACGCGTTTAATGCTGGGGGTAATGTGCTGTCTGACAGTATCTTCCTCCAGTTCGGCGACAGCGGTCTTGATGAACAGTCCAAGGAGAGCGCTGAAATGCTGCGTTCTACTGGCGCATTTAACGAGTTCTCTAGCGACAGAATCTATGATGACAGGGAGATGCTGGCGTAAGAGCCGCGCTTAACCAATAACCTTGAACGGGACGGGAGCGACGGGAGCGACGCAAGTGGCACGGGCAGGAGGGGGAAGCTGATATGGGACGGGAGCGACGGGAGGGACGGGAGAGACGGGGAAAAGAAGCTGATAAGGGACGGGAGCGACGGGAGGGACGGGAGAGACGCAAGTGGCACGGGCAGGAGGGCATCGCTCTAGTAATCTTGCCCCTTGCGTCGCTCCCGTCCCTCATGTCCCTCATGTCTCTAACAATCAAGCCCTCCTATTCAAGCTCCTTGCGTCGCTCCCGTCCCTCATGTCCCTTACAATCAAGCCCTCCTATTCAAGCCCCTTGCGTCGCTCCCGTCCCTCATGTCCCTCATGTCCCTTACAATCAAGCCCTCCTATTCAAGCTCCTTGTGTCGCTCCTGTCCCTCCCGTCGCTCCCGTCTCTTCTAAGTTAGTATTTGCTCCCGTCTCTATTGCTCGACGAAGAGCAGGCGGAAGCCGAAGTTGCCGTCCAGTTCAATTGGATTCTGGAGGAGTTCACCTGTATAGGCGTCAGTGATTTTCCCCTGAATGGTGGTTTTCTGGGGTGCGCGGGAGAGGTTGCCGAGGATGAGCATGACCTCTTTGCGGTCCTTCCACTGGTAGAAGGAGGCCTTGACGTTCGGGTTGTCTGTCGCAATGGCATTTTCCTGCCAGTAGCCCGTGAAGGTGGCATCGCAGATTCTGTTGTCATCAAGCAACTTCCAGGTTGGCTCGATGTTGGGGTACCAGGCGCCCGACAGGGGAGTGTCGTGGAGCAGGCACATCATCAGGAGGGGCTGCGTGTAGAAGTTGCGCTTGTCCATCGGGAGGCGAATCAGGTCGCCGCCAAGTTTGCGCCATTGCCCAAGGAACTGTATTCCTGCGCCGAAGACCTGGCTGTTGTAGTTGCTTTGCCACTTGCCGAGTGGGGTGTCCTCGATATAGACCTGCATTCCGCGTGGGATGATGTGCATATACTCCTCGCCAGGGAAGATGAGATCGTGGAAGGAGAGCAGGGCAGGGTAGTAGGTCTCCCAGTTGTGGTTGAACATGATGCCTTCGTTGCCGCGGTTGGTGCGGATGATTTTGGTGATGCGCTCGAAGAGGTCTCGCTTGCCGAAGAACTCCCAGGTGCGCGGCGGCTTCTTCATCTGCAGAACTGGCTTGTCTGGCATGCCAGGGTATGGGGTGTCCGTCTTGTAGATGGCGCCGCCGTCCGTGTAGAGGCCGATGAAGACATTGGAATCCCTGAGGAGCTTGTCCAGGTAGTAGCAGAGGTAGTCGGCGGAATCGGTTTTGTTGTGGCAGAGGTGGATGCCGAGGAGGGCGTATTCCGTGCCATCGGTCTTGTCCTTGCTCATGTCGGACTTGGCCATAGGGGCTCCGTTGACGGTGCGCGACCAGTCTGCGCCATACCAGTCCGCGATGGGGTTCTTGTCGGATAGCGAGGCCAAGAAGACGTATGGCAGAATGCGTTTGAGTCCAGCAGGGCGGTTGGCAAAGATTTCAGGCAGCTTGAGGATGTTTTCGGTGATGGGTTGCGAAAGGTCCTGGCCGCGCTTGAATCGGGCGGGGGCGTTTCCTCCCATGACGATTTGGAGGTTCTGGCCGACGAGCCGCCCCCAGCCCTCCGTATGGATAGTGCGCCAGTCGGAGCGCGGCGGCTTGGATGGCGTCGCCATCATGGCCAGCGTGTAGGGAACGTCGCAGGAGATTTCCGTGGGGAGGTCGATGAAATGGGCGGCCATTGTCGCGGAGCCGTCGGAGTTCTTCTGCATACGCAGAGGTTCCTCGTTGAAGATCCAGTTCATGTCAGTGTCGGTGAAAAGGGTGAAGCCAAAGGGGTTGCCGCAAAGCCAGGCAGATGGGAAGGCGGCGAAGCGCCCCTTTGTCTCCCAGTCGGACTGGTAGATGGGGGCGAGGCAGTAGCGGGACCATTCGGGTTTCAGGGGTGCCACGATACGGAATGCGTTGACGGTGAGCTTTGCCTGCGGCATCAGCGTGAACTGGTACTTGAGCATGCCATCATAGGCGGCGGTGCGCTTCCATGCGACTTTCAGAGGGGAGTTTTCCGCCTGGAGGATACCTTCTGTGATTTGCCTGTCTTTTGATTGTTCCGTAATGCTGGAGGAAACGGGGCGGAGAATGTCGTTTTTTCCATTGACTTGCAGCATGAATTCCACGGGGGATGCCAGCACGCTGACGCCACGATTAACGGTTGTCGAAGGGAGGGGGTAGTCTTTTGGGAAGGTATAAGTGATGTTTGTGAGCGTAAGGGCGTTGTTCTGTACTTTGATTTCCGTGAAAGGCCATGGGATGGTGCGCTCCAGCCCCTTCCGCTCACGCAGGAAGATGTCGTCTGGTTTGGTGATGGCGATGTATTTTGAATAGGATGTCCTGCTGAAATTGATGGTTGCCCCGAGGGCATAGTTACCTTGCGGAAGCTCGCCGAATTGAAGGCGGCAGACAGTTTGCCCCTCCGTCAATTTCCCCTCTGTCTTCGATAGAACGGGGCCTGTGTTTGAATCGCGATACAGCGTTATGGTGTAATTTGCGGAGGAGGTTTCGTCCATGCCACGAGCGTCAATGTGGCAGTCAAAATAGTGCTCTTTTGCGTGGCATATCGCCTCGAAAGAGAGGGGCTCGACAACAGCGTATTTGTATTCTGCATTATAGACGCATGTTCCTCCCTGTTGGCATTGGATAGCGAAGGTGTGGTTGCCTGGGGCAGGGGCTGCGGTATAGCTGGTGCCGTTGGCGGTCAGTGGGATGTCCGAGGTTACCTTTGGTTCAAGGTCGGCATTGGTCTCCATCGTGAAGGCTAGTTTACCGAGATTGAGCCCATCCTGGAGCAACATGCGGACAGCGAGGTTGTCGTGACGGAAGTCGAGCATTCCGAAGTTGTGTGAGAGGGGCTTGCGCGGTTCGACGGTGTTCCAGGCAACCCAGCGGTTGGCGGCGGATTTCATATGTTCAGGTCTGGCAAAGCAGAAGTTCATCTCGTGCGTGCCGTATGGCTCGATGCCCATTTCGCTAAAGGGGATTGAACATTCGACATACCAGCCGTTCTTGTCCGTGGAACCGCCGCGCTGGAGGTTGATGGAGCCCCATTTCTTGGCGCGGCGGAATGCCCATGCGCGGTTGGGAGCGATGCCCAGCTGGCAGTCCTCGCCGTTAGGGAGTTTCCACCAGAAGTCAAGCACGCAACCTTCACCACTGTATATCTTTTTGTCGTTGGCATCGGGATCTGCGGTGACATCGGTCTTGGTGGAGTTGACCTTGAGGGCATAGGAGAAGCACTTGCCGTCGTGCTTGAGGAAGAGCTGTGCGCCCATGCTGGAGACCATCATGCCGTCACCGTAGGTGACGGAGACAGGCAGGCTGGTGGCATCTTGCCACTCGTCATCGTTTACCTTACCGTCGATGACAACGGGGAGATTGGAGAACGGCACAGGGGCCTGCATGGTGCTGACGCTCTTTTCCGCAGCCCTTTCATTGAGGTAGTTGCGCTTGATGACTTCTGGACTGGGGATAGTGTCGGAGAGTTCGAAGCCCGCGATGTCGTATTCCCCCTTCAGCGCGCCTTTCCAGAATTTTCGCGGGCAGAACCAGAGTTTCCACTTAGGGTTGAATTGTTTTTGTGTCGGCAACCCCATGTTGACGGTGCCGATCTTTTCGCCGTTGATGAAGGCGGCAAACTCCATGTTGTTCCAGGTGAGCGCGATGTGGTTCCAGGTGTCTGGTGTGAGGATGGTTTCGGGCAGTTTGGTCTGGAAGTGGCGGGTGTCAGCATTGTCCTTGGCACGTCCCTGCACCTGGATTTTCATGCCTGCCTTGCTGTCCCATGCGAAGAAGGCGAGGTACGTCCAGTTGTGACCGCCTTCCTGGTCGAAGGCCATCAGCGGCTGGAAATGTCCTTCGCCAGAAGGTTGCTTGCCGTTGCCCCAGTTGCAGGGCCTGAACCAGAAGGTCAGGATGCCGTTGTTGACGTTGTAGGTCTCCTCGCTCAAAGGGTAGCACAGGGAGGTGGAACCGTCAAAATGCGCGGCCTTCAGGGAGGAAAGACGCCCTTTCACGAAGGTGGGTTCCCCTCCAGATGTCTCTGCCTTGACCACTCCAGTGGAGGAGGCTGCATCAAGGGAACTGTCGAACTGTCCCTTGAGCAGGGTTGTGCCATGGGCAAGTAGAGTACACGCCAGAAGGATAATGAGGAGGAGATGTCGTTTTTGCATAAGAGAAAACATGCTAAGGAAGAAGATAATCAAAAAAGGATACTAATCAGATAGGGAAGCCGCGAAGCGGCGACAAGAACATAGCCGTGGGTGAAGCGAGCGCCTCTGGCGCGAGCGAAACCCACGGGCAGGCGATACCCCCAGTTCCTTTGCGCCGTGCCGCGTAGCGAAGCGGAGCGGCAAGGCGCAGAAAGAGCCGCGAAGCGGCGGCAAGAACATAGCCGTGGGTGAAGCGAGCGCCTTTGGCGCGAGCGAAACCCACGGGCTAGCGATACCCCCAGTTCCTTTGCGCCGTGCTGCGTAGCGAAGCGGAGCGGCAAGGCGCAGAAAGAGCCGCGTTAGCGGCGACAAGAACATAGCCGCGAGCGAAACCCACGGGCTAGCGATACCCCCAGTTCCTTTGCGCCGTGCTGCGTAGCGAAGCGGAGCGGCAAGGCGCAAAAAGTTTGCTGTGCAAAATTGCTCTTTTTTTGAATAGTTGCAAATCAATCCAAGAGCCTACCTGATAGAGTACGAGCCCTTTCCACAGGAGCCTGTCCCTAGCTAATAGGGTGCAGGAACTGTAGGAAGGGCTCGTACTCTATCAGGAGAGTAAGACAGTTTCCCTGGGGTAGAAGAGTGCGTAAGAGCACCCCAGGAGTTTGTCAGTCGAGTTTCCAGAATTTGTTGTTGGTGAAATTGACGGTCTCCTGTTTGCGGAAACCGCCGCAATGGCCATCCACGAAGACGCAGTTGGAGAGGTCGCCGTGGCGGTGATCAATGGCATACGAGGCGTTCAGGCTGATAAGGAAGTCGTTGGACCAGAAGTCCAACTGCTTGGAGTCGAACTGGGCGATGGTTTCGGTCGGATGCTTGAACTGAGTAAGGGTCTTATTGCCTTTGTTGTAGCCTGGGTTAGGCATCCCATAGAGGCTGGAGCAGCGCCCATACGAGACGTAAAGTTTTGTAGGGTATCTGGTATGATCCAGGTTCTCGCGCCTCCAAGAGTAGGTATAAACAGGGGCCTGAGAGGGACAAATGAGGACTTTTTCTTCAATATATGGAAGAATCTCATCCGCCCACCAGATCAGTTTGTCGTCGGTTGCCAAATAGCGGTGGGCAGTGGGGACGTAGTCCTCGTTTTCGTCGGCGTAGAGGGCATTGCCTATGCCAATCTGCTTGAGGTTGCTGGTACAGGAGATGGCGCGCGCTTTCTCACGCGCCTTTGCCAGCGCGGGCAGCAGCATGGCCGCCAAGATGGCGATGATGGCGATGACGACGAGCAGTTCAATTAGGGTGAATCTAAGGATTTTCATTTGAAAAAGAGGTGGTTGGAGATGAAATTATGGCTCCATGCAATTGCCTACTTAACCTTCCAGAGATTGCTGTTTGGTGTGGAATAGCTTGCGGTATCGCAGTGACCGTCCAACAGAACCATGTTGAAGTTATTGCCGTGGCGGACGCCCAGACGGCATTCGGCGTGACCAGTTGTCAGGCTCTCATCTGGGTATTTCCAGTAGCGTAGCTCCATTTGGGTGGTATCGACGCCATTGACTGTTTCGCTCGGGGTTTTGAATTGATGCAGTTTGAACATGCTGGTGGCGGTGGTGCCAGATGTCGCAGCGCTGCGTCCGTATCCAGTGTTAAGTGAAGCGGGATAGGTGAAGGAATCGGTGGAGGTGGGGCGCAGAGCAGTCCATTTGATTGGGGTGGCCATGGCGGGGCACAGGAACATCTTGTAGTCGCCAATGTAGGGGGCGATGCCATCCTGCCACCAGAAGAGTGGTGCTTCGCCCCAAGTAACAGGATAGAAGTAATGGTAGCAATTCCAGTCCTCGAACTCCTGGGAATACATTGCAAAGCCAAGACCAATCTGCTTGAGATTGCTGGTGCAGGAGATGGAGCGCGCCTTCTCACGCGCCTTTGCCAGCGCGGGCAGCAGCATGGCCGCTAAAATGGCGATGATGGCAATGACGACGAGAAGTTCAATCAGGGTGAATTTGAGTAGTTTCATTGTATAGTGTCCTGTAGAGATGCCGTTCAAAAGCATTTGTCGGTTACTGAACTTTCCAGAGTTTTCCATTCGGGTCGGAGTAGTTGGCGGCCTCGCAGTGGCCGTCAACCATGACCATATTGAAGTTGTTGCTGTGGCGGACGCCCAGGCGGCTCGCCGAATGGCCGACCGTGAGGCTGCCTGCTTTGTCCGCCCAGTATTGGAGTTCCATCTGGGTGGTATCAACGCCATTGGCAGTTTCACTTGGGGTCTTGTACTGATGCAGCTTGAACATGCTGTTCGAAGTCTTGAGGGTTCCTGCTCCAGAAGTATCGGCGGCACGTCCATAGGAGGTTATGAGCGGGTCGGGGTAGTTGAAAGAGTCGGTTGAGGTTGGGCGCAGGGCTGTCCACTTGATGGGTGTGGCCATGGCAGGGCAGACGACGATCTTGTAGTCGCCGATGTAGGGGACAATGGCGTCCTGCCACCAGATGAGGGGAGCCTGACCCGATGCGATTGGATAGAAGTACTCGTAGCAGTTGTAGTCCTCGTACTCCTGGGAGTACATGGCGAACCCGAGGCCAATCTGCTTAAGGTTGCTGGTGCAGGAGATAGCGCGTGCTTTCTCACGCGCCTTCGCCAGGGCGGGCAGCAGCATGGCGGCGAGAATCGCGATGATGGCGATGACAACGAGCAGTTCAATAAGCGTGAACCGAAGTAGTTTCATGGAAAAGTCCTTTCTATGCTTGTAAAGCGATTATTTTGTGAGATGCCAGAAGATATTGCCGTCGTATTTGACGGTTTCCTGCTTCCTGAAGCCGCCGCAGTGTCCATCGACAAAGACGCAGTTTGAGATATCGCCGTGACGGTGGGAAATCTTGTAGGAGGAATTGAGGCTGACGAGGTAATCGTTTGTCCAGTAGTCAATGTTTTTGTTGGAATCGAACTGCGCGACGGTCTCGGTCGGGTATTTGAACTGATGAAGTTTCTTGTAGCTACTGTATGAGGTCGGGGAGATCATGCCGAAGAGGGTGGAGCAGCGCCCGTATGAGTCAATGAGGGTCTCATCATACCTGGTGTGGTCAAGGTTAGTGCGCTTTCCAGAGCCCTTCCAGGGATCGGGGTCGCCAGGGCAGACGAAAACCTGGGCTTCCACGTAGGGTTTGATGATGTCTGGCCACCAGATCAGGTTGTCGTTTGCCACAAGGTATTGGTGGTTTGGCGGGAGGTAGTCAACGTTGTCGTCTGCATAGAAGGCATTGCCGAGGCCGATTTGCTTGAGGTTGCTAATGCAGGAGATGGAACGCGCCTTTTCGCGGGCCTTTGCCAGCGCGGGCAGCAGCATGGCGGCCAGAATGGCGATAATGGCGATGACGACCAGAAGTTCAATCAGGGTGAAACTAAGGAGTTTTTTCATTTTGGGTATTCCTTACCATAAAATATAGAAAACAAATTTAATCATATAAATTATACTATGAGAATTGTTGGTTTTCAAGCGTGTCTGTAAAAAAATATTGTTTTAAGATTCTAGATTGTCTAGATTGTTAAAGCTTCCATTATGGAGAATCGAGTATTTCATGTGGTCATCATTTGCCAATAAACACCCATGGATTTTCGTCTAGATAATATTATTTGGTAATTATATACTTGAGTTTCCTGATGAAATTATCCTTCACTGGCCGATAGCCAGGATGCGCCTGCCGCTTTGCTGCGCTACGTGGCAAGACGCACGGGGACTGGGGTGGGCATCTGACCGTGGGTTTCGCTTCGCCGCTGTCGCGGCTTCGCTCCACCCACGGCTATACTCTTGCCGCCGCTTACGCGGCTCTTCTCTGTTGGTAAAGTCCAATCGGCAACTAAAGTATATAATT
>JAFXUD010000022.1 GCA_017535315.1 Victivallales bacterium | reverse complement strand
GCCGAATGGGATGAGGAGGACGCCAAGTGCTTCTATGAGTTGGACGGAGGAGATCTGAATGAGTATGACGGACCGCTCCGCTTCAGCGGGGACGCGTGCGTCCATTTCCAGACCCAGGACGCAGCGGGCAATGAAACCGACTGCAGACTGGAACTGATGCTTGCGGGGATTCCCACTGGCGTGTGGGGCGACAACTACTTCGCGTACAACTGCACTGTCGCGGGAGTGGAACTGGAGCCGCTGAAGGGCAGGAACATCATCGGCAAGGTCTGCCATGGCTCCGAAGACACCACTCTCCTGCTCCTGACCGACGACGGCAACGGGGACGCCCTTTTCCTGGACGACATCTACTCCGCCGCCCCTGACATCGTCACCGTGGCGCGCCTCAGCCAGGTCAGTCAGATCATTGCAGGCGCGGGCGATGACATCATCGACCTGACCAGCGCGCGGTTCGACTATGCCAACAACGGCATCACCGTGCAAGGTGGCGACGGCGATGATGTGATCTGGGCGAACAACGACAGCAGCCTGCTCCTGGGCGATGCGGGCGACGACCGCATCGTCGGCGGCAGCGGCAACGACGTCATTGCAGGCGGCGCAGGCAACGATATTCTGCACGGTGGTGGCGGCGGCGACATCTTCTGCTTCGGCGGCAGCTGGGGCAACGACACCGTCGAGCAGCTGGAAGGCGGCATGGCACTGCTGTGGTTCGATGGCGTGGAGCGGGAGGAGCTGTCGCCGCTCTCTGCCGATGCGGCAGGCAATGCCGTGCTTTCCTGCGAAGCGGGAAGCGTGACGCTCCTGGGTGTCAAGTATGATGATGTTATTGACGCGTTTAATGCTGGGGGCAATGTGCTGTCTGACAATATCTTCCTCCAGTTCGGCGACAGCGGCCTTGATGAACAGTCCAAGGAGAGCGCTGAAATGTTGCGTTCTACTGGCGCATTCAACGAGTTTTCTAGCGACAGAATCTATGATGACAGGGAGATGCTGGCGTGAGAGAGCCGCGCTTAACCAATAGCCTTGAATGGGACGGGAGGGACGGGAGCGACGGGAGGGACGGGGAAAAGAGGCTTATAAGGGACGTGAGGGACGGGAGGGACGGGAGCGACGCAAGTGGCACGGGCAGGAGGGGGAAGCTTATAAGGGACGTGAGGGACGGGAGAGACGGGAGCGACGCAAGGGGCAAGATTACTAGAGCGATGCCCTCTTGCCCGTGCCACTTGCGTCGCTCCCGTCTCTCCCGTCCCTCCCGTCTCTTCTCAGCTAGGAGCAGCAAAAGGCTCACTGTCGCCACCTCATAGCAAGAGCGCTGGGGAGTGGGCAGGTTAAAACACTAAGAAAAACGAACAGGATAATGAGATGAAGAGCATGACAGGTTATGGCCGCGGGGTAAGCACCCTTGAGGACGGCACACAGGTCACGGTGGAAATCTCCGCCGTGAACAGCAGGAAGCAGGCGGAGATCAGGCTTAATCTTCCAAAGGAGCTGTATGGTTTGGACCCCGAGATTCGCACACAGATAGCAAAAAGCCTGCTGCGCGGGACGCTGAATGTGAGCATCACCTATAAACTCTCCCCGACGGTGCTTGCGGAGCGCGTGCCCATAGACGATGAGATGGCGCGTGCCGTCTGCGAGCGGCTGAGGCGCTTTGCGCTCGCCAACGGGCTGCCCGCGCCGACTATTCACGATGTGCTGATGGTCCCAGGGGTGATACAGGTTTCTGACACGACGACGTTCATCCTGAAGCCCTTGATCAAGGAAGCCTTGGACAGCGCACTGAAGGAACTGGATGCGATGAGGATTCGGGAGGGAGAGATGCTCAAGGCCGACCTGCTCTCCCATGCAAAGGAGATGGAAACCCTGACGGACAAGGTCATTGCCTCCGAACATGACGCGCTTATCCGCTATCGGGACAAGCTGGTGGAACGGATTGCGAAACTGGCGGTCGATGTCCCCGTCGATGAGGAGCGGATTGCAAGGGAAGTCGCCTTCTATGCGGACAAATCGGACATCAACGAGGAGACGGTGCGGCTGAAATCCCATCTGTCGCAGTTCATCAATCTGCTTGACACCGACAAGGACGTGGGACGGAACCTGGATTTCCTCTGCCAGGAGATGACCCGCGAAACCAGCACCTTGGACGCCAAGACAACCGATACGCAGTTGGCGGACATGGCGCTGACGCTGAAGATTGAGCTTTCCAAGATAAAAGAGCAGATCATGAACGTGGAATAGGCGATGGGCAGGAAAAAACTACTGGTTGTCGAGTGCGCAGGGCTGGATATGGCGGTAGCCTCCGCCTGGAAAGATAATTCATGGCATCTTCGTTTCAAGCCGATGACGCCTGTCTTTCCCGCTGTGACATGCACGGCGCAGGCGACGATGCGCACGGCGCTGCCGCCTGCAAAGCACAATATCATCGCCAATGGGCGGTTTGACAGGCGAAGCGGCAAGGTGGAGTTCTGGAACCAGTCCGCCTGGCTCTATTCGGGGGAGCGCATCTGGGAAAAGGCACGCGCGAAGGGTAGTACCGTTGCGGTGATGTTCACGCAGCAGAGCCTGGGGGACTGCACGGACTACTGCCTCTCGCCTGCCCCAATCCACAAGCACCACGGCGGGATGATCATGGCCTGCCAGACGCGACCGCCGTCACTGGAGCAGGAACTCTACCGAGATCTTGGCTCCAAGTTCAAGCTCTTCAACTACTGGGGGCCGCTGGCCTCCCATGCCTCTGGCGAGTGGTGCGCACGCAGCACGGCGGCGCTGATGAAGCGTCATCAGCCCGATATTGTCTTCACCTATCTGCCCAACATGGACTACTGCCTTCAGCGAGAGGGACCATCGGGGAAGAGCGTCGCCAGAGAGGCGGAGCGGCTGGCGGAATGCCTCAAGGAACTCCTAAGTACAGGCGGCGAATTGGGCTATGAGACGGTGGTCTGGGGGGACTACGCGATTACCGAGGCAAGTCAGCCCGTCTATCCGAACAAGGCTCTTCTGGATGCTGGGCTGTTTGTGTGCCGCGAACTGGAGGGGATGCTCTATCCCAACCTCTTTGATTCACGTGCCTTTTCCATGTCCGACCACCAGGTGGCCCATGTTTTCGTGCGGGATGCACGCGACGTGGAGGCAGCGCGTACCGCGCTCTCTTCACTGGATGGCATTGAAAGCATCCAGACGGCTGCGGAAGCGGGGCTTGACTCCCCCGAGGCGGGAGAACTGGTCCTGACGGCGAAGCCAGGGGCTTGGTTTGCCTACAGTTGGTGGGAAAACAGGAGGCAGGCACCCGACTATGCGACGCATGTCGATATCCACAGCAAAATCGGCTTTGACCCGTGCGAACTCTTTTGGAACATCCCATTCATCTCCACCTCCACGGACTGCACCAGGGTCAAGGGGACGCACGGCAGGGTTGACACGCCCGCCGCCTTCGCTGTGACGGAGGGGCTGAAGGAACTTGAAAATAAAACGACGCTGCTGGAACTCTCCAAGGGAATTAGGGAGTATATTAATGGATAAGAGAATCATGGTATTCAGAAAAACGAGCAGTCAAGATGATAGTATTGGGTATTGAAAGCAGTTGCGACGAAACGGCGGCGGCGATTGTCAGGGACGGACATGAACTACTTTCAAGCGTCATTTCCTCGCAAATCAGCAAGCATGCGCAGTTCGGCGGCGTCGTGCCTGAATTGGCGGCGCGCGAGCACTTGAAGAACATCACGCCCGTGGTGACAAGCGCCCTGGCTGAGGCGGGGATGGACAAGCGGGATTTGGATGCCATTGCCGTGACGTCGCGTCCTGGCCTGGTTCCCGCACTGCTGGTTGGCAACGCCTACGCCAAGGGGCTTGCAGCGGCGTTGAACATCCCCATCGTCGGCATGAACCACTTCCTGGGGCACATCTACGGGGCATTTATCGAGCACAAGGAGATTCTGGAGGACAGTGGCAATTTCCCGCTGGTCGCACTGGTGGTTTCAGGCGGCCATACTGCGATTGTGCTGATTCCAGCGGACGGCAAGGCCGTCATCCTCGGAAGCACCCTTGACGATGCGGCGGGCGAGGCGCTGGACAAGGCGGCCAAGCTCATGGGGCTTCCCTATCCAGGCGGGCCTGTCATCGACAGGCTTTCCAAGGAGGGAAATCCAAAGGCCTTTGATTTTCCGCGTTCGCTGACGGGTCGCGCAGGCAAGGCCGTCAACCCCGAGCACCGCTATGACTTCAGTTTCAGCGGCGTGAAGACGTCGCTGCTCTATACCGTCACAAAGGAGCCGAGCCTGATTCCCGACCGTCTGCCTGATTTGGCGGCCAGCTTCCAGGAGGCCGTGATAGATGTGCTAACGATGAAGGCGATGGACGCGGTTCGCCACTCGGACGCAAAACTGCTCTGCCTCTGCGGGGGCGTCGCCTGCAACAGCCGCTTGCGCACCAAGGTGGAGGCGGCTTGCCTCAAGTATCATGTCACCTTCCTGCCCGCCCCGCCCAAGTTCTGCACGGACAATGCCGCCATGATTGGCGGTCTTGCCTGGCATTATCTCCGAAGGGGACAGCCCTGTGATGCCAATTTCGGCATCAACGCACGGCTGGAACCCCAGCTGGGGCTGCTCCCCTTTGCACCATTGGCGGGGCTCCTGACTTAAAAGGGACGGGAGGGACGGGAGAGACGGGAGGGACATACGGAGTACCTGATGCTATTTCACTGTCGCTCCCGTCTCTCCCGTCCCATCAGGTGTTAATTCAGGAGTTGTCGGCAGCCATCCACGCGGTCCGCGAAACAAAGTCTTTTCTGCAATAATCCACATAACCTCAAACAGGAAGAAATCACCATGGCACCAAAGAAAGAGAACAAGAAGAAAGAGAGTGTGAAAGTCTGGAAGCGGGAGCAGGGCTGGGACAAGCTCAGCAAGAAGGAACTTGCGGAACTGGACGCCTATTGCCGTGAATACGTCGATTTCATCACCTTTGCCAAGACAGAGCGCCTCGCCCATGACCGAGGCTTGGAGATGGCTATTGCCGCTGGTTTCCAGAACCTGGACGAGATTCCAGAAGGCAAGCTTCTGAAGCCTGGAACGAAGGTCTATCGTTCCTGCCATGGGAAGACGCTCTTCCTGGCGCAGATTGGCAAGCAGCCCTTGGAGAAAGGTCTCATCATGGTCGGTGCCCATATCGACTCGCCGCGCCTTGACGCCAAGCCGAACCCCATCTGCCAGGATGATTCCATCGCCTACATCGACACGCACTACTACGGCGGCATCAAGAAATACCAGTGGTACACGCTTCCGCTGGCCATCTATGGCGTTGTCTTCAAGCGCAACGGCGAGCGGGTCGATATCGCCATCGGCGACAAACCCGACGACCCCGTTTTCAACATCTCCGACCTGCTGCCGCATCTGGACCACGACCGCCCGAACCAGCCTCTCAGCAAGGTCTTCAATGGGGAGGCACTCAATGTCATCATTGCCAGCCGACCTGTCGATAAGGAGGATGACTGCAAGGAGGTTTCCGAAAAGACCAAGCTCCGTGTCCTCAAGTATCTGGAGAAGAAATACGGCATCGAGGAGGAGGACTTCGCCAGCGCTGAAATCGAAATCGTGCCTGCGGGATCCGCGCGCTTCATGGGTCTCGACCGTTCCATGGTGCTGGGGTATGGGCAGGATGACCGCGTCTGCGCCTTTGGTACCGTCAAGGGCATTGTGGATGCGCAGGGCATCCCGAACCGCACGCGTGCGGCTGTCATCTGCGACAAGGAGGAGATTGGTTCCTACGGCTCCACGGGCATGGATTCCACCTTCATCGAGAACTCCGTTGCCGAGCTTGTCGCCCGCACCTGCAAGTCCTACAGCGAGATAGCCGTGCGTCGTGCCCTTGAGAACAGCATGATGCTTTCGTCGGATGTGAACTCCCTCCACGACCCGCTATTCGCCGATGTGAGCTCGCCGCACAACATGGCGAAAATCAACTGCGGTATCGTGCTGACGAAATACACGGGCGCGCGCGGAAAGGGCGGTTCCAGCGATGCCAACGCCGAGTTCATGTCCCAGGTGCGGACCATCTTCAACAACGCGGGGGTTGTCTGGCAGGTTGGTGAACTGGGCAAGGTGGATGTCGGCGGCGGCGGAACCATCGCACATCTCCTTGCACGCTACGGCATGGATGTGGTGGATTGCGGCGTGGGACTGCTCAGCATGCACGCCCCGCATGAAATCGCAGGCACGCTGGACATCTATATGGCATACCGTGCCTACAAGGCATTCTACGAGGCAGACTGACCGATATGCTGATTCTCAAGGAAGGAGGCCGCACGGAAATCGTTATCAAGCGTTCGCGTTTTATCGCGGACCTGATGTCGGTTGACACGCAGGAGGGTGCCCGTGAACTGCTGCGCTCGCTCAAGGAGCAGTGGGCGCTTCTGGGCATCAACCATTTGGTTCATGCGTTCATCGTGGGGCCTGGGGCAAACATCATGGGCTGCTCGGATGACGGCGAGCCCTCTGGCACGGCAGGGCGTCCCGTCCTGGAAGTGCTGAAGGGAACTGGCATGACTAACGTCATGTTGACGGTGGCGCGCTACTTCGGCGGCATCAAACTGGGGACTGGCGGGCTGGTGAAGGCCTATACGGAATCGGCGCAGTCAGTCGTTGCCCTGGCTAAGACGGCGGAACTGGTGCCGATGGTCTCCTTCTCGATTTCCTGCCAATATCCCTACTATGAACGGATAAAGCTTATCCTTGCGGCGCAGGATGCGACGATTGACGGCGAGGATTTCGGCACGGAAGTGACCATCAAGGCCACCTCTAAGAAGGCGGTCTTCGATGAGATTGCGCTCCAGTGCCGTGACATCTCGCGAGGACAGGCAAGAGTAGTGGTTAGTGATTAGTGATTAGTGATTAGTGTTCGGTTTGGCGATAACATTCACTTTAAAAATCTAATCACTAACCACTAACAACTGCCCCCTCACCCCTAACCCCTAACAACTAACCCCTAATAACTAACCACTAACCACTATCCACTAACCACTAATCACTAACCACTAATCACTAACCACTAATCACTAACCACTAATCACTAACCACTATGACAAAGATAATCTGCTTTGGTGACAGTTTGACAACATGCGGCGGTGCAGGTGGGCGTTACAGCGACCTGCTGGCCGACCGCTTCCCTGGATTTGAGGTCATCAACGCTGGCGTCGGCGGGCAGAAGTGGCCTGATGCCGTTGAGCGTTTGGAGCGCGATGTGCTGGCGTTGCAACCAGATATTGTCCTCCTGGAGTATGGCGCCAACGACTGGTGGTCAGCAGTGCGGGAGCCAGAGGCCTGGGCAGAGGATTTGGAATCCTGCATCGTGAGGATTCAGGATGCAGGCGCCAAGGTGGTAGTCCTGGGTGTTTTCGGGCTTTATCTGGACCATACCACAGGAGAGTGGGTTGAAAAGAGCTATGGCGCGGATGAGCGTTCGCGCCATTACCGCGTGCTTGAGGAGGAGGTGGCGAGGCGGCATGGATGCCCCTATCTCCCGAATATCCAGTCTGACATCATTGACGACAGGACCTGCTGGCGTGACCGCAACCACCCCAATGAGCATGGAAACCGCAAGGTCGCGGATCAGATAGCCCCCATTATTGAAGCACTGACTGGCGTAAAGCAGCAACCTGTGCGCACACGCAGAATGCAGACACTCCAGGACTTCTGGGAGGAGGCCGTCGAGCTGGCCTCCGATTTGCAGGCGGCTGTCTGCGAGGGCAGAAGCCTGACGTATGGCGAAGCTGACGAACTCTGTGCGCATCTGGCGGCGGGAATCCAGAAAGTTACGGACAATGCGCTAGTCAAACGTGTGGGTGTTGCAGCATCACGGCGGTGTGAAGACGCTGATTCTTTCGACGGCAAGACACCGTTGCCACATCCTGGGCCGCGCGTGGCGGTCTGCCTGCCCAATTGCCTGGAATACTATCTAACCTATTGGGCGCTGGTGCGGTTGGGCGGCGTGATTGTCCCTGTGAATCCGTGGTTGAAGAGCGACAGCCTCAATACGATTCTGGACAATGTCAAGCCCGATCTGGTCATCCTGCAAGGCGCGGGGGATGTAGAATTGGCTGCAAGCATTGCGTTGCACCGCGAAATTCCCACCTACAGCCTGGATGCCTGCCAGGAATACCTGCCTTTCAGCCAGTTGCTTGAGTGTCAGGAGACCGTTCCGATGTATCATTCAAGGCCAGACGACGCGGCTATCATCATGCATACATCGGGCACGACCTCCGCGCCGAAAGGTGCAGTGATGCGTCACAGCGACCTGATTTTCAACGTGATGACCACCATTAACGCCCAGAATTTCGTGCCGTCGGACAGGCATCTGCTGGTGAACCCGATGTTCCACTGCACGGCGCTGTACAGTTCGCTTCCCGCCGCCGCGTATCAGAAAAGTCCTGTTATCATCACGGCGGAGACGCAGCCCGACAAATTGCTGGCGCTTGTCCAGCAGGAAAAAATCAGCACCTTCCTGACGGTTCCGTCAATTCTCCAGCGGGTGGTTGCCTATCCGCAGTTGAACGATTTTGACCTGAGTTCCCTGCGTGTCATCGGCTATGCGGGCTCCTTCATGCCTGTCAAGACCGTCCGCCAGTTGCAGGCGCTTTTCCCCGAGGTGCAACTGCACAACTTCTTTGGTCTCACCGAGACCATTTCCGCCACGCATGTACTGGGGGGCGATGCCTCGCTGGACAGGCCAGACTCCATCGGCAGGACGCTCCCCTTCGTCTATGCGAGAATCACTGCGGAGGATGGGAGCGAGTGCGGGCCCAACGAGGTGGGCGAACTGCTTTTTGCCCGTGAAAATGTCATCACGGGATATTGGGGCAAGCCTGGAAAACTGGAGGAATCCGTGGTCGAGCTTGATGGGAAGCAGTGGTTCCGCACGGGTGACCTGGCTTCGCGCGACGAGGAGGGGTACTACTTCATCAAGGGCCGCAAAAAGGATATGATCATCGTCGGCGGGGAAAACGTCTTTGCCGCCGAAGTGGAGGCGGCGCTGATGCTTATGGACAGCATCCGCGAGGCGGCCGTCATCGGCATTCCCGCCACTGGCGTCCGTGAATCCCTTGGGGAGATGATCAAGGCATTCGTGGTGCCCGAGGCAGGCGCGAAACTGACCGAGATGGAGATACGGAAGCACTGCCGCAAGACGTTGCCCTCCTACAAGATTCCGCATGTGATTGTGTTTATGGATGCGTTGCCGAGAAATCCCTCTGGCAAGATTCTCAAGGCGGAGTTGCCGAGGTAGGCCATGGAGGGGTGGAAAGAGCATCTTGTCGAACGTGCGGAGGAGGCTGCCAAAAGATATTTGGCGGATAGTCCAGCCTGTCACGATTGGGACCACACCCTGCGCGTGCGCGACAACGCCATGCGCCTGGCGCGTGCCGAGGGGGCTGATCCATTGGTGGTGGAAGTTGCTGCGCTGCTGCACGATATCGGTCGTCCGCAGGAACTTGCCGACCAGGGGAAGACAGACCATGCACAGTTGGGAGCGGAAATGGTGCTTACGCTGCTGCCGCAGCTTGGCGTCGATGACCCGCGTTTCATAGCGCATGTTGCCGCCTGCATCCGCACACATCGCTACCGCACCCGCCAGCCTGAATTGATCCCACAAAGCATTGAGGCGAAGGTGGTCTTTGATGCGGACAAGCTGGACGGCATCGGCGCCATCGGCATTGCCCGCTCTTTTCATTTTGCAGGGCGCATCGGTGCACGGGTACACAATACGGAGGCGGAGGCCCTTTCCGATTCAAGCTATTCGCGCGAAGATTCCGCCTATCGTGAATATCTGGTCAAGCTACGCTATGTCAAGGACAAGCTCCTAACTGAATCAGGGAAGCAAATGGCGAAACAGCGCCATGAATTCATGGTTGCCTTTTTCAACCAACTGAACGAGGAGACGTTGGTGTCAGATAAATAGAAGGAACTTGTTCACCAAAGGGGTGATAAGGGACTTAAATCTTTTAGGGTAACTATTCAGAAGGGTAAGCCGCGTTAGCGGCGGCAGGAACATAGCCGTGGGTGGAGCGAGCGCCTCTGGCGCGAGCGAAACCCACGGGTGGACGATACTCCCAATTCCTTTGCGCCGTGCCGCGTAGCGTAGCGGAGCGGCAAGGCGCAGAAAACCAAGCGGCTTATGCCAATATGCCCCCTTCTGAATAGTTACCTTTTAGGTTATAAAAAAAGGAAAGTATATACTTGTGTTTCCTGATGACATTATCCCTCACTGGTCGATGGCCGGTGATGCGCCT
>JAFXUD010000021.1 GCA_017535315.1 Victivallales bacterium | reverse complement strand
GATTTCAAGCGGCGTAGCCGCGACAGATTATAGACGTGGGTAAGCGCAGCGGCGTAGCCGCAAGCGTAACCCACGGAACACGCGCAGCCCACGGGGAAAACGACAATTATGATTTCAAGCGGCGTAGCCGCGGCAGAGTATAGTCGTGGGTGAGCGCAGCGGCGAAGCCGCAAGCGTAACCCACGGTTTAGGTCCCCCAGTGTTTTTCAAGCGGCGTAGCCGCGGCAGAGTATAGACGTGGGTGAGCGCAGCGGCGTAGCCGCGAGCGTAACCCACGGAACACGCGCGGTATTAAAAAAACTCCACCCAATCATGGAATCAAAAGTAGTTTTTTGCATTTGATAATTACATTTTTATCCATATAATGTATTTTATTTAAATCATAATATGATTTTCAAAATCAGCATATTCATCAATTCTAGCAAAAAGGAGGCTCACAACATGGCCAATACGTTCGTTCAAATCAATGTTCACATCATTTTTCATGTCAAATCGACTGGGATAGCAATGCGGACGGAAGATATGAGCCGTATTTTTGAATACATTGGAGGGATTATAAAAGGATTAGGGAGTTTCCCAATGGCGATTGGCGGAATATCGGATCATATTCACATTCTTTCAACGTTGCCTAAAACAATTTCAATTGCCGATTATGTGAGAAACATCAAAACAGATAGCAGCAAGTGGATTAAAACACTGGATAGTAATTATTCTTTTTTTGCATGGCAGGATGGCTATGCTGCTTTTTCCGTCAGCCCTTCAATGCTGAATGCCACAAAAAGCTATATATTCAATCAGGCTGTACATCACAGTAATCGTTCATTCGAAGATGAATATAAAGCTTTTCTCTCCAAATATGGTTTGAAATTTGATGAAAAGTATTTGTTTTAAGAAAAATCAGGTCTACGTGTGTTCCGTGGGTGACGCGTGTCCCGTGGGTGACGCTTGCGGCTTCGCCGCTGCGCTCACCCACGTCTATACTCTGTCGCGGCTACGCCGCTTGAAAACATAATTGTCGTTTTTCCCGTGGGTTGCGCTCGCCCTTACAGGGCTTCGCTTGCCCACGTCTATACTCTGTCGCGGCTAACGCCGCTTGAAATTATAAATATTTTTCCTGCCGTGGGCTACGCTCGCCCTTACAGGGCTTCGCTTGCCCACGTCTATACTCTGTCGCGGCTAACGCCGCTTGAAATCATAATTGTCGTTTTCCCCGTGGGTTACGCTTGCGGCTTCGCCGCTGCGCTCACCCACGTCTATACTCTGCCGCGGCTACGCCGCTTGAAAAACACTGGGGGACGTAAACCGTGGGCGGCGCGTGTTCCGTGGGTTACGCTCGCGGCTACGCCGCTGCGCTCACCCACGTCTATACTCTGTCGCGGCTACGCCGCTTGAAAAACACTGGGGGACGTAAACCGTGGGCGGCGCGTGTTCCGTGGGTTACGCTCGCGGCTACGCCGCTGCGCTCACCCACGTCTATATTCTGTCGCGGCTACGCCGCTTGAAAAACACTGGGGGACGTAAACCGTGGGCGGCGCTTGCGGCTTCGCCGCTGCGCTTACCCACGTCTATACTCTGCCGCGGCTACGCCGCTTGGAAATCTTTTATATTTTGCCTGCCGCGGCTACGCCGTTTCGATTGTCCACGGCTATATTCTGGCGCGGCTACGCCGCTTGAAAATCGAAGTTTTCTTTTTTTGCGTGTTTTTTTTAGGGGGAAAATGACAATTTTTAATGAAACGGGATGCAAGATTGAAAAAACTGCATATATTTATAAAGTAAGATGAATTTAACTTAAGGAAAACAACAATGGAAGATTACCTTTGGGAAATTGCTCAAAACAATGAAGAAAAACTGCATCTTCTGATTAATGAAGCTGGCGTGACACGCCCGATTGCCATGGTTCTGGAAAACAGGGGCATTACACCAGACAAGGTGTATGACTTCCTCAATCCATCCCTGGAATCCATCGGAGACCCCTACCTGCTGCCAGGCACACAAAAAGCCTCCGAACGACTCTGGAAAGCCATCCATGACGGTCAACGCATCATCATCCATGGCGACTATGACACGGACGGCATCACCGCATCCGCCTTGGTAGCATGGGTTCTGCGCCGCAACGGCGGCACGGTGGAATGCTATCTTCCGCATCGCATCGACGACGGATACGGCCTGACCCCCGAATCCATCCAGAAGGCCTCCGCCTCCTGCAACGACCTGCTCCTTACTGTTGACTGCGGCATCACTAGCTACGAAGCGGTGAAAATCGCTAAGGAAAAACACCTTGACCTCATTATCACCGACCACCATACCCCAGGGGAGGAACAACTGGACGTGGTCGCCGTCGTCGATCCCAAACTGCCAGGTGCCCCATTGGAAATCCAAGAGCTGGCAGGTGTCGGCGTTGCTTTCAAAATTTGCCAGGCCTTCCTGAAATACGGCCATGAAATGGGCTATGGCGGCGAGGACACCGACCTCTCACAGGGACTGGACCTTGTTGCCCTGGGCACCGTGGCGGACATCGTCCCACTGCTCCATGAAAACCGCATTCTGGTGAAGCATGGCCTCAGCATCCTGGCGCAGCAGCGCCGCCCTGGCATCCACGCACTTTGCGAAATCGCAGGTGTCAACGACACCCTTTCCACACCAGACATCACCTACAGGCTTGCCCCGAGAATCAATGCGACTGGCCGCATGGGCGACCCGACCGACAGCCTCAAGCTGCTGGAATCCTCCAGCATGGTTAGCGCCACGGAACTGGCCCATGTTCTAGACCAGCAGAACCGTGAACGCCAGACCATCGAGGAGGCGGTCGTAAAGGCGGCTGAAGAGCAGATTGCCCAGCGCTGCGACCTCAAGACCATCCGCTCGCTGGTGGTCTGGGCAGATGACTGGCACCAGGGCGTCGTCGGCATTGTGGCAAGCCGTCTGACCCGTCGCTACCACCGCCCATCCGTTGTGCTGACGCGCGACCCCAGCGGCCAATATACGGGGTCGGCGCGAAGCATCCGCCGACTGAATCTGGTCGATTTGCTTGGCGAGTGCAAGGACACGCTCCTACGCTTCGGTGGTCATGCCATGGCGGCGGGGCTTTCGCTCACCGAGGACAAGCTGCTGGATTTCTGCAAGCAATTTGACGAGGCCGTGCAACGGGTGCTGGGCATCGATTCCATGAAGCCCCAGTTGAACGTCTGCGGGGAGGTCTTTTTCAAAGAGCTGGATGGAATATTCTTCGAGGAGCTTCGCATGCTGGAGCCATTCGGCCACGGAAATCCTGAGCCGCTGTTCATCTCCCGCAATGTCACGCCTGAAGGACTGCGCAGGGCGGGCACGATTCACTGCCGCGGAATACTCCATGACAGTCAAGGGAGCTCCATGCCGTTCATCGCCTTCGGACGCCAGCCCAACGAGTTTCCACCGCCTCCCTGGGACATTGTCTATACACCGCACATCAACCATTTCAACGGCATGTCCACGCCACAGTTGCGGTTGCTGGACGTGAAAAAAGCATCGAATGAATAGAGGCAATTCCAAAACGCAAAAGACTTTTTCAGTTTAAACGTCCTTCGAAATGCGCTATTTTTGAAATAACCTGAATATTGAGCCATTACCACATCGCCGATCAAGACATCTATGCGCCATCTGCTTTTTTCCCTAACACTTCTTCTTGGTTTTCTCTTTGTCACTTCCGCCCAGCAGGGGTTTCTGGACCCCAATAAATTGACGTTGAGCGGACGCTCTGTGACCACAACCAACTACCCCAATGCCGACGATGTAATGATTGACGATGTCATCAAGGTCGAATATGCCCCAAACGGCTGTGCGGTCACCTGGGATGACACCGCCATCAAGGTCCTGACGGAAGAGGGGCGCCGCGACAACCGCGTCCTGCGTTTCCACTACTGCCAGTCCTACGAAAAGCTCACCCTCGTGCTTCTCCAGACCATCACGGAGGACGGCAAGGTGACTGATTTGAATATTGATGAGGTCACGGCGGTGATGACAGACCGCTCTCAGATGTCCTCGAATATCTACGACCCGAATGACAAAATTCTGCAGGCCAGAATCCCAGACCTTCAGTTGAACATGATTGTCCGCTACCTGGTAAGGCGCGAGATTTTCAAGCCTCGTGTCCCCAATACCTTCAGCGACTACCAGGTGTTTGAGTATTCCTCGCCTATTCTGCATTCCTTCTATCAAATTCGCGCCCCTAGGGAACTACCCCTGCAAAAGCACGAGATACTCTCCCCGTTCGAGGACACCCTGGAATACATGTCTGAAGAAACGCCTGAGGGGATTGTCCATACATGGGAAGTCAAACAGGTTCCGCAGGCGCTGCCAGAACCCCAGATGCCCAAGATGTACACCTGTGTCCAAAGGGTGCTGGTCAGTACCATCCCCACCTGGGAAGAGGTTTCCAAATGGTACTGGAATCTCTGCCTGCCGCACCTGAAGACCAATGAGGAGATTGAAAAGAAAGTCCTTGAATTGACCAAAGACTGCCACGACGACACACAGAAAATCCGTTCGATTTTCCGCTTCATCTCCCAGGAAATCCGTTACATGGGTGAGACGACCGAGACGGAGGCCCCTGGCTACGAACCGCATGACGTAACGCAGACTTTCGGCAAGCGCCATGGTGTCTGCCGCGACAAGGCCGCCCTGCTCTGCGCCATGCTGCGCTTCGCAGGCTTCAATGCCTATCCCGTTTTGATCAGCGTCGGGCCGTTGAAGGACAAGGAGGTGCCGCAACCCTACTTTAACCACGCCATTACCTGCGTGGAGAACGAGGGTTCCTACACGCTTATGGACTCCACCAACGAGAACACCGTGGAGCTCTTTCCAGCCTATCTTGCAAATTGCAGCTATCTGGTGGCTCGTCCAGAGGGAGAGGACCTCCAGACCTCCCCTGTCCCACCCTCCAGTGCCAACAGCCTGACCATTGACAGCACCAGTTATCTCGACGAGCATGGCACCCTCATAGGGAACACCACCATGCACTTCAAGGGAATCAACGACACCATCTACCGTAGTTTCTTCGCGGGAAACACACCCGATGACATCAAGAACTACCTTGAGAAGGTAGTCAATTCCACCATTCCAGGAGCCCTGCTTAAAAACTATGAACTCAGCCCGAAGGATATGATGGAGACGGACACTGAAATAACCTTAAAACTGACATACAGCGCCCCCAACTATGTCTCTGGCAATGATGAGCTCTCCTTCCTGCATATTCCCTCCTTCCAAAAGAAGTTCGGAATCCATAATTTCATCATCGGGGATGCCAGCCTGGACAAGCGCCGCTTCCCCTTCCAATGCAGATATAAATGCGCCGTCCACGAGAAGAATTCCATTCACTGCGCCGCTAAATGGGGAACCCCGGAATCCATTCCAGAGTTCAAGGAAATCGACTGCAACACGATGAAATACAAAAAGGAGTTGCAACTATACGGCAACAATAACTTGAACTACACTTCCGACATGCAGATTGAAACCATCATGTTCTCTCCCGAGGAATATGCAGAACTCAAGGAGAATCTGAAGATCATCGAATACAATGCCAAGAAAATGCCTGTTCTGCGCAGAAAACAAGAAATCGTTGAGCCAGAAAACGAGCCAGATATCGTCAAACTCTCCGAAACCACGGATATCACGCTGCAAAGTGCCTGTACATGGACGGAGAAGCACTATGTCAAATTCCAGATCATGTCTTACGGCGGGAAAAAGGACTACTCGGAGTTGAAACTCCAGTTCATCCCAGAGTTCGAAGACGTGAAACTTGAGTTTGCGAAGGTCCATAACGGTGAGACATGCACAGAACTGAACCTGGCGGAGAACAAGCTCATGGACGCGGGATGGAACGGCTCCGCACAGCGCTATCCCAAGGGGCACACTCTGGTCGCCAATCTTCCCGCCGTCGAAATCGGCAGCATCATCGAATACCAATACACTTACGTGCGCAAGCAGGGCGATATCCCGTTCTCGTTCGTCACCTCCTTCCGTGAGACCGCCCCCGTTCTTCATCGAAGCGTGACCATTTCCCATCACACTTCCATCCCCATAGCCATCAACCTCTCGCAAAACGGAACCTTCATGCCAAAGGGAACGGATAATGTGAAGTACGAAAAAAAGGAGGCCAAGGGCATTGTCCAGCACAGTTGGACCTGCACGAACCAAAAGCCATTCTCCCCTGAAGCCAACCTGCCCCGCCTCAGATACATTCTGCCCAGCCTGTGCGTGACAACTGGAAACTGGAAAAACTATTGCGCGCAGATGAAGAAGGCCATTGAAAGCAAAACCCATGCCACTCCAGCCATCCAGAAAATCGTCGAGGAGATGAAAGGCATGGACGATTTGAAAAAGGCACGTGCCATCCATGACATGGTCGCGCGCTCCATCCGCAGCGCAGGACCTGAATTCCACCGTCTATCCCTTGACACCATCAGCGAGGCGGGAGCAACGCTTACAGATGGCTACGGAAACGCCTTGGACAGGGCGGTTCTCATCTATACCCTGCTGGCATTCAACGGATTCAAGCCTGAACTGATTCTCGCACAGGGAAGCCTCTGTTCTGAAAAAGTTGAGAATGAACTGATCTCCTTCTTCGCCCCAACTCTGTTTGCCTCTCCCATCGTCCGTGTAAAATGCGATGGCAAATGGATTTGGTTCAACGAAAGCACCCAATATGCGGAGCCTGGCACCTGCGGCTACGAAAACCACAAGGCCCTTGGCATGGATGGCAAGATATTTACGATTGAAGTTCCTGACAAATACAAGTCCAGGACATATACCCAGATGCATATCCGTCTCTTCCCGAATGGAGATGCCAGGATTGAGGTGAAAGACACCTTCTACGGAACTTCCTACAATAGCTTGAACAAGAAGATTTCTGAGCAGACCAAGGAAGACAGGCGTCGCTACCATCTCTCCCTGCTGGATTCCCTTTCCGCAACGGCGACGGCGGACGGCGACCTGATTACCAACGTCAAATCCTATCCTGCGGTAATATACTATGCAGCCAACGTCAAGAACCTCGCAACGTCCCAGGGTGACCTGCTCTACCTGACCTGCCCAATCGAGGGGGTCTTCAGTGCTCCGCAGAACAAGCGCGTCCTTCCCTTTGAATACACGGGAAAAGCCACCAGCCAGACGGATGTGCTCATCGATCTCCCCGACGACTATGCCAAAATCAACTATATCTCTCCTTCCAAAAAGTTTATCCTGCCAGAGGAGACCTACACCTACCTCTTCAAATCCTCCAGCACAAAGAACAGCATCACCATCTCCACGGTTTTAAACGCCAATCCTTTCCTGTTGTCCGCCAGCAGGTATGAAGGGCTCCAGAGTGTCCTGCGGCAAATCGTCTCTCCAGCCCTCAACACCATCATCCTCTCCAAATAGCGACCTCATGCCTTTTATCGAACCATCATCCTACAAAGCGCCTTTTCTCCTGAGCAACAGGCATCTCCAGACGATATTGCCAAGTTATCTGAGAAAATGCGATGACTCTGTGACCTATGAGCGTGAGGAATATATCGCGCCAGACAAGGCCCCTATCCTACTGGACTGGTCCAAAGCCCCAGGGGCAACCTCGCACAAACTCCTGATCATCAGCCACGGCCTGTGCGGCCACACTAGAAGGCATTATGTCCTCAGCATGGTTAAGGCCTTCAATGCCATCGGATGGGATGTTCTGGCCTGGAACTACCGCGGCACAGGCCCCTCCCCTGTTCATTCACCCCATTTCACCACAAATGATTCAACAGAACAACTCAAATGGGTGACGGAATACGCCATCCTGAAAGGCAAATACAAGAAGGTCGGCTATGTGGGCTACAGCATGGGAGGCAACCTCTGCCTGCTTTACCTGCTTCGCGAAGCAGACAAGCTGCCGAGCGAAATCATTGGCTCCGCTCTCTTCTGCGCCGCCATCGACCTGAAAAACTGCGCGGAACTGTTTGAGGAATTTCCTGGAAAAATTTACTGTGGCCACTTTATGAAGCAGCTGATTGATATTGCAATCAACCTCCACAAGGAGTTTCCAGATCAGGTCAATATCGAAGGCATTGAAAAGGTAAAATCCACCTTCAAGTTTGACGACCAGATTACAGCCCCCCTGCTGGGCCTGAAGGATGCAAGGGCCTACTACCAGAAGGCCTCTGCGTGTTTCATGCTGGACAAATTAACCGTCCCTTCCCTGATGGTCAACCCCAAGAACGACCCATTCCTTGGCGGCGGCAGTTATCCAATCGAGACCGCCCGCAACTCGAAATACCTCTATCTTGAGATTCCCGACAGCGGCGGGCACTGTGGCTTCATAACTGGCGGCAAGGACGAATGGTGGCCCACAAGGCGCGCCAAGGAGTTCCTCGTCCCCCTGGCAGAGTAAGTGTTTTTTGGGAGCAATACGATGACAAAGACAATCGCAATCATAGGTTCTGGGATGATGGGCTCCGCGCTTGCCTTCCCGTTGAGCGACAATGGCCACACAGTGCGCTTGGTTGGCACCCCGTTGGATGAGGAGATCATCGCATCCATCCAGACACGCGGTTTCCATCCAACCCTGAAATTCCGTATGCCCAAAAATGTCACTGCATTCCTGTTCGGTGAGATGGCAAAGGCGCTGGACGGAGCGGATTTCGTCGTTGGGGGCGTCAGCAGTTTCGGCGTGGAGTGGTTTGCTAGAGAGGTTCTCCCTGCTCTGCCCGACACGATGCCAGTCATCTCCGTTACAAAAGGGCTGAAGGACCTGGAAGACGGCTCCATGATTACCTTCCCCGAATACCTGCAGCAACTCTGCCCAGCCAATAAGCGTCCGCTTTGTGCCATCGGCGGCCCCTGCACAAGCTACGAATTGGCTGCTCGCCAGCATTCGACGGTCGCCTTTTGCGGCTATGACGAAGGCGTGTTGCAGATGCTGAAGGAGACCTTCGAGACATCCTATTACCATGTGACCGCCACCACGGACGTGCGTGGAATCGAGACTGCCGTCGCCTTCAAGAACGCCTATGCGCTGGCCATCTCGATGGCAGTCGGCATCAAACAGTCTGAGGATGGACTGGACTGCACCCTCTCCTACAATCCGCAGGCGGGAATATTCGGTCAAAGCGTCCGTGAAATCTCCCGTTTCATCCAGTTCATGGGCGGGCAGCCTGAGCATATCGACTTTGGCGCAGGCGACCTCTATGTCACGGTATATGGCGGACGGACCCGTAAGCTTGGCGTCCTGCTGGGACGCGGCATACCTTACGCAGAGGCTCGCCATATTCTTCAGGGCATCACCCTGGAATCCGTGGAAATCGCGACGCGCTCCGCACGCGCCGTTCGCAAACTGGCGGCGGCAGGCAAACTGAATGCAGAGGATTTTCCCCTGCTTCTGCACGTCTATGATGTCATCACCAACGGTGCCAAGGTAAAGATTCCCTGGGAAAAGTTCAGATGACGCCTGATTGTCACGTTACCTTAAGCACAAAAAGATGAAAAAAATTCAACAACGATTTGCTGAAAATGCAAAACGTGTTAATTTATATAGCATTCCAATAGTGAGGCAAAAAGGAACAGAGAAAAAACAACACAGCATAGAGGCAGTTGTCTCTATGGGAGGAAGAAAGATATTATGAGCGAATCAAAAGGACTATTCAAGTCTGTCAAAGGCTTCTATTCTCGCATCTTTCATAATGACGTGGCCATGGACTTGGGCACCATGAATACCCTCGTCTATGTCCGTGGCAGTGGAATCAAACTGGACGAGCCAACGGTTATCACCACAAATCCTGTCACGCATGAGGTCATTGCCGTCGGCGACGAAGCCAAGAAGATGCTTGGTGTCGGCACAGGCAGCCTCTCTGTTATCCGCCCCATGAGAAACGGCGCGTTGGACGACCCCAAAATCACGGGTGAAATGGTACGTGCCTTCCTTGAGAAGGTCTCCAGCCCCTTCTGCCTCATGAAGCCCCGCGTCATGGTTGCTGTTCCATCAGGCATCCCGCAACTGGTGCGCCAGGCTGTGCATGACACCTTTAAGGCGGTTGGTGCGCGCTCTGTGCGGCTGGTTGAAGAGCCTCTAGCTGCAGCAATCGGCGCTGGTCTCCCCGTCACCACCCCGAAAGGCTGCATGATCGTAGATATCGGTGGCGGCACGACGGAAATCGCCATTGTTGCCTTGGGCGCCATTGTCCATTGCAACAGCGTCAACTATGCAGGTGACGCCTTTGACGATGCCATTGTCCGCTATATGAAAGAGCACCATAACATGGACATCGGTGAACTGGCATCCGAAGAGATAAAGATTCGGATAGGCAGTGCGGTCCCCTTCAAGGAACTAAACCACCAGAGCGAGAAGAACATGACCGTCACGGGTTCCCTCTACAACCCGAATGGCAGGGTTCTGCCTGGCTGCGTGGATGTGAACAGCGAAAACATCCGCCAAGCGTTGCAGGAGCCGTTGGAGAAGATAATCGATGGCATTGCAAAGACACTGCAGGCCTGCCGTCCCTCCATCGCGGGCAACCTGACCATGAGCGGCATGACCATCACAGGCGGCAGCTCCCAGCTGCCAGGTCTGGACGTACTCCTTCGTAAACGCTTCAACATCCCCGTCTGCAAGGCAGAGAATCCCACCCGTTCCGTCATCTATGGCCTCGGCAAGATGATCGAGGAGTTCAACATCTTTGACCTTCCCCAGGCGCCAGCCGTCGGGAAAAACGTCTGACTGTTCCCCCATACTCGGCTGAAGCTGCGTAAAACACCGACCTCCCCGTTTTATTTGGCAAAAATCTATAAAACTTGTGGAGCAATCCACTGCCCCACAAGATAATTCCAACAGGTCATCAGCCTTCCGTCTGCTGGCCGCAACACCAAAAGGAGTTTCAAAATGACACGTCCCGTAACGATTTTCACTGGTCAGTGGGCAGATCTGCCTCTTGCGGAGTTGGCGCCTAAAATCAAGTCCTTCGGCTATGACGGCCTTGAATTGGCCTGCTGGGGCGACCACTTTGACGTCTTCGAGGCCGCCAAATCCAAGGCCTACTGCAAAAAGAAAATCGACCTTCTGGCCAAATCAGGCCTCAAGTGCTGGGCCATCAGCAACCACCTTGCGGGGCAGCTGGTATGCGACCCCAATAACGATGCACGCTCCGACAACTTCGGCAGCCTGCCCAAGGAGTGCAACGGCAGCGCCAAAAAGAAACGCGACTGGGCAGTCGCTTCCATGAAGGCCGCCGCCAAGGCCGCCAAAAACATGGGCATCAAGGTGGTCAACGGCTTCACAGGCTCCCCCATCTGGCATATGCTCTACAGCTTCCCACCAGTGAGCGACAAGACCATCGACGACGGCTTCAAGTTCTTCGCAAAGATGTGGAACCCCATCCTTGACGAATTCGACAAGTACGGCATCAAATTCGCCCTGGAAGTCCATCCCACGGAAATCGCCTTTGACCTCTTCACCGCAAAGCGCGCCTTGGAAGCACTGGACTACAGGGAAACCTTCGGCTTCAACTTCGACCCCAGCCACCTCCTCTGGCAGGGCGTTGATCCCGCCATGTTCATCCGTGAATTCCCCGACCGCATCTACCACGTTCATATCAAGGACGCACAGGTCACGCTGGATGGGCGCACTGGCATCCTCGCCTCCCACATCAACTTCGGCCAGCCCAACAGAGGCTGGGACTTCCGCAGCCCAGGCCATGGCGGTGTCGATTTCGAGGAGATCATCCGCGAACTCAACCGCGCTGGCTACACTGGCCCGCTTTCCGTTGAATGGGAAGACAGCGGTATGGAACGCGAGTATGGCGCACAGGATGCCTGCAACTTCGTCCGCGGCATCGACTTTGCACCATCCAATGTCGCTTTTGACGCGGCATTCGAGAAATAAATAAACTGACACACCACGCAGCGTCATCTTCCAAAGATGGCGCTGCGTGCTTTTTACCATGCAGGATTCTCTTTCCAGATTAGCCGACAGCCTCTTTTCCTCCGTCCTCGGCAAAAACGACGGCGAAGCCTCCTCCCTCCCCTCCTTTACCTATAAGGGCATCCCTTTTTCGCCAGACAAATGGCAACTGGACATCAAGCAACTGGAATCCACCAATGCTCTAGACAGATTTGAAATCTCCTTCCTATCGCCTGACAACCTCCTTCGCCTGAAACTTGTCTATACCATCTATAACGAGTATCCTGTCATTGAATGGCTCCCATTTCTGGAAGCCAATGGCGATGCGGATACAGGCCTCGTGGATTCCTTCCATTCCCTTGATCTGACCATCCCCCTGCCTGACCTGGGAAAACGCAGTCTCTATCCATCCCACAAAATCCGCATCCGTCGAAACTGGGGCGCAAAAACACGTCTGGACGACTTTGCCCCGCAGAATGCGGTGATGACAAACCGCTACCCCGCCAACCACCTTACCATGGAGACGGATGAGGGACGCTCATCCACCGCCTGGCTCCCCTTTTTCGCCATCGACCTTGACGAAAGCTACGGCATCAATATCGGCATTGGCTGGTCGGGAGCCTGGAGCGCAAATCTTGACTTGTCGGACACCTTTTTGAAAGTCAATTCGGGCATGATGCGAACGCATTTCCGCCTGCATCCAGGCGAATCCATCCGCCAGCCCTCGGTTTTTGTTCTCCTGCGGGATGGCATGAACATCGAAGAGGGTCAGAACCTCCATCGACGCTTCATGCTGGATTTTCACACCCCCCATCAGGCCAATGGTTCCCTGCAAAAGCCCCCCTTCGCCGTCTGTGTCTGGGGGGGACAGCCCAACAGCACTGTACTGAACTATCTAGAGAAGATGCGTGAACGCAAGCCCCAATACAATGTGCTTTGGATGGACGCAGGATGGTATGGTCCAGACAGGCCTGTCTCCACAACCGAATACGAGAACAGCGACTGGTATGCAACGGTCGGCGACTGGCGCGTCAATCAAATCCCCCATCCAGGCGGCCTCAAGACCATTTCCGACAAGGCGCACGAACTTGGCATGAAGTTCATGCTTTGGGTTGAGATGGAGCGTCTTGCACCTGGCTCTCCAGTTGCAAAAGAGCATCCAGACTGGGTTCTTCGCAATCCTGCCTCCCCGAACAATCTCCTGCTCAATCTGGCCATCCCTGAGGCTCGCCAGTATGCCATTGACACCGTCACACGCCTTGTCGAGCAGGAAGGAGTGGACTACTATCGGGAAGATTTTAACTTCAACATCCTCCCATTCTGTCGAGCCGCCGACACCGAGGAACGCCAAGGTATCACCGAAGCCAAGTTCATCGGCGGATTCTATGAATTCTGGGACGAACTGCGCAGGCGCTTCCCTGACATGATGATTGACAACTGCGCCAGCGGAGGTCGCCGCATCGACTTCGAGACCTCCTCCCGCAGCATCTGCATGTTCCGCAGCGACATCATCGGTCGCCCCTGGTTCGATTCCAGCGACCAGCAGCTTTCCCAGCTTTGCTGGCTATCCCACTGGCTTCCTTTCTTCGGCGGAAGCGTCGCCGTCAAAAACAGCGACAACTACAAATCCCTCGCCGCCGTATCGCCAGGGATGTCGTTTTGCTGCGGTTATTCGCCAGATGAACTGGATGCCGCATGGGAACAGCAAATATCAACGATTATCCAGAAAATGCAGTCCCTCTTCCACGGCGATTTCTACACGCTGGTCGAGCCAACGGAAATTTTCAACCGCTTCATCGCCTACCAGTTAGACGATGCACTCAATGGGCGCGGCTTCTTCGCCGTCTTCCGTCCTGAAGGGGAACCGTCAAATACACTGGAAATCTCCTTGCACGGCATCTCTCCACGCACCATGTACACGTTGACCGACGCAAACGGCACGATTACAGAGATGAAGGGTTCCGAACTAGCAAAACGCAAAATCGAACTTCCCAAGGCACGCACCTGCCTTGTAGTCTTCTACGATAAGAAAAAGAAAAGGTAACTATTCAAAAGGAGAGCCGCGTAGCGGCTGCAAGAATATAGCTGTGGGTGGAGCGAGCGAAACCCACGGGCAGGCGATACCCCCAGTTCCTTTGCGCCGTGCCGCGCAGCGGAGCGGCACGGCGCAAATAGTCTGGCAACCATTGCCTATTTGCTCCCATTCTGAATAGTGAGGTAACAAGAAAAGATGAAGAAAAATAAACCAAACACAAAGAAGCCTGGTATCGGCGTATGGGGTTGGCCCGCATGGATCATCGCCATAACCTTCGCACTTGACCAAATCAGCAAAATCATCATTGACAGATTCTGCAAAATTGGCTGGAGCAAGACCATCATTCCAGGCTTCTTCAATCTCGTGTACTTGCAGAACAAAGGTGCCGCCTGGGGCATATTCAGCCAGCATACCTGGCTCTTGGCCGTGATTTCAACCATCGCCTTCCTCTTCATCCTGCTTGTCTTCAGAAAGATGAGCGATGGCAACAGGCTCACCGCCTTCTCCCTTGCACTGCTCGAGGGCGGCATCGCAGGGAACATGGTTGACCGCATCTTCCGTGCCGCCGTCATCGATTTCCTTGACTTCTACATCGGCCCTCACCATTGGCCTGCCTTCAATATTGCGGACAGCGCCATCTGCATTTCCATCGCCCTTCTTCTGCTCATGCAGTTCTTCTCCAAGAAGAAGGAACCGCAGAGCAAGGGCAAGGACTCCAAAAGCAAGAGCAAGGCTGCAACGAAATGACCCCTGATATTGTTCTACTGGGACCGACTTGCAGCTGGAAAAGCAGCGCAGCCATACGAATTGCGCAAAAGCTGGATGCAGAAATCATCAGTTGCGATTCGATGCAGGTCTATCAGGGGCTTGAGATTGGAACTGCCCAGCCCGATGCAGAAGAACTGGCAGCCATCCCGCATCATCTTATCGGCATCTTCAGCATCCAGGAGCCCTACGATGTCAACCGCTTCCTCAATCTTGCCGCATCCGTCCGCGAAGATGTGCATAGGCGAGGAAAACAGGCCGTCATTGTCGGTGGTACAGGGCTATATGCTAAATCCCTGGTCTATGGCCATGCTCTTCTTCCTGCCAACGCAGAGCTTTTCGAACAACTCAAGTCAATACTCGATTCCCCTGGCGGACGTGTACAGCTTGAGAAAGAGCTTTCTTCTGCTGCACAAGGACGGGACAACATCCCCAAGGACATTCTTCTGAACCCAAGACGGCTTCTGCGCGCCGTCGAAGTGGCGCGCCTCACGGGCTGCACGCCGTGGGAACTGAACAATTCCACCAACCAGCCAAAGGAGGAGTACAAGCAATTTGTCATCCTGCCTGAACTGGAACTGCTGAAGCAAAGAATCCGCCAACGCACTGCCGCCATGATGAAAAAAGGCTGGGTTCAGGAGGCTCAACGCGCCATTGGCAATGGACTGATGGAGACCCCGACGGCCAGACAGGCACTTGGTTACCGCGACATCGCCGAATTTCTCTCTGGAAACGGCCCCGATTCACTACCCGAACTTGAGGAGCTGCTGGTCAGCCGAACCATCCACTATGCACGACGGCAGTTCACCTGGTTCAAGCACCAGCACCCAGGCGCAACCTTTATCCCAATCCCCCCGCAGGATTCCCCGCTGGAAACCATCTGCTCAATGGTGCTCCCTTCAACCTGAATTAACTATCTTTTTATCCCTTCCTTTTCTTCTATCCCTCCTATGAAGCTCAACTCACTTTTTCAAGATGGTTCCGTTTTACAAAGGCAAAAGAACATCCCCGTCTGGGGCAAGGCAACTCCTGAACATCTTCTGAAGGCCGCTTTTGGCGGCAAAGAAGCCTGGACCCGAAGCAGTGCCAACGGCGATTTCATCTTTTTCCTGCCCCCCTTCGAGGCGGGCGGCCCCTACACGCTTACCGTATCCGACACGGAATCCGATGAGAATGTCACCATCAGCGACATCCTGGTCGGTGAAGTGTGGATTGCCTCTGGCCAGTCCAATATGTCCTACTCGCTAGAATCAAACTGGGCAGTAGATACCTCTGTTAAACGCGAAGACAAGACCTCCTATAAACAGTTCCAGGAGTTCATCAGTTCCACTTCAAAAGCCTCGAATCTGCGCTTCTTCAAGGTCGCGCAAAATGCATCGGGGTGCCGCGAGACGGAAGCAGTCGGCAAATGGTATCGGCTGAACAGCCCACAGGCACCGCAATGCTCCGCCGTCGCCGCCTGGTTTGGGAAATACGTCCAAGAACGCCTGAATATCCCTATTGGAATGATTGTCACCGCATGGGGAGGCACCATTGCAGAGGCATGGACAAGCCCAGAGGCCTTGCTGACCAACCCCGACACCGCCATCTGCGTGAATCAGCTTGAAGAGCGCATGAGCACCCAGGAGGCATGGGAAGTCAACAGCAAGGACGCCACGGCCGCGCGTCTCTCGAGACCCGACCCTGGCAATACAGGCTTTGCAAAGGGCTGGGCGAATCCCGAATTTATCGATGCCACTTGGTCTATGATGCAGATACCTGGCAGTTGGAAACAGCAGGGTATTTCAGGAAACGGTGCCATCTGGGTCCGCCGCAAGGTCAAAATCCCAAAGGCCTGGGTTGGCAAGGAGCTGGTTTTGCACACAGGCGGCATCGACAAGCATGACATCACCTATTTCAACGGAGTTGAAATTGGCAGAACTGGCAAAGAGCTCGAATCCGACTGGTATAACTATCCACGTGCATACACGGTTCCTGCAAACCTTGTCCGCGAGGGCGAAAACACCATTGCCATCCGAGCCTTCTCATTCCTATGGGAGGGAGCCTTCTGGGGCGGCGACAACTCCTATGTGCTTTCTCTACAGGGCACCGATGAAACGATCCCTCTTGCTGGAAAATGGTCCGCAACACCAGAGTTCGATTGGGGAAACCTGTCGATGGAAAACCTCAACCCCAACAGCTTCGGCAGAAACAACCCCAACACTCCAGGCATCCTCTTTGACGGCATGTTGTACCCCTTGCTCCCGTATGCCATCCGTGGTGCCATCTGGTACCAGGGAGAAAGCAATGCCCCCACCCTAAACACCAGCAAGCAATATTATGCTAAACTCAAGACGATGATTTCCGACTGGCGCTTCCATTTCAGGCAGGGTGACTTCCCCTTCATCCAAGTACAGCTGGCCAACTATCATGCACCAGCCGCATTCGACAAGAAATCCGCTTGGGCACTTCTTCGCGAAGCGCAGCGTCTTGTCTGCGACTCACTGCCCGAGGTCTATATGGCTTCCGCCATTGACATCGGCGAAGCCGAAGACATCCATCCCCAGGACAAGAAAAGCGTCGGATGCCGCCTGGCTGACAATGCGCTTGCCAACGTCTATGGCCTGCCTGTAACCCCTTCGGGCCCGCTCTATAGGGGATGCCGCCGCGAAAACAACTACATCAGGCTCTTCTTTGACCATGCCGACGGCCTCTGCTTCAGCCAGTCCCCCTGCCCCACCTGCGATGCTGACTCCAGCAAGGGCTTCTTCATCATCGAAAGAGATGGCAATGCAACCCCCGCTGATACTGTCTCCATCGAGGGAAGTACCGTGCTTGTTTCCGCATCCAAATGTTCTACACCAATTGGCGTGAAATACGCCTGGTCCGACAACCCTCCTTCCACTCTCTACAACAACTCAAACCTCCCTGCATCCCCCTTCAGCACAGTTGATGAGTTCAGGTAAATAATCCGCAAACGCTTTCTCACCCAAGAGGATGGTAGTGAAATGGCGTTAGAATAAAAGCCGCGTAGCCGCGGCAGAGTATAGCCGTGGGTGAGCGCAGCGGCGAAGCCGCAAGCGTAACCCACGGTAGGCAAGGTATATATTTTTCAAGCGGCATAGCCGCGGCAGAATATAGACGTGGGCAAGCGAAGCCCTGTAAGGGCGAGCGCGGCCCACGGTACCGCACCCACCAAGGTTTTCAAGCGGCGTAGCCGCGGCAGAATATAGCCGTGGGTGAGCGCAGCGGCGAAGCCGCAAGCGTAACCCACGGTAGGCAAGGTATATATATTTTTCAAGCGGCATAGCCGCGGCAGAATATAGACGTGGGCAAGCGAAGCCCTGTAAGGGCGAGCGCGGCCCACGGTACCGCACCCACCAAGGTTTTCAAGCGGCGTAGCCGCGGCAGAATATAGCCGT
>JAFXUD010000020.1 GCA_017535315.1 Victivallales bacterium | reverse complement strand
CGGGGACTGGGGTGGGCATCTGACCGTGGGTTTCGCTTCGCCGCTGTCGCGGCTTCGCTCCACCCACGGCTATACTCTTGCCGCCGCTTACGCGGCTCTTCTCTGTTGGTAAAGTCCAATCGGCAACTAAAGTATATAATTCCCTATTATTTGCAGTAAAGAACAGACAGGAAATGACAAGGTTAGACATCATAGCAGTCATATTGCTGGCTTTGGCGCTTTGCTCCGTGGCGCAGGAAGACAGTTGCGTGATTGAAGAGCATACGCTGGAGATAGTCACGCCTATTCGCGTCAAAACGATAACGGAGAAGTCTGAGAAGATCAACAACCCTGTCCGCTGGCAGCCTGTCAAGACCATCCTGCCTGATGGCACGAAAGTTGGGAAGGGGGATGTGCTGGCGACCTTCGTGAGCGCACAAAGCGAGTTCGACTTGGAGACATTGCTTCTGCGCCAGAAGGTGATCGACGCCAATTTGCAGCGCCGCCTCAAGAACATCGACAACAAGAACCTGGACTTGGACGACCAGATGAAGGTGTTGGAGGACAAACTGGCGGCCCTCAAGAGCAAGCTGGAGCGGCAGAAGAGCGAACCGACGGAGGACGATATCCGCATTGTCGAGGGGCGCCTCCGCATCGCGAAGATGAACTTGGATGCCTCCCAGAAGGACTATGCAAAGGCGCAGGATCGCTTCAAGCGCGAGATGATTTCACGTGCCGAACTTGATGCGGCGGAGAAGGATCTGCGCGAAAAGGAGGCGCGCCACCTCTATGCCGTCAAGACCTTGGAGGTCACGAAGAACCCGCCTGAGCGCGAGGCCAACATCCGCATCACTGAATGTGAAATCAAGATGGCGGAGCTGGAAATCGACAAACTGGCATTTGAGATTAAGGAACAACTGAAAATTTCCGAAATCCAGAAGGAGGGTGCGGTCATCAACAAGCAGAGAATCGACCGTGAAATCAAGGAAAAACGGGAGGACATCGAGAAGATCACCGTAAAGTCCCCCGCCGATGGCTTCGTCAGCGCCAACACGTTTGACAACAACGAAATCGTGCCAGGAACCCGCATGTGGCCTAACTTCGCGTTTATGGAGATACCCGAGATGGATACGATTGCCTTCAAGGGCGTGCTGCTCGAATCGAGGCGCCAGCACCACCAGGAGAACGACCGTGTGCTAGTGCGCCTGAATGGCTACAAGGACACGCCCATCGAGGGCAAGATCAAGTCCATCAGCACCCTTTCCCATGACCTCGCGGAGAAGGACGACGTGGCGTTGAACCGCGACCGCCGCTTCGGCGTCAACGTGTTTGATGTTATCATTGTGCCGACAACCAAGATTGAGTGGCTTCGTCCAGGGATGTTCGGCGAGGCGGAGGTTTATGCGACGAAGACGGTGACAGGCGTCATGGTGCCGATGCACTATGTGAAGCAGCGCGAGGGAAAGTCTTACGTCAGCATTGACGGTGTCTTCCACGAGGTGAAGGGAAGCCGCGTTGGTGTCAATTTCATGCTGGATGACAACGCCTTATTGGGGAAGACTGTGACACTGGGAGGGCATTTTGACGAAGAACAGAGCCACAAGGGCGAGGACGACAGGAGGTTAACCGCCTCTGGCGAGTTGCTTCCTGTCCGTTCGACCGACATCACGGTGCCGCGCATCGGCTGGTGGCCATGGCCGAAAATCACCTGGCTTGTTCCCGAGGAGACCGTTGTCAAGAAGGGCGACGTGGTTGCCAAACTCGACCCGAAGGAGCGCGAGAAACAGGTGATTGAGGAGGAGGCGCGCGTCACCGAGGTGAAAAGTGGCAAGGAGGAGACTGAGAAGAAAATGGAAATCACGCGCCGTACGGCCATCTTCAAGGAGAAGAACGCTGAATACAAGCTGGCGAACGTGCGGGAGGAGTCGGGCAAGACGTTGAACATCGTACAGCCTGGCCCCGTGAACACCGCTGAGCTCAACTTGAAGCTGGCGGAAATCAAGCTGCAGGACCAGCAACGGAAGGTTGACAGAGAGCACAAGAAGGCGACGCCTACAGTCTCGCCTGCCGAATTGCGCAAGATGGAGCGTGAACTGGAACGCTCGAAGCTCAAGGTCGAACAGGCTCGCCTGAACCTGGAGAAGGCATTGGAGGGTTCCAGTAAAATCGCGCGAAGCAAGGCGAAACTGAACCTGAAGGACGCCGAGGACAGCCTTGAGCAGGTGAAGCGCCAGAACATCTACGACAACCTCTCGATACGGCGCGACTTTGAGCGAAGCAAGCAGCGTTTGAACCAGGTGGAGAAGCGTTTGGAGTATAGACGTGAGCAAGTCGCAAACCATACCATTACCTCTCCCGAGGACGGCCTGATCTGCTACAACAAGGTCTATAACAACGGCGCCATCACCAAGGTGGCCGTCGGCAACACGGTTGGTCCGCGCTTCAACATCCTATCCATTCCCGACTTGAGCGAAATGGAGTTGAAGGTCGAGGTGGATGAGAAGTACTATTCGCAGATACACGAGGGAATGGAGGTCGAGGTTGTGCTTCCCTCCTTGAGTGAGGAGCGTCTGACGGGAAGTGTCACGGGCATCGACCTCGTCTTCTCGAACAAGAACAAGAAGGACAGCCAGATTGGTCTGTACTCCTCCCATGAGCCTTTGGGGGAGGTCATCTTCTGCGTGCGCATCCGCATCAAGCGCGGGGAGGCGGCACTGAAGCCAGGTCTTATCGGGCAGGTCTTCTTCCCGATAGTCAAGTAACCAATGTCAAAGAATTCGCGCAAATCGCTATATGTCTTGCTGGCGCTGCTCATTGCAGTGGTTGCCTTTGTTGCACTGTACTTGTATGTCAGCGAGGAGAAGGGCGGCGAGAGCATCGTCTGGGAGGAGTGCAAAGTGGAGCAGGGTGCCCAGAGCCACGAGCTCTTCTTCCGAGGCATTTTGCAGCCTGCCAAGCAGATACCGATTGTCGCGATGACCAAGGGGCGTATCACGGAGATAGCCAAGCAGGGAACCCCCGTCAAGAAGGGTGATGTCCTTTGCATCATCGACGATACGGAGGCGAAGGAGAATATCGAGAACCAGGAGAACAGCCTGAACACGAGCCAGCTTTCCGTCGAGCAAAACAAGGCCTACTACAATCTTGTCGAGTTCCAGGAGAACAACAATGTCCAGCAGTGCAAGGCAAAGCTGGCTCATGCCATTCTGGAGGAGAAAGAGGAGCTGAATACCCCCAATGAGCGTGACTTGCGCCTGATGGAGATCGAGGAACAGTTGGCACGTCTGGATGTGCAGGATGCGGAGGAGAACTACCAGCGGGAGCTTCGCATGTTCAACAAAAAGTACATCTCTGCTTCGGCTTTGGAACCTTACGAGCGAAGCCTGGAGAACGCAAAGGCTTCGCTGGAGGAGCTCCTTCTCAAGAACCAGATTACCCGCAAGGGCATCACCGAAGAGCGCAAGATTGAGCTGCGCAAGGCGGTCGAGCGTGCACAGGCCAATCTGGAGCGCGTGGATCTGAGGCGGAAACGCCGTCTGGAGGACATCCAGGCGCAGATTGATTCCGAGGAGAAGAACATCGCTGTCATCGAGCATAGCATCAAGCAGTCGCAGGAGGAGATTGACGCGGCGACCATCTACGCCCCCGCTGACGGTGTCTTCAAATTGCTGGCCTATCGGGACTGGACGAGCGGCGGGCTCTACCGAGAGATTGCCGTGGGAGACGAGAAGTGGCGTTTCGATGTCATCGGCCATATCATCGACCCGACGGAGGTGAAGGTTCGTCTGGTCATCAATGAGGCGGATTATCTTTCTCTCAAGGAGGGAATGGAAGTGGCCGTGACCTTTCCCGCCATCCCCGACAAGGAGTTCAAGGGGGCCGTCAGCCAGCTTGGTGCCATCGGGAAGGATCGCGACCGCATCGATCCGACCATTGGCGGCAGGGGCACCTCCGAGGTGGCCATGTTCAGTGCCACGATTGAGCTGACTGGCGACGGCACCAGCTTCCACCCAGGAATGTCTGCTTTGATTCGCGTGAAGGTGGATGGGGGCGACGGTCTCTTCATTCCCCGCACGGCGGTCGTGGCGACCGACATCGGCTATGCTGTTTATAAGAAGAGCGGGGAGGCCCCCGAGGTCATCGATGGCCGCTTCTTCAACGACATGCTCTTCAAGGTCGAGCATGGACTGAAGGCAGGGGACGTCATTTATATCAGGAAGACAGTGAGGAAGGAATAAGTGGCTAGTGATTAGTGGCTAGTGATTAGTGATTAGTGATTAGTGATTAGTGATTAGTGATTAGTGATTAGTGATTAGTGATTACTACAGGGGGTATTATTCATGAAGATAAAAACGTTCATGTTTGATAACTAACCACTAATCATTAACCACTAACAACTCAAGAAAGATGGAATCAATCATACACATAGACGGTCTGAAGCGGCATTATATGATGGGGGATACCCTTGTCGCCGCTTTGGACGATGTGAAGCTGGATGTGAATCCAGGGGATTTCCTGATGATTGTCGGCAGTAGTGGCTCTGGCAAATCGACCCTGATGCACCTCCTGGGGTTGCTTGACGTGCCGACGGCGGGCATTATGGAAATCCGCGGCCAGAGCATGACAGGCTCCAGCGAGGCGAAACTCTCCTGGATGCGCAACAAGCACATCGGCTTTGTCTTCCAGCAGTTCAATCTGCTCAATGACCTGAATGTCATTGAGAACATCGCCTTACCGCTGGTCTATCGCGGCGTGCCGCGAAAGATCCGCCAGGAGAAGGCGAAGAAGCTGGCTGTGAAGCTGGGGCTGGGCAAGCGCTTCCGCCACCACCCCAAGGAGCTTTCGGGCGGTCAGCTTCAGAGAATCGCCATCGCACGTGCCCTTATCGGCAATCCCGACATCATTCTTGCCGATGAGCCGACGGGCAATCTCGACAGTGCCACCAGTCGTGAAATCATGCAGATTCTCTACGATTTGAATGACCAGGGCCACACCATCATCATGGTGACGCACGACCCGAAACTGGCCGACATGGGCACACGAAAGGTGACGCTTCTCGATGGACACATCGTGGAGGATGTGCCAGGAAAGCGCAAGAAGCCTGAAAAAACCGTGGAAGAAGGCTCGGGCGATGGGCAACGCCATGGCGTCGGTGTCTCCGACCTCGTGCGCATTGGCATCAATGAGGGGCTGTTGGCGCATCAAATGCGCACTTTTTTGACGATGCTGGGCATCATCATCGGCATCTCCTCCGTCATCGCCATGTCCTCTTTCTCCCTGGGTAGCAAGCAGAAGCAGGCCGACCAGATTCGCGCTTTGGGTGCCAATCTCGTGAAGGTCGTGGATAAGCAGTTCGAGAACGAGCGGCTGGTCGAGACGCGCGTGACGGGCTCTCTTGGCCTTTCACGCGCTGATCTTAACTCGCTGCGAAACGGCATCCCCGACATTGAAAAGGCCGCCTGCGTGCGGGAAATCAAGTTGAATGTCGTGCATCCGCTGGGGAGCCTTTCGCCACGCGTGCTGGGCGTGCAGGGAGACTACCTGGAGGTCAACAACCTAGCGCTGGCGGAAGGTCGCTTCTTCGATGTGAAGGACTGGTCGGGCAGCACCCGCACGGTCATCATCGGTAGCACCATCGCCAGGCAGATACACGCCTTGAAGGAGGCGAGAAACGATAGTTCCCCCATCCTAGGGGACACGCTGCTTCTCGGCGGAAACCCATACGTTATTGTCGGACTTTTGAAGGAGAAGGCGATGGATCTGGACGAGCTGGAGGCGACCAGCGTCAGCGACCCGAACCGTGACCTGCTCATCCCGTTGGAAACCCTGCTTACCCGCACTGCTCACCTTGACTTGCGCAGCGAAGTCGATGAAATCCACCTCCAACTTAAGAATGAAGATGCGCTGACACGTGCGGGCAAGTCCATCCGCTCGATACTCGATGTGACTCATGCGGGCGTGATGGACTACGATATGGTCATTCCGATGGATTTGCTCAAGCAGAAGCAGCAGTCGCAGCATCTGCTGGACATCCTGACCATCTGCATCTCCTCCATCTCCATCGTGGTTGGCGGCATCGGCATCATGAACATCATGCTGGCCTCCGTAACGGAGCGTATCCGTGAAATCGGCATACGCCGTGCCATCGGTGCGACGAAGATGGATATCATGCGACAGTTCCTAATGGAGTCGATGACGATTTCCATCACGGGCGGGCTGTTTGGCGTTGTGCTGGCGGGCATCGTGGTGGTCTGTGTCTGCCAGTTCATCGGGCTGCCCGTGGTCTTCAGCCTGCCATTGTTGTGCATCGCCCTGGTGGCCTCCACGCTTACGGGGTTGGTGTTTGGCATCTATCCCGCCTACCAGGCGGCCAACAAGAATCCTGTTGATGCTTTGAGGAGCGAATGATATGAGAGTCCGAATATGGATATTGTTGTTGACGGCATTGACCGTCTTTGCCGAGGAGCCTGTCAAGTTCACGCTGGCACAGTGCATCGAGTATGCGATGGAGCACTCGCCCGTCGTCGCGAAGCAGGAGCTGGCGGTGCGTAATCAGAAGTTGCAGACCATTATCGAGGAGGCGCAGTTCGACCTGACGCTGACTGCCAGCGATTCGCACTCCGCGCAAAGTGGCGTGAACAGCGGCAGCATCACTCTCTCAAAGGAGTTCAAGTCAGGCGTAGAGGTGCGTGGATGGACGAGCGCCACGCGCGAGAATGGTAAGGGTGTCACCTCCTCGTATGCAGCCGTGCAGCTCTCCAAGAAGCTGTTGGGTGGCGGCAGTGCCCTTGAGACGCGTTATCCCCTCCAAGCGAGCATGCTGGACGAGCTGGCCGCACTGAACACCTACAACCGCGTCCGTCGCAAGCTGGCGCAGGACGTGAAGATCGCCTACTACAACATTATTGCTGCGCAACAGTCCCTGCTGGTCAAGCAACGTGCCCTGGAGAATGCGAAGCACACGCTTGAACTGACGCGCGAGCGCGAAAAACCGCTGGATATCCTGACGGCGGAGATTCGCATCCCTGAAAACGAACTCTCCGTCAATATGGCTCAGCGGAGCATCGATAACGGCCTGGAACAGTTGAAGGAGCTGATGGGTATGGAGATCGACATTCCTTTCGCCATCACGGGCGACTTCGAATTCGCCGTGCAGGATTTCAATCTGCCAGAAGATATTGCCTTTGCCCGTGAAAATCTCGAAGCCTTTCTCAACAATCGTCTGGAGCGTAAGAAATACGAATGGCAAAGCAAAATCCGCGACGAGCAGACGCTGCCAACCGTCAGCTTGGCGGCCACCCATTACCAGTATGGCGATGGGGACGGCTACAATTTCGATGGTCATGACGAGCAGGTGATTTCCCTCAACCTCACCTACGAGTTTGGACGCAACGCCGACCTCGCGCAACTGGCGATTTCACAAAACCGTTTACAGACGAATCAGCACGATTACTTCATTTTGGATCAGGAACTTGGCGTTTCCCTCAAGAGTTATCATCGCCGCCTGTTGGAATCCGCACAGGCTGTCACACTTCAGGAGAGCCTTTGCGACATCCAGAAGCGCAAGGAGGAGCTTTATCGCGACAAATGGGAAAACGGCGAAATCGACATCCTGGAGCTCGTCCGCACCCAGACCGACCTCGAAAACGCATACGTCGAGCTTATCAATAAGAAAATCACCTATCTCCAGCTCGTCGCAAACTACGAGTACACCATGGGGAAATAGGGAGAAAAACAGGGACGGGAGAGACGGGAGAGACTGCGAAATAGCCTCAAATTCTATTCCTCATCTGCCTTGTCCCTCCCGTCCCTCATGTCTCTCCAGTCCCATTGGGGGTAATTTTAGGGAATTATTTACTTGAGTTTCCTGATGACATTATCCCTCACTGGTCGATGGTCAAGATGCGCCTTGCCGCTTCGCTGCGCTACGCGGCACGGCGCAACAGGGATCGGGGTGGTCATCTGACCGTGGGTTTCGCTTCGCCGCTATCGCGGCTTCGCTTCACCCACGGCTAT
>JAFXUD010000019.1 GCA_017535315.1 Victivallales bacterium | reverse complement strand
GTCCCTCCTGTCCCTCAAGTCCCTTTGGAAATCTGCTTTTTTGCCGCGCCCCTTGCGTCGCTCCTGTCCCTCCCGTCGCTCCCGTCCCTTCAAGGCCAGCCTTCCCGCGCCCCTTGCGTCGCTCCCGTCCCTCCCGTCGCTCCCGTCCCTTGGAAATTCTTTTTTTAGCCAATGTACTTGAAATGGTGTGGGGCTCTTGTATGTTATAAGGATAGTCTCATTATTATTAGGAAAGGAACTCGTCAAAAGATTCCCTCAATGCTTCAAGGAAAGAAAATACTGTTTGTATCCCAGAATGCGGGATTTTCGGGTCGGGTAGAGCGATACCTCTACCAGACAGCGAATACCCTAAGAAAACATGGGGCAAAAGTCTATGGAGCATTTTTCACAAAGTTTCCTGGAGCACAACTATTTCAAACTGCTTTTGATGGAATATACGCCCCTGACAACTTGCCTGAAGACGAGTTTGATCTAGCCTGCATTCACAAGGTCTCCAGCCTGGATTACCATATCAGATTTCAAAAACAATTCAACGAACGGGCAACTCTCTTTGTGCATGACCACGAGTACTACTGCCCTCGCTTCACAAAATCTCTTCCCATCACCAACAAAGGCTGTGATCGAAAATACAAAAGCCAGACATGCAGCATCTGCGCCATGATGCAGCCTCCATTCACATGGAAACATGGACTAGTTGCGGAAATCAATGAAAAAATAACCTTCTTCCAGGATAGGCTGGATGTCATGCGCAGGTATCAACATACAGTGGTCCTTTCGCGCTTTCTGCGGGACAATCTCCTTTTCAATGGCTTCGCGCCCAATCGACTGAACGTGATTTTTCCTTATGTCAGCACACCTGAGAAAATGCCAGTGCGAGAAAACACCTCCCCCCCCATGATTCTTTTCATCAGTCAACTGGATGGCGGCAAAAATCTCGAAGCGTTTCTCAAGGTGCTTTCCAGGCTGCATCATTCATTCCAAGCCACCATCGTAGGAGATGGCCAGTATAAATCCATTTTGGAGAAATCGGTCAACAAGATGAATCTAGAGGACAAGGTTAGATTCCATGCGCTGTCACAACCCGAAGATTATTATCTCCATGCAGACATCGCCCTGATTCCCCTTAGCCCCCTTGAACCTTACAGCCTTGAGGTAGCCGAGTGTGCGGCATGGGGCCTCCCAGTCGTCTCGTCGCCTAGCAGAGGCCTGGCAGAGGCCTTGCAAAATGGCATCAACGGCTTCACTGAAAGCAACCATGACATAAACGCAATGGCAACGTCCGTTGAAAAACTTCTAGGAGCCCCAGAACTGCGCCAGGAAATGGGGGCAAATGGATATAAACTCATCCAGGAGAATTTCTCGCTTGACCAGTTCCTTAGAAAATTCAAGAAGCTTCTTGGTATAAAAAATTAACGATTGAGTTTTTTTAGAAATCACCCCGATTAGCTGGCAAAGTGCCATCATATAGTGCCATCATATAGAGGAGAACAAAGATGTTTTTTGATGATTATCAGGCGAAAGTTGCAGAACAACTGGCAAAGCTGCAGGCCAACAGGCCTGTGATTGATCTGGCAGCCAAAGCCATAGCCGATGCCATGCAGACAGGACATTATGTGTTTTGTTCGGCGATTGGACACGGTATGCAGGGGGATTTCTACAACAGGGCAGGCGGTCTCGGAAACGTCAGGCTCTTCGCCTGGGAACTCAATTTGAACAACGCCATGCCCACCTGCGGACAGAACAGGCCTGGAGCCAGGGCCAACAACGAGATTGCCCTGACACGCGCCGCAGTCAATGCCAGCAATATGCGCGAGGGGGACATCATCATCACCTGCTCGGTTTCAGGACACAACGTTCGCCCCATTGAAACTGCGCTGGCCTGCCGTGCCATCGGCATGAAGGTGATTGCCATGACCTCCATGGAATATGCCAAGCAGACCCCCTCCTCCCATCCGTCAGGCAAAAGCCTCTATCAATGCGCAGACTGGGTCATTGACCTGATGACACCCTACGGCGATGCGGGAATTGCCATCAATGGCTATGAAAACAACTTGGTTCCCATGTCAGGCATCAGCGAGGACATCACGGGGTGGATGCTCTGGGGGCGCGTCATGGAGCTCATGGGGACTTTGCCTGATGACAAGAAGCCTGCGGTATTTCTCAGCGTCAACCGCGAAGGCGGAAGGGAAGCCTACAATCGGGCACATGAACTGCTGAACAAGCGAGGCTACTGATGAATGGCGCTGAATCCTATCTTGCTGGTGCCGAGCAGGCTCTAGCAAAAGTTCGCGAGGGACTTTCCCTGATAAAAAAAGCGGCCAGCCTGATAGCCAAATCCATTATGGCTGGGCAGGGCATCTTTTCCTTTGGGGCCAGCCACTCCTTCATCATGACGGAGGAATTGGTGTATCGTTCTGGCGGCCTGATGCTGGTGAATCCAATCCAGCCCTACGGTATGAATCTCGCTGTACGCCCGATGACGCTCACAAGCCAACTGGAACGCCTGCCTGATTTCGGGCGTGTACTGCTGGGGCACTCCCCTGCACGGAAAGGGGATGTGCTTCTGCTCACCTCAACATCGGGGAGAAACGCCATCGTCATCGACATGGCGTTGGCCGCCGTAGAAAAAGGCATCCACGTGGTGGCCCTTACATCAAGCGACTACTCTGGCAAGGTGACAAGCCGACACCCCAGCGGAAAGAAACTCTCGGACCTGGCAGAAATCGTGCTGGACAACGGAGCACCATACGGAGATGCAGTCGGCGAGATCGATGGATTTCCGCAGCGCGTCGGCCCCGTCTCCACAGTCGGCGGCTGCGCCTGCATGAACGCCGTCATTGCCGAAACCGTGCAGCTGCTGGTGAAGGCAGGCTACGAACCACCCGTCTTCATGAGCGCCAACCAGGATGGCGGCGACGAGTTCAACGCCAGAAAACTCAAGGAAAACACTTCTCGCATTTTCTATATGAATTAAAGGGACGAGAGAGACTTGAGGGACGAGAGGGACAACAAGAGCGACGAGAGGCTTCGCACATACGATACGCCATGCATTCAACTGCCCAAAACATCATCATAGCCGCGGACTTCGGAGGTACCAAAGGCGACCTCCTGCTGGTTGATGCAGAAAGCGGGGCGATTCTCAAGCGCGTGCAGGAGGACATCCACAGCGTCCCTGCATCGGTTATGGGGGAAAAGGCACCAACCAGGGGGGGAGGACGCTCCGTAGAGATGGGCAACTACTGCTTAACCAAAGGACTGGAGGGACTCTCGCCGCAGGTAGTGCATATCATCTATACAGGCTTCAATTACGATGAAAGCATATTCACTTCGCGCGGCATCCGATGCGTCTGCCCCATCAACCTCTCCGAAGAAGATGGCATCATGGTCGCAGAGGACTGCAAAGTGGGCGTCTGCTGCATCCTTGGCACAGGTGCCACCACGATGATTTACAAGGAGGGCGAGCCACCCTTCATCGTAGATGCCCTTGGTCCAATATGCGGCGACTGGGGCGGCGGTGTCTATATCGGATACAATTTCGTGCGAAACATCCTCCGTGAACAGATGTTCACTGCAGAATTGATGTGGGAAACCAGTGAAATTCTTTCGTATCTCGAAGAACAGATGATTAAAATGGGAGAAAAGCCAGCAGTTGAACGTGCAAGAACTCCATCCTGGGATATTGTTCGCATTTTCTTGAGACGTCATGACCGTTCATTCGTAGCCTCGCTCGCAAAATTGTGCGACAAATGCGCCAGACAAGAAAGCGCAATCGCCAGAGAAAACCTTGAGAAAGCAGGGGAAGAAGCGGCCGTCAACATCGTGCGGGGAGTACGATATACAGGTGTGGACAAGTTGGCTACCCTCCCCGTCATCGTAAGCGGAAGCATCCTGCTTCGTTCCGACATCGTCTATGAAAGTTTCTGCAACGTCATCAAAAAGCATATTCCCCAGGCGGAGATTAGGCGTTCATACAAGCCCCAAACATACGGGCAGACCATCAGAATGCTTGAAATCCTCCACGGGAAAGAAAAGGCTGCCAGCAGAATAATGCGCTTCAAGATGGATGCCGTAAAGATGCGCCTGTAATTCCAATTGTTTGGTAACTATTCAGATTGACACAGGTGCTAGTTTTTCTGCACCATGCCGCTTCGCTTCGCTACGCGGCAAGTCGCAAAGGAACTAGGGGAATTCACCTGCCCGTGGGTTTCGCTCGCGCCAAAGGCGCTCGCTCCACCCACGGCTAAATTCTTGTCGCCGCTAACGCGGCTTACCCCTCTGAATAATTTCCAATAATTGAAATACGCTCTGTTCCCCAAGAGGGTAGGTAACGGCAACGTTTTTTTGTTGCGCCCTTGCTGGCGCGAAGTCAGGAGGGCGGCCTTCCCCAATGCTGCGCGCCCTACGGGCGCTTGCATTGGGCTACGATTGTCGCGCACTCCGTGCGATGGCCGCTTCGCGGCCTACGCTAAACAACCCTCTTAGGGAACATAGCGATGAAATAAGGCTACCACATTTTATCATACAGCAACCTTCACTCGTCAAGCAGTTTGAACTCAATAGTGGTTTTCACCCGTGTTCGAACCGTTTTTCCCTGCTTTTGACCTGGCTTGAAACGCCACTTCAGGATGGCAGCACGCGCAGCCTCCTCGAAATATCCAGGCGGCTCTGCTGCAAGTATATCCACTGAATCCGTATTGCCGTTTTCCATGACGGTAAAGGCAACGCGAACGGTTCCGTTCACACCCTTGATTTTTGCACGATAGGGGAACTGGGGACGTGGACAAAAAAGAGTTTCAGGAGCAGCATCCACCTCGTCACTGTCAAACGTCATTCCCTCCTCAACAGGTTCGACATTGAAGCCAGGCACTTCATTTACCGTGGGAAGCGGTTCTGGCTCCAAGGATACCTGAAGAGCCAGTGACAAATCAGGGACAGGTTCAGGGATTGCAAAATCAGTACGAATGGGCAGTGTCGGCTTGTGACGCAGCAAGTTTTTTTCTTCCAGATGCGGCTTCAATACCTCTATTTTCGAGGGCGTGTTTTCAGGAAGATGCTCCGTTGGCGGCTTCAAGAGCGGCTTCGGTGGAACTTTTGGAGGCAGAGCAACCACATTGACAGGGCGGTATTCCAGCGGCTCAACATGCTGTGTCGAAAAGGAGTCCAATGCGGGCAGCAAAAACATTGTGATAGCAGTTAAGACAAGCGCTGCAAGCACAATCGCAAGAATTGCTGATTTTGAAACCTCAGCGCGAAAGAATGTTCCAGGCTTGCTCATGGCTGTTCTCGGGTAGCGGCAACATTGACCTCCACAGCACCGCCCGACCTGCATAAGTCAATGACGCGCACCAGGCTCCCTGTCGGAGCGCCATCATCCGCCATAATGAGCACAGGCTGTGTTTTGCCCTGCATGGCCTTTTTCACGATGGCAGGCAATTGCACGGAAGATATTTCCTGCCCACCGTAATGGATGCGCCCGTCCTTCGTCAAGGCAATCAGAAGATTCTCTGTTGCAGCAATCTCCGCCGTTGCGGCACGCGGCTTATTGACCTTGACGCCGCTCTCCTGTACAAAGACAGCCGTGACCATGAAGAAAATAAGCAGTAGAAAGGTCATGTCAATCAGCGGCGACATATTGACCTCCGCCTTTTGAAGGTCAGTTTCCTCCTTGTCTGCAAAGTATTTCATCTCGGCACCCCTGTTCCATAGTGTTTTTTGTAGATGCCACGATAGATATGCCCCAGATGCGTCAATGCAACCAAACCAGGCAAGGCGGAGAACAGGCCTGCCTGCGTGGTGTAAAGGGCCACGTGGATGCCGTCCGCAAGCCTCGTTGTCATTTCGACACCACCATAAACCAGTGCCTGAAAGGTTTCAATCATTCCCAGAACAGTCCCCAGCAACCCAAGCAGCGGCGCGACGGCAACCAGCCCCCGCAGGTACTCAAAGAATGATGCCAGTTCATCCAACTCCAACGCGGATATCTCCGTCTGTCTTCGAATATGGCGCAACCGCATATACCCCCATACATACACCATCCAGATGGCAAATGCCACGATGGCTATCGGGAACATCAAAGCACCGCCTGCCATGAAAGACGCCATAGTCCGCTGAAAAAATGCGCCAGACAGCATCGTCACCTCCTGCTGCCTTTTGCCAGTCTTAGCAGGCAGAGAGCCGCCTGCTTGCACAAGGAGACATTGCGCCGTACCCGACGCAAGCACCAAACATGAATCAGCAGCGCAGGAATAGCAACTATCAGTCCTGCCTCCGTGGTGACAAGGGCCTCGGAGATGCCACCAGAAAGAAGCTTGGCATCGCCTGTGCCAAACATCGTAATAAGCCTGAACGTGTGGATCATGCCCGTGACAGTACCAAGCAGTCCCAGAAGGGGCGCGGCACTTGCGCTGACGGAGAGAATGCTCAGATAATGTTCCAGTGAGGATTGCGATGCAAGGGAGGCCTCATAGATACGCATCTCCAGATGCTCCTCGTCTTCCTCTCTGTTTTGCAGTGCAGCCAATGCCATTGCACGGAAGGAGGGATGCAGCTTCTTTGCCAGGTCCTCCGCCTCCTGTTCTTTGCCAGTCAACGCGACTGCGACCATTCTGTCCACCATCTCCAGATGCATACAAGATGGGACATACAAAAGCAGTTGGATAATTTTGAAAAGGCCAAACACGAGCGAGAGCAAGCCCAGCAGCGCGATTGGAATCATAATCGGTCCGCCTTTGGCAAGATGCTGAAAAAATGTCTCCTGCGTCGTACGCAAGTAGAGTCCCTGTCCCTGCGAAATATCGGTAGGTGGCAAAGCATCTTCATAATTGAACAGCTTTGCCAATTCACGCTGTTCGCGACTGCTGAGCCGCGTCATCACCATCGGCAACAGGCTATTTGTACGATGCACGGCGGGACCGCAGGTTATTCCATCTTTGGAGCGAAAAAAAAGAGAGGGACCCAAAACGGCAAACGTTCCAAAGTGTTCAATGCCTTTTTCATCCAATGCCGTTCCCTCTTTCACATTAGCCTTTCCAATGGCTAAGAGTTCTTTTTCCAGCGAGGCAAACAACTCTTCTTGCGTAGGCTGTTCAGTAGGTGAGGCCTGAAACTCCTGCAGCAACTGCTCGGTGCGCTGCAAAAAGCCCCGCCAGTTTTGCAGTTCCTGCTGGGCATTTAGCAATTGGTTATCCAACTCATTCTTCTCAGCTTCATCTTTCGCTTTTTTCGCCAAAGCCTCCTTCTGCTTAAGTTTAATACTCTGAATATCATTAAGGAGTTTGCTTTTGGCCAGTTGATTTGCCTGAAGGGTCTGGTTCAGGCTTTGCTTTGCGGTCTGTATCTCTTCCTTAAGGCGCCTCTCCGCCTCTTCTTCTGCAGCGCCAAGAAGCAAAGCAAGGCAAAAGAGCATGACGAAAAAGCGTTTCATTTGGTGCCCTCCTCTCGGATTCTCAATGGCAAGGACACCAGTTCAGCAGAGTTCTTCCCTTCCGCAATGGCAAGCGCCTTGGCAATTGGTTTTCTCCAAGCAGGGTCAAATTTCCAATCCCACCCCTTTTCCAGAGGTTCGCCAAAGGCAGCCGAACTGCCATCACGCGAGAGAGCATATGCAACAGTCAGCCCTAGATAAAGCGCATCATATTCGCGCACAGTGTCATCCTCAGATAAAAGCACTGTCGAAACCGTTACCGTCGCCGCAAAATTGCTTAGTTCAGTATAGGCGGCAATAATATCCGCAAGCCTATCGGGTACCTGTTCTGGCAATATGCATGGGGTCTCCATCCTTGTAAACAAGGGTGCCAGCTTTTTCGACAAAGGCTCTGGCAAAGCGGGGCGACGAGAAAGCAACGCCTTTTCAAGCTTACAAATTGGTGGGAGAAATGCCTGCAAATTCCCCTTTAAACGAGCAATCTCCGCCTCGGTCTCCCTCAAGCGCTCATGGCTGGTCGCAAGTTTCTTTTCCGTCTCGGCAAAGGATACCAGGCTATCCGCCAGGGAGGCTTTTGCTGCGGCAAGTTCACCCTCGATGGCCAGACGCTGTTCATTCCACTGCTGCCTTGCATCCAGTTCCCCTTGTCGTATCCTGTTCAACTCTTCGCAGAGACGCACACAAGCCTCTGCATCTGCGCCATGGCAAATGGCACAGAAGAGAATGACAAACAATGTGATAAGACAGTTTGCAATCATAATGACAGAAAAAAGGGAGACGGCCAAACCGTCTCCCTTCCTTCCCTGAATGATTGGGTAAGAAAAAAAACTACCCATCAGGGAAATTCAATTCATCTGCTTACTGATTGACGATAATGCCATCGCCATAGACAGCGCTCTCAATGGAGATGCCAAAGAAGGTGTTGTACCAAACTTTGTTGTTGTTTGCGCCAGCGGGGGTGCGCAGAGAACCGCAACCAGTCATGGCGGCGAGAAGTGCTGCGGCAGCGGCAATCATAAAGAACTTCTTCATTGTTTTACTCCTTGTTTGCTTGTTTCTGCACGATTATCGTGCATTTTCAAATGGTTTATAAATGTTGCAGGATTGCAACTACTCTATTATACTAATGCTGATTATTCAATTGTCAAATGAATATCATAAAAAAAGCACTTATAACTTGATTTTTCCAAAACAATCTGGTATAATTATAATGATAATGTAGTTTTTAATATTTGGAGCAAAGGAATGAACCGCAAAATGATTGATTCAAAAAAACATTTCACCTTAATAGAACTTCTGGTTGTCATTGCCATCATCGCCATCCTGGCAGCTATGTTGCTGCCCGCCCTGGCTAAGGCACGTGAGAAAGCACGCGCCATTTCTTGTTCCAGCAACCTCAAGCAACTTGCACTGAAGGAACTCATGTACGCCGATGACTTTGGTGGCAATATTCCCGTCAGCAAATGCACAGGCACACACAACTGGAACTACATGACCGAACTTCTCTACGCATTAGGCGAATCAAGTACTAATTATGGAGCAAACAAAGCCTACAGTTGCCCTGGTTTTGTGAATAAATCGGTGGGCGTCAGTTACATCTATGCCCTCAAAAACATCAACTTTGGCACCAATTACGAAAATGACCATGGAAATCCAAAGCTAAAAGGCACTACCTACGCCGTTCCATCGGATCAGAATTATCCCTATTACTACAGCATCATTGTCATGAAAGGACACTCTGACTACCCTATGATCATGGATTCAATCTGGTACGGCGGTTCCTACGGCTACGCTGGCAATCAGGCGTACACCATCCAGATTGACAGCTCCACCCAAGCGTCTGGTATCCACTTCCGCCACGGCGGAGCAGCCAATTTCGCCTTCTTCGACGGCCATGTGGAACCCCTCAAGGCAGCCAATGCAAAAAACAAATTCGTTTCCACCGACACCTCGGGCAACGCGACCAAAGCTGGTCTCTATCGCAAGCACGACTGGTCGCTGACGGAGTAGTTTTTCGTTTTATCACATAAAAGGGCAAATCATGAAACGACATCAATCCTTCACACTCATTGAACTACTGGTCGTCATCGCCATCATCGCCATTTTGGCGGCGATGCTGTTGCCTGCGTTGGCAAAGGCACGCGAAAAGGCCCGTGCAATCTCCTGCACCAGCAACCTCAAGCAGCTTGCCCTGAAGGAACTGATGTATGCCGACGAATTCGGCGGCAACGTCATTATCTATAAATGTTCTGGTGGAGATAACTGGAATTATGTCAAGGAGCTCTGCTATGCCTTGGGTGAACCTTCCAGCGACACCGCAATCGGCAAAGATCCGAGCTACCGTTGCCCTGGCTGGACCAATCCAGGTTACGGCTCCACTGACGGGAATAAAAAGGACTTCATCTACGCCCTCAAGGACTGCGATTTCGGCACCAATTGGGAAACAGACCATGGCAAACCAAAGTTAAAGGGGGATAAGCGTCCCTCTGGCAGCACCCCCAACTACTACAGCACAGTCGTCATGAAGCAGCACTCTGACTATCCCATGCTCATGGACACCATCTGCTTCGGCGGCGAATTCGGCTACGCTGGCAACCAGTTCTACGTTCTCTCGCTCAACAACGTCAACCAGTATTCTGGTTTCCATTTCCGCCACAACGGCACTGCCAACTTCGCCTTCTTCGACGGCCATGTCGAATCGCTGAAGGCAGGCAATGCCAAGAGCAAGTTTAAATACACCGATACGACAGGCAACGCAACCAACGCAAACCTTTATCGTCGTCACGACTGGACCCTGCCTGAATAACAAGCCCTTGCCCTATTCCTCTCGACCCTGAATAATATTATTTTCGATATAGGAAACGCCATGAAACACCTGCTTCACTTCACCCTGATAGAGCTTCTCGTCGTCATCGCCATCATAGCCATATTGGCAGCAATGCTGCTCCCTGCCCTGAGCAAAGCACGGGAAAAAGCACGTGCCATTTCCTGCACCAGCAATCTCAAGCAGATTGCCCTGAAGGAGCTGATGTACGCCGATGAATACGGCGGCAACATCACCATCAGCAAATGCACAGGCGCCAACAACTGGAATTATATGTATGAACTTCGTTATGCCATGGGTGAAGGCACGTCATTTGGTTCCGATAATTCCCTACGCTGCCCTGGCCTCATCAACCCAGGCACCAGCAGCACCTCGGGAAACCAGAACAGTTTCATCTACGCCATGAAAAACATCAAGTTCGGCACCAACTATGAGACTTTGTACGGGAATCCACTTCTGTCAGGCACAACTTCTGGCACCTCCTACTACAGTACAGTCGTCATGAAACAGCACTCTGACTACCCGATGATTATGGACACCATCTGGTACGGCGGTGCCTTCGGCTATGCGGGCAACCAGGCCTACGTTCTCTCCCTCAACAACACCAACCAGTACTCGGGCTTCCACTTCCGCCACAACGGCACCGCCAACTTCGCCTTCTTCGATGGCCACGTTGAGGCTCTGAAGGGCAGCAACGCCAAGACCAAGTTCAAATACACCGATACCTCGGGTAATGCGGCCAATAACAATCTCTACCGAAAGCACGACTGGTCGCTGTCGGAATAAGGCTCCATCCCTGCCTCCATAACAGACTTCCCATCCACAATAATCGAGGAGACCGTATGAAACACCAGCTTCACTTCACTCTGATAGAACTTCTGGTCGTCATCGCTATCATAGCCATCCTGGCGGCGATGCTGCTGCCCGCCCTGGCCAAGGCACGTGAGAAGGCACGCGCCATCTCCTGCACTAGCAACCTCAAACAAATTGCTCTGAAGGAGCTGATGTACGCCGATGAATACGGCGGTAACATCTCCATCAGCAAATGCACGGGAACATCCAACTGGAACTACATGACCGAATTGCGCTATGCCTTGGGTGAAAGCACCTCCTTTGGCGACGACCAGTCTCTCCGCTGTCCAGGACATGTCAACCCAGGGTATGTTTACAATGGAAACACCTACGGCGGAAATCTCGTGGGTCTTATTTATGCCCTGAAGAATATCGCCTTTGGCACCAATTTCGAGAAGGAACATGGCAATCCGATGCTGCGCGGGACAACGGTTGCCATTCCCACTGAAACCACCTTGCCCTCTTACTATAGTACAGTGGTTATGAAGCAACACTCCGACTACCCGATGCTGATGGACACCATCTGGTATGGTGGCGCCTTCAACTATGCAGGCAACCAAGCCTATACCATCCAGTTGAGCAACACCAACCAGTACTCGGGATTCCATTTCCGCCACAATGGAGCCGCCAATTTCGCCTTCTTCGACGGCCATGTCGAGGCTCTGAAAGCAGGCAACGCCAAGACTAAGTTTAAATACACTGACACATCGGGCAACGCAACCAACGCCAGTCTCTATCGCCGTCACGACTGGACACTCCCAGAATAAGCAACCTGCAAAATCCCTGTTCTGTTTTTTTCTCCCCTCGCAAACAAGGAGGACGTATGAAACAACTGCTTCGCTTCACCCTGATTGAGCTTCTGGTCGTCATCGCCATCATCGCCATACTGGCAGCGATGCTGCTGCCTGCATTGTCCAAAGCGCGCGAAAAGGCGCGTTCCACAGCCTGCCTGAACAACCTGAAACAGTCCAGCATGAGCTACCTCATCTACACGGCTGATTACGATGGTGCCTACCTTCCACAGGCTAGTTACCATTACCTGAACCAGAAAAACCCCTACTACAGGTTTGTCTGGATTGAGTACATCTACTACTTCAACCTCTTCGAGCAGACAAGCAAACAAGTTGGCCTCTACAAGAAGTACCCCAATGCCAACGCATACTATCTGCCTACGTTCCTCTGTCCCTCCAGCTCGTTGCACCCTGGCTGGTGGAATGCCTGCGCACTAGCCACGGACTACGTCTATAACGCCTTCATCGGAATCAACTCAACTGGTGTCACAGGCGTGTCGGCCCTCCCGCACGAGACCAGCGTGAAGCGAAACCTCTCCAGCACCATCCTTTTCCAGGAAGATTGGAAAGAGTATGTTGTCAACGGTGTTGACGGTCGCTCTTCGGGAGGCGCCTGGCACCTGACCGCAGGCTATAACATCGTCAGTAAGTCAAAGGCCAACGAGTTCACGAACATCGGCACAACCTACGGTGCGCATGGCAAGGCGATGAACGTGGCCTTCCTCGACGGCCACTGTGCCCCACTGACAGCCATGGAAGTCAACACTTCCAATGTCTTCCTCAACGTCTGGGACGAGGGTACCATCACCTCCAAAACCAATCCATGAACATATTAAAAAAATAGTTGCAATCATCTCCTCAGGCGTGGCTCAGTATGAACCACGCCTTCGTCGCTTTTATCGCTTCCTTCGCTTCTTCATGAAACCATGCCTCGCCATACTACTTGCTGTTTTCAGTTGTTGCCTCTGGGCAGACCTGCCCAGATTGAGCCGCAAGGAAGCGGAGCTTTTGAAAAGCGTCGAAAACCTGCCACCAGAACAGGCGATTCAAGCCATAAAGGCCAGCCTGCCCGAAGACGCAAGTGCGGCCATGCACTTTTCATTCGGGGTGCTCTGTTACAAGGCAGACCGTTTGGCTCAGGCGCGCCAAAGCTTCCTGCGTTCCTTGGAACTTGCTCCTGATTTTGACGAAGCCCGTCTCAACGCCGCCAAGGTGATGATGCGCGAACAGCTTTATTCGGAGGCCGTGCCGCATCTAGTCCAGTTGGTATCGAAAAACGGGCAAGAAAATCCAGCCGAACTGTGGTTGCTTCTTGCGCAATGCAGGCTCAAACTAGGACAATTGCTTGCCGCAGAGAAGGCGGTGTCCAATGCCATCGCATTGAAGCCAGATGCACAGGATGCGCAGTTGATTCTTCTTCAGGCCATTGTCTTACAGCCAGGCCGCCTTGATGAAGCCTCCTCGCTGGCTCGTCAGCTTCTCAAGAAATCCCCAACCGACAGCCGCTTATGGTCCCTTTGGGCTTCGGTAGAGCTGGAAGCAGAACACCCGAACAAGGCGATGGACATCCTTGAAACGGCAAAGCACTTTGGTGCCGCAGATGTCCCAATGCTGGAGACACTGCTGGATTTGACCATCAATCGCAATTTCGCATCACAGGCCTGCCAACTGGCGATGGAACTGCATAAAAAGGGCAACCTCTCCTCACAGCGTGCGCAACTAGTCATCGAATACCTGCAGAATGCAGAACAGTCCCACCTGGCACGCACCTTACTGGATGCCACCACCACTCTACTGCCCGAAAAGGTGTTGATGGCTGCACGTTCAAGGCAGGCAGTCCTGGAGGGAGACTTGCAGACCGCCATTCGCCTTCTGCAGGAAACCCTTGAAAAAGAGCCGTTGGACGGAAAAGCCCTTCTCTCCCTGGCCGATCTGCTGGAAGACAGAAGCCAAGGGGATGCCCTGCTGGAGCGTGCTCTACTCCTACCCGAATTCAAGTACCAGGCCCTCCTGAAGCTGGCAACTCGCGCTGTAGAGGAAAACCGCTATCCCCAGGCCCTTCAGTTTGCACTTCAGGCACGTCAGCTCAAGGACACCCCCGAACTGGAACACTTTTCAGAACAACTCCGCGAAGCCATCCATGACATCCCTAAATAACCGTTCCATCTGACCATGAAAAAAATCTGCACTATCTTGACGCTGTGTACCCTGGCTGCCTTTGCTGCTGGCGCCCCCGAGTTTGACGATGTGAAGCAGCGCATCCGCACAGACCATCCGCGCCTCTTCATCACAAAGAAAGATTGGGGAACGCTGAAGAAGCGCGCACAACTTCCATCCATCGTGCCATACGTTGAGGAAATGAAGATCTTTATCGAGAAACTCACGGACAGGCCGCGACTGGAGTTCAAGCCCGACATGGTTAAAATCGTCGATGACAAGATGGTTTTCATCAAGAACAGGAACGACCAGAACGCCGTGGAATACGGCGTCCGCTACAAGGGCGGTTCGGAGGCGGCGCGCTGCGCCATTCTCTACCGCATCACGGACGACCCGAAGTATCTGGACTTGGCCATCCAGTACATGCAGGTGATGAACGAGTTCTGCGCCCTTTCCGAGCGTTCGCGCATCTTGCCAGAGTGGTACAACTACGGGCGCCTTGGCATGTTAGTCACCTACGACTGGCTCTATGACAAGCTGACACCTGAACAGCGGAAGAGCCTGATGTATCCACTGCTGCAGCATATCAAATTCATGCGCAAGCCAGGTTTTCCCTGCAACGGCGGCAAGGGCACCGCGACAGGCAACTACGGCGAACACGGTCTTCTCTGGTTTGCTGGACTCGCCACCTTCCAGGACGGCATCGACGACCCCCTCGCGGACACTCTCCTCAAGGACGGCTATGACGAGTACTGCGAGATGATGGACTACCGCGATGAAATCGCTGGCGGCAAGGGACTCCTCACCAGCACCTGCGCAGGATACAGTTTCGCCAACTATCCATGGGCCTCCTATAACTTCATGCACACCCTGATGTCTGGCGCAGGCATCGACGCCACGCAGTACTGGACGCAATTGAGAGACTACGACAACTATTACAACTGGATGTGCATCCCGCGCGAGGACATCGAGAAGGGGTACTACGACTTCGGCTGGGGCGACGCCTTCCATGTTGATAACAGCATGCCCACCTACCCGATGTACACCCACCTTGCGCAGGCTATCCACTTCTACGGCGACAATCCCAGAAGACGCGCCATCATGGCGCTTCTCCCAACGGAGATGAAGAACATCAAGTTCCGCACCCTCTTTCCCTGGACCGCCTTCATCCTGACCCGATTCGATCCCGAATACCAGCTTCCAGGCAACCCGACTGACTACCTCAGCCAGGAGACAGCGGAATACTTCCCCTCCTACGGGCTCATGAACGTCCGCTCAGGCTTCACCCCCGACGACACCTTCGCCTCCATCAAGGCGGGTGCAAAACAGGTCGGCCACCAGCATTACGACGAGCTTAGCTTCATCATCTACAAAAAAGGCTTCCAGGCACTCGACACGGGCAACCGCGGTAACATGGTCCACCACAAGGCCTACTACCCGCAGACCGTCGCCCACAACTCTCTGCTCATTCGCATGCCAGACGAGCCCATTGCACAGCACTGGTACGGTGCCAACGCACCGCGCGTCGATTGGAGCACGTTCACCAACGACGGTGGACAGGACAAGAAGCTGGCGAAATCCCTCGGTTTCGCCTCCAGCCCCTACCATGCCGTCACCGCTGCCGATGCCACCAATTGCTATAACGCGAAGAAATGCAAGGAGGTCGCACGCATATTCGTCTATGTCAAGCCCGACTACTTCGTCGTCTATGACCGTGTAGAAAGCACGCAGACCGACTACCAGAAGGTCTTTCTCCTTCACACCCAAGGTACACCTGAGAAGCGGGACGGCTTCTGGCGCAGCCAGGGCGGCAATGGTGCCCTTCTCCTGCGCACCCTGCTCCCTGCCGACGCAACCACCGAAATCATCGGCGGTCCAGACAAGGAGTTCTGGACGAATGGCGCCAACTATCCCGTTGACGCGCCCGACCTGTTGAACGCCATCAAACGCAAAGGCGGATTAGAGAACACTTGGCTGGGGCAGTATCGCTATGAAATCTCCCCTGCACAGCCAACAAACCGCGTCCATTTCCTCACGCTGCTTCAGGCAGCCGATGCAGCAGAACCGCAGATGGTCGCCTCAACGCTTCTGCAAGACGATACCACCGATGGAATCCGCTTCACCACCCGCGAAGGCTTTACAGCCGAACTACACTTCACGAAAAACGGCCCACTCAACGGCACTATCCAACTCACCCAGAACGGACAGGTGCTCATCAACACCACCCTGCTGCATTAAGTCCTGGTACACACGAAGTGCGCACATAAAAAACAAAGGAGAATAGCAATGTACGGAGCAAACCTACGATTCCCGAAAGAAGAGCTGAACCTTGAACCCAGGCCAGACTGGTGGATGGTGCGTCCCGAAGAGATCATCGCTACCTGCCAAAGCACAAAGCGCGGACAGGCGAATGTCATCGCCCAGACACCTGGCGGTTTCCCAATCTACGCAGTCTTCTACGGTGATTTCTCCGAGCCAGCCCCGCAGAGCAACTGGTCGGCAGGTTCCAGCAGCAACACCTACAAGAGCTACTTCCAGCGCGAAGGCCAGAAGCAGACCATCCTGTTCATGGCTGGCATCCACGGGGCCGAGGCTGAGAGCGTCTGCGCCGCCACCAACTTGATTCAACTACTGGAGACAGGCAAGGACTTCCGCGGCAAAACCAACAATGAACTGACATCGCTCATCGACCAATACCGCTTCATCATCATCCCCTGCGCAAACATGGACGGACGCGCCGTCTCCCCCGACCACCTGCGCCACGCCACCTTCGAGGACTTCAGGGCCGTTTCACAAGGTTGCTGGAAGTCCGACGGCAGCCTCATCGGCTGGCGCGGCAGTAAAGAGTGGTTCCCGCTCCCGCTGGACAAGGTCAAGAACCCTGGCGGCTACCCGAACGCCGACGGCTTCAATATCATGCATGACGCCTGTCCTGGCCACATCCGCACGGCAGAGGCAAAAGGCATTCTGCGGCTCTGCGAACGCTGGTGCGTCGATGCCGTCCTGAACGCCCATTCCTGCGAAGGACAGCCGCACTTCATCGCCCCCACCCTGCTTGCCTATCCTGCGCACCAGCGCAGAGGCGCAGCCTGGGCGACCACGGCCAATGACCTGATGTTCAAAGCAGGCCTGCGCAAAGAAGCCCTCCGCGAACCGATGAAGGCGCGCGGAGCCACCTTCAACCTGAACACGATGATGATGTACGCCTCTGGCGCACTGGCCGTCACGTTGGAGTGCAGCACCTGTTCGCTGGAGAACAACTACACCTTCGACCAGCTCATCGAGCCGAATTACATCGCTCTGAAAGTCATAATGGAAGACGGTCTGACGGCCCCCATTGCCGACCGTTCCACCCTGTTCCAAGGATAGGCCTGTCCTGTGCGCCGCGCTTTTTAGCGCGGGGAAACCACATACACCCCAAGGAGTCCCCATGAAAAACATCACCCTTCTCATTCTATGTGCATTGTTCGGAATATGCGCCATGGCACCAGCGCAGTCATCGGAAATCCAGAAACGCATCGAGTACAGAAAACAACTGAACAATCCCGCTACGCGGGAGGCAGCCATCCAGGAAGGCCTCAAGAACGAGGATCCTGTTATACGCAAAAAGGCTCTCTATGAACTCTATGCGGCAAAAGGCATTGATGCGGCAGAGACGCTCAAGCAGATGGCGACAGACCCCGACAAGGGCATCCAACTGCTCATCATCGCCTGCATCAAGAACATCTCCGACACTGCCAAACGCAACGAGGTGGCAAAATATGTTGCGGAAAACGCGAAAAGCGATGAGATGAAGCGGGATGCCAGACGGCTCCTCACCAGCTTCACGCTGACCAAGAACAATGTCCGCCTCAAGGACAACCCGACCTACGACCATGAGGTCACCACAGCCGAGAAGATCACCATCCCCGACGACAATTGGCTCATCATCAAGGATGTCATTGAAAACGGCCACGAAAAAGGCTATTTCAAGAAAGAGCTGGACGAGAAGGGATGGCAGAAAATCAAAATCGGGGCCTGGGAGCAGCAGTGCATCGGCACATACGACGGTATTGCATGGTACAGAATCCGATTCAAGGCACCCGAAAAGGCAAAGGGGGTCGTTGGCGCGGAACTTTACTTCCAGGGCGTGGATGAAATCGCGTGGATATGGCTGAACGAAACCTACGTTGGACAGCACGACATCGGCCCAAGCGGCTGGGACATCCCGTTCTTCATGAACATCGGCGAGGAAATCAAATGGGGCGAGGAGAACCTGCTCGTCATCCGCGTCCACGACAGCGCTGCCGCGGGCGGCATCTGGAAACCCATTGAACTCCACATCCTCAAATAACCACGGAGGCAAACCATGAAAACCCTTAGATATCTGGTTTATGTACTAACGATCTGCACGCTGGCCTTCGCCGTGCCTGGCGAAAACCTGGTCGCGGAATGGGATTTCTCCGTGAAAACGGACTCCGCCAAAGACGGCAGCTATGCGGGCGGCGTACTCAGAGGCGAGACGAAAATCGTCGATGGCTGGCTCACCCCCGCACCTGGCTTTGCGGACAAGCCCGAAGGCTACTGCGTTCACCCCAAGCAGATTTTCAAGGAACTTACCCCTGCTGGCGGCTTCAGGATGGAGGTCGTCGCACGCGTCAATGCCGAGGTGACGGACTGCAGCACCTACATGATGTTCGACAACAAGTACCTTCTTGGCGTCGGCGACACGCGAAAGGATGCCGATACGGGTTACGCATTTGCCCTGATCCGCAACGGCCCCAACACCCCGAACACCTTCTACATGCAGTGCTTCATGGGCTTCCAAGACCACAGCATCGCCGTCCGTTCCAAGTCCTTCACGCTTGTGCCTGGCGAAACACACACCTTCACCTTCGAGTTCAATGGCGGCGGGCGCATCCTCTTCCTGCTTGACGGCGTAGTGCAAGGCACCGCCTTCTTCAAGGGCAATTCCGTCGCCCCCGCCGTCCGCACCGCCATCATCGGCGACCGCTTCAGCTCCACGCACAACCGCTTCAACGGCCAAATCAAGAGCCTGAAGCTCTTCAGCTTCCCGCCGCAAACCCTCATGCTTCTCTCCTATGGTCGCGTTGCCTTCCTCCGCACCGAGAAGAATGCCTTCCTTGAATACAAGCTCAAGAACTGCGGCGAATCCCCCCTGCGCGACATCGTCATCAACTGCCAGTTCGCTGGTGATGCGGAAAAGCCTGCCATGGATAAATATCAGCCCACAGGCAAGGAAATCGGCACCCTCGAACCAGGCGCGTCACACATCGTCAGCATTCCGTTCGACACCTCACGCATGATTGGCACCTACCCCATTTCCGTCACCGCCACAGGCAAGAACGAAAAGGGCATGGTGAGCGACTCCATCAAGATGGAGACCAGCATCTGCCCATTGAATCCGCCAGACACCTACCCCATCCTCATGTGGGGCTCCGACAAAATTGAGAACATGAAGCGCACGGGATTTACGCACAACCTGGGCGGCTATGGGCGCGACGTCCTCTACACCCAAGACCTTGAGTCCACCATCACCCGCATCAACAGCGAACTTGACAACTATCTCATCAACGACTTCCGCCACGCCGACTACTTCACCCTCGCGCATGACAAGAAGCTCATCGAGCAGTTCCCGCGCTTCAAGAAGGATGGCACGCCCGTCGTCAAGAACATCGAGGCCTCCAACCCCGAATACCAGAAAATCATCAGCGACGTCGCAGCCAAAACCGCCGACATCATCTCTAACCATCCCGCCTGCGACGCCTTGCTCATCAACTCCGAAGTGCGCGACAGCACCATGCCCTCCTTCGGCAAGTTCGAGCCCAAAGAGTTTGAAAAGTTCGCAGGCTATCCAATCCCCAAAGAGGTCGTCTCCAAGGGCGGCGTCAACTATGACAAAATCCCTGGTTTCCCCTTCTCAAGAATTGTACCTGATGACAACCCCATCCTCACCTACTACCGCTGGTTCTGGAAAAACGGCGACGGCTGGAACGTGGTCCACTCCAAGGTCAGCGAGCAATACCACAAACATATTCACCGCCCCTTCTGGAGCTTCTTCGACCCAGCTGTCCGCGTCCCGCCTGTCTGGGGCAGCGGCGGTACCGTCGATTACCTCAGCCACTGGACCTACGCCTATCCCGACCCCATCCGCCCTGCCGCCACCACCGACGAACTCTTTGCCATGGCGGAAGGCACCCCTGGCCAGAAGGTCATGACGATGACGCAGATCATCTGCTACCGCAGCGCGACCGCCCCCATCGGCAAGCATCCTGAAAACGAGCCTGATTGGGTGAAGGATTCCCCCGAAGGCCCATTCATCACCATCCCGCCCGATTCCGCCTCCATCGCCCTCTGGTCGATGATTTCACGCGACGTGAAGGGCATCATGTACCATGGCTCTGGCTCTCTCTGGGGCAAGCCTGGCAACAAGGGCTATGTGACCACCAACGAGCAGACCAAGGAGCGTATGGCGGAGCTGCATAAGAGCATCGTCTGGCCCCTGGGCCCCACGCTGAAGCGCATTCCCGAGCGCAAGCCCGAAGTGGCCATCCTCCACAGCTTCGCCTCCTCCGTCTTCGCGGGACGTGGCACCTGGGGCTGGTCCAGCTGGCTCTATGACGCACACCTGATGCTCCAGTGGGCCAACCTTAGCCCAAGCGTCATCTACGAGGAGAAAATCCAGCGGGACGGCCTTGGTGGCATCAAAGTGCTCTGCATGTTCCACTGCGATGTGCTTTCCGAAGCAGCCTACAAGAAAATCATCGAGTTCCAGAACAACGGTGGCATCATCATTGCAGACGAGTTCCTGACGCCCGCCATCATGCCCGACCTGCTCATCACCAGCGTCAACAGGCCCCCCCAGGCGGACAAGGGAAAGGCAGAGCTCCAGGCCGTCGCCTCCACCATCCGCAGCAAACTCAAGGGCTGCTATGAGCCATACTCCGATGCAAGCAATCAGGACATCATCACCCGTGTCCGCACCTACAAGAACGCAGACTATCTCTTCCTCATCAACGACAAGCGCACATTTGGAGACTATCTCGGTCCATGGAAGCTGACGATGGAGAAGGGACTCCCCAACAGCGGTTCCGTCACCCTGAAACGCAAAAACGTCAAAGGGGTCTATGATCTGGTGCAGCACGAGGAGATACCCTTCAGCCTTGCCCAAAGCAACCTCACCCTCCAACAGTCCTTTGCCCCAGCTGAGGGACGCCTTCTGCTGGTTCTGGACCAAAAAATCGGCTCGGTCAAATGCAAGGTCACCCAGGGAGGCAAAGCTCCCGCACAGGTCACGCTTGCCATTGACATTCTGAACGACGCCTTCTTTGCAAAGCCCGTCCAGGCCCTCATCCCCATCGACATCACCTTTACCTCGCCTAGCGGAAAGGTGCTGGACGGCTCTGGAGCCGCCTGCGCCGTTGATGGACACTTCGACTACACTCTTGAAACCACTCCCGAACCAGGTCTATGGACCGTCAAGGTCACCGAACTGGCCTCAGGCAAAACCTCCACACAGAATTTCACACTGAAATGATACCTGAACCACTTACTCAACTCGGCCTGCCCTTGGAGGCGCAGGAAAACTGGTCCCGCAACTGGGAGCTCTCCCAGGCCTCCTTTCCCAAGGAGGGCGTCTTCTTCGTACAGGAGGATTTTCTGCGAGAAGTTGCGGAGATTTCACGCTTGCGCCAGGAAGCACGCCCCGCGCTTTTCGCCAGCGGACGACAAATCCGTGAAAACGAACCGCTCTCGCGGCTGGCCTGGCACTGCCACTGGCTCGCCCACCTTGCAACGGCAGAGGAACGCGGCGAGGTCTCACCATATTCTCATGACCCGAAGGCCAACGCACCCCTTGGATGCACCTTCTTTTCGGGCATCATCGCCATGGCCGCCCTGCCCCGCATCAAGGCTTACTACACTGAACGCGCCATCCCAATGAGCGTGCTCAGCGATTCCGCACTTGCACTGGACATCTGGGCCGAGGACTACTTTGTCAAGCACGGTGTCTGGGGATGCGACCATGCCGCCTGGGTGCTTCAGCACACCGTCCCGACCCTTTTCAGACTCGGCAGGCTGGAGTTCCAGTTCGGAGCCTTCCGCTCCCATGGCTTCTCCTTCTACTGCAACAAGAAAAACGGGGAGCTTGCCATTCTCGCGCCACCCGACATGCCCGTCGCCGACGAGGGATATTTCGCGCAGTCAGACCAGAAAGCCGACTTCACCACCACCTTCGTGGTCACCGACACCTCCGTCACGGGCTACCAGGCGCAAGCCAACGGACGCCTCGCATACGCCCCTGTCACACTGCCATTGGCCGACTGGGAGGTCGCCTTCACGGAAGGGGACAAGATGATCAACGTCCACATCCCTGCCTGCGCCCCGCTGGAATACGAACTGACGCGCGATTCTTTCCGCATCTGCCGCGAGTTCTTCGCAAAATACTTCCCAGGCTTTGCCTACAAGGGCTTCCAATGCGGCTCCTGGCTGCTGGATTCCTCCTTCAACCGCTTCCTGCCTCCGACCTCGAACATCGTGCGTTTCCAGTCCCTCTTCCAGCTCTTCCCTGCTCCCAAGGCTAATGACTGGCAGCACCGCGAACGCGTTTTCGGGAACCCCGACCTTCCGCTCGACCAGGTTCCCCAGAAAACCTCCCTCCAGAAAATCCTCAAGCGTGAAATCCTCAACGGCTTCCGCTTCCGTTCAGGCCTCGGCCTCATCCCGCGCTAAACCTGGTGTACGCAAAGCGCGCATGGGGCAGGAGCAGTGCCCCCATCAGCCCGTCACAGGGGGTTCGGGGGGCTCCGCCCCCCGTCGCTCGTAGAAAAAAGCCCCCGCCGACATTTTTTACGCAAAAAAACTTGAGTTTTCTTCAATTGCACTTATATTTTGTTTATGCTAAACCTGAGTGTGATTTCACACCCCACATTTCAACCATAACCATCTAAGGGAAAAAAGAATGGACATTGACTGGTCAAAGCTCGGATTTGCCTACATGGATGTGAACTGCCACATCCGCTACACCTGGCGCAACGGCGCATGGGACGCAGGCGAACTGGTAAAAGAACCCTATCTGAAGATTCACGTGGCCGCCACCGCCCTCCACTATGGGCAGGATGCCTTTGAAGGTCTGAAGGTCTATAAGACGAAAGACGGGAAAATCCAGGCGTTCCGCCCCCTGGAGAATGCACGCCGCCTCAACAGAAGCGCCCAGCGCAGCTGCATGGCCCCCGTCCCTGAAGAGCTTTTCATGGATGCCCTCCGTCGCGTCATGAAGGCCAACATCGAGTTTGTTCCGCCGTATGGCACAGGTGCCTCCATGTATGTCCGTCCCCTGCTCATCGGCACTGGCCCGCAGATTGGCGTGAATGAGGCCGATGAATACACCTTCATCATCCTGGTGATGCCCGTCGGCGCCTACTACAAAGGCGGCCTCCAGCCCGTCCGCGCTTTGGTGATGGATGACTTCGATCGCGCGGCTCCGCACGGCACAGGCACTGTCAAGATGGGTGGCAACTACGGCGCAGCCCTTCTTCCGCACAAGATCTGCCACGACAAAGGCTTCCCCGTTGACCTCTACCTCGACCCCGTCGAACACAAGTATATCGACGAGTTCGGCACCTCCAACTTCCTGGGCATCGACGCCAAGGGCGCGTATGTTACGCCGCTCTCCAACTCCGTTCTGCCCAGCGTCACCAACAATGGCCTCCGCACGCTGGCTGCCCATCTGGGCATGAAGGTTGAAGTGCGCCCCATCCCCTTTGATGAACTGCCCACCTTCCAGGAAATCGCCGCCTGCGGCACCGCCGTCGTCATCACGCCCGTGAATGAAATCGTCCGTGGCGACCAGGTCATCAAGGTTGGACCGCGCGAGGGATGCGGTCCCATCCTCCAGAACCTCTACAACCATTACACTGCCATCCAATGGGGCATCGAACCCGACCCATTCGGTTGGCTCGTCGAAATCTAGGCTGCTCATTATTCGGCATCGCCCCAATAGAGGGACGATGCCGTTCGTTATGTAGGTTGCAAAGGGGAAAGCATTTGCTTTCAACAGGGAAGAAGACAGGAGAGCAAAAAAATGGACACAACCTTAGAGAGCGGCAGAGAGTTGAATGCAGACCGCATCATCGTCAACTCAACTGCCACAAAGACGAGATTCCGCGAGGCTGTGGAGTTCCACGGCAGAGGCTATGCCGATGCGAGCGACAAGCAACTGAAAATCTGGATGTGCGAGGGCGACGCAAAAGCCTTCGAGGCCATCTTCAGGCGCTATAGCGACCGCATCGTGGTGTATGCCGCACGCTACATCAACTCCATGGATTTGGCAAAGGACATCTGCCAGGAGGTTTTCATCAAACTGATTGACAAGCCACCAGCCGTCCTCCTCTACGACAACCTCGGTCCCTGGCTCTTCAGGGTCACGCGGAACCTGGCCATAGACAAACGCAGAAGACGCAAATTCGAGATCACAGGCGAGGAGACGATGCCCGAACCTCATGAGGAAGGCACCCCCCTCCAGGCATTGACGGACAGCAACGATGCCGAAATCATCCGCAAGCTGGTTGACAAGCTTCCGCCAGAGATCCGCGAAGTGGTTAAGCTGCGCGTCTTCGGCAATGTCGCCTTCAAGGACATCGCCGTCATCCTCGCCATTCCGCAGGGGACAGCCCTTTGGCGCATGCATCGCGCACTGGAGCTGCTCCGCGTCGAATGGAACAATCTCGAAAAATAAAAACATGCCCTACAAAACCTTCAAATCACCCTGTGAAAGGATGCGCTTCAGAGCGCTTCGCGATGGTGATGGAAGCGAGGCAGACAAGGCCTGGCGCAAGCATGCAGCGGGTTGCAAGGAATGTCAAGCTTCCCTCCACATCATGGAGTTGCTCAAAAGCAGTTCTTCCCTTGAGGAGCACAGGCTTCCGAAGGAGAACCTCGCGCAACTGAAGCAGATGGTCGAGGAGCGCTATGGAAGCGCCTCCCAACCCAGACGCCATACGGCGCTAGCAATGCTTTGGCGTGTCTCCATCGTCGCCTCCGTTGTCTTCCTTGCAGGGCATTTTCTTCCTCTGGAACGGTTGCTTGAAAAGAGCGTTGGCCCCGTCGCTGAAACAGTCGTCCTTCAAGGAGCGAGAAAATCGCCAGATGTTGTAGAAAATGGCTCGAAGGTCTCCGTTGTTCCAGCCTCTTCCGAGGTGGATTCCGATTTCTCGGATATGATGCCAATGAACCAGATGGACCAGTCTATCGAGCATGTCCGTGCGCAAATCGACTACCAGTTCAATGAACTGAATGACCTGATTGACCGAGATTTGAACGAGTATTAAAGGACGGCGCAACCTGCGGGTTGCGCCTTTTTGTTATTCCAACAACTCCTTAACCCAAAGGTGAAACATGAAAATCGGCTTGAGTACCTACAGTCTGGCTGGAGCCTACCGCAAAGGCGAATTCGACTTTCCTGGCCTCGTAACAAAGATTGCCTCCATGGGAGGCGAGTGCTGCGAAATCGTGCCCCTTGGCTGCGACTTCACCGTTGAGAAGGATATGCCTGGCAAGGTCGTCCAGGCCGCCAAGGACGCCAACATCCCACTATGCAGCTACACTTTCAGTGCCAATTTCCTTACCAATCCAGACGGCACCGATAGAAATGCAGAACAAATCAAAGCTGAAATCGCACGCGTCAAAAGCCACGTTGATATTGCCGCACAACTTGGTGTTCCACTCGTGCGCCATGACGCAGGCAGCCGCCCCGTCGAAAAATCAACCCTCGAACAGTTTGACAAAGACCTCCCCATCGCCATAGAAGCCTGCGGTGAAGTCGCTGACTATGCAGCAAAATATGGCATCACCACTGCCATTGAAAACCACGGCAAGCTTTTCCAGGGCAAGGAACGCGTCCGCCGCCTCATCAAAGGCGTCAACCGCCCCAACTTCCGCCTGGTCATCGATGTCGGCAACGTCTGCGGCGTGGATGAGAAACCTTTCTGCAATGTGATTGACAATGCGGACATCGTCGTGATGTTCCATTTCAAGGACAACTACCTCCGCGAGTGGGTGCCAGATCCCGAAAACTGGAGCAAGACCAGCCACGGTCACTACGTCAAGGGCTCCATCACGGGTTACGGCGACATCGACCTGCGCTCCATCGCCAACCTCATCAAGGCCCAGGGCTTCGACGGCTGCATCAGCATCGAGTTCGAAGGGCGCGAGGAAAGCGTCTTCGCCGCACAACGCAGCCTTGACAACGTCAAGCGCCTCTTCAGAGGGTAAGACTACCCCGCCGCTTGAGCGGCGGGCACAGAACAGGCCCCCGAAGCTCTAGCAGCGGACATAAAGCAGGGCTGGTGTGCATAGCACCCCAGCCCATTTCTGTCCTATGCGCCCTATCCCAGCCTGTACCTGTTTTGTGTGCTGCGCTTCAGCGCGGCAAAATCATAATACCAAAGGAACACAACAATGGAACCAGTCATCATCATTCCGTGCCTAGATATGAAGAATGGGCGCGTCGTCAAAGGCGTTCATTTCGTCGAGTTGGTTGACGCCGCCGACCCCGTTGAAGCTGCAAAGGCATACTGCGCCAGTGGCGCAGACGAACTCGCCTTCCTGGACATCACTGCCACTGTCGAAAACCGCCAGACCATGTTTGATGTCCTGAAGAAGGTCACCGCCGCCGTCAAGGTGCCCGTCACCGTGGGTGGCGGCATCCGCAAGTTGCAGGATGTGGAAAATGCTCTGAAGAGCGGTGCCAGTGCCGTCAGCATCTCTAGCGCAGCCTACCGCGATCCAGCCTTCGTGCGCGAAGCCGTGAAGCAGTTTGGTGGTAACCGCGTCTGCATCGCCATTGACGTGGATGTGAACGAAGCCCTCCCATCCAAGCGCGAGGTGTACATTGATGGCGGACGCACGGCCACAGGCAAGGATGCCGTGGAATTCGCCAAAGAGATGAAAGACACAGGCGCGGCGCGGATTCTTCCCACCAGCAAGGCATGCGACGGTGCATGCACAGGTTATGACCTCGTGGTGACGCGCGCCATCGCAGAGCAGACTGGTCTCTCCGTCATCGCCTCTGGCGGTGCGGGGACTCTGGAGCACTTCTATCAGGCGGCCACCGAAGGCAAGGCATCTGCTCTGCTGGCAGCCTCCGTGTTCCATTTTGGAACCTTCACGGTCAAGCAGGTCAAGGAATATCTGGCCAGCCGTGGAATCCCTGTTAAGCTTTAATAATTGAGGATATAGCTATGTTCGATTTAAAAAACAGATTGGGTGTCAAAAGCTGGTCGTTCCGTGAAATCAAGGACAACGTGGAGTGCGCCAAGGCAATCCGCTACTGCGGGGCCTCCATCGTGGATTTGTCGGGCTGCCATCTAGATTATGCGGCACCTGATACCTGGGATGCCTGTATCGCGGCCTACCGCGACAACGGCGTGACATTTGACGGCATCGGCGCCATCGGCATGACCCCCGATGAGATTAACAACCGCAAATTCTTCGAGTTCGCCAAGAAAAGCAACAGCAAACTCGTCTCCGTCACGTTCGCGCCAGACGGCTGGGAAGTCACCATCAGGATTCTGGAGAGGCTCAGTGAAGAGTATGGCATTCCCGTGGCCATTCACAACCACGGCGGCTACAACTGGCTTGGCAACGCCACCATGTTGCGTTATGTTTTCAACCGTTGCTCAAAGCGCATTGGCCTCTGCCTGGACACCGCTTGGTGCATGCACGTCGAACGTGAAAACCCCGTCGGCTGGCTGAACCTCTTCGGCGACCGCACCTATGGCTTCCACTTCAAGGATTTCATCTGGACCCGTGAAGGCAAGCACCAGGATGTCATCGTTGGTGAAGGAGCCTTGGACCTCAAGGGTGTCCTTGCTAAACTCAAGGAACTGGAAAACATCCAGTCCGCCGTCGTCGAATACGAAGGGGCGGATACGGTCGAATGCACCAAGAAGTCCATCGAGAATATCCTGAGCCTCTACTAAGTTTTTAGGAATTATATACTTTAGTTGCCGATTGGACTTTAGCAACAGAGAAGAGCCGCGTAAGCGGCGGCAAGAGCATAGCCGTGGGTGGAGCGAAGCCGCGACAGCGGCAAAGCGAAACCCACGGTCAGATGCCCACCCTAGTCCCTGTGCGCCTTGCCGCGTAGCGTAGCGATGCGGCAAGGCGCATCCTGGTTATCGACCAGTGAGGAATAATTCCATAAGGAAACTCAAGTATATAATATCCAAGTTTTTTATAGTGATTAGTGGTTAGTGTTTCAAGGGTTCCAAACGATCGTTTGGAACCCTTGTTTTTTTCACCACTTACGACAGAACAGCATCCAGATTGTCAACTTTCAGAAGGATATGCATAATCCACTTTGTTTTCTGCGCCATGCCGCTCCGCTGCGCCATGCCGCTCCGCTGCGCTACGCGGTACGGCGCAAAGGGCTTGGGGACTGCTTATCCCGTGGGTTTCGCTCGCGCCAAAGGCGCTCGCTTCACCCACGGCTATGCGCTCATCGCCGCTACGCGGCTCATATCAATCGGATACCTACAGAACTGCATCCAGATTGATGGTATCGGCGGTGTAGATGAGAGTGAAATCGGAGTGTACCAGCAAATAGGATGCGGGGAGTTCGGGGGTAGGACGGCGGTTGCCGAGCATACGGGTCAGTGGGGCCTGCTGTTCGGCAAAACAGGCCAGCAACAATTCCTGTTTCGAGGCGAGAATCGGCTTCATGCCTGTGGTGGCGGCGAAACGCGGCACCAGCGAGCTGTCGCCATTGGCCGTTATCTTCGTATTCTGGTCAATCGTCTCCTTTGTCAACGGCAGGACCCGCGTCGGCAGTTTGCCATATGCATCCACGGCGATTTCCGATTCTTTGACAGGTTCGTTGAAAGCGATGTGGCCATTGAAGCCAATCCCTAGCAGCTGCAAGTCAAGTCCACCAGCGGCAGCCAGGTCGGAATCGAATTTCGCAGGGTCAGCAGGATTTGGAAAATGCGCCTGTCCTTCTGTGAAATTGCGAGTGGCGTCGAACTTGAAGAAAAGGTTTTCGTGCATATATTTCCAATAGCTTAGCGGATGATCATGGGCAACCGCGTTATGCTCATCAGAAGCGTATTCGTCCAAATTCCAGGTCTGAAGTTTCGCCAGGTCGATTTTGTCGGCATTGAAACGGTCAGCCAGAATCTGATAGAGTTCAATCATGGTGTTGCCAGTGGCAAGACCGAGATTGAAAGGTTTCCCCTGCTTCATCGCCTTCGCCACGGCATTGTAGATGATATCCGCGCCCATGACGCTCATGGCATGATAATCACTGACTTTTTGGATTCTCATAAGTGTTTCTCCTTATTTTGCATGAGGAAATTGGCAGCTATTCAGTAGAGAAGCATATTGGAATAGGCCGCCGCTTTTCTGCGCCTTGCCGCTCCGCTACGCTACGCGGCACGGCGCAAAAGAACTGGGGGTATCGCCTGCCCGTGGGTTTCGCTCGCACCAAAGGTGCTCGCTTCACCCACGGCTATGTTCTTGCCGCCGCTACGCGGCTTACCCTTCTGAATAGTTACGGCAATTGTAACTAAAAAACTCATCTCTCTTACAGCGCTTCTGCCAGCAGTTCCTCAATGGTCTTGACGTTCAGCGAGGTGTATTTCTTTAGTTGGACTTTCGTATAGGGCGAGGCCACAACAATCACATCATTGCTCGGATTGTCTGCACGCGCCTCAATGTATTTGGCCAGTTTTTCGACCAGTTCAGGCTCGATCTTGTCCAGCAAAAGCGCGCCTTCCCCGCAGGAATAAGATTCCTCGTCATTGGTGCCAAATGGCTGCAACATCGCGCCGTTGGTTTCCAGAACCGCCTTCGGGAACGGATAATCGTCATTGTAATTGCGCAGAAAATCACTTTCAAGGTAATATACCTTGCCAAGTTTTTTTGCGGTTTTGATTTTTGCCAGATACTCAGAGGAGTGCATCACCTTCGCCTTAAGGGAAAGCCCCATTTCCAAAAGCGTGTTGACCAGCAGGTCGTATATTCCAGTATGGCTGACAACCACGGTGGCGGCTCCTGTGCTTTCAAGCACGTCAACAAATGTCTGCGCCATCTTCCTGGCCTCTTCGCGGAAACCAAGCACCCACAGCCCCTTGCCGCAGGAACCGCCTTTGACTGTTTGAACCCCGCCTGCCAATTTGGCAAATGCAGCAGCCGCGCCAGATTGGACAGAATAATTGTCCGCCACATAGACAACCTCGCCTTTTCCTGAAACACTCCAAGCGGGCATTCCCTTCAGTTCCGCTGCAATGGCCTTGATGTTTTCGGGAACTGCCCCCGCCTCGACCAAATCAGCGCGATAGGCGAGATTCAGTGCGTTTTCCTCGTAGTGATTCACGCAGTTTCTGCGGCAGCACGCACTCAGGTCCGAGCGGTACATGGTCTTGACCAGGTCGTCGCTGGTGAGTCGTTCAGGAAACATGGTGACGCCATAGAGCATAGAGGCACGCACGCGTGGGGTGTCGGCCTCGGTGAAAGTCACATTGCCGATTGCGGAAAGATGACGGCACATGAAGCAAAAACGGCAAGCCTTGATGGTTTCGGTGTATTTATCAATATTCATAGTCAGATTCCTTTAAACCCCATTTTGCCTGGATTCATGATGTTGTTTGGATCAAGCTGTTTTTTGATGCCTTCCAGAACGGGCATGGCCGTACCGTAAAGGTCCTTCATGTAGCGGCCTAGCTTGAGGCCCACCCCATGGTGCTCGTTGATGACACCGCCGTTGGCGATTGCGGCGCGAATCGCCATGTCCCAAACCCGATTGTAGAGAGCCGCCGCCTCGCGCGGGTCCTTCGGCACCGCATCCTCCTCGAAGATGAAGCGTGCGTACAGCATGCAACCCCATTCATACCAGTGCGAAAAATGTCCGATGAAGCGGGCCTGCGGGAAATTTTCATTCACCACCTTCTTCATCGCATAATAGACATTTTCGATATTGGCGAAGGTTGCCACTGTGTCCAAGGTGCCAAACGCCTGTGGGATGTGGAACATGTACGGCGGATAAAAGAATTTGTATTTGTTCTCCCACCAGAGATCTCCCCCCTTGCTGCCAAGGTCCTGGCCATGGTATTTCTCCTCCATGATCTCCCGCGCATAACGCATCTGGCAATCGACGATATCCCTGCGGCCATCAAAGCCAAAGACCAGATACGCCCCCTGCTCAAGCTCCATGCCGAACACCTTGCGTACATGGGTTTTGGTCTCCGTTTCATCGTACAATCGAATCGCGCAGGGCTGCAGACGGCTTCGCATCAATTCCGCGCCCGCGCTCATGGCGGTATGGAAATCCTTGAAGATATAGGCGCGGAACTCGCGCGCTTCGGGCTGCGGATGCACTTTCAAGGTCACCTCCGTGATGATTCCCAGCGTGCCTTCGCTTCCCATGAACAGCATCGTCAAATCGGGGCCTGACGCATGACGCGGCACAGGAAGCGTACGGATGATCTCCCCTGTCGGCGTCACCACTTCCAGCGACATCACCATGTCCTCGATTTTCCCGTATTTTGTGGAGAGCACGCCTGTGCCGCGGTGTGCCAGGAAACCGCCTATCGTCGCGCATGAGATCGAGGCTGGAAGATGCATCGTCGAATACCCTTCCTTGTTGCAGTTCCATTCCAGATGCTTGGCGATGATTCCTGTCTGGCAACGCACGGTCAGCGATTCCTTATCGATACCGTAATACTTGTTCATGCGCTTCATGTCCATGATGATGCCGCCGTAAACAGGCAGGGCACCTCCCTGAGAGCCAGAGCCGCCCCCCCAGGGAACCACAGGAATCTTGTACTGATTGGCAATCTTCATAATCTTGGAGACCTCTTCGGTGGTGGAGGGGTGGCAGATGAAATCTGGCTTCGGCGTCTCCATGCCCCTGTCATGCCACATTTCGGGAATCCAATAGAAATCCACCGAATGTCCGAAAAGGTCGGCCTCTTTCACTCCGACAAATTGGTCGCCGAGAATGTCCGTCAGTTCCGTGCGGATCATCTCGTACATGTAACTGTTCTCATTTACCTGCATGGGCTTTTTCCTTCAAATTATGTTTTTTAGCCTAAAGAGGTATTTTTGTTTGGTAATTATATACTTGAGTTTCCTGATGAAATTATCCCTCACTGGCCGATAGCCAGGATGCGCCTTGCCGCGTCGCTGCGCTATGCGGCAAGGCGCACGGAGACTGGGGGGCAATCTGACCGTGGGTTTCGCTTCGCCGCTGTCGCGGCTTCGCTCCACCCACGGCTATGCTCTTGCCGCCGCTTACGCGGCTCTTCTCTGTTGGTAAAGCCCAATCGGCAACTAAAGTATATAATTCCCTTTTATTTACCTCTAAAAACAATTACCTCGTTTGATAGACAGGCGCAAGCGCGTCGTGGATTTTCCGATAGGTCTGGAAGTTATCGCGGTAGAATCCCGCCAGTTCCGTATCGGGCTTGATTTCGCGGTCAATGTGCAGGCATTTTCGAACCGCGCTCCTGCTGTCGGGATAAACTCCCGCGCCGACTGCCGCCAGCAACGCCGTGCCAAACGAAGCATCGCCTGGTGTCGGCACCTGAAGCGGCAGATTGAAAACATTGCAGACGATATCGCCCCAAAGTTTACTGCGTGCACCTCCGCCAATCAGGAAAATGCGGTTGACAGGCAGCCTCATCTCCTCAATGGTCCCAAAACAGTCGCGCAGGGAGTATGCCACGCCTTCAAGCAGCGCGCGTATGAAATCCCCTTTGGTTGAACTAATGGAGACCCCCGTAAAACTGGCCCGCAGCTTCGGGTCCCAGTAAGGCGAGCGTTCCCCCTGAAGAAAAGGATGAAACATGATGCCGCCAGCCCCTGGCACGGATTGCTCTGCAAGGCGGTCCATCAGCGCAAACACCTTCTCTCCGCGAATTTGCGCCTCAGCCTTTTCCGCCTGGCAGAAGGTATCGCGGAACCAGCGCTGGCACAGGGCCGCCGCATTGGTCGCGGAAACCGTGTACCACATGCCTGGAACCACATGCGAATAGGTCAAAGTGGTTGGAAACGGATGCGGCTCGGCGGTCATCACGTTCACATTTCCCGCCGTGGCAAGCTTCACAATGCAGTCGCCTGGCTCAATTGCGCCCGCGCCATAATCCTCCACCGCAGAATCCGAGGTGCCGCACACAATGACCGTTCCTTCTGGCAGTCCCGTTTCCGCAGCCGCTTTCGCGGTCACTTTCCCGACCACGTCCGTCGGCTTGATGAGTTCAGGCAGGGCCTTGCGGTCCAATCCAGAAAGCTGCACCAGTTCATCCGCCCATTTCTGCCCTGCCATATCGTAAAACAGCGTGCCCTGGGCTTCGATGTAATCGGTTGCCGCGTGACCTGTAACCAGATAACGCACATAATCCTTGACAAACAACACGTGGCGCGTTCGTTTCAGCACATCGCCTTCATGCTTCCCTAGCCACATCATCTGCGGCAAGGTCCAGGTCGGCGCGGGTATCTGGTAGGCGGTCTTGAAAATCTGTTCACCGTATTCACGCTTGAGTTCCGCACACTCCTCCACGCTGCGCTGGTCAGTCCACATGATTGTCTTGCGGAGAGGCCTCATGTGCTCGTCCAGTAGCACCGCATTGTGCGTGGAGCCGTCAAAGGAGGCAGCACGGATTCTGCGAAAATCCAGACCGTTTTCCCGCAGTTTTTTCAGGGAAGCGCACATCGCGACATACCAGTCGTCGGGATTCTGCTCCGACCAACCTGGATGCGCGAATTCAGTCACATATTCCGTGCTGGCTTCACCCAGCAGAAGCCCCTCTTCGGAAATTGCGGTGACCTTGCAGCCGCCAGTGCCGAAGTCAATCCCTAGAAAGATGCTGTCGCCTGCCATCATTTCACCCAGGCGTGCGCGGGGTCTTTGCTGGAAATCAGGCCGCGGTTGACCGCACCCGCCATGGTCCACAGATAGTACATCTGATAACCTGGAGCTCCGCAGAGCGGATGATAGCCTTTTGCAATAGCCACCGTGTCGTTCTGCTTGACCGTATAGGTTTCGTCAATGGAGCCATCTGGCTGATAGACCTTCTGAATGCCGAAGCCCTGGCACGGGTCGAAACGGTAGAAATAGGTCTCTTCCATGTCGATTTCCTCTGGAAGATTGTCGAAATCGTGGCGGTGCGGCGGATAGCCAGACCAGTTGCCAGAGGGAATCAGCCCCTCTCCAATGTAGAAATGCTCGGAATCGAACGTTTCATCCAGCATGATGGTTGCGTAGCGCATGAAATTGTCGCGTCCGATTGTGATTGTACGAGTCATTTCAGGGGTGATGACAGTCGGCCTGGCCGTGTCCCGTGTCGCAGGGGATTCATTCAGCGCAAAATCCATGTCGGTCAATGCCTTGACGGTGTAGGCGGTCCGACGCGGCAGATAGACCGTATGCGGCTTTCCGTTGAAGACGTCTTTGCGTCCACCGACTTCGGCAAACTCAAAGCCTTTCCCCTTGACCGAGCATTTGCCGCCAAGAAAAACCAACGCCGCCTCAAAATCGCCCGTGTCCGATGACCATTCCGTGCCCTGTTTCAACTGCACAATGCCGAAACGGGTTAGTTTCATATCATATTGCCCCAGTTCAAACACATTGTTGTAGCCTTGTTTCGGGTTCAGGTGAATCAAGAGATTGCTCATAAAAACTCACTCCTTTGATGGATTGTTTATCTGTATGTGATATTGGTAGCCTCAACTCACTCCCTGAGTTTGGAGAGGTCGATGCGAACCTCTTCCCAGAAAAGCGTATCCTCGACGGCCTTGTTGTCGATTTCCCAGAAGTGGTTCATCACGTCCTCGGGCGCAAACCCCTTGGCGTTGGTCTCGTCCAGCCACTTCTTCAGTTCTTCAGGAGCGATGGAGCACTCCGTCTGGAAGGCGTCGATATGGTTGAAGAGAGCCGCCAGCAGGTTGGCCTTGACTGGCTCGCTCGGATTCTTCATATTGAAGGTGCAGACGATGAGCAGCCCTTTCCCAACCTTCACGGAGAAAAGATGCGAGAAGTTGCGGAGCGTGTCGTCGTCGATGAAATCCTTGATTTTGTGGATTAGCCCCTTCATGCGGTCGCGGACGGGCTTGTCAATGCCAGAGACGTGCTGCTCCACCTTGCACGGGAAGTGGTCGAGGTTGACCTTGGAGCCAGCCTCCAGAAGCGGCTGCAGGTTCTGGTCGAAGTAGCGGTTGGAGGCAAGGGCCTTCTGTAATACGGGATTCGTGATGACACCGCCGAGGTTGCTGCCGCGGTCCCAGATGCAGGGCTTGAAGCGCTCAAGCGCGCCTGGCATCTGCCACTTGTTGCGCGCCGCGCCGTATTCGTAGAAGAGCACAACGTTCTTGCCCTTATCCAACTGCTCAAACACCTCGTCATCGAAAGAGTCAGTGACGAATGTATTCATCGTCCCATCTGGCCCCTTGTTAAGCCACTGGGCCAACTCATCGTTTTGCAGCGTCCAATCGGGAGTTGCTTCCAGCGCAACATGCGGATAGAACCAGAGATTCCATGAATTGGCATAGGTCTCATCCCCCTCCAAAACCGCCTTCAGCTTGCGCATGACAGGAACATCGCCACCCTTGCAGGAGATATCCAGTTCCACCAGCGTCTGAAGCCCGCCAGCCAATATGAAGTCCTTTCCCGTGTAAATGACTTCATCATCCAGCGTAACGGTCAAGTTGCCGCGCAGCCCCTCCGCCTTGAAGTTGGAGACGGCGATGCGCACCTTCGCAGGCTCGCCGAAATAATAGGTCTCGGGGTCGAAGTCGGCCAGCAGCGCCAAATCAGAGTTGAAGGTCAGCATCCACTCTGGCTTGATGTACTTGTCGTCATCGAAGAAATCGACGATGCCGTTCTTGTTCTCGTACTTCAGGCAGTCGGAGAACTGCAACATCTCATAGCCGCGGATGCCAGACAGACGCAGACGCTCGATGTAGGTCTTGTAGCACATCATCTTGAACTGCTGCGAGCCAGCGATGAAGTCCTGCATACGCCCCTGAAGCCCCTTGCGGCGAATCAGCTCAGGCAGGTCATTCATATAGCGAGGTCGCTTGATGCCATTCTTCTCCAGATACTCCTCCCCGACACGCGCGGCAAACTCGTCGAACTTGCGCGCCATCGCCTCGTAGTCGGGTACGTCAATGTAGTGGCAGGCCTCATGGGAGAGGAATGGCTTGACGGGAGTGGCGGTGCGCCTGGCGTGCACTTGGCAGCCATTCGTCTCCGTGTCACCCTCCAGCGGCGCGTCATAGACGGAGCCGTTCATGCGCCACGGGTCATCGACATTGAACATCTCCCTGTGGTGCTTGTAGGGGAAGAAATAGGCGACGTGCTGGCTGAAGATGTCGGCGGTGGTGCGGTCGTATTCCCCCCAGCCCGAGTTGTCCATGATCAGTTTGTTTGGGGCAAGGGCCTTGCCCTCTTCGTAAAGCTTTCGCACCTCGGGGTAGTGCCCTGCCTTGTGCATCTCGTTGCCGATGCAGAAGATGGCGATGGAGGGGTGGTTGCGATAACGCAGAATCGTCTCGCGCCACGCCGTGTTGTTCATCGAGAGGTTCTTCTTGTGCCCCTGCGCATCATAGTCATACGCGAAGCCAATCTCCAGATGAATCAGCATACCGTATTCATCGGCGGCGTTGACAAACTCCTCCGTTGGGATGGTGCTGTGGAAGCGGACGAGGTTGAAGCCAAACTTCTTTGCCTGGCGGATGTTCTTGACCGCTGCGTCGTAAAGCGTCCCGCCCGTCATGTTCGGGTGGTCGTGCGCGACAATGCCACGGATGTAGCCACGCAGAAAAACAGGCTTTTCGTTCAGCAATATCTCCTTGTTCTGGAAGGTGCGCATCGCGCAGTAGCCAAAGCGGACCTTCTCTCCGCCAGCCTCAAGCCAGTACAAGGTCGGGCTGTCTGGCGACCAGAAGGCAAGGTTGGATGCATCAAGCGCATACACGAAAACCCCGTCGTCGCGTCTGATGCTCTTCAGCAGGGGGCATTCTACCGCCTGTCCCGCCGCATCCTTGATGCAGATTCCATCCAACTCCGCAGGATTCTCGATAACCACCTGCCTTGCCGCCACATTACTGTAAATGTACATCAATCGCTCCTATTTTGAAATGAGATTCTGTAGTAGTTTCTCCAACAAATCATTGGCGGTAAGTTTCTGCGCCTCCGCCTCAAAGGAAAGCTGCATACGATGGGGAAGCGCCAGACGCGCAGCCGCCTTAACATCATCTGGCAACACAAAACGACGTCCCCGTACCAGCGCCATTGCCTTCGATGCCATCAGCAGAGCCAGCGAAGCACGCGGTGAGGCGCCCGTCTCAATCATCGGCACAAGTTCAGCCAAGGCCTTTTGCGTCTCCCTGCCCTGCTGCGCATCCGACAGCTTCTCCAACTCGCCTGGACGCGTGGCAATGACAATGTCCAGCAAATACACCTTCAGGCACTCCTCGATATGGACGGCATCCAACTCGGCACGCGCCTCCAGCAATTGCGGGAGCGTCACAACAGGCGGACGCTTTGCCACACCCGCCGTCATGCCAAACCGCTCCAGAAGCAACGCCTCTTCATCACGCTCAGGGTATTGCAGTCGCACCTGAAGCATGAAACGGTCCTTCTGCGCCTCTGGCAACGGATAGGTGCCCGTGTGCTCGATGGGATTCTCAGTCGCAATCACCATGAAAGGCTGCGGCAACGGAAAACACCTGCCGCCTATCGTAACCTGCCCCTCCTGCATCGCCTCTAACAAGGCACTCTGCACCTTCGCAGGCGCACGGTTGACTTCGTCAGCCAAAACAAGATTGGCTGAAATCGGTCCAAGACGTGTCTCAAAACGCTGCTCTTCAGGCAGATAAACGGTGGCACCAACAATGTCCGATGGAAGCAGATCAGGCGTGAACTGGATGCGCGAAAAACTGCCGCCAACCGCATTGGCCAACGTCCTGACCGCCAATGTCTTGGCTAACCCAGGCAGACCCTCCAGCAAAATATGCCCGCCCGTCAACAGCCCTATCAACATGGCATCAACCACGCTCTCCTGACCAATCAGCGTCTCCGCTATCTCCGCTTTTAATGTCGCTATGATTTCCTCAGCTGGCATCATGCCTCCTTTTTTCTTTTGTTTATTTCTGGGGAGGGGGAAGGGCCTTGGCCCTTCCCCCTCCCCAGGCCCCTCCTCTATCCCAAGTGCTTCTTTGCGCCGCTTCAGCGGCGCAAAGAAGGGGGAGTTCTTTTTCTTTCTGGGGAGGGGGGAAGGGCCTTGGCCCTTCCCCCCTCCCCAGGCCCCTCCTCTATCCCAAGTGCTTCTTTGCGCCGCTGCGCGGCGCAAAGAAGGGGTATTTTTTATTTTTTCTGGGGAGGTTGTTATTTCAGTGTGGCTTCTTGAGAGGCGGGAGCGGGTGCATCGGTGGGTGCAGGTGCATCGGGGGGCGCGGGGGGCTTGCCCCCCGTCCCTTGGTCTTCCGCATCCTGTGCCTTCATGGCATCAAGCTGGGCCTTCAGCTCGTGAAAGCAGGCTCCAAAGCCATTCTTCACACGGTAAGGGCCAATCAGCAACAGCGATGCAGCGAGCAACAGCAGCTCATAGAGAGCACACCACGCTCCAGCACGCCAGCCAACCATGCCCGACAGGGCATGGTTCAGCGTAGTCATCAGCGCCTGCATGAAAAGCATGGGCAAGCACACACGCCACAGCGGAGCCCCCCGCAGGGCCGCACGCATCATATAATACATCGGTATCGTGAACAGCAATCCCCATACGCACAACGACGAAAGCGCCAGCACCGCCAGCGTCGCCATCGGCAAAGCAATCACCAACGCAGGCGTGAGATACTTCGCCGCAAGGCCTGTCAAGCACAAGGACAAAAAGGTGCCTGCCAGCAGGGTGACTGACAGCAGGACAATTGTGATTCTAGTGTGCGCTTTTTCAGTCATGTATCCTAATAGAAAATCTTCCCCTTCTCGAAATCAGCCCAAGTGGTCTCGAACCAGCTGTCATCGTTCGGCAACGGACGAACTGGAATGGACTTCGCCTCAAAATCACAGTCGGAGCCTGTCTTGAGACACAATTCCAATATCTCCTTGCGTTTCTCAATATTCTCGGGACGGTGGCGCAAACAATGTTTCCCTGCCGCAACCACATCCAAGCTGCCTTGCTCATCCAGCACCATGTAGGCGCCACGGCTTCCGCCACCCTGCTCGATATACGAGACAATCGCCTGCAAAAACGCCACGCTTGTCAGCGCCAACCAGCGGTTCTCCATCGCCTGTTGAAGCAGACGCGGGGAGGCAGAGCAGTCGAAGCCCTCGGAAAGGATACGCCTATACAACTCTTTCGCCTCGGCAAGCGCCTTCTTTGCGCCCTCCAGTGAGCGCAAAAAAGCGCCTTGTTCGCTCATGCGCGCCTGAATCTCGCGCCGCACATCGGCAGGTACCAGCTTTCCGTGCGTCATATAGCCATTCAGTTCACGCCATTGCGCTTCGACCTGCGAGGCAAAGTTCTTGGAAAAAGCAGTGTTCTCCATCGGCGGCTCCGCATAGACATGGGCGATACGCTGCGCGGCACGTGTTGCGCCGACCTGTCCGCTATTCAAGGCGCTTCCGCCTGGACGCACCCCATGAGTGCCGCAAAGCTCACCAATGACGAAAAGGTGCTTCACTCTGCTTTCCCACCACAAGTCGCCCGTAAGCCCTCCATTGCAGTGCTGTGCGCAGACATTCACCGCCAGCGGCTTGCGCAGGTCGATACCATGCTCCAAGTAGAGGTCGATACTGGCGGGATTCGTATGTTGAAGCCTCTCGAACGGCGTCGCCTGCGTCGCGCCAGAGCGCTCCAGGTAGATGCGGGCCTCGTCAGGCAGTTCGTCCAGCGAAAACTCGCGCCAGCCAGGTGCGGGCGTCGGGTTGTGACCGAAGTCCATATAAACGGTTCGACCTGCTGCCACCTCGCGGTAAACAGCGATATCAACAAGAGAGGAGCCGCCGTTCTGAAGGCGTGCCGCATGGAAGGGCCACTGGTAGCCCTTCAGAAAGATGTTGAGCGCCATCGTCGGCATGTCGGGATAGTAGTCCTGAAGGAAAAAGCGCTTGTTGCCGTTCGCGTCAACACTGAAATAGTCGGGTATTACCTGCTGATAGGTGCCAGAGAGGTTCCAGCGGAAGCCCGTCGAAGCCAGACCGAACTGTAGTTCCGTCAGGTTGTTACCTGCGACGCCTGCCTCGAAGGCAAGGCCATGGGAGCCGATTTGTCCGCAGGGCCAGACACTGTCGCGGTAGAGTTCGCCAGGGCCGCCCGTCGCCAGCACCACATTGGTCGCATTAAAGACCGTGATACCGTAATCATCAAAAAAAGCCTTGTCGCGGTTCAGGCAAATCGCCCCCCGCACTCTTCCGCCATCCACCAGCAGGCGAATCACCTCGTGTTTGTCAAAAATCTCAATGCCCGCCTGGCGCACCTGCGCGAGAAGGCACTTGTACATGAACTGTGAGGTTTTTGGTCCTGCAGAGGTGGCGCGTTGGCGTGGGTCATGGTCGGTCTTGTAGCCGACGTATGCGCCGTAACTGTTGAACGGGAAAGGAACGCCGATACGGCACAAATCGAAAAAGGCAGGTGCGGAGCCAAGCGCCTCCACGTATGCCAAATCACCGTGCATCATGCCGCCCTGGTAGAGGCTGCGGGCGAACTCCATCGGGCTGTCTGGCTCGTCGCCGAAGATGCCCATCTTGTAGTAGGTCTGCTTGTCGGAGCCAGAGTTGTTGGAAGTGCCAGCACCCAGGCTATCGACAACGATGGCAACGTCCTTGACACCGTATGCAGCCAGCATCTCGGCGCATTTCAGCCCCGCCGCACCAGCACCCACAATCAGCGTGTTGACGGAATGAAGCTCGATGTCGCGTCCGTTGCAAGAGAGTTTTCCCGTGAGCATAGCTGTAATCTCCGTATCTCAATAGGCGGGCCGCCAGGCGGGAAGCGAGAGTTTCGCACCCTTGGAAATGGGGCGCGCCACATTGGTCCAGCTATCGACGATGTAGAGGTCGCGCGTCTTCTCCGAAGCATCTCCGCGTGTGCAGACGAGGTGCCGCCCATCAGGTCCCCAGCAGGGAGCCTCCCAGTTGCCTGCGCCCTTGGTAACGACCTTGATTTCACTGTCCTTGCCAGACATGTCCATCACGCAGATGACACGCTGCCCGCTATTGTCCTTCATCGAGTAGCAGAGTTTGTTGCTGACATTCGACCAGTCTGGGGAGACGCACTCGTTGTTCCCCACGGAAAGCCGCCTCTCCTTTCCGCCTTCACGCAGCTCCCGCAAATAGAGCTGCGGCGTACCCAGTTTGTCGGAGACATAGCAAATGGCGGAGTTGTCGGGCGACCAGCAGGGAGAGGATTCAACGTTCTTGTCGTTGGTTACGCGGATGCGCTGCCCCTCGTGCTCTTTCGTCTTTGTGCGGAGGTCAATGACATAGAGATCAACTTGGTTCTGCGCACTTAGCGGCAAAGCCAACAGCGTCCCATCGTGGGAGAGGCCAGCGCTGGAGTTGAGGCCTGGCGAGCACGAAACCACCTTCTGGCAGCTGCGCCCCATGTCCGCAAGGATAATCGCAAGGGAGTTGTTCTGCGCCACAGTATAGACCATGGCGTTCTTATGTCCCCAGCTCGGTTCGGTGCTGATGGCGTTGTTGAAAGTGATGCGCTCCTGCCCGCTGCCGTCAATGTAGCAAGCAAAAATTTCCTTCATGTTGTCCTGCCCCGTAACCACATAGTAGATCTTTTGCGTGCAGAGTGCCTTGACGCCAAAGAGCTTGTGAAGGATGTCATCCACCGTGTCCAGGGCAGCAGTCTCCTTAGGCGAACTACGACGGTCACAGGTGAAACTCTGATTTCCCGCCTTGACAGAGGCAAACAGCCCTCCTGCTGGCATAACCTGCACGGTCACCTGGACATCCGCGCCCTTAACATCGGCCCCCGTGAGCACATCCAGCCAGCCGCAACGCCAGAAAAGATTCTCAAAAGCACGCTTATCCTCCTTCTCGCCAATATACTCAACGACGCCAACCGTCGGATTTCCCTTTGCACGCTTAGCCACAACGATGTGCTCTGTCTGGGCGATGGCTGCCAACGCAGTTCCTAGCATCAAAAAATAAAACAGTCTTTTCATTTTTCTCTTTTCTCTCTTCTCTTTATTTAGTTTTTTTCGCAGGGCCTTTCACCCCGCGAACACGACTAATGCTACGGACATAGGAAAACTTTACGAACGACGGGGGGCTACCGCCCCCCCGAACCCCCTGTGGCAAGGGATGGGGGCGCGGGGGGCACTTTGCCCCCCGTCCTTTGCACTGGCGACACACGCCAAAGCACTGCGCCAACAACTAGGCTAGCCCTTAGAAGTCAAACAGTGGCGTGGAAAAGTATCGGTCGTAGGAATCGGGGAGGACGGTAAGGACCGTCTTGCCTGGGCCGAGTTCGCGGGCAAGGCGCATGGCGCAGGCGACATTGGTGCCCGAGGAGATGCCTGCTGGCAGGGCCTCCAGAAGCGCCAGGTTGCGGGCGGTGGTGAGGGCCTCGTCGTCGGTGACAATCATGGTACCCGTGAGGAGGGACTGGTCCAGGTTGCCAGGGATAAGGCCGTCGCCGATGCCCTGCTGAAGGTGGGAGCCGATGGCACCGCCCGCCAGAATGGCCGCATTTTCGGGCTCCGCTGCGATGATTTTCACGTTGGGGAAACGTGTGCGCAACACACGACCGATGCCGCTCAGGGTGCCGCCAGTGCCGAATCCTGCGCAGAAGGCGTCGATTTTGCGGTCGCCAATCTGCTCCAGAATCTCCACGCCTGTCTTGTGCTCATGGACATCGGGGTTGTTGGGGTTCTCGAACTGCTGCGGGACATAGCCGCCAGGAATCGTGTCCCGCAGTTCGTAAGCCAGCTTCATGCAGCGGTCGATGCACTCACCGATGTTGTTGTTGTCCTTGACGAGGCGGATTTCCGCGCCGTAGAGCCGCATAAGTTTGGTGCGTTCCTGACTGACGGAGTCGGGCATCACGATGATGCAGCGGTAGCCCTTCTGATTGCAGACCAGTGCGAGGCCGATGCCCTGATTGCCGCTGGTCGGCTCGATGATGACGGACCCCTTGCCGATGAGGCCGTCGCGCTCCGCCGCCTCGATCATGTTCAAGGCGGTGCGCGTCTTGATGCTGCCGCCGACATTCAGACCTTCCACCTTCACCAGAATCCTGGCCTCCTGCGGGCCCGTCATGCGCTGCAGTTCGACCAGGGGCGTGCCGCCGACGGCCTCCAAAATTGAATGAATTACTCCTTGCATTGTTTTCCTCGAGGTAATTTCAAAACTAGCGCGAAATGCGCTAAGAGATGGGCGCAGTGGCTAAGGCAACGGCTCGAAGCCGCACTTTCGTGCGGCAAGAGGCGTTGCCAACGCCAGTGTGTTCATGTCAACGCGCATTTCGATGATAGTTTTGAAATTAGCTCCCTTAATACTTACCGTTCTGTGTCTCGAAATGGGTGGGTTTGCCAAGACCAGGGCCGCCGTTCATAATCCAGTTGGCGGTGAGAGCCATCACCTGCGTGAGGGAGACCGTCGGATAGCCAAAAAGGCCTGTCGCCTTGGCAGAATTATTCAGGTAGGCCATGCCATTCTCCTCGCCCGAAAAGACAGGCTCCTTGCCCATCAGACGACCAAACTCCTTGGCAGCCCAGCGGACAGAGAATGTTTCAGGCCCTGTGATGTTCATGATGGTGGCAGGGGAACTGACATGCTCCATGCACATCCAGGTCTCGTTCGCCACATCGCCCTGCCAGAGCACATTCGCATAGCCAGTCGTCACATCGACAGGCGCGCCGCTCCAGACCTTGGTGGCGATGTCGTAGAGCACGCCATAGCGGCACTCGACAGCGTAGTTGAGGCGGAAATGCAACACCTCCTCCTTACCAGCCTCCGCGAAGTGGTCGAAGACGCGCTCGCGCGCCAGGCAGGACTGGGCATATTCGCCGACGGGCTCGGGCGTCGTCGTCTCATCCGCACCGCCTGTCATCACATGCATCACAGGATAGACGCAACCAGTGGAGTAGGAGACGATGCGGGAACCCTGGAAGTGGCGCGCCACATGGTAGGGCACGAGCGCGTTGATAGCCCAGGTCTGCGACTTCGCAGCCTCCGCCCCGAACTTGAAGCCGACGAGGAAGACCACGTTCTTCACCTTTGGAAGCTTCGCTACTGCGTCCAGGTCCTGCAAGTCGCAGCGACACTGGATGGCACCCTCGGATTCGAGTTTGTCCATTGCCGAGCGTGCAACTACATAGACTTTCTTATCCACGCCCGCCTCTTTGATGGCCCGCAGAGCCACGCGAGCGACGTGCGGCCCCACCTTGCCCGTGGCGCCTATTACCATTAAATCGCCGTCCAGGCGCTTCATCATCTCGACGACACGTGGATTCGGGCGGCTCAGCAGTTCTTCTAGTTCCGCCACGTCACGCACGGCTTCTGGAATCTCATTGCTCATTGTGATCTCCTGAAAAAGGGATGGAATGGAAGGGATAGTTATCGCTATACTCTATAATATAGCATCAATGGGCAAGAAAACTAGCCTGTTTAGAAAAAGTGCTGAAAAACAAGAAATAAATCGCCTGTTTCAAACAAATATTTGAAACAGGCGTTATATTATTGTTTTGTTTATGTTTGATTCTGACGAGAAAGGAAAACGCAAGGACAATCCATGACAAAAGAGAACACAGATCCGCGGGAACGTCTTCTTGCCTCGGGGCTGAAGATATTCGCCGAAAAGGGGTACAGCGGCTCCACCCTGCGGGACATCTGCGACGATGCCAACAGCAACATCGCCGCCATCAACTACTACTACAGCGACAAGGCGAACTTCTACAGTGCCGTCCGCGACTATGCACGCGGAAAACTGCGCGCACGAATGAAGCGCTGCTGGGAGGTCGTCGATACAGATCCCTGGCAGGCCCTCCGCATCCACATAGAAGTCCTGCTGGACATGAACTACGATGAGACGATGTTCCTGGTCAACTGGCTCAACCTGCGGGAGGTCATTGAGATGGACACGGTGCCGCCGCACAATCTCACTCCTGAGATGGAGGAGGCGCGCAAGCAGTACGAAAACCGCATGAGAAAGATGATGTCCAGCCTTTTGGGCGAGGCGACGACCCCGCACAACATCAGCCTGCTTCGCTACACCTACTATAGCCTCTGCCAGTTTCTGCCAATCCACAGGCATATCGAGCAGAAATGCATCAAGAACAAGGGTGAATTCAACGTTTCGCAGACGGACAAGTCCGAGATGGTCGATTTTATCTTCGATGCCGTGAAGCGCACGGTGGAATCCGTCCGCGAAAAGCACCTTTCTGCAAGCAAGAAAACCAATTAGAAACAATAAATAACCAAGTCACAAGGAACCCTGAAAAATGAGGAAAACGCAGTTTTTTATTCTTTCCATTCTCGCCTCCTTTTGTCTGCTGGCTCAGGAAAATCCAGCAGACCAGTCATCCAAAGTCCAACTGACTCTTGACGAGGCCATTGGCATCGCGATGAAAGACAATCCGAGCCTCGCCACCGCCCAGGCACGCATCGAATCCGCCATCCAGGCGGTGCGCCAGGTCAAGGCAGACTACTACCCGTCCCTTGACTTGCACGCTGGCTACACACGTCTGCGCGACACCGCAACACGCCCCGACAGAGACTATAAGAACACGGACAAATACGCCGTCGGCGCCGAGCTCACCTACACCCTTTTCGATGCCTTCCAGCGCCGCTTCCGCCTGCTCAACGCCCAATACAACCAGGCAAGCGCGGAGGAGGCCGACCAGAATGCCAGGCGGTTGCTCATCCAGTCCGTCTCCAACGCCTTCTATGCGGCAAAACTGGCGCAGGACAACATGGAGATTGCGAAGGAGGACGCCAATTTCAACAAAATCCTGCTGGACGACGCGCAGAAGCGCAAGGAGGGCGGTGTCCTGAAGGAGAGCGACGTGCTGAACTTCGTCCTCCAAGTGCAGAACGCTGAAATCGACTATATCACCGCCGAGAAGAACTGGCGCGCCGCCAACGTGGTGCTGGGCGCGCTGCTGGCTGTTTCGCGCGATGATATATGGGAACACTTCGTCCTCGTCGCACCGACGGGGACGCACCCAGAACACAAACCCTTTGCAGAACTCTATGAGTATGCCTGCCAGAACCGCCCCGACCTGCGTTCCATCGAGGCGAAAATCGGCATTGCGCGCGAGGGTATCCGCGCCGCTAAGAACACCTGGTACCCCAGACTGGACTTCTTCGCTGACTACGAACTCTCACGCAAGGACAAAATCCACTTCAACCACCACTACGACCGCGATGCATCCTTCGGTGTGAGGGCTTCCTGGAACGCCTTCAACGGCTTCAAGACCCAGGCGCAGATTGCCCAGGCAGAGGCAGAACTCCTCGCCAGTGTCAAAGAACGGGACGAACTGCTGCTCGAAATCGAATCCGAGCTGCGCAGGGACCTCCTCACGCTCGAATCCAGCTACCGCCAGCTCCAGCTTCAAGAGACGCTTCTGAACACCGCCCGCAAGATCCGAGACCTGGTCAAGGAGGAATATACCGAGGGGACCGCCACCATCACGCGCCTGAACGAGGCGCAAACCGATGTGAACAACGCATCCTCTGCACGCTCCGCCGCCTTCATCCAGCATCTCAACAGTTTTGAGGCCATCAAGGCCAGCACGGCGGAGAATCTAGACTATAAGCACTAGAGGTTCTAGAGATTCTAGATGTTCTAGATGTTCTAGATGTTCTAGATGTTCTAGATAAGTAAAAATACAATTCGTAAATAAATAAAAAAGGGCCAAGTACAAATGGGAAAGTTTAAATCAGTTCTTACCATTGTCATCATCTTCGCTATCCTGGGCGGCAGCATAATCGGCTACGCAAAGGTCAGCGCCATCCGCAAAGCCCAGCAAATGGCACGTTCGGGCAAACGAGACATGTCCGTCACCGTCCAAACCACAAAGGTAGGACGGGCGAAGCTGGACGAAGTACTCACCTTCAATGGCGACATCGAAGCGATGCAGTCCGTTGACCTCCAGCCGAAAATCTCGGGGCGCCTGCTGCGGCTCGCTCTGGCGGACGGCACCCACGTTGAGGAGAACGTCATTGTCAAGAAGGGTGACCTTCTGGCGGAGATTGACGACCGCGACCTGAAGGCATTGCAGGCGAATGCGGTGGCGGCCAAGGCCGCGTGCAACGCGAAACTCACTGTTGCGAAGGCGAATGTCATCAGCGCGCAGGCGGCCATTCTCAACAGCAAGGCGATGCTTGAACAGCGCAACGCCTCGTTGAAATCCACCAAGGCAGCCGAGGAGTCCGCCAAGGCGGCTCTGGCGGAAAAGCAGCGCGAGATGAACCGCCAGAAGAACCTGCTTGCCAAGCAGGCCACCACGCAGCAGAACTACGACCAGGCCACCACGGCTCTCGACCAGGCACAGGCCGACTTCCAGAAGGCTGTGGCCAACACCGCCGCCGCAGAGGCGCAAATCCGCTCCGCAGAGGCCGACATCCAGCAGGCGGAGGCCAACCTGGAGCGCTACAAGGCAAACGTCATCGAGGCGGAGGCCTCGCTCCAGCAGGCGGAGGCAAGCCTCGAACAGGCCGACATCAACCTCTCCGAGACCAAGCTCTACGCGCCGATGGACGGCGTCGTCTCCAAGAAGCATGTTGACCCTGGCGCAATGGTCTCGCCTTCGACGACCATCGTCACCATCAAGGACATGGCGACGGTGAAGGTCATCCTGTCGGTGCCCGTCAACCACCTTCCCGCGCTGGTTCCTGGGGAGACCAAGGCGCGTCTCCGTACCGTCTCGCTGCCTGGGCAGGAAATCCCCTGCACTATCCACAAGATCTACCCCTCCATCGACATTGACACGCGCACAGCGCAGGTGGAGATTCGTATCAAGAACATGCTGGACAAGTTCAACGCCTACCAGTTGAAGCCAGGAATGTACGCCACAGTGGAGGTGCTCATCCTCTCCAAGCCGAATGTGCTTGCCATCGACTCCGCACTGCCCATCCGCAACCTGGCGCGCAACGTTGTCTTCCGCGTCAATCCCGACCGAACGGTCGTGGAGGGCGTTGATGTGAAACTGGGCATCCGCTTCAACAGCATGGTCGAGGTGCTGGACGGATTGAACGAGGGCGATGAGATTGTCATCGTCGGCCAGCATCGTTTGACAGACGGCTCCCCCATCAAAATCCTTCAGGGCAACAACCTGAAGTTCTAGTGCAAAGGAGCCGACACCATGAAACTACCTGAATTTGGCGTAAACAGGCCAGCGGCGACCGCGATGCTCTTCCTGGCTGTCCTTGTCCTGGGTATCATCTGCTTTATCAAGCTGGGCATCGACCTGACGCCCGAAATCGAGCCATCCCGCATTACCGTAATGACCACTTGGGAGGGGGCCTCCTGCGAAGATGTGGAGACGAAGGTTACTCGCTTGCTGGAGAAGCGCCTCGGATCCGTCTCCAACCTGGATGAAATCCGTTCGAATACTTCCGAGGGGCGTTCCACCATCACCTGCCAGTTCACCTGGGGCACCAACATCGACGAGGCGTGCAACGACGTGCGTGACCAGCTCGACCGCGTGAAACGCAACCTGCCCGATGACGCGGACACCCCGCTCATCTTTAAGTTTGACTCGGCCAACATGCCCATCATGGTCATCGGCGTCACTGCCAAGGAGACCATCGAGAAGCTTTATGACACCATCGACGAAGAGGTGTTCCAGCCCCTGCAGCGGCTGGAGGGCGTCGGCTCCGTCGATGCGTTCGGCGGCCTCAAACGGCAAATTAAAGTCGTGCTTTCCCGCGAGAAGCTGGCGGGCTACGGCCTCACCCTCAGTGACATCGAGAAAGCCATTGACGCGGAGAACCAGACACTGCCTGCAGGCAGCCTCAAGCTCGGCATCATCGAATACACCATCCGAATCATCGGCGAATACGTTGATCCCGACCAGATCAAGGAAATACCCCTGATGAAGAAGGACGGCGCCATCATCCGCATCAAGGATGTTGCCGACGTCAAGGACTCCTTCGAGGAGATCACCCAATATGTCGAGACCATGGGGCGCGATGGCATGATCATGATTGTCCAGAAGCGCACAGGGGCCAACACGGTGGCCGTCTGCCAGGCGGTGAAGGAGGAGCTGAAGAACCTGAAGCAGACGATTCCGCAGGATATCCAGTTCTACATCATCAACGACTCCAGCACCTTCATCAACCAGTCCATCAAGAACGTGCAGGACTCCGTGCTGTGGGGCGGTCTCTTCGTCGTGCTGGTCTCCTATTTCTTCCTGCGCAACATCCGCACGTCGCTGGTG
>JAFXUD010000018.1 GCA_017535315.1 Victivallales bacterium | reverse complement strand
TTGCTAATTGCTAATTGCTAATTGCTATGCTGAAATCCCTTATTGCCCTTTCAACCGCTGCCGCCATTTCTCTGGAGGCGTGTACGGTCTGGATCCTTGCCCCTGATTCCAATGAAACAGGTAAATTCGTCCTTCACAAGACACGCGACTGGGGAGATGGCAAGGAGATTCCCGTAACCTTATTGAAGCCCGAGTTCCCTGAGGGCAAGTACAAGGTGCTTGCCTTCAGCCCATATATGCTTTTCAATGAAAAGGGCTTGGGGATGGTCGATACGAGTACTCCCATGACCACGGATGAGCCCCCTGGACTTGAGATCATCAACATCGGCAACACGATGAACAGGGTCATCCACAGCTGCGCCAATGTGAAGGAGGGGCTGGCGATGCTGGAGGCTTTCACCAAGGACGGTACCAACCCCAAGCACGACAACTACATGCTCTGCGATCCGAATGAGGCCGTCATCGTTGAACTCTCCCCAAAGCACATCGCCTACCGTAAGGTCACCCAGGGATTTGCCGTCCACACCAACCATCACATCTTCTCCGAGAGCTTTGCCATCTCCAAGGGCAAACTGGAAAGCAACATCAAATCTGCGACGCGAATGTTGATTACCCAGGATGCACTGGCCAGGTCCCTTCAGGAAAAAGGCAAAATCACCATGGAGGACACCATGGCCCTCTCACGCTTCAGAGACGATGAAAAATACCCTGGAATCTGCCCTTTTAGAAACAGTACCGTCTGCGCGGCAGACTACATCCCAGACAGCGATTATCCTGGTCTTCTGGGCACCATCCGCATTTGCCCTGGACCGCCACGCTACACCATAGCCATACCTGTTCCAATTGGAATCAACAGGATTCCAGAGGTCCTGGAAAGCGGCAATTTCGGAAAACGCTCGTATGAAATCAAGCGCAATCTTTCCGATGATGAAAACGCCTTGGCTCAGTTCCAGCAGATGGAGCAGCGTTTCTGGAGTGAATATCTTGAACAGCATTCCGAGGCAAAAAAACTCCTCGGCAACAACGAAAAGGACAAGGCCATGGAAATGCTTCAGGCCCTTTTCGATAAGCAGGTCGCAGAAGCATACAACCTGCTGAAACAACTTCTTGACAACAAGAAACCAGAGGGGAATTAATCCCCCTCCCTCCAAGTTATCCCTATCTCCAGTCAATGAGTATTCCGACAGGTGGGTTCTTCGAGAAGCCTAGTTCATGGTAGATGGCCGATGCATCTTCAGGGCGCACCACACGGTTGATCATGGGAGCTACCTGAAGCCGTTTTGAACCCACTAGGCGCATGAATGTACGGAAGTCGTCTGGAATCGTCCATTGACCAGGCCGTGACTCAACTCCTGGACGCGTATGGTTATGGCTTCCAATCAGTGTGATGCCGCGCTTGTGAACATACTTGTAGAAGTCAATGAACTTGTCCGAAATGCGCGTGCAGCCCAAGAGGGAGATGCGTCCTTCCCAGGCAATGTATTCCAATGCCTGCTGAAGAGCCTCGATCCGTCCCGTAACCTCTACTACGGCATCAGGTCCCTTGCCGTCCGTTGCATCCAGAACCTTCTGGATGAAATCAGGATCTGACGGGTCGAAAACCGCGTCCGCACCCAGTTTCAGAGCCAGTTCACGGCGTTCGGGGGACATGTCGCAAGCAAGCACAGGCGCCGCACCAGAGAGTTTGGCGAACTGCACGGCAAATAGCCCAAGAATTCCAAGACCTGCAATCATACAGGCTTCTCCCAGTTGAATCTGGAGTTTGCGCACTCCAAGACAGGGGAATACACTGATGAAGGCAAATGCCGCATCCTCTGGTGAAACATTGTCCGAAACAGGATACAGTTTGTTTGCAGGGCGTATGGTGTAAAGCCTATGGCCGCCTTCGATGATGATAACGCGCTGCCCAACCTTGTACCCCTTAACATCGGCTCCCAGTTCCTCGATGATGCCGACGGAACTATATCCTGGGTAAAATGGAAACCCCTTGCTTAAATCCGCATATTCCATGCCGCGGTATCCAGTGGGAGACGTATTCGGCAACGCATGGTAGTTCGCCAATTCCGTGCCTGCGCTGATGGCAGAGCATTCACAGCGCAGAAAAATCTGATCGGCCTCCAGTTTGGGTTCAAACTCCGTTTCCTTCAAATCGGCTTGTTCCTTGGCGGGAAAATAGATGATTTTGTTCTTCATAACGACACCTTAATGTTTGTTGTTCAAGACTCGTATTCGACTGTCCATCAGACAATTGTGACCATCTTTATGCAGACCGCAGCAATAGGCGATTATCAGTTTGTCATGGTGAAAATGCATGGACGTGTAACAATAGCCATGGTGTGGCTCGTTTTCAAGTAGCTGGTGCTCGCACCAACTCTTGCCATTGTCGTAGCTTCGCGCCAGAACCAGCGGCCTGCGATCCATCATCTTGACATCATTTGGCACGACATTCCCCCAGACAGGCCGCTGGTCATCCCAAATGGCCACCAGGGACTGGTCCGTCGGATCACGCTTCAGCGACATCGGCGAGGTCGGGCTGCGGAAAGCCAGCCCAGGCCGCGGAATGCTCCAACTCATCCCGTCATCATGCGAAAAACTCAGATATTGGTGGCCGAGGTCGGTGCGAAGCCACATCATCAGTTCATGGGGGGCTAGTTCCACAACCCCTGGCTCCTGCCAGCCGACCTTGCTCCCTGATTCCACGGCTGGGAACACCATCTCTGGACTTTGAAGCCAGCTTTGGCCTCCATCATCGGAATAACAGAAGATGGAGATGGCGGGATTGTAGTTCCGAGCACCCGTCCACCTCCAGATATGCAAGCTCGTACAAAATGCGATTCGCCCATCCGAAAGCTGAACCAGACGATCATTGTTCACGACATAATAGCCGTTGTAACGGAAACATGAAACAGGCTCCGACCAGCTCTGCGCCTCGTCAGATGAAAAACGGCACCAGGGCATGCAATAGATGGAACCATCCGATGCCAGACTTTTACGCAAGTACAACAGCATGATGCGGTCATCCTTCAGACGCAGGAGGGAAACGCTCATGATGTTCACATCATCTTCCTTGTGATGGACGACGATATCCCCCAGCTTCCAGCTCATGCCATCGTCATCCGAATAGCAGGAACCCAGATCCGCCACATCATCATCTCTGCCATTCCCCGCCAAATAACGGGTATAGATATAAAGAATGCGCCCGCTCTTCAGCGTGATAAACGAACCTTCCGAATTGCGGCAGTTTTTGCTGTCCGCAACAATGTCAAAGGTGGCTAAAGTCTCCATGATTTACCAATCCCTTTCAAGTAACTCATTAAATTCCTCTTGCAAAAAACTCTTTCAAGGCATCGTGCCAATCGGGCATGGGAGGAAGAGCGCAAAGGCGCAGCATCCGCTTTTCCAAGCGGGAATTATGGGGACGCGGTGCTGGACGCGGGTACTCATCCGTCGTGCATGGGATGACTTCCTGCGTCACACCCGCATTGCGGAAAATCTCCTGCGCAAACTCAAACCAGGTGGCTTCCCCTTCGCAGGTCAGATGAAATGTCCCGACCAATTCGGGGTGTTGCAGAAAAATGGCGAGATGCTCGGCAACAGCCCACGTTGACGTCGGATTGCCAATCTGGTCGTTCACCACCTTCAACTGCGGACGGGTGCCATCCGCCAATTTCAGCATGGTATGCACAAAACTCGGTCCGCCTGGTCCGTACAACCAGGAGATTCGGCAGATAAGATGGTTCGGGCAATGCCTGCGTATCAGCTCCTCGCCCGCAAACTTGCTCAGTCCATAAATGGTGTGCGCTCCTCCTGCGACATCGAACTCATGGTAGGGCCTGTCCAGTTCGCCACCGAACACGTAGTCCGTGGAAATGGCAATGAGCCTGATTCCATGGCGATGGCATGAAGCTGCCACATTGCCACTGCCGACTGCATTGAGTTTGTAAGCCAAATCCACATCGCTCTCGCACTTGTCAACGGCCGTCATGGCGGCACAGTGAATGACCACGTCGGGGGTGACAGTCGCAAGTTGAGCATCAAAGACAGCGGCATCCGTGATGTCCCAATCTGGCAAATCCGCCACCGTGATACGGTGTTCTGCCAGCACCCGCTGCAAGGTACGCCCCAACATCCCCTTGCCCCCTGTGATTAGAATATGCAACTTCGACATGGTTCAGAAGACTCCTGGATGGTTGTTAAAACACACAGCAGTACAATTCTACTTTCTGGTATTCGCCGTATTGAAACTGACGCTATGCGGCAATATCTCGTTTGCGCGCTCGGCGATGTTGCCAAGATGCGCGGAGATGCGCTCCAGATTGGAGAGAAGTTCCACGAAGACGACTCCTTTCTCCACAGTGCAGTCCAATGCCTTCAGGCGGGCTTCATGGCTGCGTTCAAAGCGCGCCGTCATGAACTTGACCTCCGCGTTCATGGCAAGCACCTTTTGTATCTCATCCATGTTCTTGTTGCGCAGACCATCCGTCAGCAGGTTCTTCATCTTGTTCAGATGCTCATTTATTTCCACGATTTCCGCCACGGCCTGCGCGGAGAAGGAGAGTTCCTTCGCCTTCATCGGGGGCAATAGTTGATAGATGTTCACCGCACGGTCGCCAATGCGCTCAATGTCGTTAACGCAGTGCATGAAGATGGGAATGGATGCCGACTGGGTGATGTTCAAGTTGCGCCTCGTCAGCAGTACCAGATAGTCGATGATGGCATGTTGAGCATTGTCGATTCGCTCTTCAATATGCTCTATCTCCTCCTCTTCATTTGCCTCATTGGTGTAGGCGATTGAATGGATGCTCTTGCTGGTCAGGTCCATTGCCACCTCGGTCATGCTCAGGATGGCATTGAAAACCTGCGCCAGCGCGGCAGATGGCGTGTTGAGCAATCGCTGTTCTAGATGGCAGATGCTGTCCTTTGCCTCTTCCCCATTCGCCCGTTCGGGAACGACAATCTTCGATATCCACGCAAGGAGCTTGATAAAGGGCAGGAACAAAACAACGTTGAAGATATTGAACAAGGTATGCGCATTGGCCAGATGGCGCCCGATGTTTTCGGGGACAAAAGCGAACACATCCCCTGGTGTCAGCACGTCAGCCAACTGCAGGAAGATGGGACGCGCCTGAATGTTGATGTAGAGCAAAGGCATCATGATCAGCACACCCAGTATCTTGTGTAGCGTCGCTGCAACTGCCGCCTGCTTGGAGGCGCGATTCGTATTCAGCGCTGCAAACAGGCCCGTGACCGTGGAGCCGATGTTGCACCCGAAGATGAAGGGTATGGATGTGTAGAAATTGAGCAACCCGCTATCCGCCATGGCAATGGCAAGACCGACTGTGGCTGAACTGGATTGCACGATGATGGTCATAATCACCCCTACGACAATGGTGCAGATGACATTCCAGAAGGGCATGATATTGGAACTGCCTTTCGGCGTGCAGTCAAACATCTGAAAATAGGACATGAAGGTGGGGAATTGGGAAATCGTCTTCAACTCGGCGGACATCGTCATCATGCCGTAGAAAAGCAGCCCAAAACCAAGAATCGTGGATGCAATCCCCTTGGAGCGGGACTTCTTTGCCAAGAGCAGGCAGACCACGCCGACTGCGATGGATGGCAATGCGAGATTGTCCAGCCTGAAGGAGACCATCTGCGCAGTGATGGTTGTACCGATGGAGGCACCGAAGATGATGCCGATGGCCTGCTCCAGATTCAGCAAAGCGGCATTTACAAAACCGACGACCATGACGGTACACGCACCAGAGGACTGAATCAGAGAGGTGACCACAAGCCCTGCCATCATTGCCTTGAATTGGTTGCTGGTGAACATCTGGAGAAGTCCCTTCAGCTTATCCCCTGCAAGCTGCTGCAGACCTTCGCTCATGAGTGACATTCCGAAGATGAAGATACCCAAGCCGCCCAGGATTCCGATGATGATGTTCAGGCGGTTGATGGCCAGCACCCTGATGGAGATGCCACGCGTCCTGGCACCTTCCTCGCCAACCTCCGCAATCACCTCATACGCGCCAGTAAAATCGTCGTCCGTGTGCAGACCGACGCTGGCATGCCCCGTTGCATCGGAAATCACCCTGGCACTGCTCAGCTTTGCCTTTTCACTGCCCTTTGAGATTTTGAAGTTGACGGGCATATTTGCAATCGGCTTGCCTTCGTCATCCGTAATCAAAAGCTGGATTGGCTCGGGCAGGTCGTCCCCCGCGATAGTCTCCTGGTTGGCTCCCTTTATCGTGACGCCTGCAACAGTATGGACGTAGAATGGCTTCACATCGGGAAAATCAGGACAATCAATCACAAAATACTGGTCGCCAAACTGTCGAGCCAAATGAAGCTTGCAGCGGAAATTGCCTCCCTTGTCCGTCAATCCCTCCGATGGCTCGGCAAAGGCTCCTGTCGATGAAGAGGAGATTCGTACCTTCACGCCGACGGCAGGATGACGGTTCACGGCACCGCCCAGCTTGCCGCGCCGTTTTGCGCCACGCACCAGAACAAGCAACTCCTCCTCGCACATCTCCCCCGCCTTGGCCGTCTGCGAGGCGCCATCCATCACGGAAATCACATCAGGCGTCTTTTCCTCAACATTGCCACATCCCACCATCAGTGACAGCATGGCTGCACTCAAAAATGATAGAAAAAAAATACACCAACCAGGAGTTTTCATTTGTGTGCGATATCTGGGGGGGAAAATCTCTTTTTTACAGGGACATGAGGGACGGGAGGGACGGGAGCGACGCAAGTGGCATAAAAAAAAACATGCACCTTGCGATGCTCCTGTGCCCAAAATTTAAAAACACTTTTTAACAGGGACATGAGGGACGGGAGCGACGGGAGCGACGCAAGTGGCATGAAAAAAAACAAGCCCCTTGCGTCGCTCCTGTCCCTCAAGTCCCTCCCGTCCCCAAAATTTAAGAACACTTTTTAACAGGGACATGAGCGACGGGAGCGACGGGAGCGACGCAAGTGGCATGAAAAAACATGCACATTGCGACGCAAGTGGCATGAAAAAAAACAAGCCCCTTGCGTCGCTCCCGTCGCTCCAGTCCCTCTCGTCCCTTTAAGAATAATATAATCCCCTCCTCCTTATTTACAATCCAGTTAATGCACGCCAGATTTTGAAACCCAAGCATCGGAACGGTAGCGAATGATAAAGCCACTGGAACGGACAATCCAGTCCATGATCATCGCAATCCATACGGCGATGACTCCGCTTTGGAAAAGCGGCGCCATGATGTAACTTAGTCCAATGCGCACCAAAAACATCGAGCTGATGGAAAGCACCATCGTGAAACGCACGTCATTCGATGCGCGAAGCACGTTCGGAAAGACAAATGCGGCTGGCCACAGGAACATTCCCAAGCCGTTGTGGATAAGAATAAGGATGAAAGCCATTTCAAGGGTTTCAGGCGTTACGTTATGGAAGAGTTTCAGAATGAGGGGTGTCATGCAAAGCAGCAAAGCAAGCCAGGCGACATGGCATACGTAGCACCATTTCATCATCTTCTTGACGTAGTATTCGACCTGCTCCTTGATACCTGCCCCGACACTCTGTCCGATGACGGTTATCATCGCAAGGCCAAAACTATTTCCGACGATACAGCCGAAGTAGTCAATCGTGTTTGCAACTGCGTTCGCCGCAATCTCCTTGGTCCCGTATTTGGCGATAAGGCCGACCACCAGCAGTCGTCCCAATTGAAACACGCCGTTTTCGATGCCATTGGGAATGCCGATGAAGAGAATCCGTTTCGCCATGTCGAAGGAGAAACGGAACTTCTCGCGGAAGTCGATGTAGATGGGCTTTGACCTATCCGCCAAAACAACCAGAATGACAAAGACCTGGCAGATGCGAGAGAAGAAGGTCGCGTATGCGGCACCAGAAACACCCATTTTCAACACATAGATCAACAGTGCATTGCCAGCGATATTGACGCAGTTGCTCATGACGGAGATATACATCGTAACTTTGGATTTGCTCATCGAACGGCATAAAGCCGCGCAGCAACCGTAGATGGATATCAGGGGGTAGCCACAGGTCGTTATGCGGAAATAGGTGATGGCATCCCGCAGAACATCCGCTTCAAGACGTCCATAAATCACCCATATAATCTGTCGGTAGAACACCTGGCAGATCAGCAGCAGGCAAAGTGTGATACAGAAAGACAATGCAAGCAACTGCTTTGCACTTGCGCAGGCACGCTTCTGATTGCCAGCACCGAGCGATTGCGAGGCAACCACAGCCCCGCCAGTCGCCAAGGCAAAAAGGATGTTGGCTATGAAGCCGTTGAACATATTCACCAGCGAAACTGCCGACACGCTGACCTCGCCAAGGGAGGCCACCATAATCGTGTCGGCTGCACCAACCGTCATAAAAAGCGCCTGCTCAATGAGCAATGGCACAATCAGACGTTTCAGGTCAAGATTACTGAAGAGGGTAAATCGTTCTGAAGGCATAGGAACAACGATTCGAAAAAAACAATGACTACTTTGCTATGCCCACCTTAGAAGCAGCATGGATTCAGGAGGCAAGGTGAGGATGTTTTTTTCATCCAGAAGCCAGTTGACCTCGGTCAGGACACGGTCAGCATCCAGAACAAGAACGGTCGGCCTCTCATTCATTCCAATCGACTTCAATTCAAGTTTCTGCATTTTTGAAAGGCGGTTTGCCAGCATCAGGGCCCCCTGCCCTGCTCCGTTTTTCGCAGCCAGCGCATAGATGCCGTTCTGCGCCTCGCCAGCCTCCGTATGGACAGAAGTGCCCAGTTTGAAGAGCTCGTTGAACGCCTTGAAGGCATAGTAGGTTTTGGAAACCTTTTGTTCGGGGAACATGTAAAGCCCACAATAGACACGCGATGGCATCGCATCGTAGAATAGCGCCTTATCAACAGGAGCTTTCTGAAGCAACGCGAAGGTCGCCGTGACAAAAGCGGCTCCAGCACTGGAACGCATCAAATCCCACGGTGCCTTATCGACATGGCATGTGTCGTGCTCCACATAGTTCCACTCGCCGAAAATGCTTTCGGTACGTGGGAAACCTGCTTCGTCCAGACGCTTTCGAACATAGTTTGCGTGACTCTCCGTTTCGTGCGGATCCTTTGTGTAGAGATGCCAAGTGAAGAAATCGAAGGGAATCTGCGGATGCGCTTTCATAAACTCCATAAAACCATTGAAGAAACGCAAATACCCCTTGCGCATGTCGTTGCAGTTCGGACGTGTTGTCGCGAAGAAGCCGCTGGCGCCGTAGCCGCCGATTTTCAACAGAGGGAAACGCTCCTTCAAAATGGAGGCGGCGGTGGCGTAAAACTCGTAGAACTGCGATGGTGTACCCTGCCACATGGCGGGCGACTCGGGTTCATTCCAGATTTCCCAATACTCGATGCCGTAATGGAAGCCATTCGCCCAGCCTTCATTGTAGTGTCGGATGATACCCGTGCAGATGTCCGCCCACTTGCGGAAATCCTTCGGAGGATAGATGCGTTGCGGCTTGATGTCGTAGCGGTTTTCGATGGTGACGCCCAAACGATAGAATATCTTGAGATGCGAGGCGTTCAAAGTACGGAAATAGGCATCCGTGTAGGCAAAGTCATAGCTGGCTGGGTCGGATGCGTCTGCGTCGAAGTTTGGGAAGATGTTTGGAATATCGACTAGATAGGTGCCGCCAAAGGCACCGCCCGTGTCGTGCAGGCGCACATACGGAATGCCCGCGTCCTCCAGCTCGGGCAGTTTGTTATTGTACCGAATAGGCGAGTTGTTGATGCCATGCAAAGGCTTCATCGCTCCTTCTTCACGTGTGAAATCGACTAGAATTGCATCCATTGTAACAAGCTTCTATTTTATCTTCACGACAACATACTGTTTTGCCAGTTCGGCAGGCAACGTCACTGTGATGGTGCCGTCTCCGTTTTTGACGAATGCCAGCTCTTTCTTGCCCTCAAATGACGGGCTGGCTGCCGTTACGGACGTTGCCTTTTCCGCCGCAAGACGGAAGGTGATGTCCGACCGCAGCTCAGGGAAGGCAGGCTTCGGCGCCAGTCCGTCCAGCACCTCGCCTGGCTGCGGTCTTGCGCCTGTGGCATTGAGAAAATGAATGGCAAGCGTGCCGTCCGCTTCACGCCAGAGTGTGGTATAGAGCTGGTCGGGTGCGCTAATCTCCCAACAGGCATCCAATGCCAACAGCTTTTTCAGATAAGTGCGGTAGGCTTCTTGCAACGGCTTAACTGGCGCAAACGTCCACTTTTCATTTGCTGACTTCTCGCCAGCAGCAAATTGCCCTGCAACATCCAGTGCGCAGTAGATGAAACGCCCCTTGCCAAAAGGACGCTCCTCGTGAAGCAGGTTCGCGGTGCCTGGCTTGAGGAATGTGCGAACGGGCTTTTCCGAGTGTGCGCCCTCCCAGTCGGTTGCACTCCACTTCGTATAATAGACGGGCGCAAAGCCAAACAGTTCGCGGAAGGGCCACTCCTTTCGCTCAACGCCCGTTTCGTCACAAAGTCCCGCCACCGTGTTCAGCAGCACAGTGCCTCCCTGTCGTGCAAACGCCATGATGGCCTCAAGCTCACGGTCGGAAAGACAAGCGGAGGAGCCGATGGAAAGAACCTTGTATTTGGCGAGAATGTCGGGCCGCAGACTGATGTTGGCAAGCATCTCGTATGGGATATGGAGGGCCTCCAGCTCCTGCGCCAAGCCGAAAAGCCCCGCTTCAAAGCCGATGTTTCGGTTCCAGTCGCGGCTTGGCGCAGAGAAAAGTAGCGCTATCTGCGCAACCTGCTCGGCTCCATCCCGTTTCATATTGCCATCCGTGGCGGCAAAGATGCCGAACTTGGGCGCGTCTTCAGGCATCTTGAAGGCCATCACGGCGCTCTGTCCGCACATATTGGCGACTGCCCAGGCAAAATAGGTTGATTCCCAGTCATTTGTATAGTAGATGCCCCAAATGCGCGTGCCATACTCGCGCGTGATGATGTTCTTCATCTTGCGAAGTGGAAGTAAAGGCCGTGAGGATTTCATCACGTTCCGCGTCATGACCTCGGTTCCGAACATGTTGAAGGTGCGCGCCAAGTCCATCATGTCATAGCCCGCCTTGTATCGCGGCGCGGAGCGTGTGAAGCCCCAGTGGGTCGTGTACATGGATAGCACCAAGTCGGGCTTGATGTCCGCCAGATACTTGCGTAGGTCGATGAACCAGTTGGTGATGGCTGCCATGCGCCAGTCATGCCAGCGGCGATTGAATACCGTGTTTTCGTTTTTCAATGAAGGGTCCAGCTCGTTCAGGGGATAAATCCAGCCCGTGTCCCGCGTGAAGGCCTCGCGGCAATAGTGGCAGGAACAGGTATGCGGCCAGAATTGGACCTCGTCCAGCTGGAAACCGTCAATGCCAGCCTCCACGTTTTTCCGCCAGTACTCGAAGTACTTCTGCTTGAACTCGGGGTTGAGTGGGCAAAGCTGGAAGGATGGCAGGTGGTCATCCAACCCTCTGCACAGTTCAGGCAGCCGTTCGGCAAGGGTACGCAGTCCGCTGTGCTGGTTCCAGAGGATGGTCACGTCGTGGTGGTCAATGATTTTCAGATTGCGCGAATGTGCCTCCCGCGCCAGTGTGCGGTTGAGCTCCACGCCGTAGTCAAAGCGCGTGGGATAGGTATGGCGGCTGTGCATGAAGCCGCTCATCACGCAGTTGAAACCTTTGCCCTGGACGTTGCCGTCAATGAGGCGTGTCCGCACCTCCTGCGGACAGGAGGTGTCTGCTGCACTCATGCCAGTCCCCATGTTGCCCATCTGCATCTTGCCAAGCCAGGCAAGCGACGGTGTGTCAGGCGGAGGCAACAAAGTAGGACGCGGCGGTTGACGATACTCCGCTGAAAACTCCTTGCCAGGAACGGGCAACTCCAACGTCTCCTCAGAGACGGGGAGGCGATACTCCTTTGGGAAATCGACGTTTCGGCAAATCAGCGCGGGCTCATAGCCCTCTGACACCCAGAAAGGACGCTGTATTGAATAGTCTTCTGCATCCCCCATTAGTGGCTGGAGACCGAAGGTCGAGAGCAGGAAACGCCCCTTGAAGCGCATATTCAACGTTCCTCCCTTGACATGGACGGTCTTGGAGGCTATCCAGACTTTTCTGGGGGCAATGCTCTTCCCCTCGGCGATGACATCATCATTGAAGGCCAGGCTGAAGCGGTTCTCCAAGCCTTGGTAGTTGCCGCAGGCAACAGTGCAGACATAGAAGCCGTCAGGCAGGTTTTTCACCTGGAAAAGGCCGTCTTCGCCCGTCACACAACTGTAGAGTGCACCCTCTTTGTAACCCACGCTGGCTTCTGGAACTGCATCTGCCCATCCGAACTCGTCGCCAAGCGGCAGATTACCGTCCTTGTACTGGCTGCCGTGTGCAGGCGAACCAAAGGCCAGGAGGTATTTGGAGTGCAGGTGCTGGCTGTATTGGTAGGCGCGCATGAAGTGCATACGGTCATGGTCTTCGTTCTTGCCTTCCAGAATCACCATCTTGATGCCCGTGAAACCGCCGCTTTGCCCCACGGTGGTACCACCTGTGACATGGATGTTCTCCCCCTTGCGTACCACTGACCAGATGCCCTTGACGGCTCCCGTGCGGTACATGCTGCAAAAGTTGGTGTTGCCCGTCGGGTTCAAATCGAATATCAGTCCGTCGGTGGCAAGCCAGTGGAGGTTCAGGCCCTTGAAGTCTGCATCGAACACCCCCTTGACGGGCTTGTAGGAACGTGAGTTTCCCTCCACCCCGTCAAAGGGCTTGTCAATGAGCGCACCTGCTGCCAGTTTCAGTTGAATGAAGCGGCTGGCACTATCAGAAAGCGGCAGGATGTTGCTGAGCATGGAGATTTCAACAGCGCCGTCCCCTCGCCGCGCCACCTCCATGCGAACGCGGGTATCCAGATGCTCGCTCCAGAGGTTCCAGACACGGGTGCCGTCAGGGAGCGTCTTTGCATTTTGCTTCGGTTCAATCAGTTCCGCATCCAGCAGCGAAAGGGTGACGCTCTCCACCAGCGGTTGTCCGTCCCGCAGCACACGGATGACGCCACCCTGTTCTTCCACAGTTAATTCTGCATAAAGAACCGTTGTCAATAAAAAAGTCAAACAAGCAAAAACAAATCTGCGCATGGTCTATCTTGTCTTTTTTTCTCGTTTTTTGCTATAATAAAGCATGGTTTAGCGTACATTCAATACTTCAATGCGCAAAAACAGCTTTTTCTCAAAAAAAGCCACTCGTCGTCTTGTAATAGCACAAATCGCTAGTATTGTTTTGGGTGTTAGATTGTAATGACCATATATCCCCAGGCCCGACGGCGGATGCCATCGTTACCCTATGCCCATTAGGAGGAATCTATGAAAAAACTGTTTGCCGTGTTGTTATTTGTGACGCTGATGATTCATGCCAAGACCGTCAAGGAAGTGCTGTATATCAGCTCGAAACTGAAAGAGGTCGATGTGAGCCAGGTCGAATGGCGTCCCTGGGGCGACGGCTTTGTCATCACGGACGAAGGGCCGATGTGCGACAATGGCGACAACAAAACGCTCATCAAGGGTGTCGGTAAGAAGATCATCCTCAACCAGAAGGTGCCGCTGCCGCTAAAGGTCACGGCGGAGAGCAAGGCGGATAACGCCAGTTACTCCAATTCAACGGGCTACTCCCTCTACTTGGACGTCTATTACACGGACGGCTCCGCCCTTTACGGTCAGAAGGCCGAATTCACGGGCGGGACGCATGACTGGGAGTCGCGTGAGGTTTTCGTGAACCCCAGCAGCCCCATCCGCGAAGTGAACTGCTGGTTGCTTTTCAGGAAGAACTCAGGCAAGGCCTGGTTCAGGAACCTTCGCTTTTGGGAAGGCGAAAGCAAGGCGGAGAACTATGCCTGCTTCGACAAGGTTGTCGTCACCAGCAACCCACCCTATTCGGGCTGGCTGCTGCGGGATGTCGCGGCACACTCGAACTTCGAGAGCTTCGAGAACGGCCAGGCACTTGGAATCTCTCTTTCCACTAAACACTCTAGCGGAAACCTGGGCGCCAATTTCATCGAGGCGACCATCACCAGCGATGGGAAGAAGGACCGTATCCTCCATCTAGTCTATTCGCAAGCCCTGCAAGGCACCTGGAAGTGGATTCCCTACTTTGAGAACCAACCGCTTCCAGACAACCTCCCCGAATATGGCAGTACCAGCGACAGCGGATGCTCCTTCGCCAACGGCTTCTCCCGCTTTCCCCTTGCATGCGTCGCCAACGGAACCAATGGTCAGGCCATCGGCATCGATATGAACCTCCCCGTCCACGGACGCAACGGTTTCAACACCCTTTCCAACTCCCTCTTCGTCAGTTGGGACATCGCGTTGACACCAGAGAAACCAACCGCTACCGTAAGGCTCTTCACCTTCAATTTTGATGCGCAATGGGCCTTCCGCGGCGCCATTGACACGCTGTACAAGGTTTTCCCCGAGGCATTCGCCGTCCGCGTCAAAAAACAGGGACTCTGGATGCCCTTCGCCAAAATCAGCGATGTTCAAGGATGGGAAGACTTTGGCTTCGCCATCAAGGAAGGCGATGGAGAAACAACTTGGGATGACGCGCATGGCATCCAAACCTACCGCTACACGGAGCCAACAACCTGGTGGATGAAAATGGAAAACAAAGGCAGGCCTTCCACGATGGAGGAATGCCTCAAGGAGGTCGAACGCCTGGTCAAGGAGGGCAAGGACATGCATGCCAAGAGTTTCGCATCCAGCGTGATTCATGATGTCAATGGCAACCCCGTTGGCCTCATCAAGGACACTCCCTGGTGCAACGGCATCGTCTGGAGCATGAACTCCGCCCCTGGCATCCGTGGAGAACACACCGACTACACTGTCAAATGGAGTGCCGTGAAAGAGAAGCACCACGGCCCTAATGCCAAGGGTGTCCTGGAAGGCGAATACATCGATTCCAGCGAGTGCTATGTGACCCACTACATCGACACACGGCGCGACCACTTCGTCGCATACGAACTCCCGCTCACCTACGACAGCCGTACCCTGATGCCTGGAGCGACAAAATACCACATCACCTATGAATACGTCAAGGGCATTGCGGATGACATCCATGCCATGGGCAAGACGATGATGGCGAACTCGACACCGACACGTCTCTGGTTCCTGGCTCCCATACTGGACATCATGGGCACGGAGACCAACTGGAAACAAGGCGACAAATGGGAGCCAATGAGCACGAACGAGCTCTTCTACAGGCGCGCCCTCTGCGGCGGCAAACCCTACTGCTTCCTCCAGAACACAGATTTCACCCGCTTCACCTACGAGTGTTCGGAGAACTACATGAAACGCTGCCTCGCCTACGGCATGTATCCTGGCTATTTCAGCCCCAATGCCTCTGGCAACCACTACTTCAAGAACCCGACCATCTACAACCGCGACAGGCCCCTCTTCAAAAAATACGTTCCGCTCTGCAAGCTCGTCGGCGAGGCTGGCTGGCAGCCCATCACGCTGGCACGCAGTTCGCAGCGCCAAATCGTCGTGGAGCGCTTCGGCAAGAGCTACTTCACCGTGTTCAACGACAACGCGAAGAGCAACGAAGCAGTCATCACCTTCGAGAAGGCCCCCGCCTCTGTCACCGACCTCGTCAACAACATCGCCATCCGCCTGGACGGCAAAACCGCCACCTTCCAGCTCGCACCTGAAAACGTCGCCCTTCTTGATGTGAAGTACTAAGAAAGGTAAGCCGCGCAGCGGCGACAAGAACATAGCCGTGGGTGGAGCGAAGCCGCACAAGCGGCGAGCGCAACCCACGGGCAGGCGAAACCTCCAGTCCCCCTGCACCGTGCCGCGTAGCGCAGCGGAGCGGCACGGTGCAGAAAACATAGCAAATCAACTAATTAGTTTATTATTATGCTACTCGTTCAAAGCAATCAATCCATCGAGTTCCTCAAAAAGCACAACCTGGGCATCGAGCTTGCCACCAACAAGGAGGAGGGCAGAATCGACCTGGAGGCCTACGCGCCATTCGTCAAGACGGTTCATCTGCCCTTCTCCGACGCCAACGGCTTCCTCAACCTCGGGGCCTTCGACGATGCCTGGCGGCAGGAGTCCATCGATTGCATCAAGAAGGCCATCGACATGTCCGTGCGGTACAATGTCACCAAGGCCATCCTGCACCCCTGCTGCTTTCTTGAAAAGGAGCACAAGAATGTCGGCGAATACAGCCGTATGATTGACGCCCTGCGCGAAATCATTGACTATGCAGCAAAAGCAAAGCTGGTCATCTGCCTGGAGAACCAGGTGCTCCGCCACCCCGACATCCGCGTCATTGTCGGCACCAGCGCCGCAGAATGGAGGCAGCTCCCCATCGATTTGGGGAAGAGCAATGTATCCCTCTGTCTGGACACAAGTCACGCCTCCTCTGTTGCAGCCATGGAGGAAACGGAGGAAAAGCGCATTCAGGTTCTCTGGGATTTCTTCAAGGAACCCGACAATATCTGCCACTTCCACTGGTCCGACGCAAAAGTGCTAAATGGTGAAGCAAAGTACCAGGACATGCACCTCGTTCCAGGCACAGGCGACATCCCGCTGGAATTCCACAAGGCAATCGCCAAGCACCCAGGCACGAAACTCCTGGAACAGAAAAGTACCGAAGAGGCTTGCTCCGCAGGCCTCGCGTTTATAGCATCGTTAACTAACTAGTTCTCCAACGGAATCATTTATGAAAATCACTGCAGTCAAGACGTTTTTGTGCAACTGCTTCCGCACGAACTGGGTTTTTGTGAAAATCGAGACAGATTCAGGGGTTCACGGTTGGGGTGAGGCCACCCTTGAATACAAGGAAAACACGGTTGCAGCCGCCATCCATGAACTGGAGTACTACCTCATCGGAGCCGATCCAGACAACATCGAAAAATTCCGCCATGACTGCTACCGTGACGCCTATTGGCGTGGTGGCCCCGTGCTGATGAGCGCCCTCGCTGGCGTGGAGATGGCCCTGTGGGACATCAAGGGCAAGGCATTGAACGTCCCAGTTTATCAACTGCTTGGTGGCAAGGTGCGTGAAAGCGTGCCCATCTATGTGAACGGTTGGTTTGCCCCTGCAAAGACGCCCGAGGAGTTTGCGGAGAAGGCGGTCGCCGTGCGCGATGCAAAGTTTTCAGGCTGCAAGTGGGATCCCTTCGGCAAGGCATGGCAACGCCTTGGCAAACATGAACTTGACAACGCGATGGAGTGCATCCGAATGGTCTCCAATACCGTCGGGCACGATGTCAATCTGCTTATTGAAGGTCACGGACGGTTCGACATTCCTACAGCCGTCAAAATCGGACAACGACTGGAGGAGTTTGACATCTTCTGGTTCGAAGAACCGCTCCCCCCAGACGACCTTAATGGCCTGCGGGAGGTTAAGGAGCGTGTCCGAGTCCCGCTTGCCGCTGGAGAGCGGCTTTACAACCGCTACGAATACCGCCAGTTCTTCGATTTAAACTGTACCGATTACATCCAGCCAGACATCTCCCATGCTGGCGGTATCATGGAAATGCGCTTTCTCGGAGCAGAGGCAGAGGCACGGCACATCGGTTTCTGCCCGCACAATCCTTCTGGCCCTGTCGCCAATGCCGCCTCGCTTCAACTGGCAGCATGCATCCCGAATTTCGTTGTTCTGGAGATGATGATGACCGATGTTCCATGGCGAAGCGACATCTGCGATGAGGAGCTTTGCGTACTTGCCAATGGAGAGATGCGCATCCCGAATCGCCCAGGTTTGGGCATTGATTTGAACGAGGCAGAGCTTCTCAAGCATCCTTTCCAGCCAATTCAACTGCGTCATTATCGCGGCGACCTGACCAATATCCGCCCTGTTAACGCAGTGAAGTACTACAAGATGGAGAACAAGTGACATGAACCGCTTCAAAGGGAAAATCGTGTTGGTGACAGGCGGAAGCCGCAATACGGGGCTTTCCATCGTCAAGAAGTTTTGCGATGAAGGTGCAAGGGTTTTCATGTGCGGCTCCACACCTGAATCCACCGCCAAGGGCGCAGAAATACTTGCCTCATGGGGATGCGCCAATATACGAAGCATTCCCTGCGACATCTCAGACCTTGCACAGGTTAACCACCTCTTCGACGTGATTGAAAAGGAAGCGGGACAACTAGACATCCTGGTCAACAATGCCGCGCACCAGGGCATTGGAAAACCCTTTCTGGAAATGTCCACCGATTATGTGATGGAAGTCCTTGGCGTCAATGTCCGCGGCGGCTTCCAGGTCACCCAACAGGCAGTTAGGCGCTTTTTCCTCAGACAGGAGACGCGTGGCGTGGTGGTATTCCTATCATCCAATACAGCCATGCGAGCCATCCGAAACAGGACGGCCTATTGCGCCAGCAAGGGGGCCATCAATTCAATGGTCAGATCGATCGCGCTGGACCTTGGCCCGCTTGGCATCCGCGTGAACGCCTGTGCCCCAGGTTACATCTACACGGAACGCTGGGACAGCCTTTCAGAAACGACAAAGCAGCGCCGCCGCCTCAACTGCCCGCTGCGCCATGAAGCCACAGGCATGGACATCGCCAACGTGGTGGCTTTCCTCGCCAGCGACGACAGCGGCAACATGACAGGCGAAATTGTTACCTGCGACGCTGGCTGTTCATGCCAGCACATGCCCGAGGACGTGGATTTCTGACTTGAAGTTGAGCTCTCCCAATATCCTTCAACGAAATATGCTCAAGCGCATCCTGACAATAGTTTTTCTCACTGTATGCGCCTTGTTTGGCCAGGCGGAAACAAACATCCGCGTTGCCACCTTCAATGTCCGCACTCCTGGGGATCGAAGCCCCAACAACTGGCGTGAGCGGATACCGCGCATACGTGCGATCATGGAGAACTATCAACTGGACATCATTGGTGTGCAGGAGCTGGTACCAATTCAGAAGGATGCCCTGCTTGAAAACGACAGCCCCTATGATTCTGTCGGCATGGGACGCGAGCCAGACAAAAAGGGTGAGCACTGCTGCATCTTCTACCGAAAGAAACACTTCGACTGCCTTGAAAACGGCACCTTCTGGCTCTCCGAAACGCCTGATGTCCCTGGTTCCCGCTCGTGGCACTCCGCCTGCCGCCGTATCTGCACCTGGGCAAAATTAAAAGACAAGACGACTGGCAAGCTTTTCTACCACTTCAACACCCACCTAGACCACATCAGCGATGCTGCACGCCGCAATGGCGCAGCCCTTATCCTCTCGCGCATGGAGGCCATGCGCGACGAACTCCCATGCATTCTCACAGGCGACATGAACGGCAGGCCCTCCTCTGCCGCTGTCAAAGCCATTCTGGAGAAGATGAAGGATGCAAAGTCGCTCAGCAAGACGCCTCATGAGGGCCCAGAGCAGACCTTTCATGCCTACAAATACACCCCTGAAAACTCATCGAAACCTCCGATCGATTTCATTTTTGTCCTCGGCAATATGCAGGTTCTGCGCCATGTCACCATCAGCGACCATAACGGCAAGGAATACCCCTCCGACCACTTCCCTGTTATGGCGGAGATAATACTGGAGTAGAGAGCTTCTTTGGTACAAAAAGGGATATAAGCGATATATGGTATAATTATCGCTTCCATCCCGTAATACATAACGCTTTTGTACCTTTTCGTTTTTTTCAGAGCCTCTCTCATTTGCAATCCTCAAAAACTGGCTTATATTTTTTATGTCGTAAAAAAACGATGAAAAATATTTCATCAATGATGAACAACCTTTAAGGAGAAACGAGCCATGGCGGTAATGTCGCGAACATTCAATGACGTTGATTTGAGTGACCCGAAAAAGGCGGCGGACTATGTGAAGCGGAAGGCGCTGGAGTTTGGGGCAGATGCGGTCGGAATCGGCAACATCGAGCGTTGGTCGAATGCACCGCTGCAGATGGACCCGAAGCAAATCATGCCCGAATGCAAGTCCATCATCGGAATGGTTTTCCGCGTGGAGCGAGGCAGCCTTCGCGGTGTCGAGGAAGGAACCTACTTCAGCAACTACTCCGCGATGGGATATGGCGGCATCACTTATCTCTATATGCCGATGACGGTCATCAATTTGGCGAAGAGCATTGAGGACCAGGGCTACGAGGCAATCCCCATGGGGCATCAGAGCGACTGGCGCGCCATTGACAATGGCGGCTACATGCGCAAGGGGTATTCACGGCCCGTGCGTCCAGGTCAGGCTTCGCCCGACGTGATGATTCATCTGCGCATAGCGGCCTATCTGTGCGGGCTTGGTGAAATCGGCTTCAGCAAGATGTTCCTCTCGCCGCAGTTCGGTCCCCGTAACCGCGTGGGCATTGTACTGACGGATTTGGAGCTTGAACCAGACCCCATCTACAACGGCCCGAAGCTGTGCAACCGCTGCATGGCGTGCATCAGGAACTGCCCAGGACATGTGTTTGACGTGGAGCATCCCATTAAGGTCAACCTTGCTGGGCACGAGGTCGAGTGGGCCAACATCGACATCGAGAAGTGCGGCACCATCTTCGTGGGTGCTGAAAAAGCCGAAGACCCGAACTATGAGCCATCCTACTATGGCGACATCCATAAGGGATACAAGCCTGGCAACTGGTCGCCCTTCTACAAAAAACCCCGCAATCTCTATAACACGGGACAGGCGGTCTGCGGTGCCCGCGGATGCACACGCGCCTGCATGATAAGCCTCGAATCCCGTGGTGTTCTCCAGAACAGCTTCAAAGAAAAGTTCCGCCGTCGTCCCACCTGGGAGGTCGATTGGAGCAAGGAACCAGAGTATTCGGAGGGAACCCAATTTCGTCCAGAGAAGATAATCGGTGACAAGGCGGACTAGTGCTCTGTTTTATTTGAAAACAAACATAGCCGCGCATTTTTCGGCTGTTTCCTTGTGAGTTGCTTCTTGCATAGGAAACTATGCGCGGTGCAACTCGCAAATAAACCTCTCGAAAACTACATCAGCTCTGTTTGGTTTCGATTGAAACAGAGCACTAGCGTTCCATGCCAAGCTCAGAACTAGTACAGTCGGTCATCCGCGCACTGGACATGCTCTCCGCCGTTGCTGCCTCGCCCAATGGCCTTCGCCTGAATGACATAGCACAGGCAACGGGGGTGAAAGTGACGACAGCGCACAACCTGCTGCGCACCCTTGCCGCACGCGGCTACGTCTATAAGGACTCTAGCGGCAGCTATTTTCTTGGCTCCGCCGTCTATGAACTGGCGCAGAGGAACGACCGCCAGGCGATGGTCATCCGCGCGGCAGCCGCCCTGCCGCGCGTAGCCGAATTGCTACCAGAGGCGGTGCTGACCTTCAGCTACCTGACCCCCGATGCGGCACGCTGCATCCTGCGGATGTCCCCCGACCGCCCGATGGAAGTGCAACGTCCACTGGAGCTGCTCTTTCATCCATACATCTCCGCCACAGCCATCTGCCTCCAGGCAACCGCCCCCAATGCTCTGCAATATGAGCATCAATGGCGTTTCGAGGAGTGCGGTGTCGGATGCTGGAAGAACCTGGAGGAGTTCATGGCGGTCAAGAGTCGTGTGCGCATGGACGGCCACTACATCCACCTGGACGAGGGTAAAGTAACAGCCGCTTTCGCCGTTGCGGACAACTATGCCCTCGGCATCAGCCTCTTTGTGCAGGACAACGACCTCTCCACAGTCTTTCAGGCCGCAGACGCCTTCCGCACGCTGATGCGGTGATTTTTTGCATCCCCATTCCTCAATTCTGAACACGCTCTTGTTCTCCAAGGTAGTCTCTGTCACACCGACGAAACAAAACAGAGCCCAATAGTTCAGTCTAATGGTACCATAGTTTCCTCCCCGTTTTTGCTAAATTATGAATAACCAAATCGATTGACGGTCTGTCTAACTCTTCAGCAATCGTGCCAGACCTGGATGGAAACGTCCTGCTGGAAGGTACTGTCAGCCGATGCGTAGTCGCACAGGATGCGCCCGTCACGGTTCTGGAAACAAGTACGGAAGCCTTGTCGTGGGGCGATGCGCTGGAAGTCGAAATGGCAGCCCTCCAAAGGCGTGCCGACCGCGCGTCCATAGATTCTCGAATCCTGCGCCAGCACCAGGGGACCAGAGGTCAGTGCAACCAGGTTGCCGCGGCGTTCGGCCTTGACAGCGGTGTCGAAACGAATGTCGATGACCTGCCCAACCTTGAAGGTTTCTGCCACTTTCAGGTAGGTTCCTTGCTGAATTGGCAGCTCTTTGCCATCCAGCTTGACACTAGCCACATCAGGCAGGATGTTCAGGCAGAGTGAATGGGTCATCTCCTTGGTGAAGACGATCTTGAGAGCATCACCATCGAAGGGATAGGTACCCTCCATCTTAAAATAGGGGGTTTCCATACTTTCATAGAGATTCATATACCACGGTGCATTCTCGCCCTCCCCTTGCATCAGAGCCAGCACAGGAAGCATCGCAAGCCCCTCGGGGCCCTGCGCACGGCAGCAGTCGTGGCCGTCAAAGGGCTTCCCGAAGCACTTTCCAATCTGGTCCTCAGGGGGAACCTTGTGAGTGGGACCCGCAAGCGGCGTTGGATTGAGATGGACCCAGAGGACGGCTGTATCATCCGTTCCACCCAAAATTGCATTGAACGCGGTGCGCTCAAAGTGCGTGGGCACAACGCCATCACCGCAGAGGCGCAGAATCTCGTTGCAGTAGTGGAGCCAGGTCACGGTGACGCATGTCTCGCCAAGCCCCCCCGTATGCTTAAAGTTATTGTCAGTCTGCATTAGGTTTCCTTCCCCCCAGAATTCGCCCACACGGTCTCGGCAGCCAGCCGCCCCCGTGACAAATAGCTCGTGCTCGCTGACCATCTTGAAGAATCGCATCACGACCTCATGCCACCTCGGGTTGGGGATGAACTCCTGAAGCTGCGCCAGTCCTTGGAAGCAGCTCATCATCTCGTAGGCTTTCCCGTTGCCCAGGTCGCACGGCAGCGTTCCCTTCAGGGCCTCCTTGAAGATATTGTGCCGTAGCGAGCAACCAGATTCCACGATGTCAACGGCAAAGTCCAGGAAGCGCTTTTCCTGCGTCAGCCGATAGACCTCCACCACCGCGCCAAGAATGGAGCAGGAGGCCAGACCATCGTGCCTGCCGCAATCCTTCAGTTGGAGCTTCTTCTCCTTGAGCTGTTCGATGAGGAAATCCAAAGAGCGCGCGCAAGCGACAGGTATCCGTGGGTCCTGCTCCAGTAGGTTATAATAGCGCATCAGACCGATGAGGGCATACTTGCGCCCCCAAATGTCCCATCCTGTCAACTGTTTCTCGGTTGGATAGGAACTGATGCAGCCATCGGGGGTCTGCGTGCTGAGCATGTCATTCACGGAGGCCTTCAGAAGTGCTGCCAGCTCCTTGTCGCCTGTAACATAACAGGAAAGGATGGCACCACGGATGTTTTTTCCCCAGAACTCCCCACGCCATCCCCCGTCGTCCTCATAGCGTTGGTGAAAAGGCTCGACCAGCTTTTTATAGTCCATCGTGCAAAGACGGTTGCGGATGCTTTTCTCTAACATCTTTCCGATTTCACCCGTCAGTTTAACATTGCCGCCTGGCAGCCAGTTCATGCGTGTCATATCGCCTGTCTCCTTGTCTTGTTCTAAAAATTCTAGACTATCCAGAAAAACCAGACTATCTAGAAAAACTAGATTATAATCCTTTTGCTTCTTTACCAATTACATCATGCCTAAATCTATTGCACATCCCTATAAAATCAAATTGAAACAATGAAATCTTCTAGGGTGAGCTAATTTCGCGCCAGTTTTGAAATAACTTCGGGTAATTGCAATTATCCCTTTTGTGAGTATAGTAAAAAACAACATTTTAAAAACAAAAGGATTATCCCATATGCTCATCAACCTCACCAGAACCTTCATCAGCGAACATTCTGAGACAAAAATCTCCCTTAAGCACCTCCCGCTCGCCTCGGAGCAGACAAAATACACAGGCGAAATCTGGTATTTCACCTGTGATTCAATGGTCGGCACCTACCTGGATTTGCCAGGGCACATATTGGAAACCGATGACGGAAGGCGCGGCTCCAACCTGGACCTCGCCGATTTCTACCGCGTTCCCACAACCATCCTGCATCTGAATAGATACAGCAACAGCGGCGCCATAACAGCCGACGACCTCCGCAAGGCCAATGGAGGCAAAGACGAGGTCAACCGTTTCCTCATCGTCCATGCACTGGCCGACCAACTGTCGCCTCATGACGTGGAGTGGCGAAGCGTCTATCTGGATTCCACCGCAGTACAGTGGATTATCGAGAGTGGCTGCAAGGTGCTCATTTCCGATGTATTTGAAAGTAAAAAACTGGAGGGAGTCTTCCTTAAGTTATTCCAGGCTGGTGTCAGCACAGTCTGTGAACCCGTTAACCTCTTTTTGCTGAAGGATTATGCACAAGCACTTATCACCATCGCGTTCCAGCCCATGCCAACTGCCCAGATACCCATAACCCTTCTTGCAGAGATTTGAACATGGAAACCCTGAAAAAACTAGCTCCCTTCATGCTCAAGTCACGCGTCGTGGAGGTTGGCCGCGACCGTCTGCACCAGATACGCAAACAGCTTGCCTTCCTGCTGATCACGACAGATTTGTCGGGAAACAGCCGCGATGCCGTGCTGCGGGATTTTCCCTGCCCCATCTATCAATGCCTCACAAGCGCGGACATTGAGGTGATTTTCGGCTTCCATGGTACGAAAATAATAGGTTTCCACCGCTCGCCGCTGGCCACATCGGTTCTTCCCGACCTTCGGATGCACCTCTTGGACAAAGAAGCCTTGAAGAACGCCCCTGCCCCGCTTCCCGCCAGTCCCAAAGTCGCCATCTTGGGTGCAAGTGGTATTGGCCGCCACCATGCAAACTGGTGGAACCTGGAAGGCGCACAGCCTGTTGCATTCTTGGGAAGCACTCCCGCAAGTGTTTCCGCAACCGCAGAGTTGCTTTCCAGTTCGTTCAGCATTCATCCAAAGGGCTATACCGACTTGCAGGCGCTTCTTGAGGAGACACAACCCGACATCGTCGATGTCTGCCTACCCCCTGCCCTGCACTACCAGGCAACGAAGACCGCTTTGGAAGCAGGCTGCAACGTGTTGTGCGAGAAGCCATTCGTCTATGACGACAACCTTGAGCACGAGCAGATGCTAGCGCAGGTCAAGGAACTGGAGGAGATGGCGTTGGCAAAGCGCAAGATGCTAGGTGTATGCACGCAGTACATCATGGCTGAACAGGAGTGCCTCTCCATTTTTAGCAAGCATACTAAACTGGAGAAACCAGAGCATTTCCAGGGGACCTTGGTGTCTCCCACGCGTAATCGTCCGCCCGTTCCCCACTGGACCTGGGTGGATTTGTCCCCCCACATGCTGGCCGTCGCACAGGCACTCTCCCACAATGGACGCATCAACTGGAAGACCCTGAAGACCGAGTTCACGGGACATCAGGCGCGTGCCCTCTTTGACTGCGAGCGGCGGGACGGCTCCCTGCTCCACTGCGACATCCTGACCCTCCACCGCGACGAGGAGCCCAAGAATGTCCGCCAAATCACCATCGACGGCAACACCTTCGACATCGGCGGCTACAAGGACGAAAAAGGCGTATTCAACATGCGCATCTCCACCCCCTGGGGCTCCGTTGATCGCGAAGACATGCTGCGCCTCCTCATCCGAAGCTATATAAAGGGAAAGATCGAGATGACCGCCCCCATGGCACGTCGCAACCTCGAATGGATGCTTTATATCATTCGGGCGGGGGTTCGAGGGCAGCAGCCCCCCATCGTTCGTAAAGCCCCCTAGCACCCTAGCACCAAATTGCTAATTGCTTCACTAGCCACTAACCACTAGCCACTAACCACTATGCGCAAGATTTTCGATTTCCACCTCCATCCCTTCATCGACCTGAAAGACCGCATCGGCAGTTACGCCGCCCCAGCCAGTGCAGAAGCATTTGTGGCGCACTTGAAGAAAGTTGGCATCACCGCCTGTGCGGGAAGTGTCATCCACCGCATTGACGGAACCGATTTCGCCCCCATCCGCGAAATGAACGACCAGGCTCTACGTTTCAGGGATTTGCACCCCGATTTCTATTATCCTGGAATGCATGTACTTGCAGGTTTTCCCGATGAATCCATCCAGGAGATTGATCGCATGCGTGCAGAAGGTGTGAAACTCATCGGTGAGCTAGTCCCCTATAGCATGGGCTACAAGGAGTATATGCACCCCTCTCTGCAGCCCGTCTGGGAATATGCAGAGAAGATGCAGATGCCTGTCAGCATCCATAGCATGGACCTCACCGACATGGAGAAGCTCGTCGCCGCCTATCCGAAGCTGACTGTCGTCATGGCGCATCCAGGCGAGTTCGCCAGCCTCCAGCAAAAGCTGGAAGTGATGAAAAAGCATCGCAACGCCTACCTGGACATCTGCGGTACAGGTCTTTTCCGCTACAATATGCTCTCCTACACGGTCAAGGCGATTGGGGCCGACCGCGTCCTCTTCGCGACGGACTTCCCCACCTGCAACGCCGCCATGCAGGTCGCCGCCGTCGATTACGAGGACATCACACCAGCTGACCGTGAAGCCATCTTTCACGGCAACGCAGAACGACTGCTGGGATTAAAATAACCCACGGGCAAGGCAGTGGTGACGGCGGGACACCGTCGCCACCCCCATGTCAGCTTGTTTACGCCCACTCAACGCAGTATAGTCCAGGGGGCAGGATGTCGCGGGGTGACTGCCAGGCCTTCCCATCCAGTCGTTCGCGTCCGAAGAGCCATCCTACAGGGGACTCCAGCGTGACAGACAACACAACCGTCCTTCCACGCACTTCAGCAGGAACCGTCCATGCGAAGGGTGCCCAGCAACGCAAGCCGAGGTCGCGCCCGTCCAGTGTAACGGCAACGCAGTTTGCACCCGTGTCCAGACACAACCACTCCGCATCCAATGGCACTACCACTGTCTGTTCCAGAGTAACCTTTCCTGCATAATTGCGCAATCCCTGCGTGGTCAAATCACCATCTTGAACCTCATGCGGCAGAGGAGTTATCTTCATCATGCCTGGTGCATCGCAGTACACTGCAAACTCGCCCTCCAAAAAGACGCTTGGCATGAATGGATAGTCTTTGACCGTTCCAGACAATTCAAGACAATGCACCGTGGGCTCCAGATTTATAATGGTGCTGGAGCGATAGAGGTGGTTGAAGCCATGCGGCAAAGTGGCGCAGGGTTCCTCCGCCAATACTTCCTGACCATCCAGCCGAACGGTTGCTGGCATGCCATATTGCCGAAGCAGCACCCGAACTGGTCTGACTCCAGGTGCCACTTCCAGCCGCACACTGTTTTGCGCATCGTACTCAGGGCAAAGGAGCATCGGGCGGTCAACGCCGACAAGGCGCCATTTTCCCGCCATCGCATTTCGCGGATGGCTCCCCATCAGGGCAGAGGTATCCGAATCAAAACTTGCACGATTAATCACCGCCACGCCAGCGGCCTCCAGCACAAAGGGACGGCTCGTTGTTTCATCGTCCAAACGCAGAAGAAGCCTTCTGGCAGTTTCGATAGGGTCGCGCAAGTCCAGCACTACGCTTGTCCCATCCATATAGTTCTGCACCAACACATCCTCCGCCAAGATATTACCGTGCGAGAAGACGCGTACACGCTGGCTGCAATGCTTACGCAACCAGTTTATCAACGTATCGGCATCGGCAAACTCAATTCCACTCTTTTCGTCCCGCAGCGTGCCATTTGGAAGGGTCTCCAGCACCACGAATGCCTCTGGCGATGACGCATCGTCCGCCCGCAGGAAACGCCATGGACGCTGTTCGTGGACCAGTTGCCTCAGGAGCGCCACCTGCAAAGGCGAGTGGTTTGCATAGCGGATTTCGATATCAGGACGCAGCTCACGGTGGGCAAACTGCGCTGCTTTTCGTGCATCCTCGCCCAGTTGTTCGAAATGGTCGAACCAGGTCTGCGCAGGCGAAGTTGGGTTGTACCAGGTTGGCTTGTGGACATTACCCTCGGAGCCGAACTGCGCGACCGCCAGCAGGTAGTGGTCCACGCCAAAGAGCGCCGTCAGCCAGATCATCTGGCGGTAGTAGGCAGGCGACAGCGTTGAGGGCCCCAGCGCGAAGAGCTCTGCGAGTGCGCCATTGCCGCGTTGATGCGCACCGTACTGGACGGTTCCGAAGGTCTGCCACTCCACGTCAAAACCTCTGACTCCCGTATGAATCTCATCCATTCCAGGCAAGGAGAATCCAGCGTTTGCCAACAGTGTATCACCATTGTAACGCGGGGCCTGAGCACCGTGTTCTCCCATCAGATGACCAGTCAGGAGAATGTCGTGTGCATCACACCAGCTGCGAATACGGTCAAAGAATGTCGTGCGGAAGCGCTTGCCGACCAGCGCTTCACATACCTCTCGGAAGCCATTACGTGCCGTGCCGTCAAAGTGTGCTCGGAGGTCATCGCGGAGTTCGCGTCCTGTGCAGTCGTGGTACTCCTGCTCTAGTTCGGGGTACCATGGCAAATGCACTTCATCGGGCTGGTCAAATTCGTTGTGGCCCCAGTAGTATCCAAACGAGGGTTCATCCGTGAAGATACCCTTGATGAGTGTGCCAAAATGCTTTCCGAAACGTCTGGCATACTCCTCATGGGTGGTCTTGAGGAAGAACTCCACAGATGCGGGATTCAGAAGATTGGGATACTTCTCCATGCGCTGGACTGTGAAGGCGACTTCTCCCGTATTTTCATCTCGCTTTGCCTGAAGATAATGCAGCATAAAGTCGGGGCTTTCGGCCATCACGCGCCCGCCCCCCTGTCCGCTGGGCCAATTGAACTCGTCATAGAGCCACAACGAGGTAAAGCCAAGTTCCTCCGCCGCGTCGATGACATTCTGAACCATCGTGAACCACTCATCGGAGAGATAATCCAACTCGCAGCCTGAACGCGGGTATAACAAGAACTGCGTGATGCCCACACGGCGGTATTCCCCCATGAAATTGCGGATAAACTCGCGGCTTGGCCGCCCCGTCACCGCCGCCATTGGTATCAAAGGATTTTCTTGCATCATATTTTCTCTCATGTTTTGAAGCTAACTTATTCTAAATGATTATTTGTAACTATTCAGAAGGGAGAGAAAAAAAGCACAACTTGCCAGAATTTCTGCGCCTTGCCGCTCCGCTGCGCTACGCGGTACGGCGCAAAGGGATTTGGGGGATTGCCTGCCCGTGGGTTTCGCTCGCGCCAGAGGCACTCGCTTCACCCACGGCTATGTTCTGGTCGCCGCTAACGCGGCTATTTCTGCACCTAGCTGCTTCGCTTCACCCACGGCTGTGCTCTTGTCGCCGCTACACGGCTTGCCTTTCTGGATAGTTGTTATTTCGTCTTTACCACTCGGAGCAAACGGAAGTCCTGCTTTCCCACGGGGAAGGCGATGGAATTGCCCTCGCCCAGCTTCTCGTCTGTCATGGCATCAATGATTGTCCCAGAGGCAAAGTCGCCCATGGAGAGGGTGGCATTGGCCGCATCTCCGATGTTGCCGATCATGAGCAAAATCTCGCCATCTGCACGCTTTACAACCGTCGCCTTGACGTTTTGCGGGGAGACCTTGACGGGGTTGTCATCGTTCCAGCCTGGATAGACCACCGTGTCCTCTCGGTCATAGCCGAACTCGAAGACAGTGTCTCGTGCCTTGTAGAAGAAGGGATCCAGCTTCAAGCCTGCTGGTGTATGCAGGTAGAAGCTCATCAGGTTGTTGGCGAAGAGCACTGCCAGAGCGGAGCGTTCGACCTTTTCATCGGCTGCGGCGAATTGGAGAATGTTGCGGCCCAATGCCCCGATCTGCGACGAAACTGTGTTTGTCTGGATATAGGCCTGGGAGAAGCGCTGGGGATATGGATCGCTGCCATAGTTGAACTCCCAGTCCAAGGTGGTGGCGTTGAAGCTGCCGAAGGGAACCATGTTGGTGTCGGAAATGTGGGTTTCAAGCATTGGATATCCCCCAAGGAGGTGTCCCTCTTCCGTCAGCATCACCGCTGTACGCTTCAGAAGTTCGCGCATGGCAAAGAAGGGATAGAAGGGCAGAATCTTGCCAGGTTCCACCTCGATGGCAGGACCCTTGGCGGGATTGTAGCAGAGGGTCTCGAACAGGTTGTCATAATAGATGCCACGGAAACCGAATCGGAACATCTTCTTGTTGTTCCAAAGCATATAATCGGCATATTTGTCATCAGGGTCGAAACCGAAGTGGCTCATCATGGGTTCAGGTGAGCGTGTCTCCCACAATGTCCACTCATCCACATACATGTCATATTCGCGGGATGGCGGGAGGGCGCGCGGGTTCTGGTAGATAGTACGGGAGTTGCTCTTTCGCCAAGTCTCGCAGCCTGAGCGCAACTGGGCATCCATGTGGTTTTGCTTGCGGTAACCGTATTTGCTGAAATCGTCATTGTTCAGCCCGTTTTTGGCAATCCACTGCTGCGCAAAAGCCTGTGCCTCCTTTGGTGTCTTCCATTCGGAGGCGGTCAAATACTCCAAGAAGCTCCAATCGTTGTTTGGAGGAGCCTGGAGAAGCCCCTCCTCGTAGCGGAGGCCAAGGTAGCCGTATGTGGCTATCCAATGGAGATAGCGGCTGAACTTCTGTGGATTGTACTCGCGGTTGACGATGCCAGGCAGCGCGTTCAAAGGCGGCTGAGGCTTGACGGGAGTCGGCTGGAAGCCCATGACGATGTTGAAGGGTTCCTTCCAGGTTACGGGACGGTTCACCAAGCGCACCCGCAAAACCGCCGCATCCTTTTCCACAGTCAGGGTCTGGGCGGGCTGCTCGGGGTCCAGGCTCCAATGGAGCGGCGTCTCCGCGAACCAGGCGATGCCTTTGTAGGAGCCGCCAAACCAGATGTATGGACGCCAGCCTGTCAAGCTTGGATGGAGCACGCGCCCCTTGAGGCTGTCCCAGACAGCCCCCTCCTGCTCTGGAATATCCCCGTGGAAATCATTGCGGAGGCGGGCCCCCGTGGCATGGTAGAAGCGGGCGAACTCCCGTTTCATGCGAATGTCAAAATGCAGGTCTTTTATGGAGAGCTCCTTCTCTGGCTTGAATGAGAGGGTGACTTTGCACATGCCGTCATAATCGTAGATTTGCCGTACTACCAAGCGGAGTGCGCCGCATTGCAGTTCACTTTCATAGCCGAGCATACCAAAGCCAGCAGAAATCTTGCGGGTATTCACGACTGTGAAGGGCTTGCCGTCCAGAAGAAGCTCAATAGGCGCAGCCAGGATGTTTTCGCCCTGCGCATAGATGGCATCCCAGAAGACGTTGCTCCTGCGGTAACCTGTCAGCAGGCCTATGATTTCGGAACCATTTTCCTGTAAGGGGCGGAAGGGAGGGACAATGAGTTCGGATTTTCCCAGCTTGTTGTTCTCCCATTCAAACTCATAGAGGCCGAATGTGTGGGTAAGCACCTGTTCCTCGCCCTTGTCATTCTTGAAGATGGCGTCCAGGAAATATTTGCCGCATGGCCAGCTGGCCATTTGCGGCTCCGTCCATTCCAGGAAGAAATCGTCATTGGAACGCCTTTCCAACTGCCGCTCCAGAATGGTCTTGTTTTCCTCGGTACGGACACGCACCAGAACGGAGGGGACAGCCTTGAGCCGTTCACGACTGGCGCAGAACAGCCTTACTCGGAAGCTCTTGCTGGTGGGACGCATGGCAAAATGAAGTTTGTAGGGAGGATTCGGGTTCTTCCAGCCGAGGACCTTTCGGGAATCCCACGCAAATGAGCCCTCTAGCAGCACCGTTCCCTGTTCATCCTGGCAGCGCACGGAGAACTCGCGAAACACATCCAGCTGAAGAATCTTGTGGAGTTTGATATTCTTCCGCTCGCCTGGTTGCAAGACGATTTTGGTGTCAAAGATGATGGGAGCTTCTAGTGAGACGATTCCCCCCGTCAGCATGAGCGTGGTCTCCTTCTTTGAAGCGTTTCTGAATTGCCAGGTGATGGGATAGGAGGTGCCCTTCTCCTGGAACTCCACCATGGAAACTGTGGCTCCTTCCGTGGCAAAGTGCAGCTCGGCCATGGGAAATTCCTTGCTGGGCAGATGGAGATAGGCCGTCTCGGTAGGATTGCTCCATGTTTGGCTCATTTGGATTCCCCAAGGCGTCTTGTCAACCGTTGCACCAATGGCCACAAAGGGAAGTTTTAGTTCCCAGGTCCAGCTCTTGTTATCCTTCTTTTCGGCAAAGACCGCCCCTGATGGCAGCTCTGGCTTGCTATTGGAGACAAATGAGAGGCGAAACGGCTTGCATCTAGGAGGGAGAAGCTCAATGCCGACCGTTCTGGTGTCGATCTCCTTCATCTTCGCTGGAGACAGTTCGCTGGTCTGCGCAAGATAGAGTGCCTCCGCATCGAAGCCGATGCGGAAATCAACGCGTCTTTGGGCAAGCATCTGGGTTTCCTTGGAGACACCTCCCCAATGCATGGCCGCATCCTCCCATTCCGCAGGAGAAATCTGGCCGTCGATGACAGGGCTTTTCCCGAAGGGGAGCACAGTCAGCACACTTCGCCTCTGCCCAGGTGAAGCAACCTTAGACTTGCCGTCCTGTCCGAAAACAATCAAGGACAAAACCGACAAAAACAATAGGAAACGAGATTGAAAACAATGAAAAACGCCAGACTGTCGCATTTGAAACTCCTTGCAATCACACTTGTAAAACAAGGCATATACTATCATACCAACACTAAATTTACCTTGCCAATATCTATCCTGCAAGCATAGGAGGGAAAAAAAGGGAATTTATATACTTTAGTTGCCGATTAGATTTTACCAACAGAGAAGAACCGCGTAAGCGGCGGCAAGAGCATAGCCGTGGGTGGAGCGAAGCCGCGTAAGCGGCGGCAAGAGCATAGCCGTGGGTGGAGCGAAGCCGCGACAGCGGCGAAGCAAAACCCACGGTCAGATGCCCACCCCCAGTCCCCGTGCGCCGTGCCACGTAGCGCAGCGAAGTGGCACGGCGCATCTTGACCATCGACCAGTGAGGGATAATGTCCTCAGGAAACTCAAGTAAATTATACCCCAAAAAAGAGCTTCTAATACGTTTTGGAATACGCTTTGTTCCCCTGCTTTGCCTGCACGTTTTCGCTTCACCAAACAAGCGGTGTTGCCGCAAAAGAGTGTTGTCAAGCAAAGCATTGGCAAACGTAACCCTGTATGGACCATAAAGTCTAAGAAGCAATAGTAACGATACATCACCTTAGCGGTATGATATACCTAAGGTCATCGTTTTTCTTCCAGGAACCATTAATCAGTTTATCTGGCGCGCCACCGTCGTCTATGCCGTCTGGTCCCACGCTCCAGACTTGAACGCCCTCCAAGGTTTTACTTTCATACTCTACTTTGAATTGTAGAATCGGCGGCTCCTTAATAGAATCACCTCCGAATGAATCATCCGAAGCATCCGTATTCTTTGAATCGGTCGTGTCACCTGATAACCACCATTCGATATCCTCCTTGCGTGGAATCAGTTTCGTTATTCTGAGTTCAATCAGTCCCTTCTTGTATTTCAGAGACTGTTTACTAAATGGGTCCTGGAGCGTGTCGAGCTGGTCTGGATAGTGCCCTGTGCGACGCTTCTGAAGCTCCGCGTCGATAAGGCACCGCATGATACGCAAATTGGCAACAAGAGCAGGAAACTTATGGGTACCCGCATGACGCAAGGCATCGCTTAGCATATACATCATGAAGTTATCACCACGTTTTTCAGGGAAATCGGCAAAGTCGGAGATTCTATACGCCTTCAGTGCCTCAGCAGCATCATTTGCCAGCATCCGCCAAACTTGTGGGAAAAACCACCGCAGAACACAAGGATTGAGGTGCTTCTCTCCATCGTTACAGATAAGATTGATTGCATTGATGGCAAAGACCGCCTCGCCATAGACCGCACTTTGCTGTACTTGCTTCACAGTCTCCTCCATTTCTGCAAGCTTCGCGGCCTGCGCCTCCAGCCATGCACTCTCTGTCTTCTCCCATGGTACCAGACGTTCCAGTGAAGCCAATCGAATATGCTCGACGGCAAGCCAGACCAAGCTGCCAATAAGGAATGGCTCGTTCTGCATATAGGCGCAGATGTTCTCCAACCGTCTCCATGCCATCTTCACCGCGGCAGAATCATCCGCCTCCATTGCAATGCGCTGCCGCCACCGTTCCATCCAAGCCAGTTCCCTGATGAAAGAGATTTCATTTAGCGGCAAGCTTGCCAGCAACTTCTCATCGCTATAATTGCGTTCTGGAAGCGGCAAAGGCTCATCCAGCATCGCCTCAAGTTGGCGGATGCTCTCATTGCCTATAAAATGGGCTTTCCATTTGGACAAGACTTCCTCGTCAACTTCCTCATTTGGATTTAAGAAAGACTCTATGCGGACTGGCTTCCCACAAAATGTGGCGTTGAAGATAACATTTTTCTTACGCGTCAGTTCGCTCACATTCTTCCAGTAGGCAGCGTCAGGTGTGCGCCCATTGTAATAGACATTCGCAAAGCCGCTTGCCGTCATCGGATGACCAAAATACTCCGCCAATTCCTCAATGTTACGGTGATAACGGGAGGTAGCCTGGAACGCCAGCACCAAGCTGCATAGGTAACTGACCAGCACTAGTCCCCACAAGACCAGAACGCCCTTTCCGAAAAGTACCTTGAACGATGTCTGCCATAGCAACGAAACCGTCTTTCCCATCAGCAGATACGCCATCATGAGGAGTAGTAGTCCCGCCAGCATCATCCACCCCCAGCCAAGCTGCTGGACGAAGCCCATCTCAGGTGGCATATTCCAGAAGGGGAAGAATAAACTGAGGCACTTGAACAAATTGACCAGAAGAGACATCAGCGCAAACATCCCGCCACACAGTGCAAGAACAGCACCAACGCCATACAAGAGCAGCGCAAATCTCCTCTTCTTCACAGTCCGCCAGAGTTCTGGCAGCAGTCGCACGCAAAGGAAAAGAGCATCAGCGCAAAAAAGAAGCACGATGACAAGGGGAACAATGAATGCGTAGGCGGTTCCAGCCCCTCTACCCTCAGTTGCAAATACAAAAAGCGAGAGAGGCACACGGCTGGTATGGAAGAGCCACACCAACAGGAACCACGGCAATGTGAAAAGCAGCGTCAGAAAAAAGAACACTCCCTGCGCAGGCGCATCCACAAAGAAGATTCTTGACAGGAGTTTTTTCATGGCTCAACTTCAATGATACTTATTGCAGGTGAAAACATGTGGCATCAAACGCGAAACACCACCGTTATGGCGGCCTTCAGCACAGGTTCTGCAAAAGCAAGCGCCACCCGTTTCGGGTTCACGGCTCCAGGATTGTCTATCTCGCCAACAGAGACCTTCAGCTCGCCCCCCACTGCGGTAACCTGTGCCGTTACAGAACCGTTCTCATCAGAGGCGACAATTCTGTCCGCCGATGGAAACTCCAGCTTGTCATAGCTCACCAGGGCTGTCTCGAAGCTCTGTGGTAAGCTGAACTCCACCTCGTCGCGCACGGTCAAACTCCGTGCCTCGCGGTCAAAGACAAAGGTGCGTTTTAAAGAAACCAGTGCGTCAACTTCAGGGTAGGCTGTCGTCATGTCGCCCACCAGTGTGTCCCGCTCCGCCGTAAACTCCGTGTGTATAAAGGTGCCATAGACCTCCCTGCCCTCTGGCTGCAAATTCCCTGCAACGATGGGAACCATGTGCCCGAATGAATTGAGCATCTGCCCATCATAGCGGTGTTCGGAAAAAGTCCTGTAGGTGTATATCTCGTTGCCTGGGTCAAGGAAGTACTGGTGCCCCTTAAGCGCAATGCAGAAGCTTCCGATGTCATTGTGGTTGTGCAGTTCATCGTTGTTGCCCATCTTGCACGCCACCCCGAAACGCACATCCGTCCGCCCGACATAGATGCCCGCATCGGCAAAATAAGAGCGTGACGGCAGGACAACTGCCTTTACATCAGGCTCCACAGGCTTGTCGCCTATCACACGCAGTATCATCGTCTGGAAGTCAAGTATCGGATGGTCAAGCGGTTGAACTGGTTCAAAAACCGACTCGGGATAGTACCGCTGGATGATGGAGGTGATGCTGTCAGATAGTCTCGCCTTCGTACCGCAATCCGCGAACGCGGGGCTGCATTGAGGCTCAATCTGAATGTCCCGTCCGTAGGCGGCAACCCGCCTGAACAGGGCATTGTCAAAGAAATTGAGATGGCCTCCTGTGGCGATGAGCACCGTTTCCGCAAGGTTGAGGAAGTTTCCGAAGCTGTAGTTCCAGTAAGACACTCCCTCGGAACAGTAGCCGTCTGGCGTGAAGCCCGTTGCATAGAACGCCATCGACTGCTCGGCGGCGGCCAAGACCTCAGCCCGTGCTTCGCGTGACGGCATAAACATCAGTGCCGCACCCACTACCCCATTGGTGCAGACAGGATTCCAGTTCGAGTTGTAGATGGTCCACCACTGGTAGTCCGTGACGACACCTGTGCGGATGACCTTCAGATAGGCGTTGAAGGCACGTCGCTGCACCTCGTCGCGGAGTCTCTGCCGCAAATCCTTCCCCAGCAGGTCGCCGAACCACCAGTCGATGATGGCAACTTCAAGACAGATGCGCGAACTTGATAGCTCCGCATATGGGGCGGTGCCATTGTAGTTCAGCAATTTCGGGTCGTGCGCTGGTACCACCCAGCTTCTCTCATTGCACAATGCATACAGTTCCTCCTTCAACGCAGGCAGAAAACGTCCGCGAAACTCAAGCAATTCCGCCAGTGCGATAGTTAGAAGCCGCCGACAGCGCTTGCCCTTTTCACCTTCATAGTGGTTGCGGTTCCCATTGCGAAGAAACTCCAAATAAAGTTCTTCTGTCAACTCAGGACGCGGCTCAGCCAGATACTTTTCCGCCGCCACGATGAAATCGCGCGCCACTGGCGATGTCGACAGTTTCTCCCACACGCTTCGCTCAACGGAACGCGGTCCGATTCCCATCGGCTGCTCGGGCAACCATGAGGCAATCTGCGCTATCCGCGCACTGGACAATTTGGGAAAGGATATTCCTAAATCAGGTACAATCGTTGGCATTTTTGTTTCTAGCTGGCCTAATTATTCATCGTTTCTTTCATCAGCCTCCCCTTGCATTTAATACCCAATACCATACCCCACTTTCCCTTGATTACAAGTTGCCTACTATCTAATTCATTCATCGAATCTATATCAACGGAGTAATGCCTCACCGATTGATCATGCTCACTGGTTTTTCTGCGCCGTTTTACGGCGCAATGGGACTGGTCACGAATGTGTCCATGGGTTGCGCTCGCCGCTTACGCGGCTTCGCTCCACCCATGGCTATGTTCTTGTCGCCGCTAATGCGGCATTTTCTGCGCCGTGCCGCTCCGCTGCACGGCGCAAAGGGATTGTGCAGTCTGCTTATCCCGTGGGTTTAGCTCGCGCCAAAGACACTCGCTCCACCCACGGCTATCTACTTGTCGCCGCGGCTCATATCAATCGCAGAGGGATTACTTCAACGATTTTCAACATGCTTGCTCCCTCATGTGAAATGTACTTTTTTATAAAAAGATCATGGAATTATATATGATTTCATAAGTTTCTTTAAAGGCAATCTTTTTAATTTGATTTTTTGTAATTCAAGAATATCTTTTAGTTATTCGCAAAAAACACAAGGAGAGCCGTAGAAATGGAAAACTCTTGGAAAAACCTTTTGCTTTTCATCTTGTCTGGAGTTCTCTGCTTCGGAGCAGACCATCGCGCAGTTCTGCGCGCACACCAATCATCGGATGGTCTATGGAGGGATACCAACGGCGTTGACATGATAGGCACCCTTTTCGCTCTCACAGCCCTTGAGACCTCTTCGGCTCCAGAAGATATAGTAGCCACCCAGAGCGCACGAGCCGCCATCTACCTGAACGGCCAGGATGACGGCAGCCTGCTCGGTTCCCTCCCTTTTCTCCTCGCATCACAGTCCGACGACATATTCCAATTGTCATTCTTTCACGATGAAGAGGGGTGGATACAGGAAGCAGGAGCCCCAGCCGACAAGGCCACAACCTTGCTGATGCTTCTGCTGTCCCCAACCAATGAGTTCACCAGACAAGACCTCGCATTTCTCGCAAATGAAACCTCGTCTGACAACATTCGATACTCTTTGCTACTCCTGTTTTCATTTCTGCGTCACCGCCTCCACCCCCCAGAGGAGATGCTTCAACTGCTGGACAATCTTTCTGAAGAGATCGGCTTTTTCGAGCAGGCACTGGCACTGTTTTCCCTTGCAAAGCTCTCACAATGGGACGATGCCCTAAAACTCCGTGAACGCCTCCTCGCCTCGCAACTCCCCGAAGGCGGTTGGAACGAGGCCGACGGCCTACCATTCGACTTGGTAACCACCAGCCTCGCCATTTTGGCACTGGATTGCTTCCACGTCAGTGAAAACACAATCGCCCCAGACCTATGTCTGGAGGAGAGCACAACCTCTTTGAGATTCGACAGCGACTCCACACTTCTCTCAACGGTTGTTTCCAACAAGGGCACTGTGGCGGCAAGCAACTTCAAAATCATCGTCTCAGCCTTGACCGAAACAGACACACTCCCTCTTGAAAGCACTACCGTCTCCTATTTGAATCAAGGCAGTTCGCAACAATTGACTTTTCAACTGGAGATTCCAGATGAATGTACCGCCATTCTTCTGGAGGCAGACCAGAAGGGGACAACAGGCGATTCACAACGGGAAAACAACTATCTTCTCATTCCGCTCTCCGACACCCTTCCGTCACTGCATCTTGGCCAAATGCTTTTCGACTGGCGAAAACCAGATTACCCCTATTATCTGAATCCTGGCTTTGGAGCCGTCGCCTCCATCTCCATTTTCTGTCCCAATCCTTCCACCCCTCTCAGATGGAAATGGTTGTGCGACGGCTCCGTCTTTTCAACAGGTGGAATTGACACTCCAAACGCCCTCAAGCCGCTTCCTATCCAGGTGGACTGCTTTCCAGCCAAGGGGGTGCATACCATTTCCATTCAGGTCACCCAGACGATTGGTGAAGCCAGCTACACCGTGGAGGCCTCGCTGGACATTCAGGTTCTCTATGATTCCTGCGCCCTGTTCTGCAGACATGTCCAGGAAAATGAGAACCATTCTGACCACACCTTTGCCGCCAGGGAGGAGATACTCTTTGAAACATTCAGTTCAAATCCAGATGCATCGGCAAGTATCTCGATATTTGACGCATCTGGTGCATACATCGGAAATGCCGTAGCAGAAAAAAGCTCAGGGAAATATCGTTGGAATACAGAGGCTTCAACACCTGGCCTCTACAAGGTAATTGCAGAATTCTGGGACTTTGACACCATGGAGATGCCGTCGAAAGCCGAATGTTTTTTTGAAATCACACCATCCTCCGCATCCGCCAACCTGATTATTCGCACTGTAACAGAGAAGAACTCGGGAATCCGTTTCTACGAAGGAATGCCTTGCTCGCCACTTGTCTCCCTGACCTGGGAAACGGCGGCGAATACCTCCACTACCTGCCAAATCTCCTGGGAAATACATGATGAAATGGATTCCATTGTCGCGCAAAGCAACACTCCAGACATTATAAACGCCAACTTGAATTCCCTTCGACAATGGCACCTTCTGTCACTCGACGACATCGTCTTCGCAAAAGCCGCCACATATACCGTGCATATTCAACTGGCAGCCAACGAGCAGACACTAAATGCCTCACATACCCTGACCGTCTCCAAACGACCAGGCATCATCTGCGAAAACAAGCTCTATAGTCCCAAAGGAGAATCGGATGAAGCTGGAAGGCTTTGTCTTCCTGCACCTGATGGCACAGCCACCCCCATAACCGATATCCTTCGCATAAAACTTCAGGACGATGCACTCTCCTTGCCATGCAGTTTCCAATGTGAAGCCTCTCCTATCGCCCTTAATGATGCACCTGACAACGCCATCCTCATAACCCTTGACGGGGTTGTAAATGCCTTCGGCAACACCATTCAATCTGGATGGCTTGTCTGCCAAACCCCGTATGGCGTCCTCACTGGTGAAAATGATCTCACACCGAATTGGAAATACGGCGGAACTGTCGCCATCCCAATCCATGAAGGCACGGCCAGCTTCACCTATCTCCCCCAAGGTGAAACGCCTTACGGAATCAAACATATCGTTCCCATTGAAATCTTCCCCTACCAGGAGAACGATTTCTACGACAGAATCGGAACCATTGAAATCTTGCTAAGCAATCAATTATGAAAAGAATCATCCTCATTTGGGTACTCGCAGTGCTCCACCTTTCCGCATCTACAGCCATCATCATGGCACCCTACCCATCCCTTCCCGCTGGAAAGAGCGTCGAGCTTTGGGCTGCCCTTGATTCCGAGAGAGACGCTTATGAAGGCTGTCCCTTCACATGGTCTCTTGAGGGGAAGGCCGAACCTTTTGCACAAGGCCTTGTCCACGATGGGTGGAATATCTGCTGCAACTACGACATCGGCGATTCAGAAACAGAACTCACCGTCACATTGACCTTGGCCCCAAACAACGCGCCCTCTTTTAGTTGTACACGCACCTACCCAATCACCCCGCATTTCGACTTTATCTCCCCTGATAACGCAACCGCATGGCGAAGCTATGCCATTGTCCACGGACTCCATTGGCTTCAAAGCCGTCAGCGCCCCGATGGAGGATGGAGGGATTATGACTGGTATTACCATGAAGCCCAGTACAAATATGATGACCACTTGTTTGTCGATTATTCAGATGGAAACGTGACCGTGTCATATTACGACCACTACCACGCCTTCTGCACCTCTGCAACGGTCCTATGGGCTTTTGGCAACTGCGGCTTCGGACTGGACAATGCAAAAGCCAATCCCTTCAGACGATGCGTCCAGAAAGGCTTGGACTATCTGGCCTCCAAAAGTACACAGGTTCCTCTCGCGCAACTAATGGAAATGGAACTGGATAAAAACCAAAACGGGAAAGGGGCGCAACTTGGTGATGACCCATCGTATGACGGCTATACACAGCCCATGGCAATGGCTGCCATCGTGGCAGCGGGACTCCCTAGACACACGGTGACTGTCGAGGGACAGCGCATCACCCTGCGTGACCTGCTAGAAGATGCCCTGGATTTTATTGGACACACGTTTTTCAGCAGAGGGGAAAACAGCTGGCCATACAGCAGCCGCTATCCCTTTGGGGGAGGATATGACCTCTCCATTGCAGGTTGGAACTATATGGCCATCGAATCAGTGGAAATATGGAACATCCCCATCCCAGAAACACTCTATAAATCCTTTGTTCAATTCATCTCCAACAACTTCGACTGGCAGCATGGCGGCTATAGCTACAAGGCTCCAGCCGAGACAAAAAGCATCGCCGTTACGGCGGCTGCGCTTCACGGTCTCTTTCTTGCGAGAAAGGCAAACCGACTTGGAAAACTCACCGCCTTGCATGATGGCGAGGAGATTTCATCGGGTTTTCTGATGTTCCAGGCACTAGCACATCTGCCTCAAATCACACAACAACAAGAAGCTTTACTTAATGCTGGATACTATATCTGGACTCTCATACGGGCGTTGAAAACCATCGGTCTCAACCATTATCTTTTTTCTGGAGAACCCGTCAACTGGCGTGAAGCAGATAGTCAAAAGGGGGGCATTTGGCATCGAATCCTCGTACGACAGCAAAACGATGGACACTGGATTCTGGATTCGCGGCAGTTTTGTAGCTATGAAAACAACATGCCCTATTCAGATGATATGGAGACTGCCTTTATGCTTCTCTCGCTTTCCGATGAAATCATCCATCACTCCACTGCCATTGCCAACCTTCATATTGCCGTAACCATTCCCGAGAGCATAAAGAAATTTCTGACAGAAGCACCTTTTGACCACATCACACAATTGGATAACAACGTGATTCTGGAATATGACGCTGAGATTCTAGCAGAGGGAACAACTCTTAATCTGGATTTCTCCTTTGTACTTCCAGATGAAATACCTGAAACACTTATAATCCAAGACAACGCAACCATTTCATATACCAATCGATCAGGCCTTCAAGATTCCGTCACGCTTGGCTCCCTATCCCTGAGCCGTGAACACCCGCAGGAGGACACGCCACCGCAGGAGGACACCCCACCGCAGGAGGACACCCCACCGCAGGAGGACACCCCACCGCAGGAGGACACCCCACCGCAGGAGGACACCCCACCGCAGGAGGACACCCCACCGCAGGAGGACACCCCACCG
>JAFXUD010000017.1 GCA_017535315.1 Victivallales bacterium | reverse complement strand
CTCGGCTGGCGGCTCCTTGTCGATGTTCGTGACCTCGTAGCTGGTGACCTCGGAGACGTTGCCCGCCTCGTCCATACTGCGGAACCAGACCGTGCAGTTTTCAGTGAGCACGATACCCTTCTTGTAGGTGTTCCACTTCTTGTTGTTTAGCGAGTACTGCTTCTTGGCGCTGTCAGCACTGAAGGTCGCGGTCACCGTCACGTCCTGGTTGGTCGGAGCCGTCGTGCTGGCTGTGGCGACAGGCGCGTCGGGCGGCAAAATGTCTATGTTCGTCACCTCGTAGCCTGTGATCTCCGAGATGTTTCCAGCGGCGTCGATGCCTCGGAAATAGACCCAGCCGTTGGCGGTCATCACGATTTGCTCGATATTGCCGACCCATTCTGCGCCGCCATCCAGCGACACCTGACGCTGGATCGAATCATCGCTGAAGACGGGCGTGACCGTCACAAAGCCATTCGTCGGCGTGGTGATGTCGGCGGAGACCGTCGGGGCGTCTGGCGCCACCTTGTCAATGTTCGCCACTGTGTAGCTGGTGACCTCGGAAACGTTCCCCGCCGCATCCGTGCCTCGGAACCAGACCGTGCCGTTGGCGGACATCACGACGCCCTTGGATGGATATGTCTTCCACATATTGTTGTCCAGAGAGTATTCCTTCTTGGCAGAGTCGTCGCTGAATGTCGCCTTGACCGTGACGTTTTGGTTGGTTGGTTTGTCCGTGCTGGCTTTGGCGACTGGCTTTTCGGGCGGGGTGGTGTCGATTTCCCCGACAGTGAAAACAAGCTGGCCGTCGCTGACCGCGAGCGAATAGACCTGCTCGCCGATTGAGACATTGGTGTCGCCGACGGTGATGGTGCCGAGCGTATCTCCAGCGGCGGTGAAGACCGTGAGCGTCTTGTCGAAGCCCGTCGTGCCGCCCGCGAGGAGATATTTCCCCTCCGCCTGCGATTCCGCGACCGTGATGGTGAATGACGGCGTCCCCTTGACAAGCGACAGGTCGTTGGCGAGCGGCGCGTTGTCAGGCGACTGCTCCGATATGTCGAAGTCGATGACCGCGCCATTGGCAATGACGACTGCCCCCTCCTCGAACGTCATCTGCCCCGTCAGCCTTGCGTCTGGATAGAGCCATAATGAGCCCCCTGAACCGACTGAAACGTTCTCCGCCGTGCCACCTCTGACTTCAAGCCAGCCATTCCGGACGGTCGTGTCGATTGCGGTGCCGCCGTTGTAAACCTCCAGTTTGACGCCGCTTCCGTTCAGCGTTGTTTTGTTCGCGGTCGTGCCCGAGTGGACCGTGGCGGTGGTGTAGTTGGCCGTCATCTCCAGCTCGCTGAAGACGTTCGGCTTGAACGTCGCGTCCGCACCGTCATTCACAAACACGCCGCCGCCATTCTCCACGACGTCATGCGCCGCGCCGCCCTGTTCGACTCTCAAATATCCGCCGCTGTTGACCGTGGCGTTGCTCGCGACGCCGTCCGCATAGACGATGGCCGAGCCCTTCTGGTTGACGGTGGTTCCGTCCGCAGTTGCGCCGCCAGAGACATACAACCAGCCGCTGCTGTTGACCGTGGTGTCCTCCACTGAGCCGTCAGCTTCGACAAACAACCTGCATCGGTAGTTGATTGTATTCTTGACCGCAATGCCGCCATTGGAGACCTCCATATCGCCGCCGTTGAGCGCAATATCCTCCGCCATGCCGCCTGAGAGGATTCTGAGCAGCCCGTCGTCATTGACATTGACGCTGCTCGCGAGTACCCAGTCATTGATGTCCTTGTAATAGTCAAGGTCGCCTGTGAAAATGGTGGGGCCTTGGGCAGTTACCGTGAGGCTGCCGTCGTCCAGGGAAAGAGTGTATTTCGTTTTGGCGTTTTGCAGCTCGACACCGCCGACCGTGAGCGTGCCGACTGTCGCGCCTTCCGTGTTCACGACGATGACGGCCTTGTTTAACCACGCCGCGCCTTCGGCAAGCCTGTAAACGCCTTCCTCCTGCGTGTCGGAGACCGTGAGCGTGTAGGTAAACGGCTTGTCCTTGACGATTGAGAGGTTGTTCACAATGGCGTCGTCGGACGGCGATATGTCGGAAATGTCGAAGTCGAGAATCGCGCCTTCGTATGCGGAGACGTATGCCCCGTTCTCGAACGTCATCTGCCCAGTTATCTTTCCGCCGCTGGAAACATGCAAAAAGCCTTCGCTGTTGACTGTAGCGCTGACCGCAGTCCCACCGCCGGAGACATGCAAATGGCCAGAGTTTACAGTAGTGCTGACCGCAGTCCCACCGCTGGAAACTATCAAAAAGCCGCAGAAGTTGGCCGTTGTGTTGATTGCCGTCCCGCCGCTGGAGATAGTCAATTCGCTCAAATTGCCGATTGTAGTGTTAACCGTCGTACCGCCGCTGGAGACAAAAATATTACCACCGTCAGCTGTTGTGCCGATTGCCGTCCCGCCGCCACTGACAATCAAATAGGCTAATGTGTTGACCGTGGTATTGATTGCCGTGCCGCCGTTGGAGACGTTCAAAGTGCCGTTTTCTATGGTCAGGCCAGAACTGACCTCTCCATTGTGTATAGATATTGCATACCGTGCGAGCCCCTCGCCGCCGTGGTCCATGCCGTACACGATGTGCTCCGTCTCGTGCGCGATGACGGAGACGACGAGCTCGGCGGTGGCGGATGAGTCGAGGAGGACGAAGGCGTTGTCGTCGCGGATTCGGTTGCCGCGGTCGATGGTCTCGGCGAGGCCGAGGAAGTCGCCGTATCCGTCGAAGGCGGAGGTCACGCCGACATAGACGGTGGAGAATGCGCCGTCGGTCGGGATTTCGGTCGTGAACACGACGTCGTCGAACATGCCGTTGAGGGACGCGGCGATGGCAGCGGTGTCATCTTCGCCGAAGCCCGACGGCTCGACCGTGATGCTTCCGATGGCGACGCCGAGGTCGGTGTTGACATAGGAGGTCACCGCGCCGTCAAAGTCGAGATAAACGATTTGCGGGGAGGCCGTGGAATCATCCGTTGGAATAGTCTGGATGCCGCCATCGGTGACGGTCAGGAGTTCGTGGGCGTTTTGCATGGATGCTCTCCTGTTGGTGGTATAAGCGATGCGGGGAAAAGAGTTCTAGGGGTAGATTCGCTGGATTCGCTGGATTCGCTGGATTCGCTGGATTTGCTAGATTAACTAGTTTACTAGATTTGCTAGATTAACTAGATTTACTAGATAGTCTAAATATCCAGAGTGCGTTCTCCAGTTCGCATAAATATAGCACATTCATCATCTTACTGCAAGGAAATCTGTCAAATAACAATTATATAGTTTGTTGCCTTAAGGCAACCTAGTAGCCTTGCCCTAGAAGACCTAGCAGACCTACCCTAGAAGACCTACCCCCTAGATGACTTAGAAGACTTAGCAGACTTACCTTAGCAGACCTAGCAGACTTACCCTAGCAGACCTACCCTAGAAAACCTAGACCCTAGCAGACCTACCCTAGAAGACCTACCTCCTAGCATGCCCCCCAAGATTCCCCCCGCAAAGGCCCTTTACTGCCTGTCACAGGAAACAGAACTTAAAGAATCTCCCTTGTGCAAGACCACTGCCTTCTCCAGCCTCCATTCGCCATCAACATACCTCGCGGAAATCTCCCTGCCGTTAATGGAGAGCCCAGAACCCTCCAGGCGCAGCCGTTCCAGTTCCAGGCTACCATGCAGCAGCGTCACCTTCTGGAATCCATTCTGTACCTCATACACGCCCCAGGCCCACCCCAAGGCCCAGAAGCAGCGGAAATCGCCTGCCACGCGCGGCTTGAAGCCAATCATCCTGCGACTCATGTCATAGCTGAATCCGCTGAAGGCCTGGAGCATCGCGTAGGAGGCCATGCCTCGCGCATAATTGTTGCCGCATTCGATTTCATTCCAAGGGTTTCGTTTCCTGCCGTCGTAGCGTCCACGTATTGCCGCGGCGACCGTCTCCGCCTCGCGCAACTTGCCACGCAAGGCGAGATGCACGCCGAAGGCCCACTCGAAGCCTGTCATCACCTCGCTGTTGTAGCTGAGGGGGATTGCGGGCTTGGTCTCGGGGCGAGGCCAGGTACACATCACCGTGCCTCCCTCGTCATTCAACGCATAGACGCGCCAGGTGTTTTCCCAGTCCCGCATGGAGGGCTTGTAGTTATACTTGAAAATGGCATCCAAGGTCGCGTCGTTCATCTTTTCGTCCCAGATGTCGCCGATTCCGTACAGGGAAGCGTAAAGTTGTCCGAGATGGGTGTCGATTTCGCAGCCATCTCCAATCTGGTACTTAATTTCGCCTGCCTCGCCGTTCCAATAGTAGTCCTCAAGGCGGGCAGCCTGCTCATCCGCCTTGGGGGAATCGTACTTGTTGGCGTATGAGACAAGCAGATTGTGGTCCTTCAGGTCAATCTGCTGCGCAAAGTACTCTCCGTTGAAAAGATGTTCCTCGCACCATCTGCGTCCCTTTTTGTAGATGGAATCGCACAGCCTTCCGAAGGCCTCGTCTCCACAGACGCGCGCCATCTCCGAGGCGGCCTTCAAGGCCCCTAGATAGTGCCCCATCAGCCAGCCAGAGGGTCCGAAGAGTTCGGTGTCCAGCGTATGGTGCTGCCGTCCCGTCAAGACTCCGCTTTGGTCGGGGTCCCAGCGGTCTGGATTCCGCTCATCCCAGGCGTAGGAGACCGCGTTTTTCGCCGTGGGCCACATTCGCCGCAGCCACTCGTTGTCCCCCGAAACCCTCCATTCACGGTAGATTTTCATCACCTCGCCGCAGATGCCATCGACGCAGGAATGGAAAGGCGCGCCATGCACCCCTAGCGGCAGCATCACTCGGAAGGTCAGCCCGCCGTCCTCATTGGGCGCGTACTTCGCCGTGACCTCCCGCATCGACCGCTCCAAATCGGGAAAAAGCAGGCTCAACGACTGAGCGTAGTTCCAGACGTGCTGGCAACTCCCTTGACAAGACCCCTTGCGCGGCCCCACGCCTTCCCATCCCCACAATTCGCCGTTTTCAAGACGCAGAACTGTTGGTGAAATCAGCACCGCCAGATTCTCGGCGACACCATCCAGGCAGGCCTTCGGCAAGGTGGAACCATGGATGGCATCGCGGAAGGCAAAGACCTTGGAGCGCACCTCCTCCATCTCTGCAAAGGCGATGTGCGCTGCGTCGCAGGCATCCTTGCAAAGGGAGGCATAGTAGTTTTTCCAGCGGTTCTCGCGAACTCCGCATTTTGCAAGCAGTTCATCCATATCGGCGCTCCAGGTGTTCGCGCGGTTGGGAATGAACCAGGAGATGACGAAGCGAGCAACGTGGGATTCGCCTGGCTTCAAGGTGAAATGAGCTGCGATGGTGCCCGCATCGCAGCCAGACCTGCCCAAAGCAACTCGCCCATTGATGCCGCGCGAAACAAAGGCGCGTGGCTTCAGCGGACCAGGCGTGTTGATGTTTCGCCAGTACATCTCCAGTGCATCGCTCCACCTTCCCCTGTACCACATCTCCTGGAAGGAGACGACAGGCTCGTCCGTGGAGAGAACCAGTTCGCCGCAGTCAAGTTCCGTATCAGGCAGATTGTTGCGCAGGCACAGTTGCGTCAGCCCACCACGCTGTTCGATGGCGTTGGTCGCCTCTAGGTTGTTCCACGGATTGAGCAGCGTGCCTGCGACAGTGTAGTTCAGCGTGGAGGAGGTGTCATTGCGGATTTGGCACTCGAACACCGCCACGGGCAGCGAGGAGGTGTCGGATTCGCCAGGCACAAAACGGCTCCAGGCGGTGAATAGCGCCCTGCCTGGGAAATGCGGGTCGCCAAGGGAGTATTCCGCCACGGGAAACTCCCCGTTCAGTTCGCACTCCCTGAAGTGTGGCAATGCGGCGAAGGTGTCGGCATCGGGTCCCCAGCCGAACCCCTTGAACAACACTTCCGTTCCACGGGGTTCACCAGCAAAATCCCGTGGAAAATCGCCGTTCAGGACGCGGACATCCAGAATCTTGCCGTCGGGGCTCTCCGCCCTCACCAGAAAATGACTTGCGCCGTTGTGGCGGTATTTGCCCGCTTCGTTGAAAATCTCCCATTGCTCCAGATAGCCGTTGCCCGCAATTCCGATGCATCCTGCGCCTATCCCCCCTACGGGAAAGGAAACCTGTGCAAGTTCATCACCTTTCAATTTCATTGCTCTATCACTCCTGTGGTGTGTGTGGCCTGGTGCGTCGAAACCACGCACCTATCTGGTACACGTGGTGCTGGTGCGCGAAGCGCATCCTACTTCTCCCACGCATCCAGCAGCCGCTGGTACGATGAAAAGGCATACTGTTGGAAACAGTTGCGCATCTCGATGATGACGGGGCAGCGGAAGGCTCCGTTCTGCCAATGGCGGAAAAGGGGTTCCAGCAGGGGGAAGCCCGCCGTGCGGCCTGTGACGGGGCGATGTCCGTCTGGGAAGGGGTTTTCAATGGAGCGGTCTGCATCATACTGGTGGATATGGATGCCGTTGATCAAGTGGCCACCCGCCGCCATCCAGGTATCCAGGGTATTCTCCCAATGGAAGGGGTAGTTGGTATAGGCGTGCCCCACGTCCAGGTGGCAGCCGACCATCTCGCCGCACTTGTCGCGCAGGTGTTCCACAATTTCAAGCCACTCCTCGATGACCAGGCCGTAGCGGCGTTTCTCGTCGGTGGGCGTGCCTGGTTTCGTGTGCATATTCTCGATGCCGACCGTGATGCCCAAATCGACCATCGCCTTAATCCTCTCCTCATAAAGGCGGAAGACAGCCTCCCGATTCTCCTTCATAAAGGCCACCGAGTAGCGCGGGACATGCTCTGTGACGCGGTTCACGCCCATCTGCTTCAGGAAGGACAGCAGTTTTGTCTTGCCTTCCTCCAGGTAGAAGTCAAGCAGGTGGAATGACAGGCACTTCCCGCCAGCCTCCCGCCATCTCCTTATCGCCGCATAAAGCGACCTGTGGTTCATTGCATCCAGCACATTGTGGCGCAGTTCCACGACCTTAATGCCCATCTCTGCCGCCTTTTGCAGGTTCTCCCGCACATCTCCTTGCAGGGAGATGCCCAGGTTGGCGGCGAACTCCTGACGCGCCCCCTCGCACCATTCGTCAAAGTAGTCTGGCGGATTCTGTTTGAAGAGGATGTGCGCGGAACCGTTGCGCGGACAGATCACCGTGGTGGATGGCGACATCTCATGTAGGCGCTTTCTGACCATGTTTCCATGGCGGTACGTCCACATGGAATGTTCGCCCCGCAACGTTTCGTTCAGATGGCCGATCATGATGTTTTTAGGCTTGAACGCCAGATTGAACTTGCAGAAGTCATCCAGCATGGGAAAAGTCTTGAGATGGGAGACCTGCCGCCCCAGCCAGACATGCGAAAAGAGCCAATCAACGTTTCGCATCGCCTTTGGAATCGTCTGGTGGTAGTCCCGCACATCCACGGGAAAGGCAATGCGCAGGCCGTCGGGCAGTTCCGCCAGGAAACTGGCCGACGGCACCTGGACGGCCGCCCCCTTCTCGCTGTGGAAACCAGGGAACGCCGTGATGCGCACACCCTTGTGTTCAAAGCTCTCGCCATCCTTCAGGATGGTCACCTGCAATGGGTTGATGTAACATTGATCGATGACCAGGGCTGCCATGAACTCGGGAATCACCCAGTGAAGCGTACGAGATTCCGCCATGATCTGCACCATGCGCTTGTCGTAGTGGTCGGCATGCAGGTGGGAAAGCACGCAGAAATCATACTCTGCCAGACGCCGTGCGATTTTCCCCGCCGTCTCCAGATCGGAGATGCTGCGTGGGGCGGGGTCCATGCACCAGCGGCAATCCTTGCCCGTCGAGAAAATCCAACAGGAGGAAAAGGCCAGATGCACCACCGTGCGCTCCCTGTCCGCGCACTTCTCCACATTGTCCAGCACATAAAACCAGTCCTCCGCACTTCGTGCATTGACTTCCTGCTTGATTTCCGCGTATGTCTTCATTGATTCATTACCTCGTTGTGACATTCTCTTAACGCTCTGTACCCCAAAAGGATAGCTTTTTGGAGGACGCGAAGCGGCCAGCGCACGGAGTGCACCATTTGCACAACCGCCCGCCAGTGCACGGAGAACGCGCCTCGGACGTAGGAGCTACCCTCCCAAGTCTCCGCGCAGGCGCAACAAAAACCGTACCACTACCGATTCACATGGGGAACATAGCGTGCAGTACCATTACCGATCCACATGGGAAACATAGTGTACGCTAAAAGTATATCTTCTACAGAAAAACTGTCAAGTCGATTGCCTGTTTTTTCAACACGCTTTGTTCTTCATGAGGATTGATAAACGACCTAAACCACCTATAGACAAGCGGCGTAGCCGCGGTAGAGAGGGATTTTATTTGGGAATTATGTACTTTAGTTGCCGATTAGACTTCACCAACAGAGCAGAGCCGCGACAGCGGCGGCACGGGCAGAGCCGTGCGTGGAGCGAAGCCGTGCGTGGAGCGAAGCCGTGCGTGGAACGTAGCCGCGTTAGCGGCGGCAAGAGCATAGCCGTGGGTGAAGCGAAGCCGCGACAGCGGCGAAGCGAAACCCACGGTCAGATGACCACCCCGATCCCTGTGCGCCGTGCCGCGTAGCGCAGCGAAGCGGCAAGGCGCATCTTGACCATCGACCAGTGAGGGATAATGTTATCAGGAAACTCAAGTATATAATTCCCATATAATTCCCTAACTTTTTATAAACAACTTTCTTCAAACGTTTATAAAAAAATTCAATCATTTTTGAATAGCTAAAAAAGTGCGAAAAGAGGACTTGACAACCCCCTAAAATCAGGCTAAATTTGCCCCCAACCCTAAAGGGCGGGGCCCCGATTTTTGCCCCCGTCCTGGCGGAAGAGGCCACAAGACCTACTAGGCTACCTCACAGCAGAACAGCGCGGACAATGCGGCCACACGGACGCTACGGCAACGCGGACGCTACGGCAACGCGGACGCTACGGCAACGCGGACGCTACGGCAACACGGACAATGCGACCACACGGACAATGCGGCCACACGGACAATGCGGCGCCGCGAACGCTACGGCAACGCGGCATGGTCAAATACCGACGCAAACTTAAAACTCAAACAAACCCGAATATGAAAACAAAGCAGTCAATACGCGCGGCCAGTTGGTGGATATCCTGGCGGGAACTGGAATGGCCAAGCGTCGATAGCATGGACGCCATACGCAAACGAGCGGACGAATTCGCAGCCTCTGGAATCAATACCGCCATGGTCTTCGGGTGCCATTTCCGATGGGATTTCATGCCCTGGTGGGGGATGCTCCATGACTACCTGGCGCACGTCCATGAAGAGCTCAACCAGCGCGGAATACGCCTTTTCGACCACCACTCCGCCGTGCTGACCCACCGCTATGAGAACGCGGAGCAGATGCGGCACATCATGATGCACCAGGGCTCGCACCTGCCTGTCTGCCCCGACCGCCAAAGCGCTGCCTCCTGGACCTTTAACGGGCAGCTTCTCAATAGCTGGCGCATGGTGGATGTCACCACGGGCCAGCCGCTCTGGCTGGAAAACTATGACGCCGAATCCTTCTGTCCAGCCAACCTTAATTTCATCGAATCCTACTGCAAATATGTAAAGAAACTTCTCAAGGAGTCGGGCATCGACGGACTCATGTGCGACGACATCGAGTTCTTCAAGCCCTTCTGCACCTGCTCATGCCCGTCCTGCCGTGAGCGCTTCCACAGGCGCACAGGCATCGACCTGCCCGACACCCACGACCGTTCCTTCTGGGGCAACTGGGAGAATCTCCTCTGGCGCGACTATGTCGATGACCGCTTTGCCATCGTCGCCGAATTTTATGCGCATGTTCGAGCCGCCCTGCCCTCACGCGACTACCCGATGCTTGCATGCTGCAGCGGCTGCTGCACGGACTATGCCCTTAGCTACGCACACGACCTCGCCGAGCAGCTGAATGGTGGCTGCAACATCGCACATCTGGAAATCGTGGGCAACACGCCGCCTGGTCCCATGGATCGCAACGTCAAGTTCACCAGCCGTATGATCCAGGCAGCCTATCACATCGGCATCGCCGATGAGCACGATGCGCCTGTGCTGGCCATTGCCTACGGCTTCATCGAGGACAATGCCAAGGCAGGATGGTCGCTGGTCAAGTCGCTTGGCGGCAACCTCTGGTTCTCGACACTGCCCTACCGTCTCGGCCTGAGCCGCAAACGCCTTGACGCGCTGCCTGGTCACGCCGCCCCCGCCGCCAAGGCCTTCAACTTCGAGAAGGCACATCCTGAGCTGTTTAACGGCGAAGTTTTCAACCGCTGCAGCCTCTTCTTCTCGCGCCACACCCGCAACCACACGGCATTCGGCTCCATGGTGCATGGCCTGGCAAGCGACTACCGCATGGCTCTGGCCCTGTTCCTAGAGAATGGCCTGATTCCCAAGGTGGTGACACGCATCCCCGAGGAGCCCTTCGGACCGCTTGTCCTGCCCGATGTCGCCTTACTTACCGACGAGGAGACCACCGCCATCGAGGCCTTCATCGCCAAGGGCGGCCAGGTCGTTGCCTTCGGCCCCTGCGGATGGCGCGGCTGCTCAGAAGGCTGGCCCATCCCCATGCGCCAAGAGGGCGACATTTTCCGCTCGCCCATCGAGTGGATGAGCGTCTGGGGCTCACCCGTGCTGCCTATGCCTGGACCGCACGGCTGGCGGGAGGTCTCCCAGAACTTCCTCTACAATCCTGCGCGGCTTGACGACGGCAGCCTAACCAAAGAAAGCCTGCTGGCGCAAATCACCCCTTTGCTGCCATCAATTCCAGGCGTCAACTCCCTTTCCAACGACGGCTTCTTCGCCACGGCACACATGATGCCCGATGGCAGGACGCTGCTCTTCTTCGTGGCAATGGACTACGATGTCCAGCTAGACGGGGAACTGGAGGCGGAACGCCAGCACCGCACACGTGTAAACATCATGCGCCAGGCCCCGCCATGCGGACAGTCTGGCACCATCGACATCGTCCTTGAAAAAGGTTGGCGACTTGCCAACGTCATCCTCCCCTTCAACGAGTGCACGCCCGAATACAACGAAGAAGGTCGCATCAGGCTCAACTCCCAGGCCAATGTTGTCCTGGCGGAAATAGTTCATTGATTCATACTTATGAAAGAAGACAGCAAACTACCCGAAGAAAGCATCAACTCGCCCCTGGCTCATATCAGCCACGTGGCACCGACAGCGCAGGTACTGCGGACACTGGAGCTGGGCATCATCTCCATCGTCCACTACGGGCTGAACACCTATGAAGATACCGAATGGGGGTACGGCAACGCCTCGCCCACCCTCTTCAATCCACCCGAGCTGGATGCAGCCCAGTGGATGGCGGCGGCCAAGGCAGGCGAGATCAAGCGCATGGTCTTTGTCTGCAAGCACCATGATGGCTTCTGCCTTTGGCCAAGCCCGCTCAACAAAGACTACACCATCGCCAACACCCCGTGGAAGAACGGAAGGGGCGACCTGGTGAAGGAGGTTCGGGACGCAGCCTTGGCGGCGGGCATCGAATTCGGAGCCTACCTCTCCCCATGGGATCGCCATCAGGCAAGCTATGCCACTCCTGCATACGTCGATTACTACCACGCCCAGTGGGATGAACTCATGACCTACTACGGTCCCATCACGGAAATCTGGCTGGACGGCGCCAACGGCGGCGACGGCTGGTACGGCGGGAACCCAGGCAAACGCACCCTTCCCTGCATCGCCTGGGACTACTACCAGATGCCGCGCCTGCTGTCCAACCTGCACGACCGCTACCCCGAGGCCATCAACTTCGGCGGAAAAACCCCCTATTCGATGATGTGGCCTGGCAATGAAAAAGGCTTCGTGCCCGACGAATACCCCTACGGCAATGAGACGATGTACTGGCCGCCCGAATGCGACACCCCCCTGCGCCACAAATGGTTCTGGCACAAGACGGACACGCCGAAAAGCCTGGAGGAGTTGATAGTCTGCTATTTCAGCTCCGTCGGGCGTGGCGGCATCCTCAACCTTGGCCTTGCCCCCACCACCGACGGCCTGCTCGACGAACAGGATGTTGAACGCCTCGCAGAGTTCGGCGCATTCGTCCGCGCCTTCAACGCCTCCGATGTCGCGTCGGGACTGCCTTGGCAGCAAAGCGAGACAGCGGAGGGCATAGAATACGCCCTGCATCTCCCCGCACCCGTTCCCTTCAACGCGCTCGATTTCCGCGAAGACCTAACGCAGGGAATGCGCATACGCAACTGGAGGCTGCTGGCCGACGGCGTCGAGGTCACCTCGGGCACCCTAGCGGGCTTCCGCCGCATCGCACTCTTCGACACCGTCGCCCCGCGCGAGGTGAAACTGGTGGTGGCCTGTCCTGCGTGCTGCGCTTCAGCAAAGCAGCAATCACCCGTCACCCGCATCACCCTTAGAAACAGGCCCCAGCGCTAAAACGCTGGGCACAGAAAGGTACCCCTCCCCTTTTGTCCCGTGCGCCGCGTTAAAGCGCGGCGAAAACCATACCCCCACAAAAAAGCATCATGAAAACCTCCACCACAAAATTTGCTTGCGCGTTCTGCGCCGCCCTCCTTTTCATCTTCACTCCTCTGTCCCCGTGCAAGGCAGCCAATGCTTATCCCAACGTCATCCCGTGGTTCTACAAGCCCCCCATCTGCGACGGCAATCTTGACGAAGGAGAGTATGACCATGCCTGGAAGAAGCAACTTCTGAGGATGGATGGCACTGCTGTTGAGGCAAAGACCGAAGTGATGGTGGGCTACAACCGCGAGCGAATCTTCATCGCATTCCGCTGCCAGGAACCTCACCCCGAACAGATGGTGCGGAACTGGCGCACCTCCGAGGAGCGCGACAACAACATCTGGCACGACGATTGCGTGGAGGCTATCTTCGAGGTGCGAAATTCCAACAGGAAGCCCTATCTTTTCCACATCATTCTGAACAGCAACAACATCTCTTACGACAGCTACGGCAACGACATGGGCTGGAACCCTGTCATGACCACCCATGTCCAGATGAACAAAAACGAGTGGATTGCGGAAATCGCCATCCCTTTCGGCGAGTTCAGTGTCTCTGCCCCGCGTCCAGGCGACCGCTGGCTGATAAACTTCTGCCGCGAGCGTCCAAACGCCAAAGAATACTCCATGCTGCAGCCGCGCACCAAGGGTGGCTTCCGCGACATCGGTAATTTCGGGCTCTTCGAGTTCGGCAACGCGCCTGGGCGCGACACATCTGTCCAACTGTGGAGCAGCTCCTCGGCTCCCGAAGTGGGGGTCCATCTTGCCTCCAAGGCGGATATTCCGCTGAAAGCCTTTGTGGCGGTCTATAACTGGCGCAACATCCAAGTCGGGAACACCGTGGAAGCGGAGCTTCCTGCTGGCCAGACCATCGCCATACCGCTGAAGAGCGCCAATGAGCCTGGCATCGACGTGGTGGTGAAGGATACAGACGGCAACATCGTCCGCGAATACAGGCGAAGATTTCCCGCGATAACCAGAAAAAACGGTGCCATCAGCTTGGGGGACAAGGCGCTTTACAGTGAACTGTTCGCTCAGCCGACACGCACCAGACCTCAAATTGGCCACATTTTCTGGTCGCATGGCATGCTCAATATGGCGGCAAATCGCCTATGGGGAGTGCAGTTTGGCGAGCCACTGGAACCAGAGCCATATTATGAGATACTTGGCAAGTACAAACTCCTCCCCATCGGGTCTGTCGATTCCTTCAAACGCAACAAAATGTGGGAGCTTGCCCAAAAGAACAATGTAAAACTGATTCTTTTCGCCGACTACAGGCCATCTGGAACCAAAATCCCGCACTTTGCCATCGACCCCGATTCCCTGAAACGCAGTATGAACATTCTGAACAGGGAACTTGGCAACCCCGAAACGCGGGATGCCTACACCATCGTCTTCTTCGGCGATGAAATCAACGACCGTTTTGCGCGCATCATCGTTGACGAGATGCCGCACCGAAACGAAAAGGGATATGAGTTCCTCAATGAGGTCGCCAAAGAGGTACTGGAGAGATATGGCTTTGGCAAGTTTGGCGTGCCCGAAAGCCAGACCGACCCCAACCCCTTCCGCTGGATTGCCTACCACACCTACCTGCACGACAAGCTCATGGAACACATGAAACTGTTGCGCAACGAAGCCAAGCGCCTGAAGCCCGATGTGCTGATGCTTTCCGACGACCCAACCGCCTCCTTCGACCGCATCTACGACTATGGCGAGTTCACACAGGAACACTGCGACATCATCACCCACCAGACCTATCCGCGAAACAACCTATCCGACTTCGGATTCTTCCCCAAATACATAACCGACCTGAGCCGTGTGCCCGAAATCTGGCCCTGCATGCACGTCGAGGAGTATGGACGCAGCTACACGCCCGAAGAGGTACGCATCAAACTCAGCGAGGCCGTGCGCAACGGCGCAACCGCCTTCCACTACTATCTCTCCGATACCGTCGGACGCCGTTCCGCAACCAAATACATGATTACGGAGTTCTTTGGCGCACCAGACCGCGCACAGATCGAGATGGCAGCCGCCGATGCGCTCCTGAACATGCCGCCACTCAAGTTCCCCGAACCCGATATCGCCATCTACACACCCATTGAGACGCAGCGCAGCTACTACGGTAACATCCGCCTCGACCGCCCATGGGTCCTTCACACACGCCTTGAGCGTAACGCCAAGACCGCCTTCGTCCACGTGAACGCCGCCGCCTGGAGCAAGGCCGACAGAAGCGGTCTCAAGGCGATTTTCCTGGCCGACGCCAAATACGTCTCTCCGAAGACCATTTCCCAGTTGTCGGAGTATGTGAAGGCTGGCGGCACTCTGGTGGCACTGGATCCCGAAGCCTTCTCCTTCACTGCTGACGGCAATGTCCCAGAGGAGGCGCGGAAGCTTTTCTTCGGCGGCACAACCCTCCATAAACTCGACACGCCCTTCACCTACCTGACCTGCAACGGCCTCAAGACCGCCCTCTCCTCTGGCCCGCAATATGCCTTGCGCCCTGGCGATGACTGCCAGCCAAGCGGCTACTATCTAGACAATGACGGCAAGGAGACCGCAACGGTCGCCTCCGTCACGCATCCACTGGGCAAGGGCAAGGTCATTCTGTTCGGCGCGAATCCCTCTGAACCAGGCACGGTTTCCTCGCAGATTACAGGCCAATTCTTCCGCGATTTCGTTGCCAGCGTAGGTGGCAAGCTTGATTACGACATCTGGCGCTTCGAGTTTCCCGCCAGCCTCATCGTATCCCCGCCCATGCCCAAAGGCCGCTGCCTGACGGGCAACTCCATCGTCTGGAGGCAGTTCAAGGCGGACACCAGCCTCAACGCCGCCAATTCGCTGGCCACCTACACGCTCTCCGTTGCAGCCGACATGGGAGACCCAGCCAACACGCCAATTTCATTGGAAAACGGACGCCTCACCAACAGACGAAAGGCCGAAACAGCCCCCTCCCTTGTCCTAGACAAAGGCAAGGTCACCGACTGGATGGACGAGTTCAACCAGCCAGAACCCTTCAGCATCCGCTTCGACCTGGCGGAAACCAGCCAATTGGATCGTGTACGCCTCATCTACACAGGCACCATGCGCAGTCTCACCCTGCGCTATGCCACTGAAGGCGGTGCGCCAGAGAATATCCGCTTCGAGGCACGCACCGAAGCTGGCCGCGAAGATTTCGTGCGCGAATGGGTCCTTCCATTCCCTGCAAACGCCTCCGCGCGCACGGTCGAGCTTCTCTTCGACAAAGCCCCTGAAGGGAGCAATCCCTACCTCGGACTCGCTGAAGTCGAAATCTGGGACAGAGAATAGGGCATATACGCCCTTGGATTCTTCCCCTGCGCTGAAGCGCAGGGCACAGGACAGGTGGCGCAGCGAATGAAGAAAACAAGAAGGTCTTATGAAAATCAACTACACAGCTTATCTTGACAAAGTACGTGGCTGCTGGGCTGGCAAGAACATCGGCGGTACTCTTGGTGCCCCGATGGAAGGAGACAAGAACATGCAGAATGTCTCCTTCTACACCCAGGAGCTCAATGGCGTGCCTGCTCCAAACGACGACCTGGATTTGCAGTTGGTCTGGCTGGCGGCAGTGGAAACCCAGGGCATTGACCAGATTACCCCCAGGCTTTTGGGCGAATATTGGGACCAGTGCATTATTGCGCCTTGCAGCGAATACTCTGTCTGCAAGATGAACATAGCCAATGGTTTTATGCCACCACTCTCAGGTGCAGTCAACAACGATAGATTCAAATACAGCAACGGAGCGTGGATCCGCAGTGAAATCTGGGCATGCCTTTGCCCAGGTGCACCTGATGAGGCAATTCGCTTCGGTTACCTCGACAGTTGTGCCGACCACTGCGAAGAAGGCATTTGGGCCGAGATGTTTACCTGTGCGTTGGAAGCGACGGCATTCGTCTGTGACGATGTTCGAAAAATCATCGAAATTGCCTTGTGCAAGATACCAGCCGATTCGGAACTAGCCAAAGCGATTCGCTGCGCAATGGATTGCTATGACAAAAAAGTGCCATGGCAAGAGGCCCGTCAGACGCTGATGAGTACATTCAATATCAAAACCCACCGTGCGGCGGTCAACCTTGGTTTCGTCATTATCGGCCTCCTCTATGGAGAGGGTGATTTTGACCGCTCTATTTGTACTGCAGTCAACTGCGGCGACGATACCGATTGCACAGGCGCCACTGTCGGCGCACTGTTTGGAATTATGCGTGGCAGAAGCGGCATCCCCAAGCGTTGGCTTGCCCCAATCGGCGAAAGCATCACCACCATATGCATCAACCATTTCCCGTTCAATTTCCTCTATGGTCTGCCCAAGACGTTAGAGGCGTTGAGCCAGCGGACGCTCAAGGCAGCACTCGCTTTTTCGGCAATCAATCCGCTGCTGCCAGTCATTACAGGCGGCGAAAGCAAAATCATGCCTGAAGAGATTGAAAGCCTAAAAGGCACTGAGGCCGCACAGCGGCTTTTGAAGTTGCCGCTCTACTATCAGGATTTTGCGTTGCCATGGACTGCCTCTTTACGGGTCGAATTCCCCACTGGACCAGTCACCAGTCCAGGCGAAACCCTGCCGTTAAGGTTCTACATTGGAGACTCCGTGCATGTAAACGCCGTGTTTTCGCTGCGCTTCAAGAATCTGCCTGATAATTGGAGTGCAGAACCTGTGGCATTGACCTGTGCGCTGCGCGCGGATTGTCAGACGATGGTCGAAACCCAACTCCATGTGGGGGAAATGCCAGACATTATGACCGATTTGGAGCTGGATGTTGCCATGGTTGGACGCCGCCAGCACCACACGGTGCAGATTCCTGTTCAGCGCCGAGGCACCGTATCCTACAACATTTATGCCGAAAGCAATCAGTCATACCGCTGCCGTACCCGTATCGAGGCAGGAATCAATTCCATGCCACGATTGGACGCAGGCATGCCACAAATGTGATTCTGTATGTATTGAGGCAATTCCAAATTCCTCACTGGTCAAGGGCCAGAATGCGCCTTGCCGCTTCGCTACGCTAAGCGGCACGGCGCAAAGGAACTGGGGTATCGCCTGACCGTGGGTTTCGCTTCGCCGCTAACGTGGCTTCGCTTCACCCACGGCTATGCTCTTGCCGCCGCTAACGCGGCTTACCCTTCTGGCTCGGTCCACCCACGGCTATGTTCCTGCCGCCGCTAACGCGGCTTCCCCTTCCGAAATAGTTACTCTCTCCTTCTTATTTCAAATTGCTAATTGCTAATTGCCAAGATATTTCTTCACGGTTCGCCTGTCGAGTCCCGATAGTTGTGAAATCTTCAAGGCGGAGCAGCCGCGATTGTGGAGTGCCTTCACATATTTACGTACCAGTTCTTCGGCGGTCAAGCCGCTATCCGCCATCTGCTCGCCGATATCAAAGGCGGGGATGCTTCTTGCCTTAAGCAGCGGCGTGTATTTTCCGCGGACCAGCAGGTTTCGCAGGCACTGCTCCAGTTCGCGCACATTGCCTGGCCATGGATAGTCCATCCCAAGGTTGGTCACTATCCATTTGCAGCACTTCTCCACAAAAGGCTGTATGTCCTCGGTGGAGAGGATTCGCTTTGCGAGGATGGTTACAAACTGCCGCAGTTCCTCCTCCTTGCCGTCCAGGAGCGTGCGCAATGGCACTGTTTGGATGGTGTCCGAGCAGATACGAAAAAGGAGATCCTGGCGGAAAGTGCCGTTGCGGCATCCGTCAGCCAGCACTGAGTTTGTCGCCGCAATCACCTTGCCGCCGAAGCTCTTGAGTTCCACGTCACCGATTCGCTGGAACTGGCGCGTCTGCAAGAGGCGCAGCAGCTTGACCTGGACATCCAGCGGCACCTCGCCTATCTCGTCCAGAAAGACACATTCGCAGGGGCGGCAGTTCTCGAAGGGGCCCTGGCGGTCTGTGACGGCACCTGTGAACGCGCCTTTCACATGCCCGAAAAGCTCCGATTCAATCAGAGTTGGCGGCATGGCTGAAAGCTGCACGGGATGGAAGCAATCCCGATAGGGGAACTCAAAACGCTTTTCAGCAGAGTTGAACGGGATGAACTGCGAGTAGGAGATGGCTTGCGCCGCCAGCTCCTTGCCCGTGCCCGATTCCCCCGTGATAAGCGTCGTAATCTGGTTCATCTCGCTGTATAACTGGCGGTAGTAAAGCCCCATGTCATGCGTGAAAATGGATTCCCAGATGGCGCTTCGCAGTTCAGCGGCGGACGATGTCCCGCCCGCAATGAAATCAAAGATGTAATTGAAGGCGCGATGTACCTGGTGGCACAGCGCAAAAATCTTCTCAGGTGCGTAGATGGAGGGCTTTTTTCGTGGCAGGTGGGTTATCAGCCTGTCGAAATCCTGCTGAAACTCCTCGTAGAGCAAGGAGCTTTTCTCCTCGACCTCCGCCGCCAGGTAGATGTTGCGGCTCATGGCAGGGCTGTATTTAGAGAAAAGCCAATAGATTGCCAGCAAATCCCAAGCCGCCAGCATTTCGCCATTCAATGGGAATCCTCCCTTTTCCAGCAATGAAAGCCCCTTGTCAACCAAGTGGTTGCAGAGTTCCGCTATCGCGGGGAGGTTCCAGTTTACCGACAGTTCCCCGTTCAAACTGTGCCATACGCGATACCGCTGGATGTGACGGCTGCCCAGCAGTTGTCTCTCTATGTCCAGACGCTCCGCCGAAAACGGATTCGTGAAGATGAGTTGTCCAAACAGCTTTATCTGTGAAATCTCCGATGTCGTGAACATACAAAAACCTCCATTATGGTTGGACAGTGCGTTGTGGAAATATACGCAGTTAATATAAACAAAAATACACAAAAAGCAAGAGGAATCAAATGGCTTTTTCCATTTATCCTTCTCCTAATCACTTTAATATCAAATACCTGCATTATGCTTCTAATAACCGCAGGTAAAAAGATTGTTTTTGGCACATTACTTGCTTAATTGTAACTATTCAGACGGGTAGCAAATAGGCACAGGTACTTTCTGCGCCTTGCCGCTCCGCTGCGCTACGCGGCACGACGCAATGGAACTAGAGGGTATCGCCTGCCCGTGGGTTTCGCTCGCGCCAAAGGCGCTCGCTCCACCCACGGCTATATTCCTGCCGCCGCTAACGCGGCTTACCCTTCTAAAAAAAGTTACGCTGAATAAATCTAGACAATCCAGGTCAACCCTGTGGGAGACATGCAATGAAATGGCTATCCTATTTTGACAAAATCGCGCTGGTCTGCGGCCAGCGCAAGATTCACTATACGCAGATGATGCAGACAATCATCGGGACGGGAAAGGTACTGAAGGCCGCCATCCCCGAAAAGTGCCACGTCGCCATCATCGGGGCCAACTCCCCTGAATGGGTCATGGCCATGTACTCGATTTGGTATGCGGGGGCGACAGTAGTCCCCATCGATTTCATGTCCACCCCCGAGGAGATTGCCTACATCCTCGACGACTGCACGCCCGCCGCCGTCTTCTGCGACGCCACTACCGAGGCCAAGCTGGAGGCCGCTTCAAAGTTGATGAAAACCACGATGGGACCTGTCAAGCGGCTGGAGGAAATAGGCGAGCACATCTCAAGCGACCCCATTCCCAAGGACACCGTATTCGAGACCTCCAACGAGGAGCTTGCGTTCATCATCTACACCTCGGGCACGACAGGCAATCCGAAAGGCGTCATGCTTACCTTCGGCAATCTGCAAGCCAATACAGAGGCGTGCTCTGTGCAGACGGTTGTCTTCATCCCCGATGACCGCGTGCTGGTGCTTCTGCCCCTGCACCATGCCTATCCGCTCATGGCGACGGTCGTCATGCCGATGTCCATCGGCGCGATGGCGGTCTTTTCACAGAGCATGACCAGCCCTGACATCATGGCAGCCCTCAAGGACAACCAATGCACCTTCATCGTCGCCGTGCCACGCCTGGTTGAACTCTTCCGCAATTCGATTATGCAGAAGATAAACGCATCGTTCATCGCACGCTGTCTGCTTTGGATTACCGCCCACTGCAACTCCCTCTGGCTCTCCAGGAAGGTGTTCAAGAAGGTGCAGGATGCCTTTGGCGGACACCTTCGCTACATCTCCTCGGGCGGCGCCGCCAACAACCCGATTGTCACGCGCGACTTCTATGCGCTGGGCTTCCACCTGCTTGAAGGCTATGGCATGACCGAGGCCGCACCTCTGATCTCCTTCACGCCGCCGACGCGCCACAAGCCTGGTTCGCCAGGCATCCCCGTCCCCTGCAACGAGGTCAAAATCCAGGACGGCGAGGTGTGCATCCGCGGCAAGAACATCATGAAAGGCTACTACCACCTCCCCGAGGAGACCGCGCGCGTGAAGGACAAAGACGGCTGGCTCCATACGGGCGACCTGGGCTACATCGACGAAGACGGCTTCCTCTTCCTGACGGGCCGCAGCAAGGAGCTCATCATCCTCGGCAACGGCAAGAACATCAGTCCCGATGAACTGGAGCGCAAGCTGATGCAATACTCTGACGGCCTTTTCACCGATTGCGCCGTCTCCGAGCAGGGGCAGATTCTCGCCGCCGTCATCGTCCCCGACAAGGAGGTCATGACGAAGCGCGGAATCCTGAACATCCGCCAGACAATCATGGATGTCGTCATCGAGCCGTACAACGAGGAGATGCCCTCCTACAAGCGTATTTCCACCCTCGTCCTTCGCGAACAGCCCCTGCCCAGGACACGTCTTGGCAAACTGCGCAGGCACATCATCCGCCAGCAGCTCAATGCCAAGGACGGTGCGGTGCAGATCGAGGCCAAATCCGCCGAGCCCATGCCCGATACCCCCATTGCCAAAAAGGTCATCCACTGCCTGGAGGAGATTGCGGGGCGCACCGTCTTGCCCGACGAACACTTCGAACTGGAGCTGAATCTGGACTCCCTTGCCAAGATGAACCTGGTGACGAACCTTTGCAACGCCCTCAAGATGGATATCCCCGTGGAGATGATCGCCACCCACCCCACTGCGCGCACGCTAACCGAAGCCATCGCAGCCATGGACACCACTGGCGCAGCCGTTCAGCACGAACCAGCTGCCGACACATCCATTCCGCACGCGGCCTGGACGCACGGCCTCGTCCGCGCCATGATGCTCGCCTACATCCGCTGCATCTCCAAGATTGAAATCAGCGGACGCGAGAACATCCCTGACGGCCCCGTCATCTTTGCCCCCAACCACCAGAGCTCGCTGGACGGCCTCTACCTCGCCGCAGGCATTGATTCGGCCCGCTTCAAGAAGACCTACTTCTATGTCATCTCCAAGTTCATCAGCGGTCCATTCACGCGCTGGTTCGCCAAACGCCACAATCTGATTGCCATGGAAATCAACGGCGACCTGCGCCAGTCCATTGGCAAACTTGCCACCGCCCTCAGGCAAGGCAACTCCATCGCCATCTTCCCCGAGGGGACACGCAGCATGGACGGCAACCTCAGCGAATTCCGCCCCGCCTTCGCGCAGATTTCCGTGGAGACAGGCGTGCCCGTGGTTCCTGTCGTCATCGACGGCACATTTGACGTCCTGCCACGCAACCAGCGCTTCCCCTCCCTGGGCAAAACGGTAAAGGTCACCTTCCTGCCCCCCTGCATCCCCTCCAAGGACAGCACTCCCGAAGCCATCTGCAAGGAGACCGTCGATAGAATCACTGCCGTGTTCAATAACAATTAGCAATTAGCAATTAGCAATTAGAAATTTACAATTAGCAATTTACAATTAGCAATTTACAATTAGCAATTTACAATTAGCAATTTACAATTAGCAATTAGCAATTTACAATTAGCAGAGGTAATTGCTAATTGCTAATTGCTAATTACAAATGGTTTCGCCCAATAGGCCTGGCCCGAGATAAGTTCCGCCTGGGTGATGGGCTGATATGGATTCCCCTTCCACAGCCACTCCCATTTCCAGATGTCGGTCGCCTTCTTCTGCCAGGCGGAGCCGTCGGCGACGCCGATGAGGTTCCACCCCTGCTTCAGGCCGACGGTCTTCCAACTGGTCTGGCTCTGGTCGTGCTCCAGCACCATCACCCTTGCCGTGGCGGAGAAAACCCAGTAGCCGGCGCCAATCTGGAAAGCCGAGGGGGCGGCGCATCGGATATAGCACTTGTTGTCAGCGTCGAAAAACACGGGGCGAAGCACCAGGAACCGCTGGGCGTCCGACGCGATGAGCGGCCTCCGCAACGTCAGCAGATTCCAGCCTGGCTGCAGTCTAAGCACGCTCAATTGGTCGTTGTTCTCCAGTTCCTTCAGCTCCGCCGTGCAGGCGATGGAAATGTCCTTCCCTGGCATGATGAAGGTCGTGGTCGCCGTGTCCCCGTCGATTTTCGTCTCCGTGAAACCCACCTCTGGGGAGCCGCTCCAGTGGAATACATAGAATTTCGCGGCGTTGTCCAGTTCAAGGTTCGCTGTGACGGTGACGATGGAGCCCTTCGTGTGGGATGCTCGGTTCAGGTTGCAGCCCTCCGCCGTCGCCGTGTGATTCTCCTGATTCGTATAGTTCGTATAGTACAGCACCTCGGGGTCGCCGTCGAAGGTCAATAGACCAGTCAGCGTGTAGGCATTATCGACGGGACGCTTCGAGTTGTCGCGGACGGTGTCCCCGCCGCAGTTGCCGTCCGCGATATGCGTGAGGACGGCGCTGCCGAGTTTGAGCGTGCCGCCTTCTTCAATTATGACGCCCGCTCCGTCGCAGAACTTCACGATGGCGTTTTCGGCGATGGCGAGAGTCACATCCTTCTGCACGCGCACCAAATCCCGCACGACGTGGATCTTCGAGGCGTCCCACGTCTCGTCCTTCTCCAGCACCCCCTCGTGGACGGCCACGCCGTTGAGCACCAGAAGGCTCTTCGTGAATATCTGCCCGTTCTCGGTCAACTGGAACACATGCCATCCGTCTGACAATTTGGTGGAATCGCAGTTTGGCTCCGCCACGCTCCAGCTGCTGGCCCCCTTGTCGTCGATGGCGAGACTGGCGGAGGCGTCAGCCTCGTTCGCCACAGGCGAGACGCGCTCCGTGCCGGTTATGATCTGCGCCCCAATCTTCGTGCTCGTGCGCAAATCAATGCGCACGGGGGCGGAGAGAGTGGCATGAAGCGCCATTTCACTGGTCCAGAGAAGAAGCATTCCCGCAAGCAACGATGATTGGAAGTTTTTTTGCATT
>JAFXUD010000016.1 GCA_017535315.1 Victivallales bacterium | reverse complement strand
CGGAGCCAGAGCTCGGTGGTGCGGCAGGCGTCGTCTTTTTTAATGTCGGGGGGCGTCGTCGCGAATCCAATGGGATAGCGTTTCGCGTTCGGCCCCTCCGAGAGGTCCACCACCAGATAGAGCGGCTCCGCAGGTGTTGCCTCGACGTTGACGACGAAGCTGGGGGTGTGGTATTCTTCGGGCAGGTCCTTGGCGGCGTCCCAGGTCGCGGTGTGGGTGCCAGGGGAGACCAGGAATCTGGCGCCCGCGCCGCTCATGCTCTTCATCTCGATCTCCTGGTCCCGCACCAGGTCGTGGCCCGAGAACGTGACCGAGCAGTGCTGGCCAGGCTCGCCTGCGACCGTGTAGGTGACATCGACCAGCCCATTCCAGGGCCAGCGCGGCTTCACCGTGACATTGGTGACGTTGACCTCCGCCAGCAGGGAAAGCGAGCAGAGAAGCAAGAAGACCAGTAGGACGGTTTTGCGCATGTTGGTATTCCTTGGTGTTTTGCGGAAGTCGGATAATCCAAGAGATACTATATCTTCCATTGCCGTGATTGCAATTGTGGATGAGAGAATATCTTAACTGCTTGAATTAGCAATTAGCAATTAGCAATTACCTCAGCAATTAGTAATTGGAACTATTCACTTATGGAGAATAACATTCACTCCCTTTGTCCTGGGCAATTACTAATTGCTAATTCAATCGGTGAGGCATTACTTCGTCAGTACTGTAGGTGAGTTGAAAAGCGCAAAAAGTGTTGGCGTTTCATCGTTTGACATGTTATATTTCATATAACGGACTTCGCTAGTTCCCGACCGATTTTTCCGGTAGCTTTCGGCAAGAAGCACTAGCAAATCCTGCTGCTCAAAAACTTTTTCTCACCCAAACCAAGACGTTTTTTGCAGATTATGGCTATGATAATGTTCGAATACACTTATCTCGTAAGCCCGAATTTTGATCCAACCTGCATCCCCGATGGGTACATTTGGGACGAAAACGCGTTTCAGGAACTCGTCAAAGCGACCGACAAGGCTGCCGCAGACCAGACCATCTATGTTTACGGCGGAGCCCAGGGCGATAACGATGTCGTTTATTTTAACGCCGCTGATCTCACGATCAGCAACCAGAGATACAATGGCGACGGACAGGTCGTTGACACGACCATTACCGCCAACACATTTGTCAACACTGGTACGGTCACGACAGACGGCGCAATTGCCTTCTCTGTTCAGAACTTCTCCAACTCTGGCACGTTCAATCTGGACAATGCCGCGTCCCTGACCGCCAACGGCACCATCACGAACATCGGTACGCTCCACATCACGATTCAGGCAGGCAACGAAAACTGCATTGTCGCCAACGTGTTCGACAACGCCGAGGGGAACGGTAAGATTACAATCGGCGGTTCCTACGATGGCGGCGTCACAATCGTGATTTCCGCAAATGAAGGCGACGTCAAGGTTTCCGACATCACTCTGACCGTCACCTCCACGAGCGGCGGAGAAGTCACCGCCAGCGTCCATGGTGGCAACATCGCTCTCGCCTCTGGCATCGACTACAGCACGATTTACCTCAGCAACAGCATTGACGAAGCCGCCGACTTCACGAAGGAAGTCCATGACAGCACCGACGCTTCCTACTATGTCAAATTCAACGCGTTTAAGCTCCCAGCTTCCGCCCTGGAAGACGGCGTGAAGAATACCACCACAACCATCCTGATCGACGGGACCACCGCTAGTGCGCTCAAATACGAGTCCGAGACAACCGCGTCCATCGATGGCCTAACGTTTGCGAAGGACGGCACGAACGCCGCCTCGCCAGCCGATGAGGAAAAGAATGTCGAAATCGTACTCACTGGCATGGATTCAGCCAACCCCGAATCCTACCGCGACCTGAAGAAGGGCATCACGGTCGAAGCAGGCGTTACCCTCACGCTGGACAAGCTGCGCCAGACCGACGAGAAAGCCGTCACCGACATCTACGGCGAACTCAAGATGGGGATGTACAACACTGGACTCCCTGACGATCCAGCGACAACGGATGTCGATGAATCCATCGGTTCCGACACCTTCAAGGTCGTTGCCGGCCATGTGAATATCAACGGTGGCGGTGCCCTGTATGACTGCACGGTTTTGAGCGGCGGCAAAGCCACCGTTTATAAAGGCGGATATGTCGAAGACATCGCCATGGAAAATGGCGGTCGTCTCGATATCTCCGAAGGCGGCACGGCGACGAACACCACGGTGAACAACGACGGTGTCATTTACGTCTCCAGCGGCGGCACGGCAATGGGTGCCATGGTGAGCGACGGTGACATTTACGTCACCAACGGCGGCACGGCGACGGACGTCACGGTGAGTAACGGTCATCTGTATGTGCACCGTGGCGCCATGGCGGCGGGCGTCACTCTGAACGAAGGCGGCTGGATGCTCATGAACGCCGGCTGCACTGCGACGGACGTCACGGTGTTTGGCGGCGACATGTACGTGTCCAGCGGCGCCACGGCGGGGGGCGTCACGGTGAGCCGCGGCTGGCTGAACGTGTCCAGCGGCGGCACGGCGACAGGCATAGAATGGACGCCATGCATGGGCTATGTCTATGTCGAAGAAGGTGCATACGTGACATTTGCGTCCCAGTACAGTGGCTGCTATTATGGCAGCGAGGGTGTCCTCCTCGCCAGCGGACCAGCTCTGGAAGGAAAGGTCTTTTCAGACTATCATTATTCGATGTATGTCTTCGAGGGCGGCACGGCGACAAACACCACGATGGACGGCGGCTACATGTACGTTTCCAGCGGCGGCACGGCGACGGACACCACGATGGACCAGGGCTACATGTTCGTGTACAGCGGCGGCATGGCGACGGGTTGCACGGTGAACGACGGCGGCGTGCGAGTGTACAAAGGTGGCATGGCGACGAATTTCACGGTGAGCGGCGGCTCCGTGATAGTGTTCAGCAGTGGCACGGCGGCGGGCGTCACCTTGACGGGCGTCTCCAGCCCCTTACCCTTCTTACGCAGCAGCGGCTTGATGTACGTGGGCAGCGGCGGCATGGTTTCGGGCGCCACGGTGAACAGCAACGGCAGTATGTACGTGTTAAGCGGCGGCACGGCGACGGGCGTGCTGACGCTGGGGGAAGGAGCCGTTGTCTCCGCCGACGACGGCGCGGTCATCGACTTCGACATCTCGGCGCTGTCGACTGGCAATGACGCCCTTGTCAACAACCTCTCTCTTATCCAGGGCACGCCCACCTACACCGTCACCGTCTCGGCGAACCAGTCCGACGGCGACTACCTCCTTGCAGAGGGCGTGGCGAACTTCACGGGGACCTTGACCATCAGGCGCGAGGGCGTGCCTGCAGCCATCTCCATCACCGTCGGCGACACCAATATCGACGGCGGCGATCTGTCCTATTCGCTTATCCTCGATGACGCCAAGCTGCTCTTCTCCGTCACGTTGAACGACACGACGCCGCCAGAGCAGCCCGTGGCGCAGGCCAGCACGACCGACCCGACCAACCAGAACGTCACGGTGACCGCGACCTTCAGTGACGACAGCGAGGTGCGGGAATATTCGCTGGACAACGAGGCCTGGAGTGCCTACACGGAAGGGGTTGAACTCTCCAACAACGGAACGGTCTGGTTCCGTGGCACGGACTCGGCGGGAAATGTCTCCGAGGTTGTCAGCTACGAAGTGACCAACATCGACAAGGTGGCTCCAAAGGCTCCGACCGCAAAGGCGAATACCACCGCCCCGACCAACCAGGACGTGACGGTGACGGCGACATTCAGCACGGACAGCGCCAAAAAGCAATACTCGCTGGACAACAAGAAGTGGAACACCTACAAGAAGGCCATTGTGTTCACTGAAAACGGGAAGATCTGGTTCCGCGGGGTGGACGCGGCTGGCAATGTCTCCAAGGTCACCAAATATGAGGTCAAGAACATAGACAAGGTGCCCCCCGAAGCACCAGTCGCCATGGCCAGCACCACCGACCCGACGAACAAGAACGTGACGGTGACCGCCACCTTCAGCGACGACAGCGTGGTCAAGGAATACTCGCTGGACAACGAGGCCTGGAGTGCCTACACGGAAGGGGTTGAACTCTCCGACAACGGCACGGTCTGGTTCCGCGGCACGGACGAGGCGGGGAACGTCTCCGAGGCTGCCAGCTACGAAGTGACCAACATCGACAAGGTGGTGCCAAAGGCCCCGACCGCAAAGGCGAATACCACCGCCCTGACCAACCAGGACGTGACGGTCACGGCGACATTCAGCGCGGACAGCGCCAAGAAGCAGTACTCGCTGGACAACAAGAAGTGGAAGACATACTCCTCCAAGGGCGTCAAAATGACGGACAACGGCACGGTCTGGTTCCGCGGCACCGATGCGGCGGGCAACGTCTCCGAGGTCACCAGCTACGAGGTTACGAACATCGACAAGGAGCCGCCCGCCGAGCCTGCTTTCAGGCTGTCGGGGGATTCCGCCTCCCGCGAGGTCATCCTTTCCGCCAGATGGGATGAGGACGACGCCAAGTGCTTCTATGCGTTGGAAGGGGAAGCCATGGAGGAGTATAAGGACCCGCTCCGCTTCAGCGAGGACGCGCGCGTCCATTTCCAGACCCAGGACGCAGCGGACAATGAAACCGACCGCAGGCTGGAGCTGATGCTGGCGGGGAGTCCCACTGGCGTGTGGGGCGACAACTACTTCGCGTACAACTGCACTGTCGCGGGGGTGGAACTGGAGCCGCTGGTGGGCAGGAACATCATCGGCAAGGTCTGCCATGGCTCCGAAGACACCACCATCCTGCTTCTGACCGACGACGTCAACGGCGACGCCTTTTTCCTGGACGACATCTACTCCGCCGCTCCTGACATCACCACCAGGGCGCGCCTCAGCCAGGTCAACCAGATCGTAGCAGGCGCGGGCGATGACATCATTGATTTGACCAGTGTGCGCTTCGACTATGACAACAATGGTATCAGCGTGCAAGGCGGCGACGGCAATGATGTGATCTGGGCGAACAACGACAGCAGCCTGCTCTTTGGCGACGCGGGCGACGACCACATCGTGGGCGGCAACGACGTAGATGTCATTGTCGGTGGCGCAGGCAACGATACTCTGCACGGCGGTGGTGGCGGCGACTATTTCTGCTTCGGCGGCAGCTGGGGCGACGACACCGTCGAGCAGCTGGAAGGCGGCATGGCACTGCTGTGGTTCGACGGCGTGGAGCGGGAGGAGCTGTCGCTCTCTAAAGATGCCGACGACAATGCCGTGTTCTCCTGCGAAGCGGGAAGCGTGACACTTCTGGGTGTCAAACATGATGATGTTATTGACGCGTTTGATGCTGGGGGTAATGTTCTGTCTGACAATATCTTCCTCCAGTTTGGCGACAGCGGCCTTGAGGGACAATTCCTGGTATTTGCCGATGCGCTGCGTTCTGCTGGCGCATTCGACGAGTCCTCAAGCGACAGAATCTATGATGACAGTACCAGGGGGAGGCTGGCATAGGAGCCAATAGCCTTGAATGGGACGGGAGAGACGGGAGGACAGGAGAGGGAAGCTGATAAGGGACGTGAGGGACGGGAGCGACGGGAGCGACGCAAGGGGCTTGAATAGGAGGGCTTGATTGTAAGGGACATGAGGGACGGGAGAGACGGGAGCGACGCAAGGGGCAAGATTACTAGAGCGATGCACTCCTGCTCGTGCCACTTGCGTCGCTCCCGTCGCTCCCGTCCCTCCCGTCTCTTATCAGCTTCTTTTCCCCGTCCTTCCCGTCCCTCCCGTCTCTTCTAAGTCAAAAGGGCAACAACATGCTCTTTGGTTTCGCAAGGACAAGTTGGCTCGGTTTGATGTCTCTGATTTGTCGATTTCGTGCTTGATTGATAGGATGCAAGTCTGGCGATATTAGCACATCAACACAATATTCTAATAATTCAGACTAGTGTGATGTGCCATCAGGCTGAAGGAATTCCTCGGGCTGGAGGTTTCGCCCGTATATGCGTAGGTCCCTAATGTCGCCCTTGAATCGCTGGATGGGTTCCCAAACCCATTTGTTGGCGGCCCCAAGCAGAAGATGATTTATCCACTCGTGTCCGCGGTTGGGGCGGCTGGGCTTTTCATCTTCCAAGGTTCCATCCAGATAAAGACGTAAATACCGCAGGTCGTATGTCACAGCAATCCGCGTCCATTTCCCTGGTTTCAGTTTATGTGACGAGCTGACAGTTTCGTTGTTTTGGGTTTTGGCTGGCTGTCCGCCTGCATCTTCGTTGGCGGTGCGGCGGGAGGCAGTGACCGTCCCATCCTCCAGGATGTTAATGGATATCTGGTTGTTACCACTGCCAATAAGACCCATTTCCTCTCCAATGGAGGCAGGTCGCACACACAACTCGTATGTGGCTGCACAAGGCATGGCGGTGCCGCCCATGATGGTCACATGGTCTTTGCCTGAGAACCGCAGGTAGCGTGTACCATCGGCATCTTGGGCATATATGGATGGCTTTTCTGCCGTTGTCGGGGGGATGGGGCCGTTGTGATAGTAGTTGTAGCCCGTAAAGCCTAGATGTCCGCCGCCATAGCCCGAGCCATTAATGAAGCCGTGGTGCCCGTAGCCTGAAACATCCAAGAGAACTCTTCCCGCATCCCGCTGGCATGGATAGTGCCAGAAGGGGATTCTGGCGCCTTCAATCGAGAACTCCTCCACCGTATCGTCTCCACGCCATAGCGGAACGGTGACGGGGGCAGATCGTGTCCCGTCCGTTGACCAGATGGGAAGACTCTGCCAACGCCGCCCACGTTTATTTTCGATTTCGATATGATACCAGTGGAGAGCCTGGCCGTCAGGTGGGAGAGCTAGAACCTGGTTCTGCTTGAGGTAAACCCGAGGATTGGTGGTGAAATAGAACTCCAAGCCGTCGCGGCGGATGCCATGACGTAGATACCCGTCCGTATCCTTGTCACCAAAAACGGGCGTGATGTAGGATTGGAAATCGGCAAGGCCTGTGGTGTCCGACACAAAGGTTTGTCCAGGCGTGCATCCTCCCATGCTCCATTTTTCGTCGCCCCCGTGGTTGAGCAGGTTCTTGGTTGAACGCGCCCAATACATTCGATAGGAGCGGATGGAGGGGGAGAGCTGGGTCATCGGTGAGTTTGCGAATACATACTGCTTACCTTTCCAATGATAGACTAGACGCGGCACGATACCCCGTTCATCCACATAGTCCAACGAAGGCACGGAATAGGTCTCGACGCGAAAATCGTCCAGAATCATTGTGCGTGGGGGGAAGGTCTTCAGTACCTTCCCTGAAGTGGAGCACATTTCCAGTTGGATAGTGACCTCCTTTGGCTCTGCATCAAGGGGAAACCCCATCACCTCGAAGTCGATGCTCTGGCGTCCCAGCAGCACCTGACAGAAATTCGTAAGCACCAGTTCTGGCTCCTTTCTGCCAGGGAATGGATGCTTCTGCCAGCGGCAGACACGGTACTGCAAGTATCGCAGCATGAAGTCTTCCCGCTCATAGCATGGATAGACAAGCGAGTTCTCGTAGTGGTCGAACAAGTTGGTCACAATGAGGGAATCGGGATTGGTTCCCAATGCAATATCACAGCTTTCTCTGTAGGCTTGACTCAATGGTACGGGCAGCCCACCCATGTGATAGTGGCATGTATAGGTGCTGTGGATAGCGCCATCGTTGAGTTTTTGCGGATAGTCCTTCCAAATACGGTTGACCGCCTCGGCGTGCTTCTTTTGTTCAGCAACGCCCCCTGAACCATAGTTGCTAATGCCGTCAAAATACGGCAGATAATCCAGCATGCGCTTTCGGGTATCGGCAAGCCAGACCATCGGTCCGAACTCCGCTTCAACGGTCTCAATGATTCCCTTCCACTGCTCTGGTTTGTATTTGGTGGGATTGTAGATGACCACCCGCGGGCGACCGCCGATGCGAGCCACATTGGGGTGGCTTTTCAGTTCTTCGCGAATTTGGTTCAAGTTCTTGATGAGCCCTGTCGCCGTTGCTTCAGGTGTCTTGGAGTAGCAACCAAAGAACAGGCCAAACTGTATTTTACTGCCGACGGCTACCGCCTCCTTCAGCATCGTCTTGTAGGTCCCGATCCAGCCAGTTGGCTCATTTATCTCCACGTCCCAATCGTTCACACCGTATTCTTCGCACAGCTTCACTCCCTGTCCCCAGAGGTTCTCCCCTGTATGATGGATCCATGCCGTGTTTGGTCCGCCCAAATCGTGCATGGGTTGCTTATTCATGGGAAACCAAGGATTCGCATGAATGTTTACTCTCCCCTTGGCATCTGATTTGTCAAATGCGGGGCGGTAATCAGGCGCCTGTGCATAACTCAAGAAAATGGCGCAGAACAGAAGCAAGGAAATGTATCGCATGCAGATTGTCTCAGCCTTTTTGATGGGTGATGGGAAAGGATGTTAAGAGCCGAGCCACTGAAGTAATAGGTTTGCCGTCTCTAGCGTCCTGAACGCGTTGTTAATGTGTGTGCGTTCAGGACGCGTGAAAAACATGCGATTGCAATATGAGCAAGGCAGGTGCGTATGGCACTCACACGCCCTGATTCGAGCGTCTTGGTCATCAATTACCCTGAAGGCTATTGCGCATTACGTGCGCAATTACTAAAGGGCGAAATAATAACATATTATAATTATCTATAATTATCCCTAGTAATTTGTGTCATAGTTGCTCCACCCCAAGTACCATAAAATCCCCAGAAACGGTCTTTACGTTGCCAATCAGCAGGTTCGCCAGAAGGTATATATGGTTGAACGCTTGCGTTCACTGGCGGCATGGCCGTCGGCAAATCCCACTGATACAGTTTGCAGACCATCGTGAGGAAAGTCCAAGTGACGTGCTGAGTTTCCATCATCAGCATTGTAGAAGTAACGTTGGGCATCCCCACTGGCTTTTGTCTCTGCAATGCTACTGAACTCTGATGGAAATTTAGGTTGCCCGTATATTCTCAATGTCTGAGTGGAGTTGTCTGCAATTTTACGGTGTAAATGCGTACACAAGCCATATTGGTAGGTCTGTCCAGTATCAAGCCACGGAAACTTGCGCTCAATACTACTAACGGTAACAACCTGGCTTGCTTTTTCAGGGCAAATGAATTCAGGCCTGCGTTGATTGACAGCACCTGCCAGGTAACCTCCCCTCAGGAGAAGATGTCCCCAGTACATATACATCGCTGCACTTGGCATATAAATGTCTTCATGGTCAGTTTCATACAGTGAAACATAAAGATTTAATTGCTTTATGTTGCTAATGCAGTTGATGGCGCGAGCCTTCGCCCGTGCTTTACTTAGGGCTGGCAGCAGCATTGACGCTAGAATTGCAATGATGGCTATGACAACAAGCAATTCTATTAACGTGAATGAATCAATCTTCCTCTGAACCTTCATCCTTTTCTCCTTTTTGATATGCCAAACTTGTTGATAAACTCGTGACCTGAAATATAGCATTCGTGTCCTATTTTGTTGAAAATACCTTCAATAAAACAGGAGAATTCACAGACGCAACAAGACTTAACATGGTTTTACATATTTACAACTCATGAGGCTAGTTTTTTTGAACAAAATACTCCAGGCAGTTTCTTGCCCTTATGAAATCTGGTCGGAGGTAAATCCGACGAGATGAAGACATAAGACTCCTTCGCTAAAGCTACGGAGGTCAGTTTTTCGCCTGCGGGGGACCCCCGACCCATAAATCTCTGCGGTTGGGCAGCGTGAAATGGTGGTCGGTTTATAGAGCAAATCCAGTCGGTTTTACAGGGGCAAGTTGACTCGGTTTCATATCTCTGACTTGTTGATTTCGTCCTTGAGTGATAGAATGCAAGTCTGGTAATGAAAAATGCACCGCAAGGCGGTTTTCGCTACCAATCCATTTTTTCAGTCTGAAATGGCTGGTAGTTCATTGGAGTGAACCGATGACCTGTATGTAGTGGACATAGGAGTTTTTCTCCATTAACTGCCGACCAAACCATCAAGCCAATTCATCCCTTCTGCAATGCTACTTACGTCAAAAAATCTTTTCAACGGCCTTGATTATCCTATCTGCACGCCTGTCTATGATGGCTATGACTTTGTCCAGATAATCCGATGCACGGCGACAGTATTCCTCATTCCCCAATTTGGGCTTTCTCCAATGGAACGGCACATCACCATGTTCTATCCCGAATAAATCGGCTGCGTGCCCATCGGGTCTAATATAGTCTTCAAGATAAAAATCACTGACATAATGTGCGAATCCCTCTTTCCCTGCATATTTTGAGAATAGGAGGGAATTGCGTTCTTTCACAAACCTCCTCAATATTTTATCTTGACCAGGTTGGTTGCAAAGTACACGTTCCAAGGCAATGAGGTACTGGTCGAAGAAATCATGCCACTTTTCATGACATCCACGATAGGTGTTTATTGTTCCAATTCCCTGGATGGAATTGTTTGGAAGAATGATGAAGTTTCCGATTGTCGGACAAAGCCTTGAGAATTGCCTGACGCGATTGCGTAGCTCTTCATCAGGATTATAGGCTTCAATTCCCCCAAAGTATCCTGGATTTCCTTCAATTTCCTTGCCAAAGATGGTATTGAAGGTGTTCATCGTGTCCCCACGATAGGAACGGCCTCTGCCGATGGAAAGCATATTCAGGGAAGTAAGCTTGTCTCCCCAGACGATGACGTAAATGGCCCGTGACAACTGGCAGTCGTCCGCATCGAAATCATTTCCTGGCAGCTGACCGAACTTTTCGTCATTTTCTAGAGAGGAAAGATTGAAGTCCTTCAATCTGCCCAAGTCTCCACCCAAGCGTTCAGCAACAAAATCCTGGACGAGTTCCCTGGCGTCTTCATGAGCGTATGCAAGAATGTTTTCGGCTTTCAGGTCATCGTCTTCCATTTCACCCAGCCAGCTGTCATCGTCAAGACGACTGTCACTGTATTCGGGACTTCTTGGATCAAAGACGATTTTTCTCCAAAGTTCATCGATTTCCCATCCAAGCGAGGCATCGTTGCTCTTGAAATACTCGGCCTTCATCTGCGAAAACAACCCTCTAGCGCAGATTGCACAGTAGAAGTTGCCCTTGTGTTCGTAGCCATACCATTCCTCGCCACAGCAGTCACAGACTCTTCTTTCGTTCATCATTGTCGTTCTCCTTGGTTTTAGGTAGTTTTCGGGCTTTGGAGATATTTTACAACACGATGATGGACATTTTGCGTCTATGGCATTGATTTTCTATTTTTTCCCCTCATTTCTATTGGCTTGAGCCACAGCCAAGGCGTATCCGTTGATCTTCTCCCGTAGCCATTTGGGAGTTTGGACAGAGGCTTTTCCACCAGAAGTCATCACGAAGTTGAGCACTCTATATTCCTCAATGTCCTTGATGACAAGCACCATTCCGTCCTTGGTCTTTTCCAGCTTAGCGTTGGGAAATGCCGCCACGCTCCAGGTGACCGATGACTCGCGGAGGAGGATTTTGACGCAATCAAGACGTGGCAAATCAAAAAGTCTGCCGTCGTTGACCTCGTCAACCATCTTTATGTCTGTCTGGAAGTGCCCGTCAATGCGCAGTGCGCCGAGCATCCGATGAAGGGCGAGCGTGATGACGGGCTTGTCGCTGGCGACTGTTTTGTCTGTTTTCCGCAGATGCCCCTTAATGTACCAGACATTGTCGAAGAGCGTCAGCACATGCGGTTCAACTGTCATCTGCAGGATATGTCCATCTCCTACACGGCGATACTTGACTGCAATGGGAGCCTGTAAGCGCCATGCTTCGAACACGGTCTGGAATACCTCTGGAGATACTACCTGAGATGAACCTCGCGCCACGAGAGAATTGAGAGCCGCGAACTCTTCCGATGTGCCGTTGTTCCTGCTCCAGAGCGCATCTGTCCCCCTGCGTATTTCGCTGGCTATTCGTGACGGTGGGAGGAGTGTTTCAGCAAGATGCGCTCCGTAAACAGCGGCATCCATCTCAACTTCCTCCGTGACGGGCACCCCGCTCCATGACCTGTCGCTCAGATAATATCCCTTGCGCTCCGTGTCGTATAGTATGGGTGCGTGCAGTTCCTCCATGAGATATTTCACATCCCGCTGGATGGTCTTCTGGGAGAGTTTATAAACGCCCGCCTCATCCAGCCTGCTCAGTTCCTTGAGCACCATCGGGTAATTGGGATACCTTTCTTCCTTCATCAAGCGAAGAAGACAGGCAATGCGTATCTGCGATTTCTTGTTGACGGGCATGATTTAGCCAATTGGAGCATATTGTTTCTGATCGTTCACCTCAAGACATGGACAAAGCATTGTCGAGGAAAAAAAGCCGAAAGGCTTCAATTAAAGCCCGTCACTCTTTCCTGCCAGTTGACTTGAAGAACTGGCTTGAGGGAACAGTAAATCCAACATTTTCGCCTGATGTGCCTGTATATCCTTAAACAACCATTCCATGTTTTGCTCTCTCTGGTTCTCATTGTCCTTGCAAATCTGCATCATAATCATCATTTTAAGCGAAGCAACACTGACCATGCTGATCTTTCCAGAGTTGTCTCGATAATGATGCAATTTGCTGATGGGAAACCAATCCGACCCCGAGCTATTAGCGTCACTGCCAATCATGGCATAATTGCCCAGACAATTAATCTGTATTTCATCCAGCCTTCCATCTTTACCCGTTGCCTGGTGCTGCGGGAAGAAGTGCTCAAGACTCTTGCGTGTGCGCGAAAAATAAAACTTCTGGAAAATCTCCAGTCCAAAATCCGAACATCCCAGAGATTCATAGAAGGCCATTCTATCTTTGTTTTCTGCTTTCAACTCTTTGCCGCGTAGTTCCTGAACATACTTTTCCCAAATAGTATAATCTAGATAATTGAAAACAAACAAGGGGATTCCATGTGATTCTTCCTTTGTGCCATCCCTGTAAATTTTGATGAAATCATTGCGTAATTCATTGTCGGATTTTGAGTTTTCAATCGCTGTCGTCAAATGGTTGCTTTCATCAAGCATAACCTCATCAAAACTACCTGGATTTGGCGTATTATTGTTGAGAAGCCGTTGTGGATTCAAGTAAATATCCTTGAAGAACTTTTTCACCATCTGTTTTAGGAAGTCGCAATATTCATTGACATTGACATTGCTATCCTTATACTTAAATAAATGAATAAGACAATACAGCAGATAGTTTTTGCGGGTATGCGGTGTAAATGTCACTTCCAGCATGGAAAGAAGCTGAACAAGTTCAAGGGTGTCATCATCAGAAAGATTCCTTGCATACTCCTTTTTATCTTTATCCTTGTACCAGCGTTCAACTTTCCAGGGATTGTTATCCATGGTGACCTCATCACCCGTGCGATGGGCAATGTAGTTATCAAGAAAGTATTTTGCCTTCAATAGGTTATAACTGAATCGCTTAACGAATTGCTCGTCCAGTTCTCCAAGCTTGTCAAACTCGTGGATGAGCTCCTTGTCATCCAAAATAAAATCTAAGGGTTTAAAATCTTGTTCATCAAACAACCGCGTCAATTTCAAAACAATCAGTAGAAAATTCGAGAAATCAATTATGGAAATAAACTTGTCCTTTTGACCTTCGTCAGGCTTCAAACTATCGTTTATGTTCTTATCCAGCATCTCTTTGATTGAAAGTGTATTCCCATTGTTTTCATTGCCAATACTACTACTTAGTTCATCAAAACTTTTAATGCCGAATATCTCCAGTTTCTCTCCGAAAATTTTCTGCCTTAAAGCAGTTGAGACGCTAGTAAACTTTTGCTGAATAAAAACATTCATGTCGCAGGCGCATTCCCAGATTCTGTTGAAAGTTGACTTGTCGGCTTCGTTCAACTTTTCCATGAGGCGCGCTTTTATGATTTCGCTCATCTCCAGCTGTTCTCCTCGCGAGTTCATAATCTCAAAATAATGGTTCAAATCAATGTCGCGGGGAACCTGATAGTGGATGATATGCACGCTGTTTAGAAAATATGTCGTAAAACTCTCTTTTGGGGCAGCAGTAACAATTTCATCAATGGCATCCTTGGCATATTTATAACCAGCGATGATGCCATTGTCCTTTTCATCGATATTAGTGTCCCATTTATCGGGAGCAAGAGCCTGAAGTGTCTTGTCCGATTTCTTCCTCGCCCGATAGGTCAAGCGATTTTTAGTAGAACAACCCAAAACCTTGAGAATAATGAAGATTGTGGTCAAGCGCTGCTGCCCGTCTATGATTTCATAAACCAAATCACCTTTGTGAAATGAGACCAATGTACCGATAAAATAAGTTTTGCTGTTCTTTTGCAAGGCGTTGTACACATCTTGAACCAACGCAGAGATTTCATCCTTTTCCCATGCGTAATTTCGCTGGTAAATGGGAATCTCATATGTGGCATCTTCGTCGTTGAAAAGCGCATCTATAGATAATTCTTTCAAAGGAAGCTCATTTTTCATCGTTATTCTCCCCTTTCTCCAAGATTATAAAATTGTACTGTTTGAAAATACCAAGATAATTCTGATAAACTCCATCTGGATTTTTCGCGTCTATATCATCCTTGCTTTGGTTTGATTTGATAATTTCTTTCCCACCTTTCCTCATTGGAAGGGGGGCTATCCTGTCCGCCAGTTCTCCAAACAATGCAACTGGCGAATCTGCCCCTGCTATGGCTTTATAGATGTTAAATGAATTATACACATCATTGTTTTCAAGAATATAATTCTGGGCTGCAGGCCAGCCAAGATTGTAATACTGAGCTCGTAGAGAATACGCCCATATAAATGCAAGCACAACAAACTGATCCAGCATCTCCAGGTCAATCTTGCTTGGACGCTCTGGACAGAAGCGATCAACATACAGAAGAACGGTCGTGTCAAAAAGAAGGCGTACAATTGTGTTGCCTTTGCCATTCTTGTATTTAGGCAAATCAAGCGTTTTGACGATGTTATTGTCATTGATGAAATATCCTGAATACTTGTCATTATTCTGAATATCCATCAGTATGTCAAAATAGTGCTTTGCATAGTCGAAAAAGGGCTTTCCAGCTATAATGGGGGCATCTATTTGAAATGGCTTCAGATTCCTTGAACCAGAAACATACGGCATCGGCGAATTATTAACCATTTCCGCATAGGCAAAAGCACCTTTAAAAAACTGGGCATACGGGAAATCTGCATGACGCGTGATTCCTTTGAATATCTGGATGTTATGTTCAGTCAACGTTGGGGCAGGATTCCCCTTTATCCACTTTTTCAACGAAAACAGATAATCGCTAAACAGCGAAGACAATGACTTCTGATCCATATCTTCCCACTGCTTTACAACCCTTTCAGTCGTTTCAACAGAACACTCTTGCATCTCACGCAAATGGTACGCCTTTAGCAAATCATGCGGATAAAGAGGCTTGCCACGAGAATTCTGGGAATCAAAGAACTGAAATGCTTCTGACTGATCGTCTGTGATGACAACTATCAATTCGCAATTGTCTTTGATATAGCCAAATAGCCCTTCCTTCTCCCGTTGATCAACAATTCCGTCTATTCTTCTACGGAACGCCCTGAAATTACTGGAAATATTCTGGACGTTGTATGGGTTGTCTGTCATTTTCTCATCAAGAAAAGCCATTTCTTCATGACGTTCAAGTAACATCAAAAATGACTTCAGTAGAAGAGAAAAGGTTATGATTCTCTGCTGACCATCCACAATGTCGAACATTCCCTTGTTGGAATGGAGGATCAACGTGCCGACGCGGTAGACCTCCTTGTTCTCATTTCTCGCCTCGACAATGTCATCCAGCAGTTGAATTGCATTTTTGCCTTTCCATTTGTAGGGACGCTGATAAACTGGAATCTTCAGAGAAACAGGGGTGATTGGCTTGCCATCCATCCCCTTTGTAATTCTCTTTTGAAATAACAAATCGCCAATTTTAGTAATAGCGAGTGTCAAAGCCATAATGGTTTCCAAGTTTTACAAAAAACACATGATTTATTGTGGTCGGCTAAGAATGTGACTGCCATCCCAATGAGTGAAATCATTTCTCCAGTCAATCACTGTTCACTAATGAGGTTGTCATTTTTAAATTTAGTCTAAGTTCCGAAGAAATCAATTCCAACGCAGGTTTTCTTTCGTGCATCGCCTTCAGAAAGCTAGCCCGTGCATGAAACAGTGCCCCCAAGTACTTATATGAAACCAGCGGAGATGGCGTGCTGGTCATCCGCACCTCGTTGAGGAGTGTAGTCAGCATAGCGGTTTTTCTTCATAAAGAGCCAGGCAGAATCAGATGGGAAAAACTGTGGTTCTCCACAGACTTGATGAACCCTGTTTCCCATTGTATAAATGCCAAAGATTTTGTCACGGAACAGAAGGTTATTTCCGCTTCTATCGTGGAAAACCTTGTATTAACGTGTATATTTGAAAGAGTAACAAGGGTACCAGATAAAAAACAAAGAAAACATAAACATGGTTCTAAAGGAGCTAAAAACCATGAACGTCATTGATTCATTCAGACTTGACGGCCGCACGGCGATCGTGACTGGCGGGGCTGGACGGTACGGCAAGCAGATTTCCGAGGCACTGGCGGAGGCGGGTGCTGAGGTATTCATCGCCGCACGCCATGTAGATGCGTGCCAAGTATTTGCAGATACATTGGTTGCACGTGGACTGAAGGCGCGAGCCATCCATCTGGATCTCCAGTCAACGGAATCCATCGACAAGATGGTCGAGGAGATCGTGGCGACGACTGGCCGCATCGACATCCTCATCAACAACGCCGTGACGCGGTGCGCTTGCGGAGGCGGCTGGAAGAAGCCTCTGGACACATACGACGAGAGTCTCCATGTCAATGCGTCGGCGTTGTTCTACATCACTGCGGTCGTTTCGGAAGTGATGAAGGCGGCTGGCAAAGGCTCCATCGTGAACATCGGTTCGTTCATGGGACTGGTCGGTCCAGAGTTTGCCAACTATGCAGGAACGACGATGGGCAACAATCCCAGCCCGATTTACTTTTATGAGAAAGGCGGCATGGTGAACTTCACGCGATGGGCGGCAAGTGTGCTCGGCAAGGACGGAATCCGCGTCAACGCAATCCATCCAGGTGGCCTTCAGGAAGACACGATGCCTGAACGATTTGTCAAGCAATACAGCGAGCGGACGCAGCTCGGCCACCTGGCGGGGCAGGAAGACCTCAAGGGCATCATCGTCTTTTTGGCCTCCGATGCGTCTGGATACATCACAGGGACTAACATCCCCGTCGATGGCGGCTATACAGCTAAATAGCTATCGAGGTATTATTTGAATGAAAACATCTCGATTGGTTCTTGGAACCGTCCAATTTGGTTTGAACTACGGAATCGCGAACACGCACGGCAAGCCTTCCGATGAACAGGTGGCGGACATATTGTCCGCTGCGTACCATGCAGGCATCCGCCTCATAGACACCGCCGCTTCATACGGCGAAAGCGAACAAGTGCTCGGTCGCGTTTTGAAACGGCTTGGGCTTGGGGACAAGATGTGTCTGGTCAGCAAGATTCCGCCGATTTCGCCAGAAATGACACGCACGGAGGGCGAGGCAATGATAGACGCATCGCTTGAAAAGTCGCTCAAGAATCTCGGTGTCCCGTCGCTTTATGCGATTCTCTTCCATCGCGAGGAGAATCTGGATTACCTCCCTGTCCTTCGCAAATGGCAGAAAAAAGGCGTTGTGCGCTTTGTCGGGACATCTGTGGACGGCATGTTGCCGCCTGGTATCGGCGATTGCGACGCCGTGCAGATTCCATCCAACGTTCTCGACCGCCGCTTTCTGCCGCTGATTGAGACGACTGACCGCAAGGTACGCGTCTTTGTGCGCAGCGTATATCTGCAAGGCCTTCTGCTGATGCCAGAGGAAAAGATACCAGAGCATCTTCAGGGTGTGGTTCCAATTCGCCGCACATTGACGAAACTTGCGGAAGACGCAGGCATAGCACTGTCCGAGCTGTGCATGCGTTATTTGCTCTCGTTCCCTGGCGTGGAAGGCGTTCTGACAGGCGTGGACACAGTCGAACAGCTTGAGATGAACATCGCTTTGGCGGAACGCGGCGCATTGCCAGACGATTTGCTGAAGGCGGTCATCGCGGCAGTTCCCGAACTGCCCGAGAACGTCATTCGCCCGTCGAAGTGGAACAAGAGATAGAATTAACGTAAGCCATTGGAGGTAAATATTATGGCAGCGTTTGTCAAAGACCCTGAACATATCCGTCTAGGTATCATCGGCATGACGGAAGGCAATGGCCATCCATACAGTTGGAGCGCGATGTTCAACAAGTTCGACCGCGAACGAATGGCCGCGGAGTGCCCCTTCCCCGCGATTCCAGCCTATTTGTATCTCCAGGACTACGAAACGATGGGCATTCCAGGCGCACATATGGACTACGTCTACTGCGACAACCGAAGTGACGCGGAGCACGTTTCAAAACTGTCGCTCGTGCCGAATGTCATTGACAAACCAGAAGAGATGATTGGCAAGGTCGATGCGGTCATCATTGCGACGGATATCGGCAGCGAGCATGTCCGCCGTGCAAAGCCCTTCATCGAGGCAGGCATCCCGCTCTTCATCGACAAGCCACTCTGCGACAACCGCGATGACCTGGCTTACTTCACGAAACTCTTCGAGGACGGTTATCCGTTGTTGTCTAGCAGTAGCATGCGCTACTGCAAAGAGACGGAGCCTTTCCATCATGGTAAACTGCGCGAATTCGGCGAATTGCGGCTGATTCAATACGGCATGCCGAAGAAATGGGAGACTTACGGAATCCATTCGCTTGAGGCGATTTATCCCATCACAGGACCTGGCTTCGTCAGCGTCGTCAATACAGGGTCGTACAAGCGAAACATCGTCCACTTGAAGCATCGCGATGGCTTTGATGTCCTATTGACAGGCATCTACGACTACGGTAATCTCGGCGGCATCTTCATCGGCGGAACAAAGCGCACGACGAAGATTGAAATCGGCGACTCCTACAATTCGTTCCGCAACCAACTGGTTGCATTCGTTAATTTCCTGTGCACGGGCCTCCGCCCATTCCCATGGACTGAAACTGTTGAACTGATGAAACTTGTGATCGCAGGCATCGAAAGCCGCGAACAGCACGGTGCAGAAATCGCCATCTGGTAAGTTTGTGTAGCAACTACCATGAGGTACTCATCAACGCCCTCGTTTATCGCGATAATCTAATAAGAAGAGGTCTGACGGCGATTGCCATCAGACCTCGTGATAAGTTGGGTGGTGGAGGACTTTCGAACCCCCGACCCCAAAATCTCCGCAGTCGGGCAGCGTGAAATGGTGGTCGGTTTATAAAGCAAATCCAATCAATTTTGCAGAGACAAATCGACTTGGTTTTATGTCTCTGATTTGTCGATTTCGTGCTTGATTGATAGAATGCAAGTCAGGCGAAGGAAAATGCACCGCAGGGCGGTTTCCGCTGTCAATCCAGTTTTTCAGTCTGAAATGGCTTGCAGTTCATTGGGGTGAACCGATGACCTGTATGTAGTGGTCAAAGCGGATTTTCTTTATCAAGTGCCTTGCATAATGCGGAAGGCTACCAATCGTGTCCTATGTCAATGCTCCTTTTGCTGCAGAGTTTGGTGTTTGTTCTCTCTAGTTTGCATTAATATACACCGTTTTTGAAATATAGCCTTCTGACTACCCCAAAAAAGCCGCCAGCCAGCCTTCAGGCTATCAGGCTTGAAAGGATGGATTTGTCAAGATGTCCCTCAAGATGGCACTCAAGATGGCACTCAAGATGGCACTCAAGATGGCACTCAAGATGGCACTCAAGATGGCACTCAAGATGGCACTCAAGATGGCACTCAAGATGGCGGTCAAGGTGGCGGTCAAGGTGGCGGTCAAGATGTCCCTCAAGATGTCCCTCAAGATGTCCCTCTAGATGTCCCTCTAGATGGTGTCAGATCTAAGGTCTTCCTCATCACAATCAGCATGTTTCGTCTCCTGTTCTGTTTGTTCCTTTTCGCACATAGTCGCGGGAAAATGTGGAATGATGTCTTGAAAGTCAGTTGATAAACGTGATTATGAAATATGAAAGTCAGTCGAAAAATGTGAATTTTAATCTTCAAAGTCAGTTGAAGAATGTGAATAGTGGTGTATCTTATCAGCGTGTTCCAAAGATGTTGAAGGAGATTCACGATGAAAAGACAGGCAATGGACAGGCTGGTGGCCTGGAAAAACGATTCTGGGCGCAGGCCGCTGCTGCTTCGCGGCGCGAGGCAGGTGGGCAAGACCTGGCTGATGAAGGAATTCGGAAGTCAGGAGTACGAGCGGACGGCGTATGTGAGGTTCGACCATGCAAGCCCCTTGCGCGATGTGTTCGCCTCCGAGACCAATGTGGCGAATCTTCTGCAGGCGGTGCAGCTTCACGTTGGCTTCAAGGTCGAGCCTGGGAAGACGCTTCTGGTGTTCGACGAGATACAGGAATGCCCAGGTGCGCTTGCCTCGCTTAAGTTCTTCTGCGAAGAGGCTTCCGGCATTGACATCATCGCGGCTGGCTCGCAGCTCGGGCTCTCCGACCATGTCGGGACTGGATTCCCCGTCGGAAAGGTTGACACGCAGTATCTGTATCCGCTTTCGTTCAGGGAATTCCTCACAGCCACGGGAAAGGGGCAGTTCGCCGAGCTGATCGGCAACCGCGACTGGAGGATGATGTCCCCCTTCCACGATGAACTTGTCAGGCTCCTGAAACTGTATTTCCTTGTCGGGGGGATGCCGCGCGTCGTCGATGACTACGCCTCGCACAACGACTTCGCCAGGATGCGCCGCATCCAGAATTCACTGCTGCTTGACTACCGCAGCGATTTCGGAAAGCATGCGCCGCCAGTCCAGGTGCGCAGGATCGAGGCGGTATGGGATTCCATTCCCGGCCAGCTCTCCCGCGAGAACAAGAAGTTCGTATTCGGCGACGTCCAGCAGGGCACGAGGGCGCGGGACCTGGAGTTCTCCATGCTGTGGCTCACGGAGGCCGGCCTGATGCGCCAGGAGTGCCGCGTCTCCAAGCCCGACCTGCCTCTGGAGGCGTACCGAGACGGCGCGTTCAAGGGATTCATGCTTGATGTCGGCCTCCTTGCCGCCAAGGCGCGTCTCCAACCGCGGACTGTTCTTGATGGTTCGCGCATATTCGAGGAATTCAAGGGGGCGCTGACCGAGCAGTTCGTTCAGCAGGAGATTGTCGCTGAACTCGGCGAGGAGCCGCACTACTGGGCATCGCCGCGCGGCGATGCGGAAGTCGACTTTCTGCTGCAGGGCAGCGGCGACGTCATTCCCGTGGAGGCAAAGGCGTCGGTGAACCTCCAGTCCAAGAGTCTCAAGTTCTATTGCGGGAAATTCCGTCCGCCGGCAGCCGTGAGGACTTCCCTTGCACGGTATTTCAGGCGGACGCTGGACTATGACAGCCAGAAGGCAAACTCCCCTGCGCAGTATGAACTCATCGACATCCCGCTGTATGCCATTGGCCAGCTGGCCAATGAACTCACACCTGAACGAGATAACGATGGACATTGGGACGGCGGGGATGGAAGCCCTCGCAAGGAAGGCGTTGAATGAAGATCAGAACTGAACGGCTGGAAAACGGCAACCTGCGCGTTCGCCTACCCGTGGTGCTTCGGTGCCGGGGCGATCGTCGGCGCATCGTTCCGCTGGACGACGAGCCGGCGCAGGAGACCTCGCTGGCGACGATGCTGGCGCGGGCGTGGTCCTGACAGAAGTCGATCGACGATGGGTGCTACCCCAACGGCAAGGAACTGGAGGACGCGCTTGGCATCGACCGCTCCCGCAGCTCGCGGACGCTGCGTCTCGCGATGCTCTCGCCCAGGATCGTGCATCGCATCGTGTCGGGCGACATCCCGCCGACGCTGACCGTCCTACGGCTGCGCGAAAGCATCCCACTCGACTGGGAAGAGCAGGAGCGCGAGCTGCTCGGAGAATAGGACCGCCAATGGAACACGAGGCCGTCGGGCATGGTTGTTCGGCGGCCTTTTATTACTATTTTGAAAAAAACAGCCCTTTGATTTGCATACATAGATTTTCTATGTATATTAACACTATTTACATAGGCATTCTATGTAACAAGGCAAAGAAAAGAACCTCTAACGACAAAGGAGAAACACAAAATGTCAGGGAGCAAGGAATTGATGCACGGATCGGTCGAAGTCGTGATACTGAAACTTCTGTCAGAGCACGACATGTATGGTTACGAGATGATAAAGACCGTGAACGAGAGAAGCAACGGCTATTTCCAATGGCGTGAAGGCTCACTGTATCCATGCCTTCACAAGCTGGAAAGCGACGGCCTTGTCAATTCCTATTCTCGCGAAGGCAATGGCAAGATACGGCGCTATTACACTCTCACAAATTCAGGGCGCGAGGTGGCTGTGTCGCGTACAGAGGCCACACGTGAATTCTGCACGATGCTGTCGATGCTGCTTCAGCCAACGCCGCAAGCGTAAGTTTAGGAGTCATCATGCTCAAGGAGATACTGCAATGAATAATGACTTTCATGATGAATTGAGAGAATACTCAAGATTGTGCTCCAAGTCCTTGTCCGATGACACGGAACTTTGCCAGCAGGTGGAACACGAGCTTCTTGATCATCTTGAGGATGCCTTTGATGAGGAGCGGAAAAATGCATCAGAGGAGCAGGCCTTGAAAAGTACCGTGCGTCGTTTCGGCAACCCTGAGGAACTGTCGAGCCAGCTTGCGGAAAGCAACAGCAAGAGACTTTCACGACGTACGCGCATACGGAATGCTGTCAGATGGCTTGCCCTGCCGATTCTTATCATCGGGGTGTTCCTCTGCATCAACGTTAGAAGCATCATCTCAAGTGTAATTTTACTCAAGTGGATGAGTCCCGAGTTGTTCGACATGGAGCGTCGTGATGTCCACATGGACCTCGGATTGAAGACACGGACGCTGTCTGATGACGAACAGCGACTGTTCAGCTATTACTTTGACAATCTTTCGGGGGAAGGCCGCATTGAAATCCTTTCCCGGCTGTATGCCTCCAATCGCGAAGACACTATGATTTGCGCCCTGTATGCGCAGGAATTGTCGCACTACAACTTTTCTGTTCCAGAGCAACTGCCGGAGATTTTGGCGAATGGCAGGAGAATCGACCCAGGCAATTCGCTCTACGACTATCTGGAGTGCAATATGCTGATACGGGAATCCTGCGCATTGCCCAAGATGGCCGAATCACCTGAAGATGATGCCATCAAGGACCGTGCCAAACTGGATGAGGCGATGGCAATCTACGGACGAGCGCTCCACAAAGGCATCGTGAGGAACTACAGTGTTGAACTGCAGGATAGAATTCGCGGAATGCTCAAGATTCGCGAGGATTTGCTCGGCGGCTTGCATCTAATCGATGTTGCCGCAAGAGAAAAACTTCTCCTTCAGATCGTCGGAACGAACATCGCCAGAGGCGTGGTACTGTATTGCGACATCCTCCACAAGGAGGGCAACGATGCCAAGGCGCTGGAGTTTCTCAGAACCTGGCGCGTGTTTATTCCCCAGTTTGTCGAAAAGGAAGGCGCATGTATGCTGGACATTCTGGCTGGCATAAAGCGGATGGAGTTTTTCCTCAAATGCGCAAAACGCCTTGACATGGCAGATGAAATCGCCGCCTTGCAAGCGGGTGCCGATATGGACAAGAAAATGCGGGATACCATACACGGTCACGCCGCACAGTGCTTCCACGCGGGAGGCCTGCTGTCAGGAATTGTCCCGCCGTATTCTGTTGAAGGCGACAATCTCGCCGAATGGTCGATTGAACGGAAGCTTGAGGCGGCGACTTTCGACTCCATGACCATTGGACTGTCATGTCTGGTACTTCTCGTGGCAATCGTCTTGTTTGCCATTCATGCATTCTTCCTGCGTATTGGCGGACGGCGGCCATTCCTTTTCATCCTGCCAAAGACTGCATACGCGAAGCTTCTATTGAAAGGCATCCTGCTCCCAGCTCTGATTTACCTTGCGATGGTTTTTATGGTGCAGGAGAAAGGCGGATCGCTCCTACAATTGCTCCCCTGTGCATTTTTATGCTGTCTATGGCCATTGTACTACGCTGCGTATTGCCATCGTCTCCTGACGGGATGGACGCATTCCATCGGAGCAGATAATCATGATTCCTTCCGAGCCTCGCGCTCGCTCAACATGCTATGCCTTCTTGTGGTGCTACTGCTTGCCATCGGCGGCATTTTGCGTCCAATCTCGAACTGGCGTCAACGCCATTACGCCCGCATGGAGACACTTGTGATTCCAAGAAACGGCGTAGAAACATACGAGAGACGAGTCATCCGCAAATGGCAGAAACACCTTCAAAATCTATGTAAATGAGACGATAACGGTTTCCTCCCCAAGGAACTATCTCTCAAAAACGGCAAAGATTCGTAGGCCGTCGGGCATGATTGCCTGGCGGTCTTTTATCTTGCGCCTTGAAGTGTGTTCAAACTCGAAAAGGCGTTCTCAACCTTGGCTAAACGAGTTCCAACTTTTCCTTGTCAAAGTGGCGCGAAAACGCCGAAAATCGCCTAAGTAAGGGTCACGAGTTGGACCCCAAACGGCGTCAGAAAAGCCCGAATCCAACTTTCGCTGACCCTTACTCCCTACTCAAAAGCGTTCGCGCGGAGAAAAAGAGAACAAGAATGGGTTCGCGCACAGTGGTAATAATTGCCATGACCTTTACTCGCAGAGAAAAAACGGAGAACAAGAATGGATTTCGGCGTTTCTGGAGGGCGAAAACGCCCGAAAAAGCCTTCTCTGGCAACCACACGTTCTCCGCGAGAGAATCCGCGCAAGTGCCCGTTTTGCAGGGAGAAAGAGCGGAAACGAAACGAGGTCTGACGGCGATTGCCGTCAGACCTCGTGATAAGTTGGGTGGTGGGACGGTGGAGATGCTTGTCAGTGTCATCGACATATATACCAAGGCGGCGATGACTATGGAACTGAAAACCACCATTCTTGACTTTTTAAGAGGAAACTTGAAATGCACGGTGTCGAGGCTGATCACCTCGAAACCGACAAAAGCCCACGGTGCTAGAATGACCAAACTGAAGATGGCAAACCCTCTGTTGAGGTCCTTATAGCCGAATGATGAGAGAATGTCCAGCAAAATGGCTTTGGGGAGGCAGAAGATCGTGGTGACGAGAGACCCGAGGAGCAGGATTACAGCCAGCACCGTCGCCAATCGCCGCAGGACAGGCTTTGCCACGATGAAGAGCAGCCCTATGCACACAACGGCAAAGATGGACAGCAATACCCCGTTCAGATAGACGGAGTTACCTGCAACTGTGTAACTGTATCCTCTGTGTGTAGCAGCTCCCATCAGGGTGCGAATCACGAGAAATAGCGCAGTGCCGTTCAAGAACACGATGGTCAGATAGGAGAGGCAGAAAAAAACATGAGCAGAGGAAGTCATGGTCCCTACCAAAGGTTTCTTTCGTAAAGGAATAGACGCCTCCAGGCCGAGGGGAGCGCATCATCAAATAATAGACGCTGTATACTATCACCAGCATGACGGCAAGATCTATCACCATTGAGAGAAGCGAACCGGCAGGTCCTGCCACAGGCAGAAAAGTCGAACCTGGCATTACAAAAGCTCCCCATCCGACCATGCTGCCGAAAGCAATAGCCCATACATCGAGAGTAGAGAGGTTTTTCTCAGGAGTCTTTATATCATTTTGTCTATTCATATCAATTCACAGCAATTATTCAGTCAACTCTCCTTCTCCCAAATCATCTCCTCCAGTGTCTGGAAGAGGTGTTCAGGCTCCACAGGCTTGGAGAGATGCGCGTTCATTCCAACCTGGAGGGAACGCTGAACATCTTCATCGAAGGCGTTTGCGGTCATGGCGATGATTGGAATCCGCTTTGCATCAGGTCTGTCCATGGCACGTATGACGGTGGTGGCCGTAAGACCATCCATTTCAGGCATCCGCACATCCATCAATATGGCATCATAATAGCCAGGTAAACTTTTTGCGAACAGTTCCGTGGCGATTCTCCCGTTTTCCGCATGGTCAATCTGCGCATCCCGCGATAGCATTAACTCCTTTATGATTTCAGCGTTGATCTGGATGTCCTCTGCCAGCAAAATGTGCTTGCCCTTGAGCTCCGCTCGCTTTTTCTTTGTCAGAACCGTCAGACTGTTGCGGCGGGCGACACGCAGGAACTCGTCAATCACGCTGGATGCCAGCAGTGGCTTGGCAAGGAAGCTGTCCACTCCGACATGCAGGGCATCGTCCATGATTTCATCCCAGTTATGCGCTGTCAGGAAGATGATAGTAGTTTCATTGTCGTAGCGCTTTCTGATTTCCCTTGCGACTTCCACGCCGTCCATCTCAGGCATCTTCCAATCCAGAAGAATAAGGTTATATGGGTCCTGCTTGGCATGCAGGACTTCCACCTTCTTCAAGGCCTCCTCGCCGCTCTTTGCGGTGTCCGTTCGGATGCCTGCCTCCTCCATCACAATTAAGGCGTGTTCACATGCGATTGGGTCGTCGTCCACCACCAAAACATGTATGTCCTTTGGGTTTATGCTGTCCATGCTGGCGTTTGGATTTTTGCAGTCCTTCAGTGTAATCGTCACAATAAACTCAGAACCGACTCCCTTTTCGGATTCGACAGTTATCATTCCGTTCATCAGTTCGACGATGTTCTTCGTAATGGCCATTCCAAGGCCCGTGCTGCCATATTTGTTGTTGCGGTTGCTGTCCTCTTGCGTAAACGGCTCGAAAATCTTTGGAATGAAGGCTTTGTCAATACCGATGCCTGTGTCTTTAACGGAAAAACGCAGAGTGGACTGGTCCTCGTAGGTGTTGACACGCTCGATAGTCAAAGTCACGCTTCCAGGCGCGGATGTGAATTTGATTGCGTTCGAAAGAATATTGATGAGCACTTGCTTGAGCTTCATGTCATCGCCGATGTAATAGTCGTCCACATGACCTTTGACCTGGCATTCAAATGTCAGTCCTTTGTCGTTGCACTGTGACATGACCATGGTGTTTATCTGCTCCAGCAGCCCGCTCAGGGAAAATTCCTCCCGTCGTAGCACAAGCCTCCCCGATTCAATTCTGCTCATGTCCAGAATATCGTTGATGAGTCCCAGAAGATGCTTTGCGCTTCCGTTGATTTTCTTAAGATAGGCACGGGTTGTTTCCGTGAGAGTCGTGTCCCTCAACGCAAGGCTGTTCAGTCCGATGATGGCGTTCATCGGAGTGCGTATCTCGTGACTCATGTTGGAAAGGAATGCTGTCTTTGCCTTGTTCGCCTCCTTGGCGGACGAAAGTGCTTCCTGCAATGCCTCCCTGTTATCTGTGAGTTCCTCCTTCTGGAGTTGCTCTCGCCGCAATGACTCCTCCAGTTCATTGCGGTATTCCTCCTTTTCGTCTTCCAGTACATAACTGTGGAGCAGGCAGGTTCCAACCATGCATCCCATCGCGTAGAACGGCCACAGTGGATAAAGGACCTGAAAGACTATCAGTACAATCATTGCAACTCCAAACAACCCTATGGTAAGGTTCCTTCGTCTGGCCTTTCCCCCTGTCGTCAAGGTTATGCCTAGCGTGTATATGGAGGTCAATAGGAACATCAAAATTTGTACGTACAGAGTCGCATGCCGCAAACTTGCCGTATGGTAGCCGCCGTCTTTATCGAACCAGAACATGACGGGATGAAATATATTTACGACAATGGCAATGAGCTCAAATCCGAAAAAAGCCCACCCTCCATACAAAAGCATGGTTCCAAACGAAGTGCTGCTTTCCAAATAGGTTATGACATACCGCGTCCAAAGAAGAACCAACACCGCCATTGCCGCGAAATACAATGTCGTGTCTGCAAACTGAAGTGATGTAAGGCGATAGACATCAAGAATGCCCCAAAGCGCATCCGTGATGTAGTAGGTCAGAACAGCAAACAGAAAGCAGCGGTAATTACGTTGAACCCGCGTGTGTTCGGAGTTCCCTGACAGCCACAGCACGTCCCTGTTAGTGATGACTAGGACAATCCCAGCCAGTATTCCTATAATTGAATAGGTCATGTCATCGTTCTCTTTTCTTGCAGAATATAATATATCTCTTTTGCAGATTGAACCGTTTCAGATACGCACTGCGCCAGAACATCCTATGCCGATCGATTTTCTGTTTTTACATGAACATCGTCATATCCATCCGAACCCGAAGGATACCATAAATATAACATAAAGGCATGGTTTTTCCATTGAATGTGCCGAAAACTTACAGGCATTACAGTTGCTATTGCCTTGCGGCACGTAATCTGGAAGTCGATGGACAAAATATACTGAATAGAAATGACACGATAAAACCTTGCGACGAGAATATTCCTGTCGTAGGCTTAATCGACGATTCCGCCATAGGGTGAGGTCGTAAGGATGTGAGCATCGGCAAGCCTGTCGAACGAGACGCTCATGGCGTTCTATCCGACTGCGATGATGGCGTTTGCAGCGTTGGTTTCGATGAGCAGGAATGCATTGACATCAGCAGTGTGGTCTATTTCTCGACCGACTTACTTGCACCCTCGATAACTATGCATTTTCCGCGAGAGAATCCGCGCAAATGCCCGTTTTTCAGGGAGAAAGGGCAGAAACGAAGCGAGGTCTGACGGCGATTGCCATCAGACCTCGTGATAAGTTGGGTGGTGGAGCTAAGGGGATTCGAACCCCTGACCCCTACGTTGCGAACGTAATGCTCTACCAACTGAGCTATAGCCCCCTGTTTTGAATAATAAAAAATATAACGCAGAAATTGAAGAAATCAAACAGGATTATTTGTTTTTTGATGCTTGAGCTTTTTTATGGATGCGTGAACTCATTTTATCGCTATTCAGGACAAATAAAGGGAGTGAGAGTGGAAAAAAACGGAAATGATGATAGAATAATGCTCAAAAAATATGACTTGGCAATTGCAATTGGATGAGATGCGTGATATTGCAGTAAGCCATAGACTATTGAGTTAATTACAAAAGAAGAATGGTATGAAAGCTCAAATACTTGAGTTGCGAATTGACTGGAGCGATCTTGACCTGCTTGGGCACGTCAATAATGTTGCAATAGTCAAATATTGCCAGGCGGCAAGGCTGAAGTTCATAACAGAAATAGGTCTGGAACCGACGCCAGGGATGACATTCGGCCCGATAGAGGCTGCCGCATCACTTCAGTTTCAGCGACAACTTCATTTCCCAGGACGGGTGAGTATTTATACCGTTATTCAGGAGATAAAGCATACTAGCATTATTCTTGAGCATAGAATCTTCGATGAGACAGGAAAGCAGGCCGTCTATTGTACGGAAGTGGTGGTATGCTTCGACTTTGTTGCGCAGACAAAAGTCCCGATTCCTGAGAGAATACTACAGAACATCACCGCATATACCGAGAGTTTTACTGAAGAGATTCCAGAGGAGAAATAAGAACGTTTTTTCGTGTGAATTATCCTAGTCGCTTCTGAGGAAAAGATGACATTTCAGAGGAAAATCCGCATTACCGTGATCCGCAAGGCCTGCTATAAGGATTTGAAGGAGCAATATGAAAATCCCCTTGAACATGCGTGCGACATGCAAGAGGGGCAGGTGTTTCTTGCCGATGGCTGGCAAAAACCAGAGGGGTTTTGCGAGAGCGCCTGGCAGACGCTCTCGCCATTTGTCATGGCCCTTGCACACGGTGCGGAGAACTTCTATGACGGATGGATGAAAAATCCAAAGTCAGCCATGCTTGCCTGCAACGACGGCTTTCGTCCTGTTAGCTTTCTGGTTGAAGTCGTTGAAGATACGAGATGATGGCCGATGGCGAAACAGAGAGATAATTGCAATGCTCTGTTTCCCATAATGTTTTTTTGGGGGGAAATTATATACTTGAGTCTCCTGATGAAATTATCCCTCACTGGTCGATAACCAGGATGCGCCTTGCCGCTTCGCTGCGCTACGCGGCAAGGCGCACGAGGACTGGGGTGGGCATCTGACCGTGGGTTTCGCTTCGCCGCTGTCGCGGCTTCGCTCCACCCACGGCTATGCTCTTGCCGCCGCTTACGCGGCTCTTCTCTGTGGGTAAAGTCCAATCGGCAACTAAAGTATATAATTTCCTTTTTTTTCGATTGTCTAGAAACAAGCAACTTTTGAATCAAATCATTAAGCCTTGCAGGCACCAGCTTTTCAGCATCGTGTCTGCGATGAGACGGTAGCCGTCAGAGGTGGGGTGGACACCATCCCTGGTGAGTTTCAGACCGTTGTCTGTGGCAGGCATGGTGTCGCGCACCTGGTCCATGACGGTGTCCAGGGGCACGAAGAGAGCGTTGGCGATGTCGGCGGCTTGCCGTGCCATCAGGCAGTAATCATGGCGGATGTCGCCGAATTCATGCCAGCTGTCGCCTTCAATGCGGCCAGACGGTGCTGCGATGCTGAACTTGCGGATGCTGCTTTTTTTTAGGCGGCAGATGTGAATCATCCATATGAGGTTGTCCCGATAGGTCAGCGGCTCCACAACTGGCTCGTCACGCCAGCAGCCACGCCCGATGACTGAATCGTTTGCCCCGAAAAAGATGGAGACTGCATCTGGCTTTTGTGCAATGACATCGCTGCACAGGCGTGTCAGGGCGTGTGGCGTTTTGTCGCCGCCAAGTCCCGCGTTGATGACGCGGATGCCCTGCGGAGCCAATGCAGCTTCCAGCATGGAGACATAGCCGCTGGTTGCTGCTGTCAAGCTGTCGCCAAAGCAAAGAAGGGTTTCGCCGCGCTTTAGCCAGGGTTCTTTTAGCTTTTCTATCATTGGGGTATTTTCTCCTTTGGGGGTGTTTTCTGTTGTTGTGCTGGCCAAAGGACGGGGGGGGCGATGCCCCCCGCGCCCCCTATTGTTAGGAGGATTAGTACTCTAGCTCAGCTTGCACTGCCATTTCTTGGTTCTGATGCTCTTGGAGAGCAGGTGCAAGATGGCGATGCGCCCGTTCTGAGTAAAAGGAACGTTGCAACTGCTGATGGCCTTGCCCTCGGGTAGAAGCAGGGTGAGGTCGCAGGTATCGCCTGGCACGACGCGACAGAGGCCGCTGACGGTCGTGGCAGTTACCTTGAACTCATCCAACTCATAACCACCTTGGCTGATATGCCTTGAAATGGAGAGCAGAGTAGGCAGTTTGTTTTCCACTGGGGTGATGCGAAGCACGGCGGTGTCAAACGGCTTGATGGAGAGCTTCAGCTTTTCCTTGAACACACCGAGGAAGCGTTTGTTCCAGTAGTCATAGACGGCGTATTCGCCAGAGGGCAGGTCGAGCTCGTCTTGCAGGTGGAGCGTATATGAGCGCGGCTTGTCGGTGAGGTTGGAGAGGCCTGCGACAGTCCACTGCCCGAAGCTCCTCGCGATGTTCAGGCGAATCACTTGGATAGGTCTGTAGAGAGATTTGTTTTCACGGTTCCCTGACTGGATGTCGAGGGCGGTCTTGCTCCAAGGTGTTTGGTTGTCCAAGAGCGTCGTGCCATTCAGGTCGCCTGGACGAACGTCAATGACTGGCATGATGCGCCGTAGCATATCGACACGTGGCTCGTCAAGCTCCTTTATGGCGTCACCTAGGGTGATTGGGATGCCTGCCAGTCCGTAGATGGAGACTCGCGTACGCGCCTGCGCCACGGTGGAGTAATCTTTGCGCAGTACGAGGTTGTCTGCATCGATATAGTAGGCCGTGTTGTGGAGCGGGAAGAAGTGCAGGATACGTGCGATGCCGTCCTTCAGGAACTCCTCCCAGGTAAAGATGTCGCTGCCGATGCGGGCCCCGTCAAAGCTGTCCTCGCTCCAGGTGATGTCGTTTTCATTGACACCGCAGCAGGACATCATATAGACATCCTCGCCGATGGTCTGGCGGGCGAGCTTGGCGATATCACGGAAAATCTGCATAGGTGAGATGTCGGGGTGGATGCGTTTTTCGCGGTTTTCGGCCATTATCCAGAGGGTCATGGGGATGGCATCCCACTTGAGAGCCTCATAGCCCCAGGCAAGATACTGCTTGAACATTCGGGGGATGACCGTCTTCACGACCTCTGGATTCGACCAGTCGAACCAGTACTGCCCGCACCAGCGACGGTCCTGGCAGAGAAGCCAGTCGGGGTGCGCCTTCATAAAGGAGTTGATTTGGCAGTCGGTGGTCGGCCCCACCCAGAGGGCGGGCAGAAAGCCCATCTTTTTCAGCTTGTCCGAAACATACTTCAGGCCATTGGGATAGACGGACTTGCGGGGGTGAAGGATGTCGCTGCCAGGTTCGCCAGTGCCCTTCAAATTATTATGGCACCACTCCCAATCGACCCAAAGGACAGGGCGTGCATCAAGATAGTCGCCGAAAAGCTCCTTGAAGCGTGTTGCGTTCTCCAGTACAACGGCTTCACTGGCATCGAATTTCACGGCATACCAGGTCATCCAGCCGACGGATGGTGTTTCGAAGCCTGGACGTCTGCGGATGCCACGATAGGAGAAGTTGAAGCGGTTGCGGCAGTACGCTTCGGTGGCTTCAAGGCTGATTTCAAGCGATGTGTTTGCCTTGCTTTCCCAGGTGAAGGCATAGCACTTTTCTTTCCAGTCGTATGAGAACGCTTCGCTTCCAGAGCAGTTGAACTTCAACAGAAAATCCCGCTGGCGGTCGAAGAGGGCGTTGTCGCCGACGGAGACCATGGGGCCCGAGGACGCCCGCAGGTGGGGTGCTTCCACCCCGTCATGCACGCTCAAAAGGTCATCGGAGGGCGTCTTGGTCAGGAAATGTCCTGTTATGCTAAACAGGCTTTCTCCCTTGCAGAGCAGGTGCAGCGTATGGTTTTCAAGGGCAAATTCCAACGTGATGAGTTTGCATTTTGGGGAAGCATCCTCTAGGATGAAGCGCGTTCTGGACGTGGCCACGTCGTGCTTCTTTTCAACCTTTGACTCAGGAAGATTTTTCCAGGGCAACGGAGTGCCGTCTGGATTGCAGAGGGTGACGGTTGCCTTCAGAAATGGGAAGCTATTTCCCTCATCCTGTGGCGAATAGAGAACAGACAGAGAACCCGTTTGCGTGTCGAAGTAAACCTCGAATTGCTTGTAAACTAGATACATCATAAGCCTCAATAATCCAAGTGGTTGGGATAGTGGCGGAAACTGAAGAGTCCCGAATCCTCGTATTTCTTGGCCTCGGCGGCGAAACCTTTCTTGACGATGCTCCAGTCGGATGGTCCTGTGATGAATCTCGTGCCCCAGTCGATGAGTTGGCGGCAGAAGTCAATGTCACCGAAGCCGACGGTGCCGAAGCATTTGCCATGTCTTGTGCAGGCATCAGCGCAACGGCGGACGGCATCGACCACCTTTGGATGGCGGGGTTGCCCAGGCAACCCGATGCTCTCCGAATAGTCGGCGGGGCCGAGGAAGATGACATCGATGCCATCGACGGAGGCGAACTCGTCGGCTTTCTGAAGGGCGTCTTCGTCCTCGATTTGCGCGACGACGAAGGTGTTGTCATTGGCGAATTTGATATAGTCGAGAGTGTCGGCGAAGCCCTGGTCGGCATCTTGGTTGACGCAGTCCATGCCGCGCATACCGCGCGGATAGAACTTGGTTTCCTTGGCAATCCACTTCAACTGCTCGACCTTGTGGACGTGTGGAATCATAATGCCCTGGGCACCCGCCTCAAGCGGCTGGATAAGGTCTGTGTAGTCGGCAGCCGCCGAGAGACGCACCATCATATCCATGCCCGTAATCTTGGAGCCGCGCAGAATGTTGGCAAGCAAGGAACGGTCGATCATCTCGTGCTCATTGCAAATCCACAGGCAGTCGTAACCTGTGTAGCCGATAAGTTCTGCCAGGTCGGCGTTGAAGAAGTTCAGTTTGGCAACCATGATTGGTTCGCCACGGCGGATTTTTTCACAGACAATGCTTTTTTTCATGTATTAACCTGTTGAGGTAATTTCAAAACTATCATCGAAATGCACGTTGCCAACGCCACTGCGCCCATCTCTTAGTGCATTTTGTGCCAATTTTGAAAATATCTCTGTTGAATAATGCTCTTTTTGTCAATTCAGATTCGTTGCGCTTTGGCGTTGTTGTCGGAGAGGAGGATGGCACATGGAGTCCAGTTGACCGCCTCCTCTGGCGTCATCTGCGCGAAACACATGATGGTGACCAGGTCACCAGGCTGTCCCAGGCGTGCGGCAGCACCGTTGAGGCAGAACTCCTTGGAGCCGCGCGGAGCCTCAATGGCGTATGTCTCCAGTCGGCTGCCGTTGCTTTGGTTCACGACCAGCACCTTTTCGTATGGCAGGATGCCTGCCAGATCCAGCAGGTCTCGGTCAATGGAGATACTGCCTGTATAGTTGAGTTCGCACTGCGTCAGAATTGCTCGGTGCAGTTTTGATTTAAGCATTTGAATAAGCATCGGAATCTCCAATATCTTCCACTCTTGCACCTGGCAGGTGGAAGTTGTAGCGTATTGCCAGCAGGCGTATGACCAGGACCAGCAAGGTGGTGATGAGGAAACAGCTGAAATCGGAGAGCTTAATGCTTCCCGTTTTTATCAGTTTCTGGAGGATGATGTAGGCGAGACCGCCTAGCAGGGAGGCTGTGGCGTAGAAATTGTTGACAAGTACCTCGGGAATACGCCTTGCCATGATGTCACGCAAGAGCCCTCCGCCGACAGCGGACATGACGCCACAGAGCACCATACCTATCGGTCCCAACCCATGAAGGTTGCCCTTCGCCACACCAAGCGCGGTGAATACCCCAAGACCAAACGCATCGCAGATGAGGATGACCCTCTTGTGGTTCTCAAGACGCTTGAAGAGGAAAAAGACAAGCAATCCTGTAACAATGCACGAGGCCAGATAGACCTCGTTTTGAAGTACTGCCACAGGGGTAGCCCCGATGACGGTGTCGCGCACGATTCCGCCACCCACGCCGACAATACAGCCGAACACGATTACGCCCAGCAGGTCAAGTTTCAATCTCATGCCAGAAACCGCGCCCGTGATGGCGAAAATGACCGTGCCCAACAGATCTGCGAAAAAGATGACGTTCTCTGACATATTGAAAGAGAGGTAATTGCAGTGCAATTACCTCTAATGTTTTTCCCCAAGAAAGAAAAGCGGGAAACTATTCTTCGACGGGCTTGAAGTTGTCCTTGCCGACACCACAGTCGGGGCAGGTCCAGTCTTCTGGCAGGTCTTCAAAGGCAGTTCCTGCGGGGATGTCGTGGTCTGGGTCACCCTTTTCGGGATCGTAGATGTAGTCGCAGACTTCGCAGATGTATTTCTTCATGATGGTGTCCTGCTGATTAGTAGTTGTCGGCCTCAATTTCAAAGTAGGCCTTGGGGTGTTTGCAGACTGGGCAGACTTCGGGGGCCTTCTCGCCGATGTAGATATGCCCGCAGTTGCGGCATTCCCAGCGGTTTTCACCGACTTTCACCCAAACTTCGTCCTTTTCGATATTGGCGGCCAGCTTGCGGTAGCGCTCTTCGTGGCGCTTTTCGATATCGGCAACTCGGGCAAAGCGTTCGGCCAGTTCCGTGAAACCCTCGGCCTTTGCCTCTTCGGCGAAGCGCTTGTACATGTCGGTCCACTCCTCGTGTTCACCAGCGGCGGCGGCCAGCAGGTTTTGGAGGGTTGTGCCGATGCCGTTCAGTTCCTTGAACCAGAGCTTGGCGTGTTCCTTTTCATTGTTGGCAGTCATCTCGAAAATCGCGGCAATCTGCTCATAGCCTTCCTTACGGGCTGCGCTAGCAAAGTAGGTGTATTTGTTGCGGGCCTGCGATTCACCGGCGAATGCGGTGGCCAGATTGGCTTCTGTCTTGCTTCCTTTCAGTTCCATTCTCTTGTTCTCCGTTGATAATAGGGGGGGTAAGGTGAGTAGTCAAACACGATGATATACTCCAACACCAATAACTGTAACACGTAATCTTGTCAATGCAAATCACGATTGGAAAATTAGTTCAAGTGACCGTTCAGTTCCAGTGTGTATGTACCGCCAGGGTAGTTTTTCCCGTTCCAATGACCAACGGTGCCCTTCGGAACCTCCAGGTGCCATTGTTTGCCGTTTTTCTGCAGGATGATGAAGCCATGAAGAGTGGGCTGCTTGAGCGTGAAGCTCTCAAGGGAGGCGGGGTGTGGGTCTATGATGAACTCAGCGAAGCCGTTTGCAATGGGGCGGATGCCGCAGAGCCAACGCGGGATGATGTTTGCGGGGGCGGCTCCCCAGGCATGGCACCAGTCCTGATTGGGCTTGGTGGCATCGTCCCACGCTTCCATCGTGATGGTGGCGCCCTGTGCCATCATGTTCATCCAAGAGCGCGGACCATCGCGGCGCAGCAATTCAAAACCATATTCTTCCATGCCGTTGGCGAAGAGTCCCTCCAATAGGAACTGCGCCCCATAGACACTGCACTTCATGCCACGCATCAGGTTCGCCTTAACGGCTGGCATTTCCGCTTCTTCCACTAGGCCGAAGCAGAGTGCGAACATGTCGGTGTGGAACGCCGTGTGGGTGGAGGCTGCGTTATCGATAAAGCGGTTGTTTCTAATAAAGACGCGGCGGATTGTTGCACGCAATTTGGCAGCATCTTCTGCGTAGTTTTTCTCACCTGTCAGTTCAGCCATCGCATTCAACGCGGCATAGCGGAAGGCATTGGGGATGAAGTTCAGTTCGCCGTATTCGTAGCCGTCACGGTCGATAGGAGGCCAATCAACCAGCAGCATGATTTCGTTCGGGAAGGCAGGGATTGCCTGGCCATGCAGCAGACCGTCTTCGCTGACATAGCGTGTCAAGAGACGTTCCTCCAGTCCATCGCGCCAGTAGGGGAGGAGGCCTGTGTCGCCTGAATAGAGGAGGTAGTCCCGCACGAGCAGTGGCGTGAACAAGCGGTACTCGTAGGCAGCGATGGGGTAGAACTCCAAGAAGAAGGTGAGGGTTCGTCTGGCGATTTCATACGAGGCGTCTGTGCAATAGTGGCCGAGTGCGTTGATATAGGCATCGCCCTCGAAAGCCTGGCGTTCGCGCTCGCCGTCAATGTAGATTCCAAAGGCGGTGGTCGCCTTCATCGTGTATTTGCAGAACTGCCAGACCTTGTTCAGGTTTTCGTCGGAACAAGTGAAATCGCTGGCCTCCTCATTGAAGGGCGCAAAGAATGTTACGCGCGTGAAAACAGGCGGTTCAGTGATGTTGTCGCAGACCAGTTCCGCATAGCGGAATGGCGCGATTTCATACTTGCAATCCTCTGGATTCAAGACTTTGGAGCGCTGTTTGGGCTGATAGGGCGAGAGGTGGCGTGGCAGTTCCATCTCAAGGTGATTTTTGCCAGCAACCAACTGTACCTCCTGCTGCTTGGCGGTACGGTAGCCGCCTGGTTCACGGTTGATTCTGCCATCTGAGGAGAGCACTTCTCCAATCCAGAGCTGCGCCGTGCAGGGCGCGGAGAGCACGACATCCACCTCCAAGCGTCCATAGGCATCCCGCCCAAAATCGCCAAACCAGCCGCCGTCAAACGACCTGCTTTCTACTGTATTCTGCCTTTCCTGACAAATGCGCATTGTTTTACCTCGGTTGATGCTTGAGGACACCTAGACAAGCTAGTAAATTATAATAAAATGTTCTGTTTTCTCCAAAATGCAAATGAGCACTAGCAAGAAGAAACGATTGATGGTATATTACTTGTAATTCCTCAATGATTGATAATTCCCACTGGTTTTTCTCCGCTGTGCCGCTCCGCTTCGCTACGCGGCACAGCGCAAAGAGATTGGGGAATTGTTTGTCCCGTGGGTTCCGCTCGCGCCAGAGGCGCTCGCTTCACCCACGGCTATGTTCTTATCGCCGCTACGCGGCTCAAATCAATCGCTGATCGATTACTATTACTTTTGTTCGTTCTCCAAGTGTGAAGTTAAAAGGTGATAATGATGACAATAAGCTATTCAAGTTTGCAGCAGATGGATTGGTGGGATGTCTATGAGGCACTTCACAGGGAGGCAAAACTTCCGCTCTCCGTGCATGCACCTTTGAATTTTCCAGGCGCAAAGGCGCTGACCTTCTGCGACTGTGCCTTAAACGCCTATTATCTTCCATCTCCCGCACTGAACACATCGTTTCCAGAGGACCGTGCGGTGCGCGACATGCAGCGTCTGAAGCTTATCAGCTTTGCTTTTGGGGAACTACCCTTCGTGCCCGAATTCCGTCTTGTACGACTGGTGCGTCGCATTGGCGGACTACCAATTATCCGTGCGGAATTTTCTGCCTGGAACCAGATCTATATGCTGGACTACTGCATGGCGCCCGATGGTGTGCTTCACATCCGCGTAACTGTGCGGAACGAGGCACCTGCGGCCCGCAAGGCAGTCGTTTGGGTGCGCCCCAGCAATCCGCTTGAAAAAGAACTCTTTGACTACCACTATGTGCCTTTCATCTGGGATGCATCCAAGTGGCTTCCCGACAACAATTTCAAGTTGATTGATAATAATCTCCTTTCTGCTGGTGGACTGACTGGTCGGCTTGTGCCAAATAAATTTGCCGCAGACTGGGTTGAACACGCAGATTTCACGGGCGACAATTTGAACCTGTTCTTTTCCTGTGGCACTCCCTATCGGGTCTTCCCGCAGTACCAGTTGAAGCAGGTCAGCAACGCGATCCATCTGGAGATAGAACTGCAGCCGCGTGCCGAAGCCAGTTTTGAACTTGCCGTCGATTTTGAGAACTCTCCTGCAAAGCAAGAAGCCCTCACCATAACATACCAGAAGGCCGAAACCGCTGCTGTGAAAAAGTGGCATGCCATCCTGAAGGGACTGCCTGAAATCGAACTGGGAAGCGAACGGGAAAACGCCTTTGTGGAGGCAGTTCGCCTGAACAATCTGCAACTGCTGCTGGAGCATGACGGGATGCTTCGCCCATGCCAGGGCGGTAGTTCCGAACGCTTCTATGTGTGGGTTTGGGAGGCGATGAGTTCTCTCCGTCCAATGCTGAGTCTGGGGCATTTCAAGGAGGTGCGCAAGGTTATCGAGTTCATCTTCACCTTGCAGGACGGCGGATGCCCGCCCATTGGGAACTTCACCACGACGGCTGGCGCCATCGGCACCAGCGGCCCCAAGTGGGCAAACACGACGGGCGCAGCCCTTGCTCTGGCCGCCGACTATCTTCTGCTTTCGGGCGACAAGAGTTTTGCCAAAGCCTACCTGGAGAAGATGCTCCGTGCAGCAGACTGGATTGTCGGCGAAATTCGCGCTACACGTATCAAGGGCAGTAGTACTTACGGCGTCATGCCTCTGGCGCGCTCGACCGACGGCGATGTCGGCCAGGTAATCTTCACGGATGCATGGAGCCTCTGCGGACTCATGCGCCTCTGCCTCCTTTTAAGGCAGGTCAAGCATCCGAAGGCAAAATACTATTGTGGGGAGTGTGAACAGTACAAACATGACCTTGAAGCCGTGTTGGAAAGCATTAAGCAGCCAGATGGCTTCATCCCACGCTCGTACGGCGCGGACAGTTCTCAGGTCTGCCACAACTTCCGCTTTACCTGCACGCCTCTGGAGTGCTGCGCCGCTGGGATCTTCCCTGCAAATGATGAGAAGATGCGCAATTATCAGGCCTGGCTGGAGAAAAATGCCTATAAAGGGCTGTTCTGCTCCCCCATCACGCATGGAATCTTCTACATAGGCAACAATGAACTGACCGTCATGAAAATGTTCATGGAACAGGGCAAGGAAAAGGCTGCCTGGGCAGCCGCACAGCTCTTCCGCCGCTTCGCCGTCACGCCAGACCTCTTCCTGACCCAGGAGCGCTACTCACAGGACGACGAGCGTTTCACCGCCTGGCAACCGAATGCCAGCAACAACGGGCGCATCCTTGAGATGGAGATGGCACGCTTCTTCTACGAGACACCTGACGGCTCCATCATCCTCTGCGGCGGCATCGCCCCATTCGAGCGAAAACGCGGACTGGCTTTGAAAAGCATCCATACACAATTCGGCAAATGTTCCGTCACCTGTGATGAAAAGCGCATCCTGCTCCAGATGGAAAAGCCGCTCCCGCGCGGCACAACCATCCTCGCCGATGGTAAAACCATCAAGCTAACCAAGTCTGTATATTCCGTGGAAATTAAGCTGTAATGCAGTGTGCTGACATTGTTGTAGATTACTGCGCTACGCCTTAGGTGAAGAAGACTACAAAGAAACTCTGCTTTACAGGGACAATTCAATCTGGTGGAGGGTTTCTTCTGAAACGCCAAGCAGATGGCAGATTTCATGCACGCTAAGGTTCATATTGCGGAGTCGTTCCACAATGCCCCTTAAAGTATTTTCTGCCCCGAGCTTAATGCCTTCCTCTCTGCCTTCCTCTCTACATCTCTTTTTCATGTCACTAACAGCCTTGCACATATCAATCTCCTTTGAATCATCCTCGATTTTCAAATCCAAGTTAAGGAAGATGGCGCAGACTATGGCTGCGTCGCGACTCATCGTTCCCGTGAACTTTTCGTTATCAAAGGCCTCTGTGAAAGGTCTTTCTTCCCTGTCGCATTTAAATAAATATAGTACCTTTTGCAACTCTTCGCAAGAGAAGCTGTCGTAATTTTCCGCTATGTCGTAGATGTTCAGGCTTGTGAAGCCGTAGTTGAAGAAGTGTTCTGCTGCTACGGATGAAACTTTCTTGAACATCTGCTCAAGAGTGTTTGGCGGATGGCTACGCCGCCTGTCGAAGCTAAGCACGAGATTGACGATTGGATGCATCCTGCCCTCCTTGAAAAGCTCCCAATAATGGGGCAGGTCATAACCCATCATACGCAACACCATGCTCCAGTCATTGTACGACTGAAACTCTACACCAATTGATATTGTTCCATCTTCGTTGTCGTATTCAAATAGCTTGTCCCGATAGCAGCTTGTCGCCCTGAAACTGCCGTCTGGATTCTGCAAAAGCATGGGATGCTCACCGTTGAGGCTGTGCAATTGCCCAAGCTGAACAGTCTGTTTTCCTTCGTATAAAACGTAGTCCAGTATGCTTACCAGCACGTCTGCACGTCCAAAGAAGTTCTTTGTTGCTATATCCTTTAGTCTCATTTCACTTAATCTTTCTTTTTTTGATTTATAATGAAGGTTAAAATTACATTCAAAACTATTATATATGTAAATTAAAGAAATTCAAATAGATTTTTCAAAATAATATTTTTCACACGTATAATGCAATTTGAAACGCTATGCCCCCAAGGGTAGGTTATGGTAAGCTTTTGTTGCGCCATACGGGCGCGAAGTCAGAGGGGCGGCACTTCTCAATGCTGCGCACCCTATGGGCGCTTGCATTGGGCTAAAGCCCTTTGGAGAGGTGGATGACATCCATTGGACGGTTCAGGCTCAAGCCCTGAGATGAAAGGATGGCATCCACGTATGCACGATTTCTTGGGATAGTCCTGTAACGCAGCTAGGTCTCCAGCCGTTCGTCATCCAGCTGCTGGAGAAACTCCAATGGTAATAGTTCTTTGTGGTCTTCGTTGGACCATCAAATTAGAACGGAGGCCTCTGCGCCATGCTCTTCCGAAAAGCGCACTAGCGGCGTGTCAATATGTCCAGGACATTAATTCCTGTCCTTGACACGTTCACGGGCTTTAGCGATAGCGAAGCTCTTGCCTGTGGGACAGTTGTTGCCGCCGAGGCAGTGGACAATGCCGTCTTGAATAGCGACGCTCACCTCGCACTCACTTTCGCAGCCTTGGCATTTGACAACAAGGATAGTTTTGCCGTCGGAGATTACTACGTCCATGTTGGGTTCAAAATCCAATATCTTTCAGCCTTTCCGCCAGCTTTAAGCCCATCGCGGCGTGCCCGTAGGTTTTCAGATGGAGGAAATCGGCTCCCAGGCAGCAGGTGTCGTCCAGGATATCGCTGCTTTCCAGCAGATGCCAATTTCCCCGAGATTGAAATTGTGCATAAAGCTCTCGCAGAATCTGGCAGTAGGCAGCATCACGGTCAACTTCCAATGGCCGCTTCCTGAACTCATTTCGGAAATAGGAGGGAAAAGGCATCATCATAACCAATGGCTTTTGGGGATGGCGGGTGGTAAACACCTCCATCAGATACTTAACGCGTTCTTGAAAAACATCTGTATCGTATGAGGCTTCAATCATATTGATGCCAAGTTCAAATACGGCAAAGTCCCAGTCTTCAAGAGAAGCCATCCAGTCGGACAACAGTGGCTCGACATGGCAGGCTCCGCTCAAGCCGAGGTTGATGAAATCCACACCGAGTTTCTGCGCTGCCACGGAAGGATAGCCGTCCAACGTGGAGTTGGTGATTGACGAACCATAAAACAGGCATGTCTTTTCGGGCTTTTCCGAACTGTTTGGTGGACGGAGGGCGTGGCCGAAGGTTTCAATTCCGCAATAGATCAAGCCTCCACGTTGTGAGAGAATACGGCAGACGCTGGGGGCGAAGCCGATTCCAGGGCCACGTCGCGTGTATTCCTCTTTGATTGCGGCGAGTTGGGGTGGCGGAGAAAACATCAACGTGGTAACGACTCCAGGTTTGAGCCAATAAGACTGGAATTGGAAATCTCCATAGTAAATCCTCACTTCCAACTGATCCAACCCGAACTCGGGTTTCAGGGCCGAAAGGGTCAAGCGGATGTTTCGGGCATCCGTGACAAAACGGATTTCCGTCGCCACCGTGTCTGTGGCAATGAAACGTCCGCGTTCATTGAGCTGTTCCGCTATTTGCGCAGGAATGCGAGCAGGCAGCCAACCTTGGATTCCTGACATTCTGCGCAACTCTGCCGCATGAAACTCCAATCCGTCTTGAATAATCATGATATCTCTGCATATCAGTTGTTTTTTATCAATAAACCCTCGTCAATTCGCGTTCAACTCTTTGATGAGCTGGGCAACGTTGGCATAAGTGGGGTCTTCGACATAGACGGCATTGAAGTCCTTGAGAGCCTGCGCGTTTTTGCCCGCTTTCTGGTAGAGGACACCGCGTTGATACTGGAGTTCGAGCAGAAACTCCTTGGGTCTGTCCGCCTTCTTCCGCATGGTGTTGGTCAGGGTCGTGATGGCGGCATCGGTCATGCCAAGATTGTCGAAGGCCTCTGCCTTGTACATCAGCAGCACGGCGTGGGCGTAGGAGTCATTGTCCAGGTTCTTGGTCATATTCACAAGCTCATTCATCTTCTCCTCGTTGTTCGGCTCGTTTTCAAGCACAATGTCCGCCCAGGAGATGATAACATCCAGATTGTCGGGGAAGCGTTTCTGCAACTCCAGCAGGAGCTTGCAGGCATCGGAGTAGCGCTTCATCTGCTGGAGCATCTCCACATGGGAGAGATAGGAGACAAGGACGCACGGTGGGAAGTCTGCCTCGTAGAAGGGGGAAACCGCCAGGTGGAAGGTCATGCCAAGGGTGTATTTCTGGTAGAACTCGCCGATTCTGTTAGGAGTCTGCTCCGCCAGCGCAAACAGTTTTTCCGCCTCTTCATAGCGCTCCGTATTGAGATAAACGGTGCCCAGCGTGAAGGCGGCATCGGGCAGCGGCAGGGCTTGCTTGAGGTGCGGTTCCGCCCCTGCATAGTCGTTGAGAAGGCAGGCCTGCACGCCTTTGGCAAGCGCCTTTTCCTCCTTGGAGCAGACCAGTTTTGCGAAGAAGCCAAGGTTCAGCTTCTCATAGTCGTTTTGCGTGGAGGATTGCGGAGCGTTTGCTGCAGGAGTGGCTACTGGGCGGCTCTGCCTGGAGGTGGTTTTGGATGCGGTGCTTCTGGAGGCGGTTGTCTTGCCGCCAGTTTTTCCCCAGGAGACCAGTTTCTTCTGGTAACTGGCACCTGTGCCAGGGATTCCCAGTGACGAGCTGATGCCCTTTGCGCCGATGGTGGCCTTTGCACCACGCGGCCCCACCGACACCGACGGCCCGCTCTTGCCGACATTCAACGTGACGCCTGGCAGTAGTTTGATACGTTTGAAAAAACGGAATCCCATTGGCTTTCTCCTTGATATATAATTCGTTACAATTCGGGTGGGAGAGTTAATCCCCCTGCAGTGGTCAGTTCATACGCGTGGCAGATTGCCATGGAAAGGGCATCCGTGGAATCGAGGGCGAGGGCGTCGGTCTTGATGTCAAGGTAGTTTGCCACCATGATGGCGACCTGCTCCTTGCTGGCGTTTCCGTTTCCGCATACGGCCTGCTTGATGCGGCGTGGTGCGTATTCATACACGGGGATATTGTGCTCCGCCAGCACGGATATGACGGCCCCGCGCGCGGAGCCCAGAATCATGGCCGTGTGGACATTTGCAAAATAGAAAGCTCCCTCCAGCACGGCAATATCAGGGTGGTAGAGCTGGATGATTTCCCGTATGCCACCTGCCAGGCAACGGAGGCAACCGCTGACCTTGTCCTTTGGCGGATTCTTGATGACACCGCAATCGACGGCCTTCATATTGTTTCCGCGAATGTCAATCATTCCCCACCCCGTGCAGCGAAGTGCCGTGTCAACACCCAAGATGCGCCGCTGTATGGCAGGATTGACAGGGGGTGGCTGTTGAGCGCCGCCAAGGGAGTTAGGGAGAGACGGCGAACTGCCTTTCGCCCTTTTTATCCACTCTTCAAGTTGTTGTTGGGATTTGAAACGCATGTTTTTTGCAACATCCCCTTATCCTAGGTGGCGCGGAACGACGTTAACCTGCCGTTTGGCCTAATTCTTCAATTCCTCGATGAGCGGGGTGCCAGTCAGTTTGTCCACGCCAAGTTCATAGTGTATGTTTCCAATGAAGAATCGAATGGGGGGGCCTGCGGCTTGGCCGTCCTCGAAAAAGGAAAAGAAGATGGGTTCCAATGGATCCAGGCCTGTTTCTTCTGGTATCCATTCAATGAAGTCGGTAATGGGAAAGGAGTTGTTCTGGGAGACGATGAAGGACTGCTGCTGTTGCACCTCCTCGCTCTGGGGAATGGAGGGGACCCAACCCTTGATGGCATCCAGATTGCCTTCTGGATTCTGGATGATGAACTGGGAGTTCTCCAGGTCCAGAAGCAATTCGACAGCCTTTCCATTGGCGCGGGCGCGGATGCCTGCCTCCGTCATGGCGTTCCGTATGGCGGAGAGGGCGTTTTCACGCATGATGCGCTGCGGAATCTTAGAGAGTCGCGGCAATGCCAGAAGGCTAACGAGCAGAAGAATCGCGGCAACCACCATCATCTCGAAGAATGTGAATAGGCGTTTCCTCTGCATGGCGTAACACTCCAGTTTGACGCTAGTTCCAGCAGGAAATGTCTTCGTTGATGCCAGTTCCGCCCGAGGTCTTGTCGGCACCAAAGCTGATAATGTCGAAAGCCATATTGTCGGCACCAGGGACAGTGAACTCGAAATCGTTGTCCCAGCCGTCCTTAGGCAGAGTCTTTGCATCCAGATAGGGGCCGTTCCACTTGTCGTTGCCAGGGTTCGTGATCAGGTCTTGCAAAGTGTTGGGGTAGGAGGAGACGTCCTTGTAGTAGTCATAGACGGCGTTCTTAAGATTCACCAACTGGATTTTGGTACTCTTCTGCTTTGCCTTGTCCAGGTTGCCCATGATATTCGGTCCAACCAAAGCTGCAATCATGCCGATGATGACAATCACAATCATGATTTCAATGAGTGTGAAGGGATTGTAGCGACGTCTCTGTAATCTTTCTCTTTTCATGTGGGGTCTCGTTAGGTAGGTTATGGGGAAACCGCCGCGCTATAAAGCGCGGCGCACAGAACAGGAGGCTGCGGGTAGTCAGGCAGTATTGGCCTAGGAGCGCGGGCTTGCGTTCGCGCCACAGGACAGAGTTTATCCAGCGGCACTCTGCATATCCATGATAGCCAGGAACATGAGAAGCACGATGGTGCCAACAGAGAGGCCGAGGCAGACGATGACGATAGGCTCGAAGAGGCTGAGGAGGCGCTTGATGGTGCGCTTCATGTCGGCTTCATAGCGCTCCGCGATGCGCTCCAGCATGCTCTCAACATTGCCTGTCTCTTCGCCGACGGCAATCAGCTTGACCATCAGCGAGGGGATGTATTCGCTCTGCGCGAAGGCTGCGGAAAGCCGCTGGCCCTGCCGCAAGTCGCCTGACAGACCGATGATGGATTGGCTGATGGCGTAGTTCTGCACCACTCGATTCGCGATGGAGACGGTGTTCAGCAGATGCACGCCGCTACGCATGAGAATCGCCATGGTCCTGCACAGGCGGGCAATATTGGAGTAGAGCACCAGCTTGCCCGCCAGCGGAACTTTGAGGATGAAGTTGTCATACGCACGCCCCAGGGCCGTGCCTGGCTTGCGTATCTGCGCCACCAGATAGAAGAATGCTGCAACAAGGATAAGCCCTACCCACCAGTAGGCGTGGAGGGCATTGCCCAGGCCAATCAGGATGTCCGTCGAGACGGACTTGATGCCCGCACCCGTGAGGGCCGTGGCAAAGCGAGGGACGATGACGCCCAAGATGAAAACCAGCATCAGCACGCCTGCGACCGCGATGAAGGCGGGGTAGATGGCGGCGGAGACGATAAAAGACTTGAGTTCCTCTGATTCGGTGAGGAAGCGACGCAACTCGCCCATAACCTGCGGAAGCGCGCCCGCCTCTTCACCCGCCTCGACGACGCCTGCGTAAATCTGCGGGAAGAGCGTGCCGCGCTCACGAATCAAATCCGAAAGCTTGCGGCCTTCATGAAGGCCGCGACGCAGTTCGGTTGCCACCGTTGACATAGCCTTGTTGTCCTGATCATCGCCGATGATGCCTAGAGAACGCTCCAGCGGGATGTTGGCTTCCAGCAAGGGTACCAGGCGGTCTGTGAACTCAACCACGCTGAACTTCTTCTGCATCAGCCTGCCGTTTGTGGCGTCGCCCTGTCCATCACCCAGGAATTCCAGGGGAATCAGGCCGCGCCGCTGTATTCTTCTGGCGGCATCTGCCTGGGAGTCACCCTCAAATTGTTGCACGCTGACTGTGCCGTCGGCATCGCTGACTTTGTATCTGAACAGTGGCATAGGGATGGATTATTCTTCGGATTCCTGTTTCCTGGGGGGAACGGTCTTTGCCGTTTTGGCAAAAATCATCAAAGGACGCATCATGATCGGAATGTCATCGACAACGGCCTTGATGCTATAGCGACCTGGAACGGGGAAGGTGACGGCTTTCATGGCAATAACCACATCCACGACATCAATGGGGGATTTGGCCGAGATGCCACAGTTCACGCTGAAAATCACTTTGTGGTCTTCAACATGTTCGCAGACGATTGTGCATGGAAAGTCGCCAATGCACCCCGTGAACGAGACCAGCATGTTCAGGGAAGGATGGGTATAGGGAAAACTTTCGGCATGAATCTGGGAAAACAGGCCAATCATGCTTTTTTTCCGTGAACGTATGTCCTCGATGATATTGTCGCAAACAATCAGAGCCAGGCCTATGGGAAGTTCGCTTAAAACCATGTCGTTATCTGGATACGGGGATTCTTTTGGGTAAGGTGCCTTTTCAATTAAGGTATTATAAAAACGCAAAAAAGCAAATAAACGTGTGTGTTTTCTTCTATTTTCTTACGAACGACGGGGAGCTATCGCCCCCCGAACCCCCAATTTTGCAGATAGGCAATGGATTCGGGGGGTGCAGCCCCCCGTCGCTCGTAGTTGCGTTGCAGGTGCTACTTGCGTATTTCGACGCCAAAACGCGGAAGCTTGACAGTGATGGGGGCTAGGCCGTTGGGTGCGATAGTGGCCTCAATCTCCGTTTCACTGGTGTTTACGATAATAATGGTGTTTTTGCCATTGACGGTCTTCAACCACCACTCGACTTTAGCGTCGCCGACAGTGACAGTACCAGTCTGCACAGAGCCGTCCGCGTTGAGGATGGGGCGAAGGGAGCGCACTTCCTCGACGACCTTGCAGAGGTTGCCCCAGGTGACGGGGTTCTGGGCAGCGGTCATCCAGTCGTTGGCGCTCTTGGCATACCACCACCACCAGAGACCGTTGACTTCCTTGGCGATGCCGACCATGGCGGCGGCACGCATCCAATCGTAGTCGGGCTTGAAGGCATTCCAATCGACGGGCTCCTTGTTCTTGCGTAGCCTGGACTGAGTCCTGTCATAGCAGTGGATAAGGAGGGTGATGGGGGAATCGTTGAGCAGGAGTTTGCGGTGCTCGGCGATGCGATTCACGATGGCGGCGGGCTTGTCATAGCATTGGGTCCAGTGGGTGTCCCAGGTTTTGCGATAGGCGTTCATGTTCTTGCCCCAGGTGGTCATTACGACGGGATGGTAGGGGTCCAGCTTGCGCAGAAGCTCCGCAAAAGCGGTGAGCAGTTTGGGTGGGACGTAGTAGGCGGCGACTTCGGGCTCGTCAAAGAGGTACCAGCAGAATAGTGCGGGGTGGGTGGCGAGGCTACCGACGCGTCGCGCAATCAGCTCCAGGTTGCCCTGGACGATGCCATTCTGGCTATGGAGGCCGCGGTCAAAACCGATGAAAACCCTTATGCCCGCAGCCTGGGCAGCATCCATATAGCCCTTTGCCGCTACCTCGTCCTGGCTGCTTTCCCATGTGTACATGTGGACGGCCTCGAAGCCAGCGGCCTTGACCTCGGACATCTGCTCGGGGGCGACCTGGTAGATGCCCAGCGGGAAGATGTGCTGGCCGTTTTCCGTGTAGCGCCCTTCCTTGTCGATGACGATGACGTCTTCGGGCTTCGGCGCGCAGACAATCCACACCTTCTTGGTCTCGGATGCGCCGTTTGTCGCTGTCACGGTAATGATGAGTGTGTTCAGGCCGCTCTTCCAGCCTCCGTACGCAGTAACCTGGTAGGAGCCGTCATTCTGTTTTACGATGGAGAATGTGCGTGTGGCATCGTCGGCATCGGCGATGGTCACGGCCTTGACGCCGTCGTCAGCCTTGGCTCCGAAGGCATAGGGGGCATCAGACTTGAGGAGGCGTGTGTGGTCTGCGATAATCTGCGGTGGCACAATGGCGGCGCCAGGCGGGGTGTCGATGACGAAGCTGGCGGGCGACCTATCACGATAGCCAGAGGCATGGACGCACCAGTACCAGGTGCCTGGTTGGAGGGCCTTGCGGATCTGGAGGCTCTTCTCCACATCGATGATATAGGTTGTCGTTGCGTCCTTGGGAAACTCAGGGGTATTCGAAATCGCGACCTCGTAGGTATCCACACCGTTTAGCGGCAACCACTGGAAGAGCGGAGCGTTCGTCTTCAGCACCTCGCCCTCCTTCGGGGAGGTCTTGACGGTGGATTCCTCCATTGAGAACAGTTCGAAGTTGTCGTACCAAGCCGTGCCTTTGCCGCGCAGGGCGATATAGACGAAGGCGTAGTGGGCGGTCAGAGGGGCGCGAAGTCCCTTGCATTCCACATTCGTCCAGTCTGTCGTCTTCCAGCGTTTCGGGCTGTAAACACCAGCTGCAATCCAGTTCTTGTTTTCATCGGCCCATTCGACGATGAGGCAGGCACCGACGGATTCCATCTTGCCATCCGCCACGGTGACGTCCTCCGTTTTGATGTCGCATCTGGCAAAATAGCGTCCACCAGGGACGACAGGTATCAGGCGTGTGATATAGACGCTGTCCACTTTCGGGTCATCGACGTGCATCCGTGCGCTTTTGCCGTGCTTTTCATCCACCTGGACGAAAGTGACGTTCTTGCCGAACGTCCATTCTGCACCCTCCTGCTCAAAGTCGTTGTTCGAGACCTCGATTCTCTCGACGCTCTTGTTGGAGTGAGTCAGGGCAAAATTCTTTCTGAAATCCGCTTGCTTGTCGTCATATTCGCGGATGCTCCAGATGATGCGCTGCTTGTAAACGGCACCCGTCTCGTCCTTTGGCGTTCTGGCCGCGATGAAGCGGAGTTGCTTGACGGTCTTGCGCCTGTCCTGGATGTTGAAGCTCATGTCTCCCGTGGCAGTGAATGTGTGCGTGAGGCGTTCCTGCTCGATGGAGAATTCGCCGACCCTGAAGGGATCGAGCTCCTCCTTTCCAACCAACTGGCTTCTGCTGTTGTTGCGGAAGAAGAGCTTGCCGTTCTGAAGGCCCAAATCCTGTTGCGAGAACCAAAGACCGTACTCGAAGGGTAGCTTGCCGTGGACGGAAGCCTCCATGTCGATGGTCATCTCCGAACCTGCAAAGCTGATGGTCAGGGTTGCGTCGGCGGCATCTGTGGAGTGTTGGAAGAGGTGCTTGTCACCTTCCTGGCGGTGGTTGGCTTTGTAAATTGAGAAAAGATTCCCCTTGTAGTCGGGCGGGAAGACCGTCAGGTTGATTGAGCGGATAATGGGGTTCCCCTTGTAGTTGATGGCAATGTTTCCGTTTTTCACGGCAACGCCCCAGTTCTCCTGCGAGAAGCACAGGGGGAGGATACTCAGGAAAAGAAGCAGAATGATACGTCTCATGGTGGGTACTCCTTAGGGGTTAGGGCTGCTGGAACTTGGTCTTCAGGTTGTTGATGGTCAGGCGATCGACATAGTCGGTGACGATTGGCGCGGAGGCGGGCGTCTGAATGACGATGTTGTCAAGCGTAATGTCGGTGATGGTGGTTTCTAGGCAGCCTTCCAGGCGGATGGGGTTGTCCGACGTGATACGGAAATCCGAGAAGGTGATGTCGCCAATATGGCGCAACTTCACACCCTTTTCAACGTTGATCCAGATGGGGACGCGGTTGGTGCTGACGACGAAGTGCGAGAAGAGCAGGTTGGAGAGGTGGAGGCGACCCTGGTCGCCTGCGGCAAGGTAGCGTTGCGGGTTGTTGATGTTGATGCCGTTTCCCTCGCCATGGAACGCGATATTCGTGAAGGTGGCGTTGCGGATACACTCGTCGCTGGGGCAACCGATGCGGATACCCTGGCAACGCGAGTCAAGCACGCAGTTGGAGACGGTAATGTCCTCGCAGACTGGGTGGTGTTCGGCGTATTTGCGGATGGAGCGCAGGATGAGGCAGTCGTCCCCCGTGCGGAAGAGGGAGTTGGTGACGGCAACGCGGCGGCAACTGTCAATGTCAATGCCGTCGTTGTTGATCATCATCTGGTTGCCAATGACGCGGATGGAGTCGATGGTGACGTCTTCACACTCGATGAGCCACATCGTCCAGCCAGGGCTGTCCTTGAAGGTGGTGTTCTGGAGATGGACGTTCTTGCACTTGTAGAACTGGACCATGCGCGGCCTGGGGTGCGGGGGCTTGCCCCAGAAGCGTCCCACCTCGTGCTCCGTGTCGTAGAAGGCTGGGCCGCAGCCATCGATTTCACCAGGCCCCGTGATGGAGATGTTTTCGGCGAACTTGGCGGCGACGAGGCACTTGCGGCTTTTTTCTGGTGAGCAGCCGTCGAAGCCAGGGTCGCGGAAGTCGTCGTAGAGGTCAGGGGAGGTGTGGCCGCGCAGGATGGCACCCGCCTCCAGATGGAGCTCCACGTTGCTTTTGAGGTAGATGGTACCGCTCTGGTGGACGCCTGGCTCCAGCACGATGCGTCCGCCGCCAGCGGCAAACGCCATGTCAATCAAATCTTGGATTCTAGTTTCGCTCTGCGGTTTCAGAATATAGTCGGCCATGGTAGAAACTCCTGTGAGTAAAAGAGTGAACACGAGGGAATAACAAAACGCCCCCAATGTCCTTGGATGTTGAACACTGGGGGCTTGTCGCATTATTAGCTCCTGTGATTAGCAGAGCATGGTCACGCTAGAGACGATTTGTTCGACTGCGGCTGTGGCAGGAGCCGTGGGCACCTTGCCCAGCAGCAGGATGGCAAAGACCAGTACGAAGATGGCAATGGTCTCGATGACACCAAGCGCGATGAGGTAGTTGACGAAGCCCGAACCACCCTCGACGAGCGCGTCGCACGCGCCTGCAGCCGCACGGCCCTGGAAGGCTGCGCTGAGGGCAATGGCGATGCCGCCGATGACGCCTGTCAGCAAGCAGGTCACCCAGCTGTCCGCAAACTCGGGCTTGGCAAGCGAAAGCATGAGGATGAAGCCATAGATGGTCTGGGTCATGGGAGCACCCGTGAGGATGGTCAATTGGAAGGGGGCTTCCTTGCCCTGGATGTAGCATTTTTTCCAAGAACCAATGGCGGAGGCGGCGGCCACGCCGCAGCCGTAGGCGGAACCCAGCGCGGCAAAACCGACAGCGCAGAACGCGCCAGCGTAGGCGAGAGCCAGTTGTGTGGATTGAATCATTGTCAAACTCCTTGAATGTCTTGTTGTTGATATATTAATTAATCAAAATTACTGTATTTCTTTCTCCTGCGTCTGGAGTGGCTTGTATGCCTTGCCCGACCAGTTCACCCCGATGTGCCCAGAAAACTCCAGGGTATTGAGGCGGATGCCGTGAACGAGCACGCTCATGAAGGCCATCACGATATTGAGTAGGTGGCCAACACCTAGTATCAGGATGGCAGCGGGGATGGTCACAATCGGCATGTTCAGGGAGTGGAGCCCCATGGCCATGTCATTGAAGCTCTGCGCAATATAGACGCCCGAGAGGCCGACTGCAAAGAGGCGGATGTAGGAGAGTACATCGACGAAACTGTTGATGAAGCTGAAGGGGGAGTAGATGACGGTACCCATGTCCGTCCAATTGATGTTGAAGACGAGGATGAAGATGAAGCCGATAACATAGAGCCAGACGTATGGCGTCTCCAAATCGGTCACATCACCACCTTTGATGACGAGCAGGTTGGTCATGCCGAAGTTGGCCCAGATAAAAAGCCCCCAGCCGATGTGGCCAAGAGCCTCGCGGATTTTCTTGAGGAAGACGACGGTGTCGTCTTCGGAAAGCTTGATGGTGCGGGCTGCCTTGAGGGCGCACCATGCGTGGGCCAGGCTCAGGTGGAAGGCGCCGATGAAGAAACTCAATAGCTGGATATGCTTGTCGTTGTTGCACATCCATGGGCAGAAGTTCATCCACTTCGGCAGTTTGTCGGCAGGGATGGCGAACCAGTTGCAGGTCAGCGCGCCATAGACAAGGATGGTGATGCTCATCGTGAGAAGGAGGTTCACGCCAAGACGCGCCTTCTGGGTCTTGACCTTGGTGCGCAGCCAGAGCACCACCAGCGTGAAGAGCGTGCCATAGCCCGCATCGCCCACGAGGATGCCGCAGAAGAGCGAGAGGAAGATGAGCAGGCAGACGCTAACGTCCGTCTCATGGTAACCAGGCAGGATGCCGACGAAGTCGAAGATGGACTGTGCCATGCGGAATGGCTTGGGTAGCTCCAGCTTGGTGGGGGCGTTGTTGTCGTCCTCTGGAACCTCCTCGTAGCGGATGGCCCAGCCGTTCTGCTGGGCAGTCTGCCGCAGCTGGTCGATGAATTCAGTTGGGATGTAGCCGCGCAGGAAGGAGATGGCGTTGGAGGAGGACATGCCATCGCGCGCCTTTGCGAAGGCAACCCGCTCTTCGAGAACGGCTCGGAAAACATCCAGCGTGGCGTAGTGTTTTTTCGCGCACTCCAGCAGAGTGTTTTCCAGCGATTTGGCTTGTTCCTTCAGGCTTGCCTCCCTGCTGTTCCACTCCTTCAGGTTTGTGTTCTGTGGGAGCGTCGCAAGCGGGAGCTCTTCAGAATCCAGTGGTGTACGCGAGAAAACCACGAAATAGACGGTGTCCTTGATTTGGGAAATCGTCTTCATCGTGGCTTCCTTGGGGAGGACGGGCAGGTGCTTTGCACTGGCCACGCAAAGCGCGGTATGAAGACCGTGCGCCTCCAGTGCCTCCAATTGTTCCCGCGAGAAACCGCCCCACGGGGCAAGCTGTACCTGTGCTTTGCGAACCTGCGAGAGTTCTTCTACAAGCTTCTTCTCCTCGTCCAGACTGGCAAGGAATCCCTGTAGAGCCTGTTCAGCGGCGGCGGAATCGCTGGAGGCCGCCTCTGGCGTAGCCTTCGCATCCGACAGAAGGGTCTTCATCCGCGTGAGTGCCTTGATGAGCTGCTCCTGCTGGTGATGCAGGGAGTCCAGGGCTTCGGAGGCAGGTTGTGCAAGCGGAACGACATGCACGGTGCCCAGCTTCTGAAGCTGTTGGACAGCCGCCTGCTTCTCTTTGCTCAAGCAGGCGATTGTGACTTTTTTCATCGGAACTATCATTATGGTAATCCTATGAGAGGGATTTTGAAGCGGTGGCGACTAGACGACTGTTGCGGCGTCGCGGGCGGCGCACTTGCTCTTGGCAATCTTGGAGCGTCCGACAGAGTTGGTCTGCTGGTCGCCAATGTAGATGTTGATCTTGCGGATGTTTTCTCTGGCCTCGGGTATCTTGACCTTCTCGAATAGGTTGACGCGCTGCGTGACGACGCGCAGCTCCTGCTCCAGAAGCTGCTGCATCTCCTCCATCAGCTGGTGCTTGAGGGTAAGTTCAATACGTTGCTGTGCCATCAAGAGTGCATCGTCATACCATGCGGGCGAGGAGTAGAGGTCGTATTCGGGGGTGCCGAACTGGATGCTCTCGAAGACGGGCACGTCGATGCCAGCCACGTTGCGGTGGCCGATGCGCCACTCCTGGACAGTCACGAGTTTGTCGAGCGCGCCGTTGTTGTCCGTCCCGCTGAATAGCGGCAGGGTCTCCTGCCAGGAGGCTTCCAGCTTTTGGATGTCCTGTAGCAGCGTGGTCATCGCCTCGCGTGCTTGGCGAACCTCCAACTGCAGCTGCTGTTTTTTCAGCGCCAGGGTCGGCAGGTAGCGTTCGAAACGCTTGAGGGCATCCCGCTGGTTTTTCAGCTCGTTCTTTGTCAGTTTAATCTTGGGCATTATGCGTTGTCCTGCATTATGCGTTGTCTTGCGGCCAGAATTGGCGAACAAGGTCGGTCTTGATACCAGTCTCGCTGGGGGTGAAGCAATCCGCGAGGATGCGCCAGCCGAGGTTGAGGGCATCTTCGAGCGGGATGTTGACGCTCAGGTCCATCATCTTCTTCTCGAAGGCCTCGCCGTATTTGAGCAACTTGTTATCCCACTCGCTCATGCGGAAACCCATGGATTGCTTCTCCAGGACTTCGCGGTATTCGGAGTAGAGGCGTATCATGTTGTCCATCAGGGCGCGGTGGTCTTCGCGTGTGGAGCTGTTGACATTCTGCTTAAGGCGGGAGAGGGAGCCAAACGGCTCGATGCGCCCATGCACCAGGTAGAACTGTCCCTCCGTGATATAGCCCGTGTTGTCGGGCACGGGATGCGTCACGTCGTCGCCAGGCATGGTGGTGACGGTGAGAATGGTGATGGAGCCCGCCGTCTCGAAATCGACGGCCTTCTCATAGCGGGAGGCCAGCTGGCTGTAGAGGTCGCCAGGGTAGCCTCGGTTGGAGGGAATCTGCTCCATCGTGATGGCGATTTCCTTGAGGGAGTCGCAGAAGTTGGTCATGTCGGTCAGCAGGACCAGCACACGCTTGTTCAGTTCCGTCGCAAAATATTCGGCAACGGCCAGTGCCATGTCGGGAACCAGCAGGCACTCGACGGTGGGGTCGGAGGCCGTGTGGATGAACATGACTGTGCGGGAAAGGGCACCGTGCTCGTCCAGCGTGTCCTTGAACTTCAGGTAGTCGTCATATTTCAGACCCATTCCGCCAAGGACGATGATATCTACTTCGGCCTGCATGGCGATACGCGCCAGCAGCTCATTGTAGGGCTCGCCTGCCACGGAGAAGATGGGGAGCTTCTGGCTTTCCACCAGCGTGTTGAAGATGTCGATCATCGGGATGCCCGTTCGGATCATGTTGCGCGGGATGATGCGGTTGGCGGGGTTGACGGAGGGGCCGCCAATGTCAATCAGGTTCTGTTCCAGCGCGGGGCCGTTGTCGCGAGGAGAGCCGTTGCCCGTGAAGATGCGCCCAAGCAACGCATCGGAGCCTGAGACCCTCATCGGACGCCCCAAGAAACGCACTTCGCTGTCCGTGGAGATACCACGGCTGCCCGCGAAGACCTGAAGGTAAACCTTCTGCTTGTCCAGCCTGATGACCTGCGCCAACGACGTGCCGCGCGGGCTTTTTACCTCGGCAAGCTCGCCATTCGCCACATTTTCGGCCTCGACAGTGATGACGTTGCCGCTGATCTGGATGATTCGGTTGTAGATCTTTTTCATAATATGTCGTAGATATGTGGTGGAAGTATTCTTATCAGGCTTCAGCGAGCATCTTGTCAATCCGCGCTTCCGCTTCATTGAAGCCGACGGACTGCCAGGGGGTATAGTTCCAGTCGAGGAACTCCTGCTGGAGCTTCAAGAAGTAGCTACGCGCCAGTGATTTGTCATCGAAGTTGAACTTCTTGTCCAAGACGGTCAGGATTTTGTTGAAGGTGTATTCCTGGCGTTCGGCCCCGCATGCGCTATCGACCTTGTCGAAGGTGTTCTGCTGGAGATAGACACGGTCGATAAACTCGCTCTTGAGGTAGAGGATAAAGTCGGAGATAGGGGTACCCTCCTCGCCGACGACCTTCATCATCTGGTTGACCTCGTTGCCTTCACGCAGGAAGGCTTTCGCCTTCGCGACCTTGTCGGTCGAAACGATGCTGGGATACTTGCTCCAACTGTCCAGCGGGTGAATGGAGGGATAGCGGCGCGCATTGGCGCGGTCGCGGGAAAGCGCAAGGAAGCACCCCACAACTTTGGTTGTCGCCTGGGTGACGGGCTCCTCGAAATTGCCGCCTGCAGGGCTGACTGCACCGCAGATGGTGATAGAGCCCTGCTTGCCGTCTTTCAGCTTGACAAGACCAGCACGCTCGTAGAAACTGGCGACCAGGGATTCCAGATACGCGGGAAAAGCCTCTTCGCCAGGGATTTCCTCCAGGCGGCCCGATTCCTCGCGAAGTGCCTGCGCCCAGCGGGAGGTGGAGTCTGCCAGCAGCAACACATCCAGTCCCATCTGGCGGTAGTATTCGGCCAGCGTGACGCTTGTGTAGATGGAGGCTTCGCGGGCCGCCACAGGCATCGAACTGGTGTTGCAGATGATGATGGTGCGGTCGATGAGATGGCGTCCCGTGCGCGGATCGTCCAGGTGCGGGAACTCGCGGAGAATTTCAACGACCTCGCCTGCACGCTCACCACACGCCGCGACGATGACGACATCGACCTCGGAACGTTGCGAGAGGGCATGCTGAAGGACGGTTTTGCCCGCACCAAATGGTCCAGGTGTGCAGAAGGTGCCACCTTTTGCCACGGGGAAGAACGAGTCGATGATGCGTACCTGCGTGACCAGTGGGTCCTTCGGGAAGAGCCTTTCACTGTAGCACTTGATGGGGACTTTGACTGGCCAGGTCTGGACCATCGTGATATCGCGTGTCTCCTCGCCATTGGTGGCTTTGGCGACGACAGTCGTAATGTTGAAGTTGCCTTCCCCGATGACTTCGGTGATGGTCCATTCGCCCCCCCAGGCAAAGGGCACCATGATGCGGTGTGCGAAGATCCCCTCTGGCACGGTGCCGACAGTGTCGCCCGCCTTGAGTACGTCGCCGACCTTGGCGACAGGGGTGTATTGCCACAGCTTTTCACGGTCAAGCGGGGTGACGTAGAGACCACGCTTAAGGAAATAGCCAGCCTGCTGCGCCAACTGCGGCAACGGATTCTGCAGACCATCATAGACCTGCGTGAGAAGCCCTGGCCCCAGCTCGACAGAGAGCAAACTACCTGTGAACTCGACTTGGTTTCCGACCTTCACGCCCGCAGTGCTTTCAAACACCTGCAAGTCCGCCTCGCGCCCACGGACGCGGATGACCTCGGACTTGAGCCTTTCACCGCCTTCGGTTATGACGAACGCAACTTCGTTCTGTGTGACGCTTTCATCGAATGCAACGCTGACGAGGTTGCCGTTTACTCCTGTGACAGTGCCTGTTTTAAAGGTT
>JAFXUD010000015.1 GCA_017535315.1 Victivallales bacterium | reverse complement strand
CAGTAGCCGTGCCTGCGGATGCTCTTTGGCAACCTCTGCAAAAGCCTTCAAGAGCGTTGGCAGCCCTTTGGAGCGACCAGGGCGCCCGCTGAAGAAGAAGAGGAAGCTATCCTGAAGCCCCAGTTCCCTGCGGAGCTTTTCGCGAGCTTCATCATCTCGCTTCCAGTGGCTGTAGTCAATTCCGTTGTAGATGGTTGTGATCTTGTCGGCTGGCTTTCCGATTGCCACCAGGGCGCGCTCTGTGGCGTGTGAGACGGCTATGTAGTTCTGGTAGTCGAACCAGTAGATGAATCGCTCGATGAGGTTGTTGATGGTGTTGGTGAGCCAGGAGGCATCGGAAAAGAGCTTCCATTTCCCCACCCACACCTCATGCACGGTGAGCACCAGCGGCAGTTTAAAAGGCATAGGTGCCATGTCTTCTTCTAGAAAGCGGTTATTTGACACCAGCCACGAGGGCAGCGTGGAGGCGAAAGTGGTGCAGTGCAGGATGTCTGCGTTTTTCGATGCCTTCCACAGTGCTGGCAGGCAGAGAAGCGGAAAGAGGTAGCGTGTGCCAAAGGTGTTGATGCGTCGTATATGCACGCCGTTTTTCACCTCCTCCGCCACGCTTCCCTCGACGCGCTGCGTGATTACATCCACCTCCCAGTTGGCATGCACCAGCCCCTCGGCCAGATTGCGGAAGAGCACTTCCGCACCGCCGATGTGCGGGGGATAGTAGTCCAGGCAGAATAGGATGTGTGGCATGGTATGGAGTGGCGACGGTGTCCCCGCCGTCGGGTGAGTGGCGACGGTGTCCCCGCCGTCGGGGTGGCAACTGGAAAAAACGGCGCTCTTGATGGTGCAGGTTCGACGGTGAAGACGCCGTCGTTACACCAGCCCTTGCGTCTTCGCCGTCCAAAGAGCGGTCTCTTCGATGGCCTCTTCAGGCGTGTAGCGCGGGAAGAACTCCAAGTCACGACGGGCTTTGGCGTTGGTGAAGCACATGTGGGTGGCGAGGAAGCGCAGACCGTTCTCGCTAATGCTTTCCCCATATTTGGCAAGCATCGCCTCGACGCTCATGTAGTTGATGATGGGCTTCTTGTCGAATACCGCTGCATTGACTTCCAGGTAGCGGTTGAGGGGTAGGGCGTGGTCGAGGGTGATGTTGTAGATTTGCCCGACAGAGCAGGGGTGTTCCACGGCGAGGTAGAAGGAGCGCGCCAGCTCCTTGACGTGGATAGGCTGCAGGAGGGCCTGCCCGTCATTGGGCAGGTCGAGCGGCTTCTCCTCGATGATGTCCTTGATGAAATCGTCGCGCCGTCCGCCTAGGTTGTCAAGTGGGAGCTTGCCAGGGCCTGTGATGTAGCAGGGGCGGATGACGGTGGCAGGGAAGCCCTCGCTGTGGAAATACTCCAGGGCGAGGTTATCGACGATGCGCTTCTGGCTCCAGCCTGTCGTTGGGTTGAAGCCACCGTAGGGGGCGGATTCATCGCAGGGGATGAAGGGCAGGGGTGCGTAGCCGCCTGTCGAACTGCAGTGGAGATAGCGTTTCAGGTTGCGCGCATACTGATGGACGTTGTTGAGGGATGTCACAGAGGGCACACTGTCAATGACAACGCTGTACTGCGTCTGGAAAACCTCCTGCATGGCAGTCGCGTCGTTTTTGTCGGCCACAATGGCCTTCACGCCAGCAATCTCATCGTTGAAATCGCTTTTGTGCCCGCGTGTGAGGATGGTCACATCGTATTTCTGTTCAGCAAAAACATTGGCGATATGATGGCCGAGCCACCCAGTTCCGCCCATAACCAAAATCTTCATAGAAAACCTCCTTAGTGTCCGATGTGTTCTCCCGCCTTGACGAGGCACTCCACGCCCTTGGCAGAGCGTTCGAGGATATCGTCGTCCAGCGTGACCTTGCCTGGCTTGAAGAGCATGATGATAGTGGAGCCGCCGAAAGTGAAGAACCCCTTTTCGTCGCCGCGGTTGAACTCAGTTCCGCTGAAGCTCTGCGTGATGGAGGCGACGCCGAACGCGCCCACCTCGATGTAGGCGACCTGTCCGAAATGCGTTAGCTCCAGCAGCGAGACCACGCGCACGTTGGTCGTGAAGACCTTGATGCGCTGTTCCAGGGCAATCGGGTGAACAGAGTGGTACTTTCCTGGCAAGCGCCAGCTCTTGATAAGCCGTCCGTCATCAGGGAAGTGGTAGCGGTGGTAGTCGCTGGGACACAGGCGGAAGACGCAGAGCGTTCCACCCTTGAATATCTGTGCCGTCTGCTCATCATTCAGAAGCTCTGCCACCGTGAACTGCGCCCCTTTGACAGGGATGCAGACACCATCCTCCAACTTGGGATAGACCAGCAGGCGGCAGTCGGCGGGGGAACAGAGACCTTCTGGTGCAAAAGGACGCGCCCCTGGCTTCAGCCTCCGTGCGAAAAACTCGTTGAAGCAGCGGAAGCCGCCTTCAGGGATTTCGTAGTCGGACATGTCCATCTGAAGCTCCTCAATGGTGCTTGCTATGCGTCCCTTCGAGAAGCTTCTGTTGGCGTACCAACCCAGCAGGCGTGAAAAGAGGGCCGTTCCGAAGAGAGGCCAGCTCAAAACATGCCGTGCGGGCGTGGAGTAAGCGAGACGGAGCATCCTGTCCCCCAGGATGAGCTCCGTCTGCTCCCGCTTTTCAGCACGGTTGTAGAATATGGTGGGAGTGGTCATTTGCGTTTGACGCGCGGCCCTTTGGGCGTGTCCTCGATGACCCAGCCCTCGGCGTCCAGCTGCTTGCGGATTTCATCAGCGCGGGCGTAGTTCTTCGCCTTGCGCGCAGCCTGGCGTTCCTCTGCAAGGGCCTGTACTTCGGCTGGCACGCCTGCATCGGCGTCGGGCTGGCAGACGGCCAGCACCGTGTCGTAGTGCTCGAACGCCTTGAGCGCGGCCTGTGCGGCCTTGCCTGAGAGGTTGCCTGCGTCCATCGCACGGTTCAAGTCGCGGATGAAGTCGAAGATGGCTGCAAGGGCACCTGAAATGTTCAGGTCCTCCGCCAGAGAATCGGCGAACTTGGTGTCGGTCGCCTCTATCATCGCCTTGACTTCGGCTTCGCCCGCATCGGCGGCGGTGGAAAGCTCCTTCAGGCGCAGCAGGACGGCATCGATGCGTTGCAAGGCGACGCGGGCGTCATCCAGTGCCTTGAACGAGAAGTTCAGCGACTGGCGGTAGTGCGCGCCGATGAGCACCCAGCGGATTTCACGCCCACTGTAGCCCTTGGCAAGGATGTCGCGCAGCGTGAAGAAATTGCCCAGCGACTTAGACATCTTCTGGCCGTCCACCATCAGGTGGGCGCAGTGCAGCCAGTAGTTGACGAACTTGCAGCCGTTGGCGGCCTCGCTCTGGGCAATCTCGTCCTCGTGGTGCGGGAACATGTTGTCGATGCCGCCGCAATGCATATCGAATGTCTTGCCGAGGTACTTGCCGCTCATGGCAGAGCATTCGATGTGCCAGCCAGGGCGTCCCTTGCCCCAGGGGCTATCCCAGGCGACGTCGCCGTCCGCCTCGTCGTATGCTTTCCAGAGCGCGAAATCCGCCACGGATTCCTTTGCGTATTCGTCCATCTTGATGCGGACGCCAACGCGCATCTGGTCGCGGTCGATTTTCATGAGCTGCCCGTATTTCGGCCATTTGGCGATGGAGAAATAGACGGACTTGTCCTCCGCCTGGTAGGCGATGCCAAGGTCGAAGAGCTTCTGGATGAGTGCAATCATCTCGGGGATGTGGTCGGTTGCGGCGGGATAGATGTCTGCGGGGATGATGCGCAGGGTGGCAATGTCCTTGAAGAAGGCATCCTTGTATTGCTGAGTGAACTCCGTGAGTGGCATCTTGGCGGCCTGCGAGCCGCGGATGGTCTTGTCATCCACGTCGGTCAGGTTCATCACGTGCTTCACGTTGTAGCCGAAGTAGAGCAGGGTGCGCTTCAGCAGGTCTTCGAACATATAGCAGCGGAAGTTGCCGATATGCGCGAAATTATAGACGGTTGGCCCGCAGGTGTAGAGTCCCACCTTGCCCTCTTCGATGGGCTTGAACTCTTCTGGCCAGTGGGAGAGGGAGTTGTAGAATGTAAGCTTTTCCATGGTGTGTGCTATTGGGGAGTTAGTGTAACTATTCAGGAGGGCAAGCCGCGTAGCGGCGACAAGAACATAGCCGTGGGTGAAGCGAGCGCCTCTGGCGCGAGCGAAACCCACGGAACGAGCCTCACCCCCGATTTCTTTGCGCCTTGCCGCGTAGCGTAGCGAAGCGGCAAGGCGCAGAAAACAGCTAGGCGGACAATACCTCCTTATGAATAGTTACGTGTTAGATTTCTATTTTCTGTCGGCCAAAATGGCCAGGGCATTTTCGGCGGCGATTTTCCGCTTGTCGGCTTCAGGAAGCGTGCATCCGATGATGCGCCCGAACTGCTGCGCCATACTGTAGAAGTTGCAGTCGCTTCCCCAGACGATTCTCTCCGCCCCGACGCCCGCCGCCAGATATTCGATTGAGCCGAGCGGGGCGGAGCTCGTACAGAGCTCCAGGCGGATGTTCGGTGCTTTTCTGGCGAACGCGATATATTCGTCCCACTTGGTGGCCGTGCTATGCCCCATTAGGATGTAGGCGTTAGGAACCTTCAGCGCTATGTTTCTTATTTCATCGAACACCTTGGGGGCGCCCCAGGTGTGGAAGAGCATCGGAAGGTGGTGCTTTTCAGCTAGCTCCCAGGCTGGTTCGTAGGCAGGGTCGTCGTATGCAAAGCCGTTGCTGTTATGGAATTTGAAGCCTGTGAAGCCCTGCTTTACGCGCTTCTTCGCCTCGGCCGCCACGAAATCCTTGCTCTTGGGGAACATGGAGGCGTAGCCGAGAATCCTGCCAGGAAACTCCTTCATCGCCTTGTAAACCTCGTCGTTGCCCCAGGTGACATCCCAAGACATGCACTGCATGTGGCTCACGGTGGTGCTTTTCACGCCCAGGCGGTCCATCACCGCCACCTGCGAGGCGACGCTTAAGTCTGGGATGGCATGGCTGTAGCGCCCGATGTGGGCGTGCATGTCGATGGCCTCGAACGGAAATGGAAGCCCCTTGTGAAGACGTTCTATATCTTTCATTTGCGTATCCCCTTCATAAGTTTCTTAAAGTTCCCTGAGGCAATCTTCGTGATGCTTGTCTTGTCCAGTCCCGAGTAGATGAGCTCGCTCATGGCCGCGCATGGCTCGGAGGTGGGCAGCCCGCTGCCGAACAGCAGCCTGTCAACCCCGACCTTCTCCGCAATCAGTTGGAAGCCTGCGTGGAAGTTGAAGTTGCAGCCGATGGTTAGATAGACGTTGGGGAACTCCTGCATCAGCGGAATGTAGGTGCGGAGGGCACGGTAATTCAGCTCCGCGTAGATGAAGGTTGTTTCAGGGTAGGCTTCCGCCAACCGCGCGAACTGAGCCACGGGAATCAGACGTTCCGCCGTATAGGCGGGAAGCCTGTGCTTGCCAAGGGCCGTCAAGATGTCCTTGCACACCCACGGCTCCGCCGTCCAGTAGTCTGGGCCTGGACGGAGGACTGCCGCGCCCGCGCCAGCTGCGATGGCTGCCTGCACCTGGTGCTCGGCGCCGCCTAGGTCGCCGATGGCGTCGGGTGCGACCACGGGACAGGGAATCAGTCCCTTGTTTGCCTTGCACTCCACATAGAGGAACGCATTGGAGTGCTTGATGTCAAAGTCATTGGCCTCGGGGATGATGCGCACCAATGCCTGCCCAATGGCCGCTTGCTTCAGCGAGGCGGCCAGCGCACTGGCCGCGTAAACTTCGCGCTTGCCAGGCGTGAATCCGCCGAATCCTGTCTGTACATCTATGAAATCCATTATCTTGTTGTCCTTTGGTTGATGGTTATAGTTTGCCTTTCAAAATAATATAGCCGAAAAAAACTGATATTCTAGTTAATTTGTCAAACGTTGTTTCCCTGCTATATTAATGCCCAAAAAAGTTAACCATTATCAAGGAGACAAAATGAACACAATCGAACTTGAAAACCTTCGCAAGCCTGACGGCACCCCTTTTTTCTTCGAATACGATCGCAAAAAGGTCGTGGAACCCGATGAGTTCCAATTCGCCGCCGTGCAGTTTGAGCATGGTCACATCTATGGACAGATTTCCCATTTCAAAAGCACAGGTGCGAAACTGAAATGGATATTTGACAAGCGTCCCGATGTCCTAAAGACGCTGGCTGAAAAGTACCCCGACGCAAAGGTTGCCAGAAGCATCGAGGAGATACTGGACGACCCGCAGGTGAAGCTGGTCACGGCGGCGGATGTCCCCTGTGACCGCGCTGCGCTCGGCATCGCATGTATGAAGGCTGGCAAGGACTATTACACCGACAAGACGCCCTTCACCACCCTTGAACAACTGGCAGAGGTCAAAAGGGTCGTTGCGGAGACGGGGCGCAAGTACGGTGTCAACTACAGTGAGCGTCTCGGCTCCGAGGTGGCTTTTGTTGCTGGCGACATGATTGAGCAGGGTGCCATTGGGAAGGTTGTCAGCATCATCGGCGTCGGCCCGCACCGCATGGGTGCTCCCAGCACCAGGCCTGCCTGGTTCTTCAAAAAGGCGAAGTGCGGTGGTATCTTGATTGACATTGGCAGCCATCAGTGCGAGCAGTTCCTGCACTACGCGGGCGCAAAGGATGCTACGGTGAACTATGCCAGGGTTGATAATTTCCACTACCCACAATTCCCTGAATTCGAGGACTTCGGTGAGGCTTCCCTTACCTCCGACAACGGGGTCTCCTTCTACTATCGCGTCGATTGGTTCACCCCCGACGGTCTTTCCAACTGGGGCGATGGCCGCACGCTCATTGTCGGCACGGATGGCTACATAGAATTGCGCAAGTTCGTTGATGTTGCCACGGGGCTTGGCGGCAACCAGATGTACTACGTCAACAAGGTCGGCGAGTACCATGTGAACGCCCAGCATACCGTCGGCACCCCCTTCTTCAGCAAGTTCGTCCTGGACTGCATCAACCGCACGGAATGCGCGATGACGCAGGAACGCGCCTTCAAGGCGGCAGAACTTTGCATGAAATGCCAGCAGGCTGCCGATGCCCGTAGGTAGTGATTAGTGGTTAGTGATTAGTGATTAGTTTTTTGTTGTCGAACATGCCCACTAACCACTACCCACTAACCACTACCCACTACCCACTACCCAACTACTAACTAATCACTAACCACTAACCGCTATTATGATGCGAACTTTGCTGCTTTGTTTGGTTGCATGTGTTGCCGTGTTTGGCGGCAATCTGCTGAAAGAGGATGCCTGGGAAATCAATGCTCCGCAATATGTGGAGAAACTGGTGGACGGAAGTTGGCAGTTGACCTGTCCCGACGAAAAGTCCTCTGTGGTGTTGTCGCAGACCATCCAGCTGAACCAGAAGGAGATAATTCCCATCGAGTTCGGCGGAGCGTTCCTCAACATCGAGAACAGCTATCCAAGGCGCGAATCCACATACGGCATTTATATGGACTTGACGCTTGCCGATGGTAAGGTCGTCTCCTGCGTGGTGATTGGCCCTGACCCGAATCGCACGACCTGGGAGCTGATGAAGCGCACTTACAAGGCAGCTGCCCCCGTCGTCAAGGCCAAGTTTGTCATCATTCTCTCCAGACGCAAAAGCAAGGCCGTCTTCAAGAACATCTATATGAAGGAAAATATCCCGCTGAAGTCGGACCGCATCCGAAACCACGGTGTCTGCGTGGATGACTCGGAGGTGCGCAACTGCATCGCATCCGTCGATGCACAAGGGCGCCCCTTCGTGCTGATGTCCCCGCTGGACGCCTATAAGGAGAACTACCTCCTCTACACGGAGCTTGACACGGGCAAGACCTTCCAGTACCCCATCCCCGTGAACGGGGGCTTCATCAGCGGTGCGGCGTTGACGCCAGAGGGTAAGTTCGTCTTCGGCCTCTCCAGCGAAGTCGTCATTTTCGATGTCAACACGCGCGAGATGAAGTTGGGCGACGCCAAGGCCCCAGGCAACAACTGGGTGACTGCCATCGGCAACGACGGGCGTGTCTGGCTGGGCAATGTGCCTGGCACTCTGTTTGCCGTGAATCCAAATACAGGCAAGGTGGAGCCTGGCGTGCGGGTGGATCCCGTCGAGACGCAGCTCTACTGGATTGCCAGCGATGACGAGGATTGGCTCTATTGCGGCGTCGGCATGGGACGCGCAGGCGTTGTTGCCTACCACCCTGCCACGGGCCAGATGATACCGCTTCTGACTGAAGACAAGGACCGCGTGAATGGCAGTGGCTACTGTGTGCGCCAACGCGACGGCAGGGTCTATATCAACTCGCCATCGGGCTTCTCGGCGATGTGCCGCGGCGGCAAGATTGTGGAGCAGCCAGCTGGGCAGCGCAACGACCTGCCTCTGCCCCATCTCAAGTATGGCACGATGTCGTTGAAGATTGATGCAAAGCGCAAGGTGGTGCGCTATGACATCCACAACCGCGAAATCCTGTGGGACGACGGCTCGGGCAAGCTTAAAGTCTATCCCATCACCTACAAGTCGGGGGGCGCAAGCATGACGAGCGTGGGCGTTGCTCCAGACGGCAATATCTACGCATCCAGCGCCCATCCACACCACTTCGTCCGCTATGAGCCTGCAACGGGCAAGATGACGGACTTCGGCTATAACCCCATCATCGGCGGCGGCAATTTCTGCAACATGACTCCATACAACGGTAAGCTCTATCTCTGCGAATACGCGCGCGGAAGGCTTTGGGAGTTCAATCCAAACGAGCCTTACCAGTGCCAGGCCAGCAAATTCTTCGGGCAACGCCAGGAAGAGCTGGCCGACAAAGCCGAACTAAAGGATGCGAAAATCTCGCACCTGGACAATATCATGCTCTGCCAGGCAGAGACGGACGACGCATCATTCTGCTTCTTCGCTGTTACGGACAAGAAGGGGCCACAGTATCTGAATCTCCGTTTCTTCAAGTTCCCCACGTATGGCATCGTGACAATGAAGGTGGGTGATCAGACGCAGACATTCGACCTCTGCGGTGAAGCCGCCCATACAGAAATCTATACCTTCGGTCCCTTCACGCCAGACGCAGGGAGGCTTCCCGTTGATTTTACAGTCGTTAAAAGCCCCAAGGGCAAGTACCGCTGGTTCTCGCTAACGGGCTTCGAGCTGGCCGATGCTCCGCGCGGCAAGGAAAAGGAGACGAATCCGCGCATCCTTGGCAATTGGCCGAAGGAGGTCATGCGTCCGCGCACCGTACAGGTCAATGACCGCACGAAGGATGTTGTCTTTGCAGGCTTTTCATATGACGGCATGGATGGTGGCTGCTTCGGCGTTCATAACCTGCTGACGGGTGAAAATAGCACCATTACCGACTGGCTTCCAGGCGAAAGCTGCATCGCCATGTTCTTCGAAGACGATGCGCATCTTGTCGGCGGTACCACCGTCACAACCCACGGTGGACGTGTCACCGTCACGGAGGCTTCCGTCTTCCGCATGGACTGGAACACCAGAAAGGTCGTGAATGTTCTGCATTTCCCCAGTACACTTGAGGTTATCGCCGTCGCCCCTTGGCACGGGAGAATCCTGGCCGCCACCAACAATGGCAACCTGCATGTCATCAACCCCGAAACATTCACCATCGAGAAGAGCTATCCGATTGACACTCCCATGCGCAATGCCCTGCTCAAGGCTGACGGCGACCGCATGTTCCTGCTGCAGTCAACGCAAATCTCCGAGCTTAATCCAACAACATACGAGCCCGTTCCGCAGTCCGCTCTCCCGCAGGGGGACGTGATGACAGGCGGTGGCGCCTATCACAATGGCAGCCTCTTCTTCCTGCTCAACACTACTAGCTTAGGTGAATACCTGATACCTGAAACCACGCCCCAGTACTAGCTCACCTGTTCTGTGCGCCGCGCTTCAGCGCGGCGGGGGCGCAGGTTGTAAGCGGGGTGGCATGTACACCAAAGAACGGGGGGCGCTGCCCCCCGCGCCCCCCATGGGTCCCAGTGCTTGGGCCTACACCCCGCGCCCCCACTGGCGTGGCGGTTACACCTCGCTAAAACGTGCGGTGCGCAGTTCTGTCAGGGCGGGAATCTCTTTCTGGAGCTCTTTGATTCTGCCGCGTTCAATTAGTAGGAAGACGCGGCGTGTCAGGTCGTTGTGTGATTGGCAGGTCATCATGTGACGGACGGCTGGCAGCATCTTTAGTGACTCGGGGTCTTCCACGTTGTCCAGCAGGCCGATGACGGGGGAGTTCTTTATCCAGTTCAATGGAGTCGTGTAGCGGTAGGCGCACCAGACATCATACCAGTGGTCGCCTTCCGTCTTCAGCAGGGCGCTGATTTTATCGACATAGTCTAGATACCACTGGCGTTGTGCCCCTTCCAGGGCCTCGATGCGCCATGGTTCTGGCTTGAAAGTGTAGGGGGTGATTTCGATCTCGTAGGCACCCTTTGCGTCGAAGGTGATTCTGGGCAGGTAGCCGCTCCACCAGAAGTTCTGGGGATTGTAGGTTCCCATGTCTGAGAAGAAGAAGTTACCTGGGCAGTAGATGATGGGCACGCCATCCAGCACCTCGATGCCTTGCGGGCAGTGCGTGTGGATGTTCATCACGGCGCTGGCGCCTGCCCTTGCAAAGGCCCTGTAGAGTTTTTTCATGCGCGGGCTTGGGATGGGGTTGTATTCATTGCCACCGTGGATGATGACGATGACAATGTCGTATTTCTTCTTTTCCTCGGCGATTTGCAGGATGTTTTCGAAGTCATCCATGGCATTGGTGCCAGGGTGGTCTTCCCACGATGTGCCGAACTCGGTTTCGCAGAAGTTCAGGATGGAGATGGCGAAGCCGTCTTTGGCGAGGTGAAGCGGTTGCCTGGCCGATTCCTCCGTGGCGCCCGCGCCGACGGTTTTGATGCCTGTCGAATGAAGGTATTTGATGGTTTCCAGCTCGCTTTCGGGACTGTGGTCTGCCGTGTGGTTGTTGGCCAGTAGTGCCACGTCGATGCGGGCCGCCGTCAGGAATGCCTCACAGCCAGGCTTGACGATGAGATTCGGGCCGCATTTGATGATGGGATTCGGCTTGTCGGAGATGACCGTCTCCCACTGTGCAATGCGGATGTCCGCCTTGTCCAAGGCTGGCTGGATGCTTTTCAGCATTTCCGCGCTTTTCCCTTCAAGGATGGGGGCTTCTGCGGACTTGTGGGGGCAGATGTCCCCCGTGATGGCGACTGAAATGCTCTTGGCGCTGGATTCGCGCCACCTGTAGGTTCCTGTTTCAATCATGGTGTAATTTGGCCTTATTTGTTTATAGAACTAAGTTGGAAGTTTCACAAAATTTTTTGGTCTTTCAACAAAAAAGCATTAAAGAAAGGAAATTATATACTTGAGTTTCCTGATGAAATTATCCCTCACTGGTCGATAGCCAGGATGCGCCTTGCCGCTTCGCTGCGCTACGCGGCAAGGCGCACGGGGACTGGGGTGGGCATCTGACCGTGGGTTTCGCTTCGCCGCTGTCGCGGCTTCGCTCCACCCACGGCTATCCTCTTGCCGCCGCTTACGCGGCTCTTCTCTGTTGGTAAAGTCCAATCGGCAACTAAAGTATATATTTCCTAAAGAAAACCATAACAGCTCGTCTTCTTTACCATACACAGAAAATCAAGGTTTTCAAACATGTTAATGATAAATAGCCTAGACGCTCCATGGATACTTAATCTCTTTGAGCGCACCGCCTTCGCGTGCGGATTCTGCCGCAAAGATGCCTGGCAGGGTCATGGCGAGACCTTGTCGGATGCCGATAGGGGAAGGTTTGCCGTTTAGAATCGCTTCGGCAAAGTCACGCAGCATCAGGTTGTCGCTGCCATTGTGGCCATAAGTGGCTGCCTTGAAAATCTCCTCATCCAGAATAGGTAGGCCTAATGGGCGAGATGACCTCTCGGGGGTAAGCGGAATCTCCAGAAACTCGTTTTCAGCGGAGAAGCTATTCAGTTCCTTGAACCAAACCTGAGCCTTTTCGTTGTAGAGCAGGACATTGGCTTTTTCGGCGAAGATTCTCGTGGTGTGCAATGGACCATGAGCGGGGACGCCAAATGCAGTCAAGAAGCGAACCACTAAGCTTTCCTTGGTATGCAGAAGAGCGGACATGACGTTGTGGGCACGTCCATTGCCCATGCGGTCATAGGTGCTCATGCAGGAGACAGCCGTGAACTCCTCCCCTGTCAGGGCAAGCACGGGACCCAGCGAATGGGTGCAGTAACGGCAGGACTCATAGGCGTTCCGCCAGGAATCCCTCTTAACGGGCTCTCCATTTCCATGGACATATTCCGTTTCTATATATATGATTCGTCCCAGCAGTCCCATGTCCCTGAGTTTCAGGATGAACGGGGTTTTCGCACGGTAATTGGGATTGGATGCACACATGTACATCGCCTTGGATTTGTTGGCTATTCTCCAGAGCGTTTCACCCTCTTCGATGGAGTTGACGCAGGGGATTTCGCCTAGAACATGTATGCCACGTTCAAGTGCCTTCACCACATATTCAGTATGGATCTCAGGCGGTATTTCGGTGATGATGGCATCAATGAGGCCAGAATCTAGCAGCTCTTCTGTCGTGTTGAAGAGTTTAATCTCTGGGAAAACCGCCTTGGCCTTGGAAAGTGGTTTTTCTGCGGGATCGCTCATGGCGGTCAGTTCACAACAATCAGGCAGAAGTTTGGCAATTCTTGCCATCTGCATGCCTCTTGGTCCACAGCCCGCTATGCCCAGTCTTACTTTCTCGCTCATGTATGCTCCTTGGTCGTTATTTTGGGAAAATGTTCCTTGTTGAGAGGATTTTGTATAATTTGCAGTCCTTAAGTTCGGCGAATCAGACGCGGTCGTCAAGCATGCGCTGGTAGTTGTCGGAGAGGATGGGCTTGAGTATTTCGTCTGGCAGGGGAATGGAAAGGAAGCCAGAGAGCTCATAGGCTTCGCTGTGATGTGCCGTGTCCGACCCGAAGACAAAGCGGTGGTTTCCAAAGCGTTCGATCCCCTCCTTCCAGGAAATGGTGGAGACGAAGGTGCCACAGAATTCAAAATAGACATTCTCCGAGCGTTCGGCAAGCTGGTAGGCCTGAAGCCGTCCTGTGTCCGAGAGACCTGAATGGCCCAGGATGAACTTGGCATGCGGATATTTCTCAGGAATTCCCATAAGGTCTTTGACATCGGAGGATGTATGCATAAGGATGGGGAGATGGTGCTTCTCCGCATACTCCCAGACAGGAGTGTAACTGGGATCGCTATAAGGGATTTTCCAGTAGGCGGCCAGCAACTTGAAGCCGACAAAGAACCCCCGTCCGAAGAACTCGTCCATGATGGTCTCGTTGTACTCCTCCGCGAGTTTGGGGTTGTAAACGAAATTGCCGAGGAAACGTCCTGGATAGGGTGCCGTGACCTTTTCCAGTTCTTGATTGCCCTGCATTCCCTTGTCCAGGTGTGTCAGCACCATCTTGTCAACGCCATAGCGGTCCATGAAGGCGATTATTTCCTGCATGGCCTGTTCATGGGTATGTTCGCGGTGAATCCATCCCATGGAGGTCGGTCCCGTCAAGTGGGCATGGACGTCATAGATACGCACTTGGTCCAGCTTGCCGCCCTCCTTGAAGCGCTTCCAAAGCGGCTTGTCCGCAAAGTCGGGTTCGTTGGCCAGTTTTGTTTTCAGAGGAGCAACTCCGAGGAGCCGTTCCAGATTTCCATGGGCGATGGCCTGCCGCTGGGCATCGGTGATCTGCGCCTGGGCCAGGTTGCCAACAGCCGCGCCTGCCTGGGATTCATGGCTGATTCCGAAAAACAGACGTTCGACTCCAAATTGCTCTATGACGGTTTCGATGGCGTCGCGGACATGCAACCATGAGATTTCAATGCCGACATTTTTCCGCCGCCACATCAAGTCCAGAAGATGGATATAGCGGGACCAAATCATCTTCCCGACAACAAAATACAGGTCTGGATATTTACCTGCCAGCTCCTCGATGTCTTGCAGGAGAAAGGCGTCTGGGCAGTCGGAATCCACGAAGATGACGGGGCGATAGACGGCGAGCTGCTGGAGCATCCGCTCGCATTCGCGCAGGCGGTATGGTCCTGTGGCGACACGGTAGGCCTTGTTACCTAGTTGCGCCTGCTTTATCAAGAACTCCATACCGCCCCGCTCGTAGAAGATGCCTGGATAGAGCCAGAAGGCTGGGTAGAGTCGTCCCGCATGTGCCTTCGTCACCTCCAGAATCTCGCGGTTGGCGATGGAGGGTACACCGTAGGTGTTCACAAGGCAGCGGTCGATGCCGAGATAGTCCATATGGGCCAGCAGCCTCTCTGCCGTCTGGTAGAAGACTGGAGCGTAGTCGGACCATCCGATTGTGACTGCCGTTGAAAAATAGTCCATGATTTTTCCCTTAGCAATTAGCAAGCCCCTCGGAAAGGGCTTTTGCTCTTTCGAGGATGGCGGTTTCCGTTTCAAACTGGGAGATGGAGACGATTCCCGTACGGATGATAATATCCTTTGTGACAGGCCAGGAGTCTTTGTTGTAACGCTTGAGGTCCTGGACCATCGGGCACTTGAATGGGCAGCCTTCGGATGTGGCGGTTTTAAGCTCCGTGATGTGCTCCCAGTTCCATGCCATATGCCAGTCGCGGGCGCCACGCGTTGTGTTCAGTGCGTTGCCCCCGACAATCTTTGCCTTTTGTGCGCGGAGGGAGAACTCCTGGTCGTCGAAGCTCAGGGGCAGCGCATATCCGCAGATGCCGTCCGCGTCGTTGAGTTTCGTCCAATGGACCCCTTCTGGCAACTTGACCGTGTTTCTGAAGATGTCGCAGTAGTGGCGGCAGGTGGAGATGATCCAGTCGAGCTTCCGAAGCTGCGCGAGGCCGATGGCGGCCTCCAGCTCGCACATGCGGTAGTTTTCGCCGCAGAAAAGCTCGCCTTCGACGCGTTCCTTGCCGAAGCGGTCTGGCCTCCAGCAGGCTGCCGTGTCGTGGTAGCTTTGGGCGCGCATGAACATAAAGTCGTCGTTTGCCAAAATCATGCCGCCTTCGCCTGTGCCGATGACCTTGTAAGCGTCCAGGCTGATGCAGCCAAAGTCGCCCCAGGTGCCCAGGGATTTGCCATGGAATTGACCACCGCAGGCCTGCGCGGTGTCCTCCACGACAATCAAGTGGTGCCTGCGGGCTATCTCCATGATGCGCTCCATGTCGCAGTTGAGGCCAAGCATATGGACGACGATGATGGCCTTGGTTTTAGGAGTAATCGCCTTTTCGATGGCCTCGGGCGAGATGGCCAGGCTGTCGTTGATATCGACAATGACGGGAACTGCCTTGGAAACTACCACGGCGGAGACGGAGGCAAAGAAGGTGTAGGCTGGCACAATCACCTCATCCCCTGGTCCAATGCCAGCTGCAACCAGGGAGGCGATCAGGGCGCTTGTCCCCGAATTCACGGCCAGGGCATGACGGCATCCCATACGCGCGGCAAAGGCTCGCTCAAATTCCACCGTCTTGCTTCGGGGATTATAGTAGCGGAAAAAGACTCCAGCATCGGGTTGCGTCTCTTCTTCTGCCAGCAAAGCACGGATTTTTGCCTGGTTTTTCGTCGAGACGTTGAAGAGGTCCACGAGCTCCATCAACTCATCCAATCCATACTTGCACGATTGCATGTCTTGCACTTCCTTTCTTTTGGAGTTTCTTTGTTGATTTGCGGAGAGGGCGCATTTCCCCGCATTGGCGGGAAAACTGGCGACAGTCTGTTTTTAGTTTGGGAATTATATACTTGAGTTTCCTGATGAAATTATCACTCACTGGTCGATAGCCTGGATGCGCCTTGCCGCTTCGCTGTGCTACGCGGCAAGGCGCACGGGGACTGGGGGGGCATCTGACCGTGGGTTTCGCTTCGCCGCTGTCGCGGCTTCGCTCCACCCACGGCTACACTCTTGCCGCCGCTACGCGGCTCTTCTCTGTGGGTAAAGTCCAATCGGCAACTAAAGTATAAAATTCCCTTTAGTATACGCTCTGTTCCCCAGGGTAGGTAATGGCAACGTTTTTTGTTGCGCTCTTGCGTGCGCTGCCGCTTCCAAAAACGTCCCTTGGGGAACAGGACATTAGTTTAATATACCCTGATTCACGAACGTTTCAATTGCTTTTTTGCGGTATCTCTATTGCCTGGTTCAAAAAGAGCTTTATAGTATTTACCCTCGATAATGTTCAATTTACGGCTTTTCTATTACCGTCAATCTAGCCATCGGTTTTATACCCATAATCCTTTCTCTGAGTATAATTTCCCTACGGAGATAAGTTTGCATGACTAATTGCTCTTCTCATCGTTTTTTCGGATATCGTTCATTCGAGCCTGAGTATGAGACCATGAAAATCATGTCTGGGCTTGGCATCAATGAGATAACGCTCATGGTCTCAAACAACACCAATTTCATGGGAGAACCTTATACGCGTTTCCAGCCGACGTGGATATGGGAGAGAGAGTACGATTTCACGCTTTTTGACAAAATGGTGAATGAGACGCTGGAGGCCGTGCCAGATGCAAAACTCAACATCGTGCTTGACTTGAATCCACCCGCCTGGTGGCTGCGCAGGGGTAATTACAGCGAGCGACATGACCCATTCAAGGAGTTTGGCAGGGTCGCGGCAAATCAGGAGTACAGGGATGATGTCGTCCATTATCTCCAGGCCGTGCTCAGGCATGCTGTCGATGCTTTCCCTGGACGGTTCTTGACATTCTTTATTATGGGTGGTTTTACCACGGAATGGTTTGACCTTTCGCTTGGCACGGAAAGCATCCCACGGCGACGTGCGTGGGATGAATGGCGTGAGCGCCATGGAAAGCCACTATGTGATATTCCTGGCTATAGAGAAAGATACTCTGGAGTCCCTGAATCCGATGGCTTGCTGCGGACACCAGAGAAAAACGCGGATGCCTTGGACTATTGGAAGTTCAATTCTGAAACCTCTTTGAAAACCGTTGCGCTGTTTATAAAAAAGGCGCGGGAAGTGCTTCCACGAGACATCAAACTTGGAATAACATACGGTTACATTTTTGAACTTAACTGGGCATTTTCCAAGGCTTCCTGGTGCCAGTTGGAATATGAACGGCTTTTTGACATGGCAGAGTGCGATATGGCCCTTTCCCCTATATCATACGGTGTTGAAGCGCGTGGAATGGGCGGGTCGCCCATGGCGATGATTCCCTTGCAGACGCTTCAAGTCCGAGGCAAGAGGATTTGCAATTCAATTGACACCACGACCTTTACAAGCCGTTTCCCCAAGGCTCCTGGAAAGAGCGGTTCAGTTTCCATAATGAGCAGAAAGACACGGGAATGGCCGACGCCTGAAGCCGTTGCCGAGGGTTTGAAAAGAGAGATGTGCTACAATCTGATTCATGGTTGCTGCACATGGCATTTTGACATGTGGGGCGGGTGGTATGACAGCGATGTCGCACGAGAGACTTTGGCGGCTTGCAAAAGAATATGGGCTGAGGAAAGCGATTATTCGCCCTCCAATGCCTCGGAGATTGTCCTTGTCTGCGACCCAGAGAACATGTATTACATCAATGACTCGCATCCATCATGCGTTGATTTTCTGGCTCCTGTCCGCAAGGCGGTTGCGTTTTCTGGAAGCACATATACGACCGCGAGTTTCAATGATTTGAGCAAAATGGATTTGAGCAAGGTGAAAATTCTTGTCTTCTGTCATCCATTTGATTTGGATAACGGCAAATATGAGATGGTTGAACGTCTGTCGGAAGGCAAGACCATTCTGTGGCTGTATGGTCCAGGAATCATCCATAATGGAAAATGGAGTCCAGAGAATGTCCAACGAATCACGGGATTTCCTTTTGGCGGAAAGGAGATTCATTATGGCAATCACAGAGTTTATGTTCCGTCGCCGAATGTGTTGACAGATAAGAATATGCGTGATATTCTTCGTTTTGCTGGTGCTCATTTCTGGACAGATAAGCCATATCCCGTTCATGCAAATGAGCGTCTGGTTTCCATTCATATTGGCGAGCCAGGAAAGACAGTGCTGCATTTTCCTGCACAATGTAAGAGTATAAAGGAACTCTTCAGCGGTCGAGAATACAGTCAATGCGATTCAATTGAATTGGAGACGTCAGGGCCAGAGACATTCCTGTTCAAATACAGTTGATATATCCACAAGCCGTTTCCTGCCACCCGCCTTTTCTCCAACTGGAGCACATCATTCATAAATTCAACACTATGTTCCTCAAGAGGGTAGTTTTACAGAGGCCGCGAAGCGGCAGCGCACGAAGTGCGCAACCATGCGTAACCTCACGCAAGCGCCCGTAGAGCGCGCAGTGTGGGGGAGGGATGCCCCCTGAACTTAGCACCCGCAAGGACGCAACAAAAAAGGGAATTATATACTTGAGTTTCCTGATGACATTGTCCCTCACTGGTCGATGACCAAGATGCGCCTTGCCGCTTCGCTGCGCTACGCTGCAAGGCGCACAGGGACTGGGGGGCATCTGACCGTGGGTTTCGCTTCGCCGCTATTGCGGCTTCGCTCCACCCACGGCTATACTCCTGCCGCCGCTTACGCGGCTCTTCTCTGTTGGTGAAAGTCTAATCGGCAACTAAAGTACATAATTCCCACAAAAAAACGTTGCCGTTACCTACCCTTGGGGAACATAGTGAAATTCAAAAGTGACCTGCATTTTGCGTCACTTTCGCAATTACTTCAACTTATAGATGTGCACATCATACGCTTGGAATTCATCGACCAGGGCGCCATTTTCCATTGGAACTGCACGGGCATCCTCATAGAGCAGAGTTGCCTCGGAAACACCCTTCACTGCAATGCGCGCCTTTACTGGCTTGTATGCCGAGTTGAGGGCAAATAGATAGGTGAAATCCCCATGTTTCCGCACCATGACGCCGATGGAATCATTCTGGAGGGCATCTCTGTCGGGACCTGAAAGAATCTCCACGGTGGGGGCAGAAAGCGGGTTTGGCTCCCCAAGAACGTCAATCAGAGAGGCGATTTCGCTGGCAATGCGTTTGATGTTGTTGCGCGTCTCCTCCTTGTACATAAAGCCATGAATGAAGCGCTTGGTCTCATAGCGATAGGAGTACCATTGCATTCCCCTGGCTCCATAGATGATGGAGCCCCAGGTCATCGCGCGAAGTTCCTGCCAGGTTGGAAAACGCTTCCAGTGGGCTTTCTCAAATGTCTGGCCCCATCCCTCAAAATACTGCACGGCTGCCCAGATATGCCTGGGGGCGGTCGCCTTGTCATGGATGTCCCTGCAAATGGTCTTGATGTCATCGATGACGATGGGGACGCATTCCATCGCGTTCTTTTCCGTGAAATCATGGACGGGGTATAGTTCGCAGCGGAAACTGTCGGTGAAATTGACGACGGAACGGTAGCGGGAGGTGTCACCATCTTTCGCCACGGGCGCAAATGGGTGGATTGCGTGGAGGTAGTCTGCCTGGACGGTTATATGATAGGGATCCACCGCCCTGATGGCTTCATATCGCTGCATCATAGCCTCTGGTGTATTGTAGTCTATCGTATCGTCACCGACATTCCATGCCAGAAGGGCAGGATGACGATATTCTCGGGCGATGCGTTCAAGTATCTCATCCAGTTCCTTGCCAGTTGGCCCCTTGATGTTTCCTGGCGTGATACCCATCTTGAGGCCATATTTCGCCGCTTTGTCCAAATACTCTCTGTATTCGGGCTTCTTTCCAACAGAAACGATGTTGAAGCCCGCCTCCTTAAGCCAGGCAAAGGCATTGTCGAGATTGTGGTCATTGGCTGGCAGGGGAAGGACGGCGGGTGCGGAAATGGGGAAGAAAGGCTGCCCGTCCATAAGCATCTGACCATCCTGACGCAGGGTAATGACACCTTTTTCGAGAGGCTGGTCAAAGAAGAAATAGATTGGCGTTGTCGAGTTGTTTCCGTAAATGTCGGCTATATCGACCTCGGCCTTATGGACTTTTCGCATCTCAAATGGCATCTGCGGCGTGTAAGTGCAGGTTGTGACCTTTTTCGCGTCTCCGTCATTGGGGCCATTGCTCCGTTTGAGTTCCTTGGTAATATCTGTGCCATTCAGGATGACCCGCATCGCCGACCAGTTGACGGGCACATCGTGGAAGATGCCGATTTCCAGAGGCTGTGAAGGATTCGCGGAAGGAGACGGAGATATTCGGCGAACCACTGGCGGAGTGGTTTGCCATAGGGTTTGCCAGTTGTCAAATCTCCGATTGCAGATGGTCGCGGAATGGAGGACTGGACAGACGGTGCCATCGGTTTTGAACCGCAGTTGGCATTTGACCCATTCGGTGTTGGCGGGTATGGGAGCGTCCAGTGGTCCAAAGGGAGAGAAACGCTGTGGCATGCCGTGGTCGTCTGCTGCGAAGGCCACCTCTGCAACAATGCTGGAGCCAGCGGGGGTATTCGCCTCAAGAGCGCAGAGCGGAACATCAGAAGAATAGCGTACAGGTGGCATGACAGCCACCGCATCAGTATGGTAAGGCTCATTGCCTACGCAGCCTTTCACCGTCGCCTCGGTGATGAGCAACGCGGCATCGGTGGCGATGTCAGGCGTATCGGCACCCAGTGAAAAGCAAGCCTTGACTGCGTTTTCGGGTACGGGGAAAACAAATGAGACAGGGCAATATCCTTTTTGCCAGATGGTGACCGAGAAAGGAGTGCTGCCCAGCAGAGAGCCGTCAGCCGCATACCATAACAGGGTATTGACGTAATTGTCGCGATGGGGCAACAGCAAGCCTTGGAACTTGCCGTCAGAATAGAAGACGATATTTCCCTTTATTTCGGTAAACCCCTTGACTGGGAATTGCGCGGAATAAATTTGCCATGCCGTGTCCCTGGGATACTTCGCCGTCTTGTCAATGGATGCAGGGCCTGCCAGAAAAAAGCCCCGTTTCCCCATTTGTTCGCCATATCCCACCCGTAGCTTCTCCTCGAAGTTAATGACCTTCTCCCACTTGGCATCGGTATTGGTGAAATCCAGGTGAATCAACGTGGTGGAATCTCTTTCAGGTACCAGTTCCCCTTTTTGGATTGCCAGGTGATGGGCAGATTCCGTGGCCTGGGACATTAGGAGGAATGGGAGGAATAAAACAAGCCAAAAAGATTTCTTCATATCTGCTCCTCTTAAAACTATATTGCTAATTTCACGGTTTCGCCCAATAGGCCTGGCCCGAGATAAGTTCCGCCTGGGTGACGGGCTGATATGGATTCCCCTTCCATAGCCACTCCCATTTCCAGATGTCGGTCGCCTTCTTCTGCCAGGCGGAGCCGTCGGCGACGCCGATGAGGTTCCACCCCTGCTTCAGGCCGACGGTCTTCCAACTGGTCTGGCTCTGGTTGTGCTCCAGCACCATCACCCTTGCCGTGGCGGAGAAAACCCAGTAGCCAGCGCCAATCTGGAAAGCCGAGGGGGCGGCGCATCGGATATAGCACTTGTTGTCAGCGTCGAGAACCACGGGGCGAAGCACCAGGAACCGCTGGGCGTCCGACGCAATGAGCGGCCTCCGCAACGTCAGCAGATTCCAGCCAGGCTGCAGTCTAAGCACGCTCCATTGGTCGTTGTTCTCCAGTTCCTTCAGCTCCGCCGTGCAGGAGATGGAAATGTCCTTCCCTGGCATGCTGAAGGTCGTGGTCGCCGTGTCGCCGTCGATTTTCGTCTCCGTGAAAACCACCTCTGTGGAACCGCTCCAGCGGAATACATAGAATTTCGCGGCGTTGTCCAGTTCAAGGTTCGCCGTGACGGTGACGATGGCGCCCTTCATGTGGGATGCTCGGTTCAGGTTGCAGCCCTCCGCCGTCGCCGTGTGGCTCTCCTGATTCGTATAGTACAGCACCTCGGGGTCGCCGTCGAAGGTCAGAGAACCAGTCAGCGTGTAGGCATTGTTGACGGGATGCTTCGATTTGTCGCGGACGGTGTCCCCGCCGCGGCTGTTGTCCGCGATGTGCGTGAGGACGGCGCTGCCGAGCTTGAGCGCGCCGTCTTCGTCAATGATGATGCCCGCGCCGTCGCAGAACTTCACGATGGCGTTTTCGGGGATGGTGAGGGTCACATCCTTCTTTACGCGCACCAAATCCCGCACGACGTGGACCTTCGAGGCGTCCCACGTCTCGTCCTTCTCCAGCTTCCCCTCGTGGACGGCCACGCCGTTGAGCACCAGAAGGCTCTTCGTGAATCTCTGTCCCTTCTCGGTCAACTGGAACTCATGCCATCCGTCTGACAATTTGATGGAATCGCAGTATGGCTCCGCCACGCTCCAGCCGCTGGCCCCCTTGGCGTCGATGGCGAGACTGGCGGAGGCGTCGGCCTCGTTCGCCACAGGCGAGACGCGCTCCGTGCCAGTTATGATCTGCGCCCCAATCTTCGTGCTCGTGCGCAAATCAATGCGCACGGGGGCGGAGAGAGTGGCATGAAGCGCCATTTCACTGGTCCAGAGAAGAAGCATTCCCGCAAGCAACGATGATTGGAAGTTTTTTTGCATT
>JAFXUD010000014.1 GCA_017535315.1 Victivallales bacterium | reverse complement strand
GTACCTCCGCTGGGGCTATGCCCACGGTGTCCGCCACCACTACGCAGAGTACTATCCACGCGAAGACTGGCACGAGGGCCCCAAATACTATCTTTTCGCGAAGCTTCTCTGGAACATCAACACCGATGTCGATGCCACCCTTGACGAGTGGTATCGCCTCGCCGTCGGCGAAAAGGCCGCCCCCTATCTCAAGGAATACTATGCTCGCATGGAAGAGTTCTGGACGCATCGCGTCCAATCCACCGTCTGGTTCAAAGCAGGCCACCAGTACCTGAATTTCCATTCTGCAAACTATCTGGAAGCCTATACCCTGGCTGACCTACAGAAGAGCGAGGAGCTTATGAACAAGGTGGTCGAGCTGGCTGACAACACCCCCCGCGCACAGCACTTCTTTAATACCTTCCTTGCATCCAAGCAATCTATTCTTAGCACCCTCAAACGCTTCGAGGGCATCAAGAGCATTGATGACAGGGACCTTCCCCTTGTCTATTCCGCCAACTACAACGACAAAGCTACTGCCATGAAGGTCAACCACTGGCAACGCGACTACTCCCACGGTACGTTCTCATACGATGAAAAAGGCGGACGCAACGGCTCGGGCGCACTGGTAATCGAATGCGAGGGCTGCGTCGGCACCCCCATGTGCTACCTTGAATACCAGAACTATGAGAAGCCCGCCAAACTCAAGGTCAATGCCTGGTTCAGAACCGAGGGACTTGATAAGGATGCCAACATCACCATCACCCTCAAATGGCTCGTGCGTGAATCCAAGGGCGCCAATGACATAAAGCCTGGCTGGCTTCCCGACCGCTACAACTCCGTCTTCGGCATCAGAGGCCCCAAGGAGGGCGAATGGCTCCAGCTCCAGTCGCTCAACGTCACCCCCGACATCCTCCCCTGCAAAATGGCCATTCTCCTCGGCATCAACGGCTCCTCCAAAGGCAAGGTATTCGTAGATGACCTGGAGGTCTTCGCAGAATAGATAATGACAACGGGTGTGACGGGCGTCATACCTATTGTCACGGCTTTTCGCACTTCTGCTTGCTTTTTCTGCTTTTCGCAATATTGTTCAAAAAGGATTCAATTCAGTTTCGTGACTGGCATCAACAAAAAACAAGAAATAGAGAGCATATCTCCAGAGCCAATACGGCTAAGCATTATATAAACTACATTATCGCCAATTAGGTATAGTAGAATAACCCACTAGGTTCACCCTAATTCACTCCCATTATGATACAACATATCACGTCAAATGCAGGCAAAGTCTGGCAAGGCTGGAAATCAGGCGAGTACCAAGTTCATTTCATCCACACTGGCGTGGCGGAGTCAATCTTCCACATCTTCCCAGACGGCACGACCATGCTGCTGGACTGCGGCGACCTCCCTGCTCTGACCCGTCTGCAATATGCCGTGCCCGTCGTGCCGAATCCAGGACGACTTGCAGGTGACTGGATTGCCCGCTACATCAAGCGCGTCATTCCACAGAACTGCTTTATGAAAGGCGACTTGCAGGTTGTCGATTACATGATGACATCACACTTTCACGACGACCATACAGGGTATGGCGGCTGGCAGTCCGCCGACCGTGAGCGCAGGGACAGACGACTTCCAAACTGCCATCGCAGCGGATTCGTAATGGCCGCAGAACAGCTTGCCTTCGGCAAGGCCATCGACCGCGGCTGGCCAGATTATGACGATCCATACCCTGGCTGCCTAAAAAACGATGCCAGCCTCGATCATATGCTCCGTATGTACAAGGCTCTCCAGCAAAGGGACGGTCTTGAAACCGAAAAGTTCCGACTCGGTGCAAAAGACCAGATCGTCCCACTTCACGAGCCATCAGCAGTCGAGGATTTTGAAATCACAAATATCACGGCGAATGGGAAAATCCTCTGCAAAGACGGCTCCATCAAGGACCTCTACGCCGAATACCTGAAGACCAACCCGCCCCTCAATGAAAACGGCATGAGCCTAGGCATCATCGTCCGATACGGCGATTTCTCCATCTACATGGCAGGCGATTTCAGCGACATTGTCAATGACGAAAACGGCAGACGCACGGTCTATACGGAGGATTTGCTGGCAAACGAACTGCCCAAAGTCGATGTTGCGAAAATCAACCACCACGGACACGAATCCATGCCGTCGAAAATAGTCGGTGCACTCGCTGCAAAGGCATGGATAGCCTCTGTCTGGGACCAGCTTCACACGCTTGACCATGTGATGGAACGGCTCTCCGACAGAACCACCTATCCAGGCGAGCGCATTCACTTCCCAACGGTTTTTCCAAGGGAACGCTACGCCACCGCCGCATCCAAGTCCTATTTCACGGACATCGCGCCCGAGACCTTTGGTCTAGGGGCACATGTCATTGTCACCGTCCCACCTGGCGGCAAAAACTACCGCATCTCGTGCCTCTCTGCTGCCGATGAAAACATGACCATTCTCGGCGAATACCTTTTTTCCAGAGGGTGAGAAATTGCGCCAAACGCGCTCGCGCCATCGGGTAATCCATCAGCAATTGATATGAGCCGCGATAGCGGCGACAAGATTCTAGACGTGGGTGAAGCGAGCGCCTCTGGCGCGAGCGGAACCCACGGGATAAGCAGTCTCCCCAAGTCCTTTACGCCATGCCGCGTAGCGTAGCGGAGCGGCAAGGCGTATAGCTTGCCGCCTGATATTCGGATTTCTTGCCGCCGCTACGCGGCTTTCCTTTCTGCAAAGTTGCACATATTCAAATTTACTATGACCAAAACAATAAAGAGGATAGTGCAGATGAAAAAGTTGTTGGCAAGTATCCTGATGGGTGGTGCCATGTTGATGGGGCTGGAACTAGCTGATTTCAAGCCAGTCGAGAAAATAGATGCCCAGAAGAACAAGATTCTTGCGTTTGACTTCGAGAAGGGGTTGCCGTCTGGCATGACCCAAGCGAAGGGTTACCAATGCGGATGGGGGTTTGGCGAAAACGGCAATGGAGGCCTTTTCCTGAAGCGCGGACCAGGCGAAAAGTACGTGTTCAGCCAGTATGAAGTTCAGGGTCTGAAGCAGGGATATGTCTATCGTTTCTCGGCCTCGGTAAAGCTCACGGGCATCAAAACCACGGAAGGGAAGCCCGTGGCAAACATGAAGGTTCCTGTAATCGGGTTTGACTTCATGGATGGGAAAAACAATTACTTGTGTTCACACTATTTCTCGGCTCCAGTAAAGAACGGCGAATGTGATTGGCAGACAATTGAAGGGACGTTTTCCATGGTCGGTGCCAAGCCGATGCTCGTCTTTTTCATCAAGGAGTTCAGTTGCGATGGCTGCCATTGGGACAACGTCTCTATCACTCTGGAAGGCCGTCAGGACAATGTCATCTACCCGATTCTGCCAAAGATGCTTCGTGTTGACAGCAAGGGCGCATTGAAGATGCGCACCGTCCTTATGAACCAGGAAGACGACGAAAAGGATTTCGCCCTCTTCGCGCAACTCCCCGACAAAAGAGAGTTCGTGTCCGATGTCAAGGACAGTTATTCCACATTTGCGCTTGGGCAGCTTCCCGAGGGCGTGACAAAGGTCCGTTTTCTGCTTGGGGACAAGAAGAGCATGAAAATCGTCACGGAGGTCGAATATCCTTTCCAGTTCACGACAGCAACTCCTCCCGAAGGCGCCGTCACGCTCGATGAATCAGGACGCACCTTCATCAACGGCAAGCCCTTCTTCCCCCTGGGCATGTTCTGGGAAAACGTCAATATGATGCCGCCAGACATCGAGCGCATGAAAGCGATGAATGTCAACTGTGTGCTTCCCTATCGGGCGTTCCAATTCAGGCTGCCTGAAAAACAGCACCAGAACAGCTCCATCGCGGATATCAGGCGCAGCATGGACATTCTTCACAAGAACGGCATCAAGCTGATCTTCAGCATGCTTGACGTCTATGGCCATCATGGCGACGTGAAGCGCTTCGAGGGTGTCGAGGGTATGGACAACATTATCCGCGTGACTGTCAACGGTCTGAAAGACCATCCTGCGCTTCTAGGCTGGTACATCTCCGACGAAAACCCCTTGGAGGAGCTGCCGATACTTCTCAGGATGAGGACGCTCATCAATGAGCTTGATCCCTTCCACCCCGTCTGCACGCTGACAAACCTCACGAAAAACTACGTCTTTTTCGCGCCGACAGGTGATGTGTTCCTGGCGGACAACTATCCGATTCACAACGAGAACACGCAGTCGATGCGGTCGATTCGCAGCTGCTTTAACGCCTCGGAGAAGGATGCCCGCATCGGCCTGTGGTGGCTGCCGCAGATCTTCAACTGGGGGATTTACAAGTGTCCTCGCACAAAGCAGCCATACAGCGATACACGCTATCCGACGGAGGAGGAGATGTGTTCCCATAACCTGCTGGCACTGAACCATCGGGCGCGCGCCGTCATTCCATACGCATACAATTCCGTCGCCAGGCATGACGCCTACGATCCTGGCTCCAGCCAATGGTTCTGGCCACGCGTCGCCAACGTCATGCGAGTGGTCAAAGACCTTGAGCCCTTCTTCATCGAGACGGAAGAACCCGTCAAGCTGTTTGAGGAAAAGGTCGGCGAGGCCATTGTCGAGGCGAGGCTGCACAAGGCCGACGACCAGAGGCAGATTGTCGTCATCACCTCGGATGGTCCAGGCGATGTCAAAGCCATTATCAAAGTCGGCAAGGCGGGACTGAAATCGCGTTTCGGCCACACAAAAGACCTCGGGGACGGCTCCTACGAGTTCACCGCCCAAAACACCGCCTCCGACATCCTGGACTTTTAGCCAGGACTCTGTTCCCTCATACAGTTTTGGTTAATTATTGTTGGAACGGAGGTAACCCAAATAGATTGTTTTGAATCAGGGCAAAGAACATCATGAATCCTGCCCACATGATGTAATAGATGACAAGAAACACCGTCTCTGACACCACGCATATAAGTATCCGCTCTATCATCTTCTTCACAGACTCGAAGCTTCTGTAGAAGAAATAAAAGCTGGACACCACCGTATGCGCAAAGCACAGGTACAGAATGAACCCGAAAACACTTAGGGCATCTTTCAATGAGACGATGGGCGCGTCTTTCGATGTGAGGATGTAACCCTCTAGAACCATGTATGCCGCAGGAACTACAATCGGAAGAAGGCAGGCCACTATGCAATATCTTATGACAGAAGAATAGCATGGCGGCCATTTGCAAATGTACAAGTTCTTCATCTGCGTCTCTGCCATTGCGTTTCGCTATGTTCTCCAAGATGTTAGGCAACGGTAAGTTTTTGTTGCGCCCTAGCGGGCGCGAAGTCAGGAGGGCTACGATTGTCGCGCACTATCGTGCGCTGGCCGCTTTTGCGGCCTACGCTAAACTACCATCTTGGGGAACAGAGCGTTTTTAAATCAAGGCATGTTTACTTGCCATGTGGTATTGACCACAGGAGGCCTATTGCCCTCCAAGGTAACCATAAGCGCATTACCCTCCTGCACGTCAAGCGGGAACGTAGTTGCTGGGGTATGGACTATGACGCTCTTGGCGTTGCCTGGCGTGGTCCAGTCAGTGTTGAGCAGCATGAGGCACTGCTTGCCGTCATCCTGCCGCCAAATGGTCCAGAAGACCTCCTTTGACGGGTCGTCCACGGCGATGTCGCCCTTGTTTTGGGCTGCCAGATGCGCCAGCCAGGTGGCGGAGAACAATTGGAACTTCTCATGGCCTGGGTATGCCCAAAGCGCCAGGCAGTAAACATAGCCTTTTCCAACCTTGTGGCACAGCACCATGGGCTTGCCTGTTGCGGCATCCCATGCCAGCACATCCGCGTCGCAGACGTCAATGTCCGCCAGGAGGGCGGGGCCGTCCTCCTCGCTGGAGTTGTTTGGCATGGCCGACAGCTCTGGTTCAACAAAGGTCTCCTTGTCGGGACCATTCCACTGTCCGCAGTATTCAACGCCCCTGCCTTTGACGGCAAAACCGCACATCTCCCTCAAATCACCGTTGTTCCACAGGGCCAGGTCCTGCATGTCCCGCAGAAACTCCCTTTTCAGATGGGTTGAGAACTGCGGCAATCCCGTGAGAAGCGTGCCGCCATTCTTCACGTACTCCAGCAGCTTCGCATAGTCTTCCGCAATGAGGGTGTTCCATCCGAAGTTCACCAGCAGCTTGTAGTTGGAGAGGTATTGCGCCGAGGCCTCTATGGGTGTCTCGTCAAAGTCGCCATACGGGGTACCCGAGAAGAAGAACCTGCGCTTGTCAAAACGCTGTCTAAGTGGCTGTGTCGAAGCTCCAGGCATAAGCACATCAAGGAGTTGCCTGCATTTTTCTGGCTGGCGGTGCCCCCATTCAGGAGCGTTCTTGCCGAAGGCTCCCCACACCGCATAGTCAGGCGTCTGCTCGCTGCCGCAGATGAATCCGTTGAATGGAGCGGCATATCGTCCTTCGATGAAAGCAATATTCCGTACGCATTTTCCGCTTCGCGGATGCGTTTTGGCAAACTTGAAGAAGCTGCGCAGCATATCGCGCTTGCCCTTTGTGAGGGCATCGTCCCATGAAAACCGTTCTTCCTTCCAAATCTGGAACAGGCTGTCCTCCTCATACAGGAAGTTTGCGCCCATCATCCAGGGCTGCATCAGGCTCAAGTAGAACATACGAAGATGCGTGTCAAAGTACGGCTGCACGGGATGCTGGATGGCGATATGCACGCCCCACTCGCCCTTGCCAAGCGCCTCGGCGGCTGGGCGTGCCTGGCTAAGCAAATGCTGCGTATGGGGC
>JAFXUD010000013.1 GCA_017535315.1 Victivallales bacterium | reverse complement strand
CGAGCACTAGGTCTGCTAGGGTAGGTCTGCTAAGTCTTCTAAGTCTGCTAGGAGGTAGGTCTTCTAGGGTAGGTCTTCTAGGGTAGGTCTTCTAGGGTAGGTCTTCTAGGGTAGGTCTTCTAGGGTAGGTCTGCTAAGTCTTCTAAGTCTGCTAGGAGGTAGGTCTTCTAGGGTAGGTCTTCTAGGGTAGGTCTTCTAGGGTAGGTCTTCTAGGGTAGGTCTTCTAGGGTAGGTCTTCTAGGGTAGGTCTTCTAGGGTAGGTCTTCTAGGGTAGGTCTGTTTAGTTTGCTTGTTTGTCTCAAACATTTGTAAAGAGCGTAGTATTATCCTCCGAAACGTGGGTATGAGTTTCTTGTTTGTGATAATGTGTTTATGATTTTATTCATGTATGCCTGCATAAGGCTGTCAATTTGATGTGAGAGCGTAATTGCGAGATTGGATAGTTCTTCATCATTGAATTTAGGGAATAGAGCGATATAGTCTGTCGGTTGATTGTGTAAACGGCAGTATTGTAGCATAGGAAGATAACGTGGATTGTTTCTATCCCAGATTGAAAGTCTCCTAGTACATAAATAGTCTAAATAATCTTCCTTTAATTCTTGAATGCTTGCCCTTGACACATTTAGCAAATTTAGTTCCATTTCCAAAGATGTAACACCATCAGCCGTTCCTTCTACAATATTCTGCTTGCCTGAACGTGCTGCTTGAAGCATTTGGTCTTTTGTTCGGTCATTATTTTGAATAAAACGTTGCACAAACTCAAATGTCAAGAGATATAGACTTTGTGCCTTCTGATAAAAAAACAAGGATGACCAATCTGAACGTGGTCGTATAATTTTGCCATTTTTATCCATATTCTTTCCTTTATTCTAACTACTTTATGAATTAAAAAAGTTTTCATAATAAATATATTTGAATTTCGTAATAATGCAAATTTGATTATAAAATTATCCCCATAATCTTAGCATACCTACCCTAGCGGACCTACCCTAGCGGACCTACCCTAGCGGACCTACCCTGGCGGACCTACCCTGGCGGACCTACCCTGGCGGACCTACCCTAGAAGACCTACCCTAGAAGACCTTCCCTAGAAGACCTACCCCCTAGAAGACTTAGAAGACTTAGCAGACTTACCCTAGAAGACTTATCCTAGAGCCCTAGCGGACCTATCCTAGAAGACTTACCCTAGAAGACTTACCCTAGCAGACTTACCCTAGAAGACCTACCCTAGAAGACCTACCCTAGAAGACTTATCCTAGAGCCCTAGCAGACCTACCCTAGAAGACTTACCCTAGCAGACCTACCCTAGAAGACCTACCCTAGAAGACCTACCCTAGAAGACCTACCCTAGAAGACCTACCCTAGAAGACCTACCCTAGAAGACCTACCCTAGAAGACCTACCCTAGAAGACTTACCCTAGAAGACCTACCCTAGAAGACTTATCCTAAAGCCCTAGCAGACCTATATCTCCAACAATCAATTTGCAAATAGCATAAAAGAGATTAAATTAACACGTCTTATGTTTTTTTACACTTACATCATATCAACCACCAAGAGGTAAAAATGAAGACGTTTATTCGTGCATTGTGTTTGGCCTTATTACCAATTCTGCTTGTAGCGCAGGAAGTCCCAGCGGCTGCCCCCGCAGAAGCCCCAGCGGCTGCCCCCGCAGAAGCCCCAATTGTTTCCAAGGAAGCGTTGAAGACGGCCTTGGACGCTCACGTCAAAGAGGCCATCAAGGGCATCGAGGCTGTACAGGTTGCTGCTGAGAAGCTGAATGAGGAAGCTGGAAAGCTGGCGGAGGTTGCTGAAGAAGCCAAGAAAGAGCAGCGCAAGGTTGCGGTAAAAGCCTCCGAGATGACCCCCATCACCAACATGATGAACAAAGTTGAGGCATTCAGTAGTGCCGCTGAAAAGCTTTCAAGCACGGCAGGCGACGTTAAGATTGCTGCTGAGGAGGTACTGATGAACAAGAGTTCACTCTCCCCCTTCTATGGCACCTTCTGGGCGATTGTGCCTCCCATCATCGCCATCATTCTGGCGCTGATTACGAAGGAGGTTTATTCCTCGCTGTTCATCGGCATTGTGATTGGTGCTTTGTTTGTTGCGAACGGCTCGCCTATGGGCACGATGGATGCCATTATAAACGATGGTCTGATTGAGGCTGTCAGCGGGACTGCTGGCGTCTTCATCTTCCTGGTCATTTTGGGTGTGATGGTTTCCCTCATCAACAAGACTGGAGCCACCATTGCATTTGGCAAGTGGGCACAGGAGCATGTGAAGTCCCGCGCGGGCGCACAGGTCGCCACCTTCATCCTGGGCGTTCTCATCTTCATTGACGACTATTTCAACTGCCTGACGGTTGGTTCTGTGATGCTGCCAGTTACCGATTCCAAGAAAATCTCCCGCGCGAAATTGGCTTATTTGATTGACGCCACTGCGGCTCCTGTTTGTATGATTGCCCCTGTCTCCTCCTGGGCGGCTGCTGTCTCTGGCTATGCTGAAGGCACCAAATACTCTGGCCTGGAGCTCTTCTGCCGTGCCATTCCGTACAACTTCTATTCTCTGCTCACCTTCATCTTCATTATTGGAATCATCTTCCTGAAGTTCGACTTCGGCCCGATGGCCAAACACGAGAAGAACGCCATTGAGAAGGGTGACCTTTTCACCAGCGGCGGCGAGGTTGACAACGGCATCCGCCCGATGGAGAACTCCAAGGGGCGTTTCATCGACATGCTCATCCCCGTCATTGTCCTCATTGCCATCTGCATCTTTGCGCTGTTGTATGTCGGCGGTTATGATGGCAAGGAAACTGGCTTCATCGCAGCCTTTGGCGACACGGACGCCACTGTTGGTCTGCCTTGGGGTGGCCTCCTGACCCTGGTCATCACTGTCATCTATCTGATTGCGCGCCGCGTCATCTCCTTCAAGGATGCGATGAAATCCATTCCTGAAGGCTTCAACGCCATGGTGCCTGCCATCCTGATTCTTACTCTGGCCACCGCTCTGAAAAATATGACCAGCGCTCTGGACGCGAAGGGCTACATTGCCTTCCTGATGGAGAATTCCGCTGCAAGCCTGGCCAACTTCCTGCCTGCCGTCATCTTCCTAGTTGCCTGTGGACTCGCATTCGCGACAGGCACCTCTTGGGGGACTTTCGGTATCCTGATTCCGATTGTCGTGGCCATCTTCCCTGCCGAGAGCGAGCTGCTCTTCATCGGCATGTCGGCCTGCCTGGCGGGCGCCGTCTGCGGCGACCACTGCTCACCCATTTCCGACACGACCATCATGTCCTCCGCAGGTGCGCGTTGCGAGCACATCAACCACGTCTCGACTCAGTTGCCATACGCCATCTTTGTGGCACTGGTCTCCTTCGTCGGTTTCATCATCGCTGGCATTACCAAGAACTGGTTTGTCTCCTTCCCGATTACAGTCGTCATCATGATTGCCGCTCTGTTTGTCGTCAAGAACTTGCTGGGCAAGAAAGAGGTTGACGTGGCGAAATAATACAACCTGTCATTTGCGAGAAGATATGAAAGGGATGCCAGGAGTTTACCTGTAGCATCCCTTTTGTCACTTCTCAAGCGTGTACCCCAAATCCTAAAGGAGTTTTTTATGAATGCTCTAGAACAGGCAAAATGGGAGATTGAGAACAATCTATCCGCTTTTCATCTTCAGGACAAGGTTGTCTTGGAGCTAAAGGATTCTATGGCTGAGCAGGAGTTCACGCTGGTCGGCAATGGCAGTTACCATATCTGTGGCGGTTCGGAAACAGCGCTGCTCTATGGTGTCTATGAGCTGCTGAACGCTTTGGGCTTCAGGATGTTCTCTCCCGATGAATGGGATTTAGAGAAGCCGACGGAGCTTGAAATCAAGCCGCTGGACATCCATTGGAAGCCACGCCTGGAGTACCGCGGGTTCTTCGTTGTGGAGGCGCGCGAGACACCCTCGATGATGCGCTGGATGGCGTGGCACAAGCTCAACCTCTGGGGAGCAAAGTTGCACCAGCCCGAACTGGCGCGACAGTTTGGTATGAAGCTACGCGGCAACGCGCCCAGTGGCATGCACCGCGCCTTCGCGGACTTCCTTCCGCCTGAACGCTACTTCGCCACGCACCCCGAATACTACGGTATCCGAGATGGAAAGCGCACGGCGGACATGAAGCGCGGCGACGCGGACAACTTTTGTACCTCCAATGCAGAGGCCATGCAGGTCTTCACCGACAACCTGACGGAGGCCCTGGAGCACGGTTCTCTTGCGGATGTGGACCTTCTGAATCTTGCGCCCTTCGACAACGGCCACTGGTGCGAGTGCGAGAACTGCCGTGCCATCGGCAACTTCACCACGCGGATGCTCTACGTGGCGTACGCCGTCCAGAAGGCCATTGCGCAGAAGGTCTCGCGCCCTATTGTTCTGGTGGTTCCCGCCTACCACGAGACGCTGGATGTGCCTGACAGGCCTTTGCCCGATGATTTCGACTACAGCAAGGTGCTTATCCAGTTTTTCCCCATCGAGCGGTGCTATGTCCACGATATTGATGATGCCTCCTGCTTTGCCAATGACAATTTGAACAAAAGCCTGCTGGCCTGGAGCAACCAGGGGAAATTCCGCCTGATTATTGGCGAATACTACAACGTTTCCACGATGGTCTCCATCGCCACCATTCTGGACAAGGGCATGGCGCATGACATCCCCTACTACATCGCGCATGGCGCGTATGGCATCGACTACATGCATGTCAGCACGGCATTATGGGGTGAGCTGGCCGTCAACAACTGCGCTTTTGCGGCTGCGTTGTGCGACGAGCCCTTCGACATCCGCGATTTCTGTAGTCGCCGCTACCATGCCGCTGCCGATGAGATGGTGGAGTTCTATGATATAATGCGCCGTGCGACTGCCAACTGCAAGTGCCTGAAGCACTACCAGGCGTACAGTTATTCCCACGAACAGCACCGCTGCCTGAACTACGGCCTGACTAGAACGTTGCTGTCCAACAGCGAGGAACTTTTCCTTCCTGGCCATTTCGAATTTGACAAGGACAACGGCCCTGCCGTCAGCCTTGAAACCACTGTCAGGCTCCTGGGCGAGGCCAGTCTCAGGATTCATAAGGCGTTGCAGAGTGTCGCTGGGGACGAAGCAGCCTCCAGCCGCATCAGGATGGACATCAGACGCTTCCAATACACGCTTGACATCGTCTGTTTCCTTTATACCTTCACTCAGCTGCGTCTTGCGGAACGCCAGGGGGACGAGGCTTTGGTCAGGCGGCTGTCCACCGAGTGGCGCATCCAGGGGGAGGCTCTGCGTAAGGAGACCACGATGATGGACCACGTCCGCGAGGTGGGCGCGCCGAATCTCAGCCTTTACAAGAATGGCCTGACCGCCCTTCAGTGCGAGAAGTACTTCAACGAGTATTTCCATCTTGGTGAGGGCGGGGATGTGGCTGCCAATTTCAAGGAGGAGACCAAATGAAATCTGTCATCGCGGAAAAGAAACTGGCGACGGGGGAAAAGGCGCGTGTTGTGCTGATAGTCCCCCCCGAGGAGGACGGTCTTCGGGGCATGTACGAGGTTTCCGCCGAATGGAAGCACTACTACAACCGCGCGATGATTGAAGGGCACGAACAGTTCATCGAAGATCGCGTTTTCATCGCCGAGGTGGATGGTGTCCCTGCCGCTCGCTTATGGTATGGCTGGTCAAAGCGCACCCTTCGCGGGAACTACGGCAATATCTTCACCAACTACGCGCACCGCCAAAGGGGGCTATTGAACTTCCTGCTGGAGTGTTTCAAGGCGGACTTTGACGCAAGCCCTGCGCAGATGCTCTGTTGCCATGCATCGGGCTGGCGCATCCCTGTCTATGAAAAGTTCGGGTTTCACGTGCTTCACGGCAATGTGGAAAACGATGCAATGGGAATCATCAAGCCTGAACTGGGCTCTTGCCGACAACTGATGAACAGGCTTTATGCGGATTGCACCGTCATTAAGCTGCGGGATGGAGACTGCGGCGACCAGTTCGACTGCGACAAATGCCTGGTTTACACCGACGCGATGTGGAAGCGCACGCGGCCCTTCGTCTTCGCTGGTGACCAGAACAGCGACTATCAGACCAGCCTGAACCGCGTGCTGGAGAAGAAGGGCGTGGTTGCCGTGGCGGAAAACGCGGCAGGAGCTATCGTCGGCTATGCAACGGCTATCGTCAATCCCTCGTGGACGGCTGCCTTCCTCAACTGGCGCAACCATCCGTATGTCAATCGTAAGGATGTCGTTTCCCTGCTGAAATACACGGTCGAGAAATACCATGCGGCTTTCCAGATTCCCGTATATGCTGCTTTGCCGCTGAACGCAGGCGAGGCCATAGCCGAGGCACGCGAGGCTGGCTTCGCCAGAAAGGCGGAACTGGGCAGTATTGGAATATTTGCATGAGGAGGTATTCATGAAATTACATTTGCTTCTGCCATTTGTAACTGCCGTCAGCATGTTGGGGGCCGAGGTATTGTTGTATGACCCCATGGCGGCTGGCGTGGAGAAGAATACTCCTGTTGGCTGGAGCCACTATCAGCAAGTCGTGGATGGCAGCTCTGGGAAAATCCTTGCGGGGGATGGGTGCATCACTCTGGTCGATGAGGGGCCTGGCGAAATAGGCTTCTACCGTGACTTTGCTGTGAAGCCTGGCGAGTGGCTTCGCGCCAGCGCAGAAGTGCGTCAGGCGGAGGGGGAGACAGTCAAATCCTTTTGCCGCATACAGTTGACGGCAAGGAAGCAAAAGGAGCAGCGGCTTTCCACGCAGTTCCAGCGGCTCACCCGCGTATTCCAGCTCTATTCGATTGTGATGCAGGTGCCTGATGAATGCAAAGTGGTCAGGCTTTATGTTTACTCGGGCAAGAAAGAGACAGGTAAGATCGAAATAAGGAACATCAAGATGGAATCTTCTAATACGGAACTCAAGGAGCTGACTACCGCGACTAAAATGATTGACGGCAATACCGTCTTCAAGGCAGCAGCCGCCGAACTGAACCCAAAGACAACTGTTGTGACAAAGGCGGAAAAGACGGATGACGGCAGGGCGGTCATCATCACGGGAAACAGCAACGTGAAGAACAAGGCGGCGGCCCCCGATGTGACATTCAAGGTGATTGCACCGACGGCTGGTCTGTATGTCCTGCGCACGGAGGCCTCCGTCGATGAGGAAGGTGCGAAAATCATGGAGAACACCCACTCTAAGTTCGGCTCCATGTTCGCACGCATCCAGATTGGGACGAATCGTCCCACGGAGCGCGTGGTCTTTGTGCCTTGGGGAAGACCACAGCTTAACGGGCAGACACTGGGGAAGTTCGAGCTGGCAGAAGGGGAGCAGGAGATCAAGTTCTGGCTGCCTGAACATCTGAAGCTGCACAGGATAATTGTATCCCCCTATACGCCAGTCAAGGTGCCGCCTGAAGCGGAGGCGTACAGCCCAGCTGTTGTGCCGCCGCCAGTCCATCCGCGCCTTTGGGTCACGCCCGATTTGCTGCCCACCATCCGCCAGAATCTGGAGACAGAGGAGAATCGGCCCCACTGGGAGGCTGTGAAACTGAGCGCACTGGCGCCGCTGGAGTTCAAGTTCAATCCAGACGAGGAGATTTCCTTCAACGCGGCCTTGGAGGTCGGCATCCAGAACAAGGCCTTCTACTATCTGATGACGGGCGACAAGACCATTGGAATGGAGGCGCTGAAGCTGGCCGTCGATTACATCTCACACGTCGAGTTCGGCAATATTCTTGACATCACCCGTGAAATGGGGCGGGCCATCTATGTCACCTCCTGCACCTACGACTGGTGTTTCGATCTGATGACCGACGAGCAGCGCGAGACCATACTGCAGCATTTCAGGCGCCTGCGTCGTGACATGGAGTGCGGGTGGCCGCCATTCGGGCAGAGCATTATCAACGGGCACGGCAACGAGCGTCAGGTCAACCGCGACCTGCTTTCCATGTCCATTGCCATCTACGACCAGGATTCCGAACCCTACAAGTACTGCGCTTACAAGGTGCTGGAGCAACTGGTACCGATGCGTGCCTGGGAGTATCAGTCTCCACGCCACAACCAGGGCATCAGCTACAGTTCCTTCCGCTTCCAGTGCGACATGCATGCCGCCACGCTTTTCAAGCGGATGCTGGGGCGCGAGGTCTTCGATCCCAATATCAAGAACGTTCCGCTATACTGGTTGTATATGAGAGCTCCTAACGGTACCATGCTGCGGGATGGCGACGGCGTCTGCAATGGTGACTACTGGCCAATGGCGCTCACCAACCTCTTCAACTTCAGCTACTCAGCATTGCCAACGCCTGTCATCAAATCACCGGCGGCGATGGCGCTCACCAACCTCTTCAACTTCAGTTACAGCGGGGCTGCGCTTGTCAAAGGCGAATTCATCCGCCAGAAGGGGCTTTCCACGAACGAGCACATCTATTTCCTGTTGCTGAACAGGCCCGAGATCAAGCCAGATATGAGTTTGGACTCGCTGCCATGGACGCAGGACTTCGGACCGATTCTGAGCAGCATGGTTGCGCGTACGGGCTGGAACCTTGGCAAGCTCTCCGATGACGTGGTTGCGGAAATCAAGGGCGGTGGCTTCCACTTCGGCAACCACCAGCATGCGGATGCGGGCTCCTTCCAGGTTTTCTACCGCGGGTGGCTTGTGGCGAAGCTTGACCAGTACGGCTTCTATGGCACTCCGTATGATATGAACTTCAACAAGCGTTCCATTGCCAAGTCGATGATGCTGGTGCGCGACCCGAACGAGGTGTTTTTGAACATGGCGGGCAATGACGGCGGCTCTCGCTTTCTCCAAAGGCATCCAACTTCACCTGAGATGGCGCAAAGCGACCCGACATACCATTACGGCAAAAAGCTCTCGTGCAGCTTCGGACCCTCGCCGATGCGTCCGCTCTTCAGCTACTATGTGGCGGATTTGACGGAGGCCTATTCGGAGAAGATCAAGCACTTCACCCGCCGCTTCTGCTTCTTCAATCTGGGGGATGCGCAGACGCCCGCGCTGATTGTCATCGCCGACGATGTGGAGGCGGCAGACCCCGCCTTCAAGAAGTACTGGCAGATTTGCAGTTTGAAGGCACCTGATGTGGTTTCCAAGGGACTGGTACTCCACAGCGAGGACAATGGCAGGCAGGGCAAGATGTTCATGGACATGCTTGTGCCATCGGAATTCGAGATGGATGTCCGCAACGGCGAAAAACTGAACGATATCTTCGGCTTCAAGGTGAAGCCGCCTTATCCGCAACGCCCCGAACCCAACGGCACGCGCGTGATGTTCTCGCCAAAGAAGGTGGCGGGACGCGACCGCTTCCTGACGGTGATGCAGGTGGCGGACGGAAAGGCCGAAAAGCTGCCCGTTGCCTTTGCCGAGCTGCCGAATGCCTATCAGCTTTCCTTCAAGGAGACGACCCTGCTTCTCGCCTCTGGCGACAAGCCCATCGAGACACCGTGCGAGTTCACGGTGAAGGAGCAGGTGGCGGAGTGCCGCGTGCTGGCGGCGGGACTGGCGGCGGGGGACTGGAGCATCCAGGGAGCTGGATTCAGTGCCGTTGCCACTGTCGAGGAGGGGCGCAACACGCTCTTCTTCGTGGGCAAGCCTGGACGCTATGTGCTCACGCCTGGCAAGGCCGCCGCAAAGCCGTTGCCTGATTACAAGTCGCTGGAGGCTCCTGACATCAACAAGATACCCTTCCGAGGTGTCTATCTGGATGGTTCACAACTGGAAGGGGTCTCCTCTCTTGTGGAGAAGGACAAGTATTATGTTCCCGTACGCCCCTTGCTGGAAGCCGTGCGCTTGAACTACTCCGCCGACGCCACGACGTTGAACATTGGCAACGGAAAGGCGGTTTTCACGGCGGGGGCTGGCGATTTCCACCTGAATGGAATGTCGCTTGTACTTTCCGACAAGCCGAAGGTCGTGGATGGCAAATGGTATCTCACAGCCCCTGTCATGGCATGCATTCTGCGGCGTGCCCTAAAGCAGGACACGGTCGCCGAATCCGTGCTCTTTGTTCAGAGTGGGGGCTTTGACAACAAGGTTGTCTGGGTGGAATCTTCCACGAATCCAGACTTTGCCAAACTTTCCGAGATGCTGCGGAACGGTCCTGACAAGCGTGGCTACTGGGATGGTTTCGGCAAGGAGGCCACTTTCACCGTCACGCTCAAGGAGGAGATGCCTGTCGATAAGGTGCGCATCCACTTCCTGCGCGGAAACACGCGCGTTGCCAGCTTTGCCATCGAGGCCATCGATGCCAACGGCAAGGTGACGCGCGTCTTCAAGGGGGAGAGCGACGGGAAGACCGACGCCCTGGAAACCTTCGCGTTTAGCCCAGTTTCTGCACGACAGATTCGCTTTGTCGGCTTTGGCAACAACAAGAATCTCTGGAATTCCGTGGTGACCTTCGCCGTGGGGGACTAGGGACTACGAACGACGGGGGAGCCCCCCGACCCCCCCGACGCGGGGGTGGCGACGGCGGCCACGCCGTCGTAAAACCAGCCCCACCCCAATGTTGTTGCCATGCCACGGCACTGGGCTACAACCGACGCGGGGGTGGCGACGGCGGCCACGCCGTCGTAAAACCAGCCCCACCCCAATGTTGTTGCCATGCCACGGCACTGGGCTACAACCGACGCGGGGGTGGCGACGGCGACCACGCCGTCGTAAAACCAACCCCACCCCAATGTTGTTGCCATGCCATGACGCAACGATAGCTCTTTTCTGTTTTTTTACATATTCAACCTTAAAAAAGGAAACGACAATGACAAGACTTATCAGCGAGTACACGACCAAATTGACAGCCCTTCTTCAGGAGATTGCCAAGGACGAGGAGGAGAACATCCTTAAGGCGGCGGATTTGCTTTCCGACAAGGTGATGGAGGGACGACTCATCAACATCTTCGGTGCGGGTGGCCACTCTGCCATCGCCGCCATGGAGATCTTCTGGCGCGCGGGCGGACTGGCCTGCGTCAACGGCATGTTCCCTGCGGGCACCAACATCGTCTCCGCACTGCCGACCACCGCAAAGGTCGTTGGGTTGGCTCCCTACATCCTCAACTTCTACGACGTCTATAAGGACGACGTGCTCATTCTCGTGAACTTCTACGGTCTGAACATCTGCTCCGTCGATGTGGCCTTGGAGGCGCAGAAGCGCGGCACCAGGCTCATCACCGTGAACGCGCACAAGTTCGCGCAGAAGGTGCCGAAGGACTTCATCTGGCGCCACCCGAGCAAGAAGAACATCAACGAGCTGGCGGACATCGCCATTGACAACCACGTGCCATACCCCGACGCCATCCTCAAGGTTGATGGCATGGAGGAGGAGATCGCGCCTACCGCAACCACGCTGACCTGCTTCACGCTCAACCTGATGATGGCGGAGACCATCCGCCTCATCAAGGAGAAGGGCGGCACGCCCGAAATCTGGGTCTCCAACAATATCCCAGGCTGCGACGAGCACAACAAGCCCATCCATGACAAATACCGCAAGCGCGTGCATCACCTCTACCCCGTGTGGTAAATAAGTTGTTAGTGTTTAGTGTTTAGTGGTTAGTGGTTAGTGGTTAGTGGTTAGTGGTTAGTAAACAGCAGCCACAAGCCACTAAAAAACACTAACCACTAATCACTAATCACTAGCCACTAATCACTAGCCACTAATCACTAGCCACTCTTTCAAACAATTTTGCTTGGATGGAGTTGCAAAATGCGGCTTCGGATATTATCTTATTAGAGCGGTGTTAAACCGCGTAATGCAGGGTCGTAAATGGGAGGTTCCGCCTGGAATCTCTTTTGGCTGCAGAAAGCAGTACTGCCTAAACATCAAACACTCAAACATTCAGGAAAAAAACATGTGTGAATGCAAGTTGTCTGAAGGTGCGAAGGCCAAATTTGCCGAGCTGGACGCCTTCATCGGGAGTCTTGGCATTGACAAGGACAATGAACGTCGCCGCGGTTATCTGATTCAGGTGCTTCACCGCGCGCAGGACATTTTCGGGTATCTGCCGCGGGAGGTGCAGGCATTTGTTGCCAAGAAACTGTTCCTCTCCGAAGCTGCCGTGTCAGGCGTCGTCAGTTTCTATAACTATTTTACGACCGAGCCAAAGGGCAAGTACTGCATCAACGTCTGCCTTGGAACGGCCTGCTATGTAAAGGGTTCCGAAAAGGTCTTGTCGGAGATTGAGCGTGTCCTGGGCATCAAGGCGGACACGACTCCGACGGCGGACGGGCTCTTCTCCATCTCCGCGCTGCGTTGCGTCGGCGCGTGCGGGCTGGCGCCCGTCATGGTGGTCAATGGCAAGGTCTATGGCAAGGTCACACCCGCCAAAGCGGTTCAAATCGTCAACGAATACAAGGCAAAGGGTTGAGAATAATGAATAAGATTACTTCAAAAGAAGCGCTTATCGCTGCCTATAACGACAGCAAGAACCAGCTTGCCCTGCGCTATGTCAAAGAGGGCAATCTGCAATCCGCGAAAAAGGACATTCTGTGCTGCGGCGGTACTGGCTGCCACGCATCCAGCTCCAATGTCCTGATCGATAATCTCCGCAACCTCATCAAGGAGAAAGGGCTTGAGAACGACGTGCGCGTCATCCAGACGGGGTGCTTCGGCTTCTGCGCGCAGGGACCTATCGTCAAGATCATGCCTGACAACGTCTTCTACGTTCAGGTTCAACCTGAAGACGCGGCGGAAATCGTCGAGAAGCACGTCATCGGCAAGGAGTTGGTAGAGCGTCTGCTCTATGTCGAGCCCATGCTGAAGGAGCGCATTCACGACTACGCGAAGATGTCGTTCTACGCGAAGCAGCAGCGCATTGCGCTGCGCAACTGCGGCCTTATCAACCCCGAGGACATCTCCGAGTACATCGCCGCAAAAGGCTACCAGGCTTTGGCGAAGTGCCTGTTCGAGATGAAGCCGATGGAAGTCGTGCAGGAAGTGCTGAACTCGGGTCTCTGCGGACGCGGCGGCGCGGGCTTCCCCACTGGCTTGAAATGGAAGATTGCGGCGGGCGTCCAGGCCGATGAGAAGTACATCGTCTGCAACGCGGACGAAGGCGACCCTGGCGCGTTCATGGACCGCTCCATCATGGAAGGCGACCCGAACAGCATCATCGAGGCCATGGCCATCGGCGCATACGCCATTGGCGCACAGCGCGGCCTGGTCTATATCCGCGCGGAATATCCGCTGGCGGTCTCCCGTCTGCAGATTGCCATTGACGAGGCGCGCGAGTGTGGCCTCCTGGGCAACAACATCATGGGTAGCAACTTCTCCTTCGACATCGACATCAAGCTCGGCGCTGGCGCCTTCGTCTGCGGCGAGGAAACGGCTCTAATCCACTCGATGGAAGGCATGCGCGGCGAGCCCACCACGAAGCCCCCGTTCCCTGCAAATGTCGGCGGCGGCTACTGGGGATGCTCCACCAACGTCAACAACGTCGAGACCTACGCATCCGTCCCCGTCATCATCCTCAATGGTGCCAAGTGGTACGCCAAGATCGGCAACTGGCAGCCTGAACTGGACGAGAACGGCAACTTCAAGAAGACCATCAGCGGCAACGCGGGTACCAAGGTCTTCGCGCTGGCTGGCCAGATCAACAACGTCGGTCTGGTGGAGGTCCCGATGGGCACCACCCTCCGCGAAATCATCTACGACATCGGCGGCGGCATCAGCGGCGGACGCGAGTTCAAGGCTGTTCAGACGGGCGGTCCCTCGGGCGGCTGCATCACCAAAGAGAATCTGGATACCCCGATTGACTACGGCAACCTCGGCAAGATCGGCTCCATGATGGGGTCTGGCGGTATGATCGTCCTCTCCGACAAGGACTGCATGCCCGCCATGGCGAAGTTCTACCTTGGTTTTACCAAGGACGAATCCTGCGGCAAATGCACACCCTGCCGTATCGGCACACGCCGCATGCTCGAAATGCTCGAGAAGATCTGCGACGGCGAAGGCGACGAGAAGATGCTGGTCGAGCTGGAGAAGTTGGCCAACACCATCAAGGATACCGCCCTCTGCGGTCTGGGGCAGACGGCCCCCAACCCCATCCTCAGCACCCTGCGCTACTTCAAGGACGAATACATCGCCCACGTGCGTGACAAGAAGTGCCCCTCTGGCACCTGCCAGAAGCTCTACAGGCTGGTCATCACCGACGCCTGTATCGGATGCACAAAGTGCAAGAGGAACTGCCCCGTCGGCGCCATCACTGGCGAACTGAAGCAGAAGCACACCATTGACAGCAGCAAGTGCATTAAGTGCGGCGCCTGCATGGACGGCTGCCCGAAGAAAGCAATCATTAAAGAGTGATGGGTGAGACAATGAGTGACGTAACGATTACAATCAACGGTAAAATGGTTTCCGTGCCTGCCGGCTCAACCATCCTTGAGGCTGCAAGCAAACTGAACATAAACAT